>JBEEJN010000047.1:0-44841 GCA_041169165.1 Pseudomonadota bacterium
ACTCGATGGAAGGCCCGACGCCGATCTCCGCGCTGATCCACGCTGCCACCATGGTGACGGCCGGCATCTTCATGGTCGCGCGCATGTCGCCGCTGTTCGAGCTGTCCGACACGGCGCTCAATCTCATCCTGGTGGTCGGCGCGATCACCGCCCTGTTCATGGGCTTCCTGGGCATCATCCAGAACGACATCAAGCGTGTGGTGGCCTATTCGACGCTCTCGCAGCTGGGCTACATGACGGTGGCGCTGGGCGCCTCGGCCTACTCGGTGGCGGTGTTCCACTTGATGACACACGCCTTTTTCAAGGCCCTGCTGTTCCTCGGCGCCGGTTCGGTCATCATCGGCATGCACCATGACCAGGACATCCGCAACATGGGCGGCCTGCGCAAGTACATGCCCATCACCTGGATCACCTCGCTGCTGGGCAGCCTGGCGCTGATCGGCACGCCCTTCTTCGCCGGCTTCTACTCCAAGGATTCCATCATCGAGGCCGTGCACGCCAGCCATCTGCCGGCGGCGCACTGGGCCTACTACGCCGTCATCATCGGCGTGTTCGTGACCGCGTTCTACTCGTTCCGGATGTACTTCCTGGTCTTCCACGGCAAGGAGAACTTCCACGACAAGCCCTTCCCGCCGCCGGCACATGACGACCACGCGCACGATGACCATGGCCATGACGACCACCACGCGGCCGATGCGCATGCTCATGACGACCACGGCCATGGCCACGGTGACCACACGCCGCACGAGTCGCCCTGGGTGGTGACCGCGCCGCTGCTGCTGCTGGCCATCCCGTCGGTGGTGATCGGCTACCTGACCATCGGCCCGCTGCTGCATGGCGAATTCTTCAAGGACGCGATCTTCGTCAACAACGAACTGCACCCGGCCATGGAAGAGCTGGCACACGAGTTCCACGGTGCCGTCGCCATGGGCCTGCACGCCTTCACATCGCTGCCCTTCATCCTCGCCCTGGCCGGCGTGGTCACCGCCTACGTGTTCTACATGGTCGCGCCGGGCATCCCGACCGCCTTTGCCCGAGCCCTGGCACCGCTGATCAAGATCGGCGAGAACAAGTACTACCTCGACTGGTTCAACGAGAACGTGCTCGCTGCCGGTGCCCGTCTGCTGGGTCGCGGCCTGTGGAAGGGTGGCGACGTCGCCCTCATCGACGGCCTCGCCATCAACGGCTCCGCCCGTCTGGTCGGCATGATTTCCGCTGTCGCCCGCCTGGGCCAGACCGGCTACATCTATCACTACGCCCTGGTCATGCTGGTCGGTGTGGTCGCGCTGATGACCTGGTTCGTCCTGCTGCACGCTTGAGCGCGTAAACAAGAATATGGCTTACCTCTCGCTCGCTATCTGGCTGCCGGTCGTCTTCGGCACCGTCATCATCGCCCTGGGCCGCGACAACAACGCCAACGTGGTGCGCTGGCTGGCCCTCATCGGCGCCGTCGTCAGCTTCCTGGTGACGCTCCCGCTGGTCGGCAACGGCTTCGACCTGGCTACGCCGGCCCTGCAGTTCCAGGAAAACCTGCCCTGGATCGAACGCTTCAACGTGCGCTACCACCTGGGCGTGGACGGCATTGCCGTGTGGTTCGTGCTGCTCACCGCCTTCATCACCATCATCGTGGTGATCGCCGCCTGGGAGGTCATCACCGAACGCGTGCACCAGTACATGGGTGCCTTCCTCATCCTTTCGGGGCTGATGGTGGGTGTGTTCTGCGCCGCCGACGGCCTGCTGTTCTACGTCTTCTTCGAAGCCACGCTGATCCCGATGTACATCATCATCGGCGTGTGGGGCGGTCCGCGCCGCGTGTATGCCGCGTTCAAGTTCTTCCTGTACACGCTGGCCGGTTCGCTGCTGATGCTGATCGCGCTGATCTTCCTGTACATCAAGTCGGGCGGCAGCTTCGACCTCGCCGCGTGGCACAAGCTCAAGCTGCCGATGGATGCGCAGTCGTTGCTCTTCTTCGCCTTCTTCGCCGCCTTCGCCGTCAAGGTGCCGATGTGGCCGGTGCACACCTGGCTGCCGGACGCCCACGTCGAGGCACCTACCGGTGGCTCGGTCGTGCTGGCGGCCATCATGCTCAAGCTGGGCTGCTATGGCTTTCTGCGCTTCTCGCTGCCCATCGCGCCGGACGCAGCGCACCACTACGCGCCCTTCATCATCACCATCTCGCTCATCGCGGTGATCTACATCGGCCTGGTGGCCCTGGTGCAGACCGACATGAAGAAACTGGTGGCCTATTCGTCCATCGCCCACATGGGCTTCGTGACCCTGGGCTTCTTCATCTTCAGCGAATTGGGCATCTCAGGCGGCTTGGTGCAGATGATCAGCCACGGCTTCGTGTCGGGCGCGATGTTCCTGTCCATCGGCGTGCTCTATGACCGCGTGCATTCGCGCGAGATCGCGGCCTACGGCGGCGTGGTCAACACCATGCCCAAGTTTGCGGCGTTCGCGGTGTTCTTCGGGATGGCCAACTGCGGCCTGCCTGGCACTGCCGGCTTCATCGGTGAGTGGATGGTCATCCTGGGCGCCGTGAAGTTCAACTTCTGGATCGGCCTGCTCGCCGCTACCGCCCTCATCCTGGGCGCGGCCTATACGCTGTGGATGGTCAAGCGCGTCTATTTCGGCGATGTCACCAACCACCATGTGCGTGAACTCACCGACATCAACAGCCGCGAGTTCCTTATGCTCGGCCTGCTGGCGGTGGCCACGCTGGTCATGGGCCTGTATCCCAAGCCCTTCACCGACGTGATGCACAGCTCCGTGGTCGAGCTCATGCGCCACGTCGCCGTCTCCAAGCTGTGAACCTCTCGCCGAGCACCTCATGACAACCTCGAACTGGCTCGCCGTGTTCCCCGAGATCCTCCTGCTGGTGATGGCCTGCGTCATCGCCATCGTCGATCTCTTCGTCACCTCGCCCAAGCGCACCGCCACGCTGCTGCTCAGCGTCGCCACCCTGGTCTGCGTCGGCCTGCTGCACCTCAACGCGTTTGGCGAAGGCAGCACGCAGTACGTCATGGGCCGCATGCTGGTCATCGACCCGCTGGGCCATGTGCTGGCCTTCTTTGCCACCCTGGCCATGCTGGTCACGTTGATCTACGCACAGGTCTACGCCAGCAGCCGCGACATGCTCAAGGGTGAGCTGTTCACCCTGGCGCTGTTCGCCCTACTGGGCATCTGCATCATGGTGGCGGCCAACAACTTCCTGGTCGTCTATCTCGGCCTGGAACTGATGAGCCTGTCGCTGTACGCGCTCACTGCCCTGCGCCGCGACCACACCTCGGCCACCGAGGCGGCCATGAAGTACTTCGTGCTTGGCGCCCTGGCCAGCGGCTTCCTGCTCTACGGCCTGTCCATGATGTACGGCGCCACCGGATCGCTGGACATCCCGCGCGTGTTCGAGGTGCTGCAGTCCGGCCAGCCGAACAAGCAGGTCATCGCCTTCGGCCTGGCCTTCATCGTCGCCGGCCTGGCGTTCAAGTTTGGTGCCGTGCCCTTCCACATGTGGGTGCCCGATGTGTACCACGGTGCGCCGTCGGCCATCACCCTCATGATCGCCGGTGCGCCCAAGCTGGCAGCCTTCGGCATGGCCTTCCGCCTGCTGGTCGAGGGAATGAGCTCGCAGGCCGGCGACTGGCAGCAGATGCTCATGGTGCTGTCTGTGTGTTCGCTGGTGGTGGGCAACCTGGTCGCCATCGCCCAGACCAATCTGAAGCGCATGCTGGCCTACTCGACCATCTCTCAGATCGGCTTCATGCTGCTGGGCTTCACGCCCACCGTGATCGCGGCCAACACCAACTCGGCGGTGAACGGCTACAGCTCGGCCATGTTCTATCTGGTGAGCTATGTGCTGACCACGTTGGGCAGCTTCGGCCTCATCATGCTGCTGGCCCGCCCCGGCTTCGAGGCCGAGGAGATCAGCGATCTGGCCGGCCTGAACCAGCGCGCCCCGGCCATGGCCCTGATCATGGCGGTGTTCATGTTCTCGCTCGCCGGCGTGCCGCCGGTGGTGGGCTTCTACGCCAAGCTGGCGGTGCTGCAGTCGCTCGTCGCCACGGGTGAGTCGGTCTACCTCTGGCTGGCTGTGTTTGCGGTCATGATGTCGCTCATCGGCGCCTTCTACTACCTGCGCATCGTCAAGGTCATGTACTTCGACACCGCGACGGACACACAACCCATCGTCCAGGCCCCCGGCGCCAATGCGCTGCTGTCGGTCAACGGCCTTGCGGTGCTGGTGCTCGGCGTGTTCCCGGGCGGCCTGATGGCCATGTGCTCGCAGGCTGTGCTCAAGGCCCTGGGCAGCTGAGCCCGGCGGCCGCGCAGACTTCCCATCGTGACCGCAGCCGGGCCCACCCCTCGGGGCGCTGAGTCCGCACGCTGCGGCACGCTCGCATGAGCGCCCACGCGCCGCGGCGCTCCGCAGTCCGTTTCGACGGCATCGACGCGCCGCTGCCCGACCACGCGCCGGGTCTGCAGGATGGCGACGCCCATCTGCGCGAGATGCCGGTGCATAGCGAGCGGGTCTGGCAGGGGCACCTGCTCGATGTCTGGCGCGACCGCGTGCGGCTGCCCGACGGCAGCGAGGCCGGGCGCGAATACATCGTGCATCCCGGTGCGGTCATGGTGCTGCCCATGCTGGCCGACGGCCGCCTGGTGCTGGAGCGCCAGTACCGCTACCCGCTGGCGCGCACCGTCATCGAGTTCCCGGCCGGCAAGCTCGACCCGGACGAGTCCACCCTGGCCTGCGCCGCGCGCGAGCTGTTCGAGGAAACCGGCTACCGCGCCGCGAGCTGGGCGCTGGCCGGCGAACTGCACAACGCCATCGCCTACGCCACCGAACGCATCGAGGTCTGGTTCGCGCGTGACCTGACGCTGGGTGAACGCCGGCTTGATGCCGGCGAGTTCCTCGACGTCTTCACCGCCACCCAGGCCGAACTCGAAGCCTGGGTCGCCTCCGGCGAGATCACCGACGCCAAGACCCTGGTTGGCCTGCTGTGGCTGCAGTCCTGGCAGGCCGGCCGGCGCGTGCTGCACTGGCAGCCCGGCCCTGGGACAATGGCGCCATGAAGGTGCTTGACCTGCAATGTGCCCAGGGTCACGGTTTTGAAGGCTGGTTCGGTTCGGACGACGACTACCAGCAGCAAACCGCCCGCGGCCTGCTCGAATGCCCGCTATGCGCGGACAAGTCGGTGCGCCGTCTGCCCAGCGCGCCGCGCCTGAACCTGGTCACCGCCCGCCAGGGCAGCCCGGCCGGCCGGGCCGCCGCTGCACGCCAGGCCGACGGGGCGGCGGTTGCGCAAGTTGCAGCCGCGCGTGCCGAGGCGCCGTCGTCCGGACGTGCCGTGACTGCCGCGGCGGCGCCAGCCGGCACCCCCGAGCAGCAGAGCGTCGAGGCCTTGTGGATGCAGGCCGTGCGCCACGTGATGGCCAACACCCAGGACGTCGGCCAGCGTTTCGCCGAAGAGGCCCGCCGCATGCACTATGGCGAGACCGAGCTGCGCGGCATCCGCGGCCAGACCACGCCAGAGGAAGCCCGTGCCTTGGATGAAGAGGGGATCGAGGTCTACAGCCTGCCGGTGCCTGCCGTGCTCAAGGGGCCTGCGCACTGAGGTGCTCAGGCGGCCGGCGCGGCATGCGCTGGCGCGAGATGCGGCTGCGTGAAGGTGCGGGTGCGGGTGCAGGTGCAGGGCCGCTGACCGCGACCCCAGGCGAGGTTCATACCACCCGGCCCGGATTCATGATCCCCTGCGGATCGAGCGCACGCTTGATGCTGCGCATCAGCTCCAGCGCCACCGGTGACTTGTAGTGCGCCAGTTCGTCGCGCTTCAACTGGCCCACGCCGTGCTCGGCCGAGATCGAGCCGCCGCAGGCCGCCACGGCCTGGTAGACGACGGTGTTCACGTCGACCTCGCAGTCGCGCAGAAAGGCTGCGCCGTCCTGCCCGGCGGGTGCCTGCAGGTTGTAGTGCAGGTTGCCGTCGCCCAGATGGCCGAAGTTGACCGACTGTGCGCCCGGCCAGCGCGCCTGCAGGGCGGCGTCGGTCTCGCGCACGAAGCGCGGTATGGCCGACACCGGCAGCGAGATGTCGTGCTTGATGTTCAGGCCTTCTTCGGCCTGTGCCAGCGGAATGGATTCGCGCAGCTGCCACATCGCCCGCGACTGGGCGATGCTGGTCGCCACCGCAGCATCTGTGATCAGCCCCTGCTCCATCGCCGCCTCGAGCAATCCTTCCAGCCGCGCCTGCGCCGGCGCCTCGCCGTCGGCGTCCGACAATTCAAGCAGCACGGTCCACGGCGCGGCGGCGATGGCCTGAGGCAGGGCAGGGAAGTGGCGCCGCACCAGCGTCAGGGCGTAGTCACCCATGACCTCGAATCCAGTCAGCCCGGCGCTGCAGCGCACCTGTGACAGCTTGAGCAGTTCGACGGCCGCGTCCAGGCTGGCGCAGGCGGCAAGGGCGGTGAGTTGGGCGGCCGGACGCGGGTGCAGTGTCAATGTCGCTGCGGTGATCACACCCAAGGTACCTTCGCTGCCGATGTAAAGATCGCGCAGGTCATAACCGGTGTTGTCCTTGCGCAGACCGGCCAGACCGTCCCAGATCTGACCCTGCGGGGTCACCACTTCCAGGCCCAGGCACAGGGCGCGCGTATTGCCGTAACGCAGGACCTGGGTGCCGCCGGCATTGGTCGCCAGATTGCCGCCGATGGTGCAACTGCCCTCAGCCGCCAGGCTGAGTGGAAACAGCAGGCCGGCGGCGTCGACGGCTCCCTGCAGCGCCTGCAGCACGCAACCGGCCTCCACCGTCACGGTGAGATTGGCCGGGTCGATATGGCGCACGCGGTTCATGCGGGTCAGGCTCAACAGCAGTTGGCGGCCGCTGGCGTCGGGCACGCCGCCGCCGACGAGCCCGGTGTTGCCGCCCTGCGGCACAACACTCACGCCCGCCGCCGCCGCGCGGGCCAGTACTGAAGCCACCTCCGCGGTGCTGGCCGGCCGCACGACCGCAAGTGCGCGACCGAGCCAGCGTTTGCGCCAGTCGCGCTCAAAACCAGCCAAGACTGCCTCGGCGCCTGCATCGCAGCCACCCTCGCGCGTGAGCACATGCGCATCGCCGACGATGCGACGCAGATCGCTGAGCAAGGCGGCCACAGCCGCGCCGGATTCCATGATCAAGACTGAGCCCTTATCTGCTTGGGTGTGGCCGGGGTGGCAGCAGGTACAGAACGCCCGGCGCGCAGTCGCCAGCGCACCTGCGCCGCGCAGGCAACGAACAACAGCAGCGCGAGCGCGACTTCAGCTCTGGCCAGCCACCGCCCCAGGCCGGCATCGCTCCAGCACCTCACCAGGCCTTCGGTGACGTAAAGCCATACCGCCAGGCTGAGCCAGCGGCAGGTATACAGCCGCCAGCGCCACAGGCCGGGCAGGGCAGCCACAAGCGGCAGGACCTTCAGGGCCAGGGTGCCACGGCCGGTCGGGGCCAGCGTCAGCTCCCAGGCCAGTCCCAGCACGATCAGCAGCATGCAGGTCGCCAGCGCGAGTTGGCGTGTGCGCCGAAGCGCTGTTGTGGGTGCGATGACGGGTACGGCGGGTGCCGCGTCGGCTGGACCGGAGTGCATGGCTGGCATGATAGCCAGCCCCCCTGCGCCCTTTGTCGACCCGCTGTTGCCCTTGAACACCACACTTGTCCGTCATTTGAACGCCATACGCCTGCGCGAGCGATTGCGCCTGACCGTCAGATCGCTGCGCCGCTGGCCTTGGCTGGAAACCCTGCTGACGCTGCGTCGACGATTCCGGGACGACCGTCTGGGCCTTACCGCCTCCAGCCTGACCTTCACCACCACCATGGCGCTGGTGCCGCTGATGACCGTGATGTTTGCAGTCTTCACCGCCTTCCCCATGTTTGGCAGCTTTCGCAAGGCGCTGGAAGGTTATCTGGTGCAGAACCTGGTGCCCGAGGTGATCGCCAAGCCGGTGCTGGCCACGCTCACACAGTTCGCGCTCAAGGCGCATCGCCTGGGCACGCTGGGCCTGGTGCTGCTGGTCATCACCGCCGTGGCGCTCATGCTGACCATCGACCGCACGCTCAACGCCATCTGGCGGGTGCGCCGGCCGCGCCCGCTGGCGCAGCGGGTGCTTATCTACTGGGCTGTTACCACCCTGGGCCCGCTGCTGCTGGGCGTGAGCGTGAGCCTGGCCTCGTACGCGCTGTCGGCGTCGCGTGGACTGGTCAATGCATTGCCAGGCGGGATTGCGCTGGCCCTGGACGTTGCCGAGTTCTTCCTGATGGTGGGCGGTTTCGCCGCGTTGTTCCGCTTCGTGCCCAACACGCCGGTGCGTTGGACGCATGCATTCGCCGGTGGTCTGTTCGTGTCCATCGGTTTCGATCTGGCGCGTCGTGCCCTGGCCTGGTACATCGGCGCCGTGCCCAGCTTTGCCACCATCTACGGTGCCTTCGCCACCGTGCCCATCCTGCTGCTGTGGATCTACCTGGGATGGGTCATCGTGTTGCTGGGTGCGGTCATTGCTGCCTATGCGCCCAGTCTCGAGATGCAGGTGGTGCGGCGCCCACCCGGTGCGGGCCAGCGTTATGAGGCCGCTCTGCTGCTGCTGCGCGAACTTGTTGACGCGCGTGCCACCAGCCAGCGCGGTCGCAGTCTGGCCGACATTGCCGCGCGATTGCACATGGACCCGCTGCAGTTGGAGCCCCAGCTTGAGGCCCTGGTGATGCTGGACTGGGTCGGACGACTGGAGGAAGGCGGCGCACAGCGCCTGGTGTTGCTGGTCGACCCGCAGCAGACCCTGGCGGGCCCTTTGCTGGATACCGTGCTGCTGGCACGCCGGCCGGCCACCGAACCCTTGTGGCAGGCGGCGGCACTGGAGCGCATCACCCTGGCACAGCTGCTGGCGGGGACCTGAACCCTGGGCACTCGGCGCGCCGATCTGGCGGCCCGCGCCGGGGCTATTCCGCACTTCGGGTGGTGCCGGCCTGCCTATGCTCACGCAGGACCTGGCGCTTGGTCGTGGGCTGCAGCCCGACCGGTCGCAGCGCCGGGCTCGCGGCCGAGGAACCTGCATGCGCGTCAACACCCCCATCACACAGCACGAGTACCCCTTCCCGCGCGGGCGACGGCTGGTGTCGACCACCGACCTGAAGGGGCGCATCCTCTACTGCAATCCAGCATTCATCGAGGTGAGCGGCTACACACGCGAGGAACTGCTCGGCCAGCCGCACAACCTGATCCGCCACCCGGACGTACCGGCCGAGGCCTTCCGCGACCTCTGGGCCACCATCCAGGATGGCCTGCCGTGGTCGGCGGTGGTCAAGAACCGCCGCAAGAACGGCGACCACTATTGGGTCATGGCCAACGTCACGCCGCTGTTCGACGGCCAGCAGGTGACCGGCTATCTCTCGGTTCGCACCGAGGCCAGCCGCGCCGAGATCGAAGCGGCCGAGGGCCTGTACGCGCTGCTGCGTGCTGAGGCGGGCGAGGATCACCCTGCGTTCGGCCTGCGCCACGCCCGCTTGTACCGCCGGGGTCTGATCGGCTGGCTGAGCGCGGCGCCGGCCTGGCTCGATACCGGCGCCGCAGCTGCCTGGCCGGTGCTCGTTGGCGCCGCCGGACTGCTGCTGGGCCCTCGGCTGAGCCAGGGCGCCACGGCCTGGGCGGACGCGGCCGGCGTGCTGGTGGCGTCCGGGGTGGCCGGCTGGCTGCTGCACCGGCGCGAGCGCAGGCCAATCGACCAACTGCTCGCCCAGGCCAACCGCATGGCAGGCGGCGACCTTACCCAACGCATGAATGGCAGCTACCGCGGCGTGTATGGTGACCATGAACGTGCGCTCAATCAGCTCTGCGTCAACCTGCAGGCGATCGTGGGCGATGCGCGCAGCGAGGTCGACGGCCTGCGCAGCACCGCCGCCGAGGTGGCCAGCGGCAACCACGACCTGAGCAGTCGCACCGAATCACAGGCGGCGAGCCTGCAGCAGACCGCTGCGTCCATGTCACAGATCACTGGCACGGTGCAGCACAGCGCTGACGCCGCGCGGGGGGTCGCGACCTTTGCCCAGCAGGCCACCGACATCACCCAGCGCAGCGCGGCCGCCGTGCATCGCGTGACCGAAACCATGCAGGGCATCAGCCAGTCGTCCGACCGCATCCGCGAGATCATCCAGGTCATCGACGGCATCGCCTTCCAGACCAACATCCTGGCGCTCAATGCCGCGGTCGAGGCGGCACGGGCCGGCGAACAGGGGCGCGGCTTTGCCGTCGTGGCCGGCGAGGTCCGCACCTTGTCGCAGCGCACCACCTCGGCCGCACGCGAGGTGAAGCAGCTCATCGACATGTCCACCCAGCGCGTTGAGGCCGGCGCGCAGCAGACCGAAGCCGCACGCCTGACCATGGACGAGGCGGTGGGTGCCGTTCAACGCATGGCGAGCCTGGTGGTCGACATCGAGCGTGATGCCAAGGACCAGCTCGGTGGCATCTCGCAGGTCATCCAGGCGGTCGCCCACATGGACACGCTCACCCAGCGCAACGCCGCCTTGGTGGAGGAACTGGCCTGCGCCGCCGCGGCAGTACGCGGCCAGGCTGAAACCGTGGCCGAGGCGGTGCGCATCTTCCGCATCGATGCCCACGACAACGCCTTGCCTGCCAGCGACGCGGTGAGCCTGCGTCGGCAGATGAAGCAGGTCCCGCAGGACACCACCACCGAGCCGGCCTGAGCGTCCATCGCCCGCCTCACCGCAAGCACCCACCCACCATTTGCCCAGACCGCGGGCTCTCCAGGGTCACAGATTCCGGGCGGGTACCGTGCAGCCGGCTCAGGTCGACCCGGACCACGCGCTCATGCGCTCATGCACTCAGCGCACGGCGCAGCAGTGCCAGCATGGCGTCGGGCTGCTCCTGCATCAGCGCATGACCACACGCCAGCAGGTGGCGTTGGGTCGGCACTGCGCGCGCCAGTGCGGCCTGCAACTCGCTGGCCTGCTTGGCTTGCGTCATGCGGTCATTGCTGCCCAGCACCAGATGGGCCGGGCACGTGAGGCGGGCGGCGGCGTCCAGGCCGCCGGCGTAGCGACGGCAGATGTCGAAATCGAGCTCGAAGAGGTTGGCTGCTGCGCCGCCGGGCTGGTCGTCCGCATCGCCCCGCCAAGCCAGGCGGTCAGCACGCGCCAGCACCTGGCGCATCAAGGCGCGCAGACTGCCGTGCAGCCAGCTGCCAGGGCCGGGATAGCTGGGCTTGCTGGCGTGGCCGCTGAGCGACCAGTTGTTCACCATGTCGATCGCCGCCAACGGCGTGTCGCGGGCGCTGTCGATGAGGGCCTGCGACACCGCCATGGGATAAGCCGTGCCCACCATGATCAGGCGACTGACACGCTGCGCCGCACGCCCTGCCGCCTCCAGTGCCACCAGCGAACCCATGCTGTGCCCTACCAGCGCGGCGCCGGGAATGCCGGCGGCGTCAAGCGCCGCCAGAGTCCAGTCGGCCATGGCTTCGATGCTGCGCAGTGCCGGGCCCTGCGACAGGCCGTGGCCGGGCAGGTCCAGCGCCAGCACGCTGTGGCCATGGTGGGCGCACCAGCGCGCCAGCAGGGTCCAGACGGAGTGGTCGTTGAGCGCGCCGTGGATGAAGACGACGCAGGGCAGGCTGGCGTCAAAGGTCTTGCCGCCGGTGTAGGCATAGGCCTTGCGGCCGTTGACGAGCAGTTCCATCAGCGGCCTCCCTTCGTGTTGGACGCTGCAGCGGCGTCGGGCGCGCCCACACGGGCAGCAGCCTTGAGCGCGCCGGTGAGGTCGGCAATGAGATCCTCGGCGTCCTCCAGGCCGATCGACAGGCGGATGGTGCCGCCACTGATGCCGCTGGCCAGCAGCGCCTGAGCGTCCATGCGCGAATGGGTGGTGCTGGCCGGGTGGATGACCAGCGAGCGGCAGTCGCCCACATTGGCCAGGTGGGAGAAGAGCTGCAGCGACTCGATGAAGACACGGCCCCGCTCGCGTGTCAGCTCATGCGCCTGCTCGGACGGCATGTCTGGCGGCGGCTTGAGGTCGAAGCTGAACACCGCGCCGGGGCCGCGCGGCAGCAACTGCTTGGCCAGTTCATGGTCGCGGTGGCTGGCCAGAGCGGGGTAGCGCACTGTGGCGATCGCCGGGTGCGCGGCCAGGAACTCGGCGATGCGCCGGGCGTTGTCGACGTGGCGGGCCATGCGCAGCGGCAGGGTCTCGATGCCCTGCAGCATCAGCCAGGCGGTGTGCGGGCTCATGCAGGCGCCGAAGTCGCGCAGGCCCTCGCGGCGGGCACGCAGCAGGAAGGCGCAGACCGGGTTCTCCTCGGCGAACACCATGTCGTGAAAGCCCGCGTAGGGCGCGGCCAGTTCGGCAAAGCGGCCGGTGGCGGCATGGGCGGCCTGCCAGTCGAAGCGCCCGCCGTCGACCACCACGCCACCGATCACCGTGCCGTGGCCGCACAGGAACTTGGTGGCCGAATGCATCACCAGGTCGGCGCCCTGCTCGATGGGTTGCTGCAGCCAGGGCGTGCTGAAGGTGGCGTCCACCAGCAGCGGCAGGTGCTGCGCGTGGGCGATGGCCGA
This sequence comes from Pseudomonadota bacterium, assembly GCA_041169165.1. Classification (GTDB taxonomy): domain Bacteria; phylum Pseudomonadota; class Gammaproteobacteria; order Burkholderiales; family Burkholderiaceae_C; genus Sphaerotilus. Next base: position 12,590 of record JBEEJN010000047.1, read on the forward strand.
GACGGCCGGCACGTCCAGCCCCGGGTTGCCCAGGGTCTCGCCGAACAGCAGCCGGGTCTCGGGGCGGATGGCGGCGCGCCAGGCGGCGTGGTCGCCCGGCGCCACGAAGGTGGTGCTGATGCCAAAGCGCGGCAGCGTGTAGGCCAGCAGGTTGTGCGAGCCACCGTACAGCGCCGTGCTGGCCACGATGTGGTGGCCGGCCCCGGCGAGGGTGGCGATGGCCAGGTGCAGCGCGGCCTGGCCGCTCGCGGTGGCGATGGCGCCCACGCCGCCTTCCAGCGCCGCCATGCGTTCCTCGAAGGCGGCGTTGGTCGGGTTGGACAGGCGGCTGTAGACATGGCCGGCGCGCTCCATGTTGAACAGCCCGGCAGCCTGCTCGGCCGACTCGAACACGAAGCTCGCGCTCAGGTGGATGGGCAGGGCGCGCGCACCGGTGGCCGGATCGGGCCGGCTGCCGGCGTGCAGCGCCAGGGTGTCGAAATTCGGGTCCAGAGGTCCGGCCATGGCTGGGCTTTCAGGGTATGGGCAAGCGCATCCAAGGGCTCGCGCGGGGTCGACGGCGCGGCATTGTGGGCTATATTGAAGCGCATCCCCTGCGGGTGCACACCGGGTGCTGCCGCCGGGCACGAGGCGGGCACGGGCTGTGCAAATCAGACCCTGACCGCGGTCAAGTCAGGCTGCGCAGGCGGGCGATTAATCCGCCGTTTCAGCATCCATCCAGCGCCACAGTCGACCCTTAGGAGGGCAAGAGCATGAAGGTCAGCGACATCCTGCGTGTCAAGGGCAACGCCCTGTTCACCGTTTCTCCCGAGCATTCGCTGGCCCAGGCGCTGGCGAACATGTCCGAGCAGGACATCGGCTCGCTGGTCGTCATGGATCACGGACACCTGGTCGGCATGTTGACCTTCCGTGAGGTCATCAAGGCCGTGGTGCGCAATGGTGGTTCGGTCGGCGCCAGTCTGGTGCGTGACGTCATGGACGCCGAACCGCTCACCAGCACACCCGACACCGAGATCGACGACGTGCGCCGCATGATGCTGGACCGCCACGCGCGCTACATGCCTGTCATGAACCAGGACACCCTCATGGGCGTGATCTCGTTCTATGACGTGGCCAAGGCCGTGGTCGACAGCCAGGACTTCGAGAACCGCATGCTCAAGGCCTATATCCGCGACTGGCCGGTCGAGGAAGGCGAGCCCAAGCCGGCATCGGTTTGAGCTGACGGCCGCTGCAGTAATCGGCGCAGTGATGCGCCCACGCGCGCTGCAAGGCGCGCTGTCAAGGCGTGGCCGTGCTCAGTTCGGGTCGACCAGTCCCATGTCCGGGCTGGCCATGAGCGCCTCGATGTCCATCAGGATGAGCATGCGCTCGGCCACGTTGGCGATGCCCGTGATGTGACTGGTGTCCACCGCGGCGTCAATCTCGGGCGCCGGGCGCACCGTCTCGGCCGGCAGTTCCAGCACGTCAGACACCGAATCCACCACCGCGCCCACCACCCGGCCGCGGATGTTGAGCACGATCACCACGGTGAAGTCGTTGTACTCGGCCGCGTCGCAGCCGAACTTCAGCCGCAGGTCGACGATGGGCACGATGACCCCGCGCAGATTCACCACGCCCTTGAAGAAGCTGGGCGAGTTGGCGATGCGGGTCGGCGCTTCGTAGCTGCGGATTTCCTGCACCTTCAGGATCTCGATGCCGTATTCCTCGCTGCCCAGACGGAAGGTGAGGTATTCGCCGCCGCTCGTGTGCACCGTGCCCAGGGGGTCGACGCCCATGGTGCGCGCGCCTGGCATGGCGTTGCGCAGACTGGTGCTGCTGCTGGGTGCGTTCATGACCATGTTCATGGAATGTCCTTGCTCGGCCGCGCGGTGCGGCTGCCGTGCCGGAAGTGTTCCGGCTGTCGATGACGCCATTCTTGGCCGTGTGCGGGCGCGCGATGGGCTGAACAGCGGCGGCACGGCCGGCCTTTTCGCGGCCAGTTGAACAAGTCGCCCGGCTCCTAGAATCCGCGCCCTGGCGCCGGGCCCTGGCGCAGCAACGCGCACTGCGCTTCCAACGCCATGTCCGGCTCTTCTCTCGGTCTACTTTTCACGGTCACCAACTTCGGCGAAAGCCACGGCCCGGCCATCGGCTGCGTCATCGACGGCTGCCCGCCCGGCATGGTGCTGAGCGAGGCCGACATCCAGCCCGAGCTTGACCGTCGTCGCCCCGGCACCAGCCGCCATGTCACGCAGCGCCAGGAGGCCGATCAGGTCGAGATCCTCTCGGGCGTGTTCGAAGGCCGCACCACCGGAACGCCCATCGCCCTGCTCATCCGCAACACGGATCAGCGCAGCAAGGACTACGGCAACCTGCTGCAGACCTTCCGGCCGGGACATGCCGATTACGCCTACTGGCACAAGTTCGGCATCCGCGATCCGCGCGGCGGCGGGCGCAGTTCAGCCCGTCTGACCGCGCCGACGGTGGCGGCCGGCGCGGTCGCCAAGAAATGGCTGCGCGAAAAATATGGCACCGACATCCGCGGCTGCCTCACCGCCATCGGCGACGTCGACATTCCGGTCCACGACTGGAGCCAGGTCGGCCACAACGCCTTTTTCGCTGCTGCCGGCGCAGCCAAGGTTGGTGAGCTTGAAGCCTATATGGACGAGCTGCGTCGTTCAGGCGACTCGGTCGGTGCGCGTTTGTACGTCGAGGCCCGCAGCGTGCCGGTCGGCCTGGGCGAGCCGCTCTACGACAAGCTCGACGCCGACCTCGCCTACGCGCTCATGGGCATCAATGCGGTCAAGGGTGTGGAGATTGGCGACGGTTTCGACGTGGTCCGCCAGAAGGGCAGCGAACACGGTGACGAGCTGCTGCCCGGCGGTTTTGCCAGCAATCATGCCGGTGGCGTGCTCGGCGGCATCTCGACCGGTCAGGACTTGACCGCACGCATCGCCATCAAGCCCACCAGTTCGATTCGTGTCGAGCGACGCTCCATCGACCTCGATGGCCAGCCCACCCTGGTCGTCACGCACGGCCGCCACGACCCCTGCGTGGGCATACGTGCCACGCCCATCGCCGAGGCGCTGATGGCTCTGGTGCTGATCGACCACGCCTTGCGCCAGCGCGCCCAGTGCGGCGACGTCCAGGTGCACACGCCTGTGCTGGCAGCGCGCGCACCGGGCTGATCAGGGCGGGTGTGCGGCAGCGGGCAAGTTGACCGACCAGCAGCCGCTGCGTCGTCAGGCTTGCGTCGCACCCGCCATGCGCACGTTGAGCTCGAACGCCGCCTTCAGCCCATCGACGCGCGCGATGCCCTGGCCGGCGATGTCGAAGGCACTGCCGCTGGCGGGCGTGCTGACCGGCACCGGCAGGCCGCCGTGCAGGGTGACGCCGCGTTCGAAGCCCATCAGCTTCATGGCGATCTGGCCTTGGTCGTGGTACATCGAGACCACGGCGTCGAAGTCGCCGCGCCGGGCGGCGATGAAGACCGTGTCGGGCGAATATGGTCCGCGTGCGTCCAGGCCCTCACGCTGCAGGGCGCGCACTGCGGGCTCGATCACCTCGATCTCTTCCAGGCCGATGCTGCCGCCGTCGCCGGCGTGTGGGTTCAGGCCGGTCACGGCGATGCGCGGTTGAGCCACACCGGCGCGCTTCAGGGCACGGTCGATGATGTGCACGGCCTGCTTCACCGCCGGCATGGTGACGAGTGCGGCGACGTCCTTGAGCGGCACATGGGAGCTCACGCGCGAGGTCCACAAGCCGCCGGTGATGTTGAACTCGCAGACGAATCCGGGCACATCGAGTCGCTCGGCCAGATAGCGCAATTCGTCTTCCTGCGCCATGCCGGCCAGGCGCAGGCTGTGCTTGTTGAGCGGTGCGAAGACGATGCCTTGCACGAGGCCGGCGCCTGCCGCAGCGGCAGCGGCCTCGAGCGCGGACAAGGCGGCGCGGCCGGCCTCGGTGCTCGATTGCGCGCGCGGCGGTAGTTGGCCCTGCAGCACGTCCTGTGCAAGCCAGGCGATGACATCACCCTCGGGAAACGCCGCGCCGGCATGCGCCACCTGCACGACGGGCAGCTTCTGACCGGTGATGCGCTCGCCCTCTGCCACGAGCACCGGGTCGGCAATGAGCAGGACCTCGGCCGCAGCACGCACGGCCGGGTCGGCAAGCAGGCGCACGCCCATCTCGGGCCCCACGCCGGCCACGTCGCCCAGCAGCACGGCGATGCGCGGGCGGGTGCTGTTCGGGGTGTAAGTGGCCATCTTCACTGCCCCTCGGCCTTGATGCCGGCGTCGCGGATGAGCTTGCCGTAGCGCTCGAACTCGGCCTTGTTCATCTCGCCGAACTGCTCCGGGCTCATGGGCTGGATCTCTCCGCCCAGGCCCTTGATGCGCGCCGCCACGTCGGGCAGCTTGAACGCGGCGGTGAGTTCGGCGGCCAGGCGCTCGACCACCGGCCGCGGCGTGCCGGCGGTGACGTACATCGCATACCAGGTCTGGATGTCGGCCCCAGTCACGCCCTGCTCGGCCAGGGTGGGCACGTCGGGCAGCTCGGGGCTGCGGTGGGCGGTGGTGATGCCCAGGGTGCGGAATTTGCCGCCCTTGATCTGGCCCATCGCCGAGCTGGTGGTGTCGAACATCATTTCTACCTGGCCGCCGATGATGTCCAGGTGCGCCTGCGCGCTGCCCTTGTAGGGCACGTGCAGGGCCTTGGTACGGGTAGCCAGGGTGAAGGCCTCGCCGACGATGTGCTGGGTGCTGCCGATGCCCGAGCTGGCGTATTTGAAGGCGCCGGGCTGGGCCTGCATGGCCGCCAGCAGCTCCTTCACGCTCTTGTACGGCGAGCTGCTGCTGACCACCAGCACGTTGGGCACCACGGCCACGAGGCCGATCGGCTGCAGGTCCTTGAGCGGGTCGAACTTCAGCTTGAGGAGGTGGGGCGCCACCGCCTGGCCGGAGTTGGTGGCCAGCAGCAGCGTCAGGCCGTCGGGTGCGGCCTTGGCCGTCAACTCGGCGGCGATGGTGTTGCTGGCGCCGGGGCGGTTCTCCACCACCACGGTTTGTTTGAGCGCCGGGCCCATCTTTTCGGCCAGCAGGCGCGCCAGGATGTCGGTGCCACCGCCGGCCGAGGCGCCGACCATGATGCGCAAGGGCCGGTCAGGCCAGGTCGACTGGGCGTAGGCGGTTCGAGTCCCGAACAGCCCGGCGCAGGCAACGGTGGCAACACACAGCAGCAGCCGGGCACCCACGCGGCGACGGGTGGTGGCTCGGGCAGGCGTTTGCGAGGTGCGGCGGGGCAGGGTGGCGGGCATGGGAGTCTCCGATATGGGCGGCTGGGTGGAACCGTTGGGGTCCCGGTCGGCCGGGGTGATCTGCTGCAAGGTGCAAGCCATGCCGACGTGATGCGGCCCTGGCTTGGGTGGTCGCAGCCTAACGGGCTGAGTCATGCCTGACCAATGTTGATTCAGGAAGACTCGATGACAATTTAGGCATGGCCCATTCGACCCGACGCAGCCCACTTGACGACACCGCGGCGCTCATGCGCCTGCGCACCCGCCAACTGTTGCTGGCCGAGGCCCTGGGCCGCGAGTTGCACCTGGGTCGCGCTGCGGCCGGCCTGGGCATCAGCCAGCCGGCCGCCACGCGGTTGTTGCAGGAACTGGAGGAGGTGCTCGGCGCCCAACTGTTCGACCGTCATGCCAAGGGCCTGGCGCCCACGCCGGCTGGCCTGGCCCTGCTGCGCTACGCCCGTCAGTTGCTCAAGGATTTCGGCCACACCCGCCGCGAACTCGCGGCCTTGGCGGCGGGCCTGCACGGCCGGCTGCGCATCGGCAGTGTGCCGAGCGCGCTGCCGTCGCTGGTGGCGCCGCTGGTGGTTCAGTTCAAGGGTCGCCATCCCGGCGTGGCGGTGGCGATCGAGGTCGCCACCAGCGACCTCATGCTCGCGCAACTGGATCAGGGCGAGGTCGAACTGGTGTTTGGCCGCCTGGTCGAAGGCCATCACGACGACGCCTACGAACTCGTGCCGGTGCTCGCCGAGCCGCAGGTGGTGGTGGCGCGCGGCGATCATCCTCTGCAGGCGTCGACGGACTTGCCGCTGTCGCTGGGCGAACTGGCTCGTTGGCCCTGGGTGCTGCAGCCGCCGGGCTCGCCGCAGGCCGGGCGCTTCGAGGCCATGATGCGCGAGGCCGGCGTGCACCATCGCCTGGACATCACCGAAACCGCCTCGACGCTTGCCACCACCGCCTTGCTCGACTGCAGCGACATGCTGGCCGTCATGCCGGCGTCGCTGGCAGCCCACTATGCGCGGCTGGGCGTGCTGACCGTATTGCCGGTCGACCTGCCGCTGCGTGTGCCCGATGTGCATCTGGTCTGGCGCAGGGGCCGTGTATGGTCGCCCGCGGCGCAGGCGTTTCGCGCCCTGTTGCCGGGGGCGCCGGCGGCCGAGTGAGGCACGCGCTGGCTGCACCTGGCGCAGCGGCTGGGCCGGGGCGCACCTGCAGGTGCGACAGGTCAACGAGCAATGTTCACGAATGCGCAACACTCCGACCGGCCTGATTCGTGTGCGCTGGCCTCAAGATCGGCGCCCGCGCAACGACAGGTGCAGGGCATGTGCATGCGCTGTCGGCGTGTGACGCACTGATGCGCCTCCTTGCCCGCGGCGGCAGCGTCTGTCACGCGGGTAACGGTGTGTAGAAACTGGTTGACGCCGCCGCACTGAATGGTAAAGTTTCCCACGTGCAGCGCCGATTCGTGTGATTTGGCGATGCAGATCCTTCGTCCGGGCCCTGCCTGCGCCTGACCCAGACCTCACCTCGACCCTGCACGAAACCCCCAGGAGCTCCCATGAACACCGTCCAGATCCGCCAGACGACGCGTCGCCACCTCGTCACCTGTTCTGCCATCGGCAGCCTGGCCCTGTGCTCGGCGGTGCTCGTGGCCTGCGGCGGTGGCGGTGGCGTCGGGGTCACCGGCACGGGCAGCGGCCCGACCAACTTCACCGCCGGCGCGGTGACCGGCAAGGGCTCGACCATCGTCAACGGTGTGCGATTCGACGACAGTGGCACCAAGGTGATCGAGGACGCCAACGATGACTCGGCGGGCAGCACCAACCGGGTCAGTGACGACGTCAAGGTCGGCATGGAAGTCGAGATCGAGCACGGCGTCGTCACCTGCTCGACCGATACCTCAGGCAATCCGTCCAGCGCCACGGCCATCACCAACTGCAGCGTCACACCGACGGCGACTGCCTCCAAGGTGAGCTTCGGTGGCAATTCGATGGTGGGTGACATCTCGGCCGTGAGTTCGACCGGCTTCACCCTATTTGGCCAGACGGTGACGATCAATGCTGCCACGGTCGTGTCCGGCGGCCCGCTGGCCGACGGTCAGGTCGTCGAGGTGCACGGCAGCTACGACGCCGTGAACCGCACTCTCACTGCAACGCGTGTCGAGGTCAAGGCAGCCAACCGTGCGGACGCCCAGACGGGTGGTGTGGTGCTGCGCGTGCGCGGCACCCTCGTCGTCACCGGATCAACGAGCGCCACCATCGGCGGCCTGACGGTGGATCTCAACGGCCAATCGACGACCGGCTTTGACGGCACGGTGGTGCGCGCCAAGCTCAGTTACGACACGCCGCCCAAGGTGGCAAGCGCCTTCAAGTCCGGCGTGCGCAAGCTCGACGACCACAAGGGCGCCAAGGCTGAACTCGAAGGCACGGCGGAAGGCGTGAACGTCGAGCCCAACGGTGACGTCACCTTCACCATCAATGGCTCGCCGGTACGTGTGAGTGCGTCGACCGTGCTCTTGCCCTCGGGAAGCAAGTTGACTGATCTGGCCAGCGGCGTGCGCGTCGAAGTCGAAGGCAGCGTGGCCGCGAGCAGCAGCGACGCAACGGTGACCGAACTCAAGGCCACCACGCTCAAGTTCAAGAAGGCCGAGGACGAAGGCGGCTTGCCCGTTGAACTGCATGGCAATGTCGATTCGATCGACCTGAACGCAAAGACGTTCGTCATCCGGGGGGTGACCGTGGCCTACAACGACGCCAGCTTCAGCGGCAACGGCAACAGCAGCAAGAAGGTCGGTTCGCTGTCAGCCCTGCAGTTGTTGGTAGGCGTGACCAGCAAGACGGCCCAAGTCGAGGTCAAGGCCTCGTCGGTCGGCGGCGTCATGACTGCGAAGTCGATCAAGATGGACAACTGAGCTGCCGATTTCGACCGGCCGCGCGCAAGGCGTGGCGAACTGACCGTGAGCAGTTCTGGCCATCCGGCTGCTCACACGACTCAAAGCCGCGACATTTCGCGGCTTTTTTCTTGGCCTGCAGCCGTGGCGCGCTTGCCGGTCGCGTTCATGCGCCGGAGGTGTCTGAGACTTCTTGTCTTTTTCTGGCGACTCCGCTCCGCAGCGATGTAAAGCAAGCAAAAGCAGACTTCAGCTTGGTTAATAAATGGTATGATTTCCCATATTGATGGCGCAAAAGGGTGTCCCCACCGACGCAGCTGTCATCCATCCACACCACCCAGGACCCCATCATGAGCACCCGCCGTCCCTTCGTCCCCAGCCTGCACGCACGCCTAGTCACCTGTTCGGCGCTTGGCAGTCTGCTGCTCAGCTCGGCCTTGCTGGTCGCCTGTGGCGGTGGTGGCGGCGTAGGTGCTGCCGGTACCGGCGCTGGCACCACCGTGACCGGCTTTTCGGCAGGTTCGGTCACTGGCAAGGGCTCGACCATCGTCAACGGCGTCGAGTTCGATGACAGCAGCGCCACCGTGGCGGGCGAAGACGACTCGGTGGACCTGCTCGACGACAAGGGCAAGAAGGTCCGTGGCCTGAGCGGTGACGACGTCAAGCTCGGCATGGAGGTCGAGATCGAGCATGGCGACATCAGCTGCCCGTCCACCACGGTGCCGACACCCACGGTCGCCAACTGCGATGTCACGCCGACTGCCAAGGCTACGCGCATCAGCTTCGGCAACAACTCGCTGCTGGCACCCATCGCTGTCTTCAACACGACCGCTGCCGCCACGGCCACGACGCAGGCGACCTACCGCTTCACTCTGCTCGGCCAACAGGTGCAGACCACTGTATCGACCGAGTTCAATCTCGGCAGCCCGACGATCGCCCTGGGTAATGACGTGGTCGTTGAAGTGCACGGCAAGTTCGACGCATCGACCGGCATCACCACCGCCACTCGGATCGAGGTCAAGTCGGCCACGTCCGCCGCCTATACCGGTGTGTACCGCCTGCGGGGCGTGCTCGCCAACCTGGCGACCTCGCCGACCATCGGCGGCATGGTGGTGGTGCTCACCGCCGATCAGAAAGCCGGTCTGAGCGACGGCCAGATCGTGCGCGCCAGACTCGCCGCCGCCACGACCGCGCCCTACACCGTGCAGGTCATCCGTCCGGCCGGGCGTACTCTGGAAGATCAGAAGGGCCACGCCGCAGAAATCGAAGGTGTGGTCGACACCAGTGCGTCTTCTGGCGGCGATCTGAAGGTGAACGGCGCCGTCGTGAAGGTCGACCCGACCAAGGTTGACATCGCGACCCTGACCCAGGGGGCCCGTGTGGTCGTTTCAGGCACCGTGGGTGCGACCGGCACCCTGGTCGCCACGACGGTGAAGGTCGGCACCACGGCGCCCACCTTGCTGGTGGAAAAGCAGTTCCTGGGCTACACGCTGAAGACCATCGACAACGGCGCGACCTTCGTCAACACATACGACGCTGCCAAGCACACCTTCGAGGTGTGGACGACCACGGCGCCGTTCGAGTTGCGTGAGACGGTGGTCATCGTGCAGGCCAACGATCCGTCCGGTCTGCCCGCCACCGTGATCACCGGCAAGCAGGGCTCCAGTCACACCGAAGCCGAAATCGCGGCGCAGACCGGCACCAGCTTCAGCCTGCTCAACATCCTGGGCCATCGCATCCCTGACGGTCGTTTCGTGGCCAGCAAGATCCAGTTCCAGCCCAAGAAGGGCGTGTAAGCCTGACCCGGTGGCATGAGCGCTGCGCTCGCTGAGTGCCGGCTGCTGCTGCCCCGGTGCGCGGGCTGGATGTGAGCTTGCCCACGCCCGGCTGACTCAGGGCATGCCCCGCTCGGGCTTTCCCTAGTCCGCGGGCGTGCGCGGATGCGCCTGATCGGGGCCTCAGTTACGCTTGTTGCACTGCCGCGAAATCATGAATCGACGGGCTGCTCCTGGCCCGTTTGACTGTCGGCGGCCAGCCCCATGCCAGCGCCTGTTCAAACGTCTGCCCCTTCTGCCCAGTCCGGTGCGACCCTCGATGGCCGAACAACGGCGCTCGGCCGTGGGGTGTCGGCGACTGATGTGAAGGCGCAGCAGCCGGGCCTTCGCGACGCGCTGGCGGCGCGCCCGACGTCGCCCATGCGCAGCTCCTTCGAGCGTCACGTGAGGCTGCAGCGGCGTACCAGTTCGGCGCTGCTGGTGACCGTGATCGTGCTGCTGGCACTGCTGGCGCTGCAGGGCTGGCGGGCGCTGTCCGCCGTGCAGGACGAGCGCCACCTGCAGGCGGCCTTGCGTGAACTCAATGCCCTGCGCCAGCGCGCCGACCAGGCCGACGCCGCGCTGGTCACCTATCGTGCCACCGGCAATGCCAGCCTCTTGCGCGGTGCCCAGCCCTGTGCCGGCCAGTGCCTGCAGCCGGGCGCCTTGGGTCAGGCGGTCATGCTGGGCCTGGCCGAACCGGTCGACGCCCTGGCGCGGGTGCTGCACTGGGCCGGCCAGGTCGATGCCGCCTTGCTTGCCATCGCCCAGGACGCCAGCCTGGACGTCGCCCAGGGCAGCGCGACGCCACGCGGTGATCCGCAGCGCAACGATGATCTCGCCGCCGAGGCCCTGGCCCAGGGCTCGCGCCAGTTGCGCAGCAATCTGCAGGGGCTGGAGTCAGACCTGATCGAACGTCTGGTCGTCAGCGATACGACACGTTTGAATGCAGCGCTGCTGCTGCTGTCCCTGCTCGCCTGCCTGGCGCTGGTGGCGCTGAGCGGGCTGGTTCTGATGGTGCAGCTTGCCGCCCGCCTGGCCGCCGACGGCCTGCAGGCCGAGGAAGCGCTGCGCGAACTCTCGCTGCGCGACCCGCTCACCGGCCTGCCCAATCTGCGTGCCCTGGGTCTGCGTCTGGAACACCTGATCGAACGCGCCGAGCGCCACGGCGGCGGCCCGGCGGTGCTGGCGCTCGACCTGGACGGCTTCAAGCGCATCAACGAGCTGCATGGTCACCCGGCCGGTGACGCCGCGCTGGTCGAGGTGGCGCAACGCCTGCACGCCGCCCTGCGCAAGAGCGACCTGGCGGCGCGGGTGGGTGGCGACGAGTTCGTCGTCGTGCTGGACGATCCGGAAAGCCCGGAGATCGCCCGCACCGTGGGCGAGCGGCTGCTGCTGGCGCTGCGTGCGCCCATCACCGTGCCGGGCTCACACGGCGCGGTCGAGCTGAGCCTGTCGGTCGGCCTGTCGCACTATCCCGCCTGCGGCCTCAGTGCGGTCGATCTGCTCGATAGTGCCGACGCCGCCTGCCTGGCGGCCAAGGAAGCCGGCCGCAACCGGCTGTTCGAATACCGGCCGGCACCGGCCACACCGGCACCGCCGGTGCGCTCGCAGCCGCAGGTGACGCTGGAGCAGGCGCTCGCGCAACGCGTCGCCTGACGCGTCAAGGACCGACGGCGGCCACCGCCCGGGTGTCACTGCACCGTCTGCGGCGGTTCGCCCAGGGTGTTGCCGGGCAGGAACAGCTCGGTCACGTCGATGGCGTCGAAGCTGTAGCGGCTACCGCAGAACTCGCACACCACCTCGACCTCGCCACGTTCAGCCACCACGTCGCGCGCTTCAGCCTCGCCCAGGTTGACCAGCATGCGGCCCACACGGCTGCGTGAGCAGGTGCACGCAAAGCGCGGGCCGAGTTCGCCGGTGAGCGGCTCGAAGCGCCGCAGGTCCTGCTCCCAGAACAGCCGGCGCAGCACTGTCTCGGCGTCCAGTTCGAGCAGTTCCTCGGGCTTGAGGGTGGCCGCGAGCAGGGCGATGCGCTGGAAGTCCTCTTCCGCGTCACCACCTTCGGCCAGCACGGCGGGGGTCTGGATGCCACCCTCACCCGGCAGACGCTGGATCAGCAGGCCGGCAGCCACCTCGTCGTTGGCGGCCAGCACCAGCCGGGTCTCGAGCTGCTCGGACTGGCGCATGTAGTGCTCGATCACATCGCTCAGCCGGTACATCGGCACGCTGCGGCCGTGCGCGTCCTCACGCGACAGCGGCACCACGCCCTGGTAAGGCTGCTGGCCGGGTTTGCGATCGAGGGGGTCCAGGGTGATGGCGCAGCGGCCCTTGCCATGCACGTTGAGCAAGTCGTGCAACTGCGCCTGTTCTGCCACCTCGCCCACGATCTGTGCGGTCGAGCGCAGTCGCAGGTCGGGTTGCACCTCGCTCACCGCAAGCTTGACCGGGCCGTCGCCCTGTATCTGCAGGATGAGCGAGCCGTTGAACTTGATGTTGGCCTGCATCAGCGTGGCCGCGGCGCTCATCTCGCCCAGCAGCTGGCGCACCGGGGCTGGAAAGTCGCCGCTGCTGCGCCGTGCCGCCAGCATCTGGCGCCAGGCACCCGTGAGGCGCACGAGCATGCCGCGCACCGGCAGGCCTTGAAAGATGAACTTGTGCAGCTCGCCGCCCGAAACGGTGAGGTCGCTGTCCGAGCTGGGGCTGAGGCTGGCCATGGAATCCTTTGTGGTGACCGAGTTCTGCCAGGCGGCAGAACAGACGGCGCAGGGCATGTGGGGTGCGGCAGAGCGTTGCGGCTGTGCGACGTGCAATGGCCGGGATTCTAGGGACGCCGCTGCGGCGACGTGGCGCGGCCGCTGTGCGCCGGCTCATGGCAGCAGTGACCTGTCCCTGAGGGGCTGGCCGGCGGAGTGGCGTAGAAATGACAAAAAATGCTAGTAAATGTCAATAAACGGCATAATCCAAAGCGCTCTGTCCTTCCGCCCGACGTCCCGCCCCGTCGATCTCCAACCCACCGGACCCCTGCTCATGGTTGACCCCCAGCTTGAACGCACGTTCTGCACCACCCGCCAGGCGGCCGAACTGCTCGGCGTGTCGATCGGCACGGTGCAGCTTTGGGTCGAGAACGGCGTGCTCGATGCCTGGAAGACCGCCGGTGGGCATCGCCGTGTGCAGCGTGACTCGGTCGACCGCCTGTTGCGCCGCAAGCCGGCCGACCCCGGCGCGCCGGTCGCAGCGGTCGCCGCGGTCGCGCCGGCGCCGGCGCAGCCGCGCGCACTCAGCGTGGTGGTGGTCGAGGACGACCCACACCTGTTGCGTCTGTATGAACACCAGCTCGGTCGCTGGCCCATGGGCCCGCAGGTGGTGGCGATCGACAACGCGGTGAACGCCTTGCTGCTGCTCGGGCGCAGTCGCCCGGACCTGCTGATCACCGACCTCAATTTGCCGCTCATGGACGGTTTTGCCATGTTGCGCACCCTGTGCGCCTCGCCCGAGGTGTCGCGCACCACCATCGTGGCCGTCAGTGGCCTGGGGGCGGACGAAGTGGCAGCGCGCGGCGGCGTGCCCTATGGCGTGGAGTTGCTGCCCAAGCCGGTGCCGTTCGACCGCCTGCTGGCCATCGGCCTGCGCGTCGCCCAATCGCTGCCCGACGTGCGACAGACCCGGGCGGAAGCCTGAGCCATGACGTCGCTGCCTGCCGAAAGCCTCGCCGACGTGCTCGTGGTCGACGATCAGCCCGAGATCCGCCGCCTGCTGCGCGTGGCGCTCGCTCGACGCTGCCGGGTCATCGAAGCGGTCGACGGCCCGGCCGCGCTGGATTGCGTGCGGGCGAGCCACCCGCGTGCCGTGCTGCTCGACATCATGATGCCGGGCCCGCTCGATGGCCTGCAGGTGCTCGACGCACTCAAGGCCGACCCCGCCACGCGTCCGATCAAGGTTGCCATGTTGAGCGCACGCGGACAGGAGGCCGACCTTGCCAACGCCCGCCAGCGCGGCGCCGACGCGTATTTCACCAAGCCGTTCAGCCCGCTCCAGGTGCTGGCCTGGGTCGGGCAGGTCCTGAGCGCGGGCGACGACGCGGCCGACCGCGAGCTGCCTGGATCGTTGCCCTCGCTGCCCTGAGCGCTCCAACTGTCGTGACCTCGCCACCTGCCATGACCCGCCAGCACCTGCTGCCCCAGACGACCTCCCATGACCCGCGGCCCGATGCGCCGGCTGGCGGACTGCAGCTGCCTGACAGCAGCGTGGCCGATCTGCGCGTGCTGCAGGGCTACCGCACCCTGCACATCGGCGTGTGGCTGGTCGCCGCCCTGCTGCTGGCGCTGACCTGGCTGCACATCGTCCAGCTCGTGGCCGACAGCCGCAGCCGCGAGCTCGACGCAGCGGCGCGCGACCTGGCCAACCTCACCCGGGTGAGCGAGGAGCACGCCGAGCGCACCCTGCGCAGCGCCGACCAGGTCATCCAGTTCGTCAAGGAGCGCTATCTGGCCGAAGGCGACAAGCTCGACCTGATCGGCCTGACGCAACGCGGCGTGATCGAGGCCGAACATTTCAACCAGGTCGGCGTGATCGACGCCCATGGCCTGTACGCCCTGGCCAACCGGCCCATCACTGGCCGGCTCGACCTGTCCGACCGCGAACATTTCAAGGTGCACCTGACGGCCGAGCGCGGTGAGCTGTTTGTCTCGCGGCCACTCACCGGGCGGGCCACCGGCAAGTGGTCGATCCAGATGACGCGTCGCATCAGCCGTGCCGACGGCAGTTTTGCCGGCGTGGTGGTGGTGTCGATGGATCCGCACTATTTCGGCAGTTTCTACAGCGACCTCAACCTGGGTCAGAACGGCCTGGCGGCGCTGTACGGCATGGACGGCGTCGCCCGGGCGCGCCGGGTCGGCCGGCTGGTCGAGTTCGGCGCCGATGCCTCGTCGTCGCAGATGTACCGGCGCATCGCGGCCGGCCAGACCGCGGGCTCCTACGTCGACGTGTCCATGATTGATGGCGTCGAGCGCATCGTGCACTTTCGCAAGCTGCCGCACTATCCTCTTGTCGTCGTGGCCGGCCAGGCCTTGGTGGATGTCTACGCCAATCACAACCGCACCCGCGACGCCCTGCTGCTGCAGGGCGGCATGGTCAGCGTGCTGCTGCTGGCGCTGGCTGCCGCGCTCAGCCGCTACCTGCGCCAGATGCGGCGTGACCTGCAGGCACGCCAGGCGGCACAGCAGCAAGTGCGCGACCGCACCGAGCAGCTCAACGCGGTGTTCGCGCTCAGCCCGGACGGCTTTGTCACCTTCGACCCGGCGCGACGACTGCAATTCGTCAACCCTGCGTTCCTGAAGATGACCCGTGCCGCTGTGGCTGGCGGGCCGACCGACTCGGGCGCTGCGGGCGACCCCGTCGGGCTGACCGGCCTGGACGAGGCGGGTTTTGTGGCCTGGCTGACTGGCGCCTGTCAGGCCGGCAGTGATACCACCGTGCTGGCACGACTGGCGGCCTTGAAGCCCTCCGCGGCCATGGCCGACGACACGCGGGCGCCCGGTGCCGGGCGCCTGAGCACCATCACCCTGAGCGGCGCCGGCAGTCGGGTGCTGCAGGTCGACGCCCGCCTGAGCGACGCCGACTCTGTGTCCAAGGTCTACTACTTCCGCGACGTGACGCGCGAGACCGAGGTCGACCAGATCAAGAGCGAGTTCCTCTCGACCGCGGCGCACGAGTTGCGCACGCCCATGGCCAGCATCTATGGATTCTCCGAAGTGCTGGTCAGCACCGAGATCGAGGCCGCCGAACAGAAGGAGTTCCTCGGCATCATCTACGAGCAGTCCAAGGCCATGGCGCGCATCCTGGACGAACTGCTGGACCTGGCGCGCATGGAGGCGCGCCGCGGCAAGGACTTCAAGCTCGTGCCGCTCGATCTCAACACGCTCGTGGCCGAGGTGGTGCGTTCCTACAAGTACCCGGCCGGACGTGCCATGGCCGAGCTGCATCTGCACGCCGAGCCGGTGCCGCTGCTGGCCGATGCCGGCAAGCTGGCCCAGGCGGTGCTGAATGTGTTGTCCAACGCCTACAAGTATTCGCCCCGGGGCGGGCCGGTGGGCGTCAGCGTGCTGGCCGGCTTGCGCGCGCCAACCGATCCGCCCGGCATCGCCCTGCGCGCCTGCGTGCGCATCAGCGACACCGGCATCGGCATGACCGAGGAGCAGGTCGGTCGTGTCTGCGAGCGCTTCTACCGCGTCGACAAATCGGGCACCCTGCCCGGCACCGGCCTGGGCATGAGCATCGTCAAGGAAATCATCGAGCTGCATCACGGCACGCTCGACATCGCGAGCACTCCGGGCCAGGGAAGCTGCATCAGCCTGTACCTGTCGCTTGCCGCGCCGCTGCCGGTTCATCCTCCCACTCTTGGCGTGGTCGACGCGGCCGAAGCGGCCGACATGGTCGATCCGGCCGTGCCGGCGCTGGCCCGAGCCTGAGCGCCCATCCACCGACCTCGCGCCATGCAGGCTGCCACTTCCGCGCTGAAGAAAATCCTCATCGTCGACGACGTCGAGGCGGTGCGCCGCTTGGTGCGCCTGGTGTCACGCCATCACTACGAGGTTCTCGAGGCCAGCGATGCCGAACAGGCGCTGGCCTTGCTGCGCAGCGAACGCCCCGCCCTCATGATCCTGGACATCAATCTGCCCGGCGGCATGAACGGCCTGGAGCTGCTGGAGCAGGTGCGCGCCGATCCCGAGCTGCACGCTACCCGGGTGATCGTGGCCAGCGGGCGCGGCCTGCCGTCCGACCCCTATATCGCCGCGGCGCTGCACATCGACGCCTACTTCGTCAAGCCGTTCAGCCCGCTGGCCCTGGCCGACCGCGTCGACGCACTGCTCGGCACCTGATCTGCCCCTCATTGTTCCTGTTGCCTTCTGCCCCTGCCGATGTCCACACCGCCCCACCCCGAGCTGCCCGCTGCCGTGATGGCCCCGGACGCCGCCGAGCTGTTCGATCCGGCCCGGCTCGAGCGTGTCACGCGCGGCCGCCTGCCGACCATGCAGCGCATCGTGCGCATCTTTGTCGAACAACATCGCGATGACGCGCCCAAGCTCGCCCAGGCCGCCTCGGCGCGGCAATGGCCGGCGCTGCAGTTGTTGACCCATGCACTCAAGGGCAGCGCCTCGCAGGTCGGCGCCGGGGCGCTCGGCGCATTGGCTGCGCGCATCGATGCCGGACTGGTGGCCGGCCGCGAGCCCCTGATCGACGAGCTGGCGCAGCTGGCTGAACTGCTGATGCTCACGGTCGAGCGTCTGCAGCGCTGGTTGGCTGAGCCGCCGGCGTCGACTGCCGGCACCACCCCCCCGAGCCCGGCGGGCGACTCTGTACCGGGCCCAGGCGCGCCGAGCGACAGCGCGCCGCTGGGCGGCGCCGAACGCATGGCCACGCTGCGCCAGCTGCAGCAGTTGCTGGAAAACCAGGACGGCCGCGCGCTGGCCCTGGTGGAGGACATGCGCGCCGGAACGTCGGCCGGCACGGCCCTGTTGGTGCTGCTTGATTCGCTGGCGCAGGCCCTGCTGCGTTTTGACTTCGACGCCGCCCTGTCGCAGCTTCAGGCGGCGCTGGGGCCCACCCTCGCCCCGCGGCTGACCGAGCCTGCGCTCGCCCCGGACCAGGCCACTGCCCGAACCCTGCCATGAAGCCACTGCTCCTTGCCGACCGCGCCGATGTGCTGGTGCTCGACGACCAACTCGAGAACCTGCACCTGCTGCTCGACGTGCTGTCGCCTGAATTCAACGTCCATCCCTACACCGACAGTGAAGCGCTGATGCTTTATGTGGCGAAGGAGCGACCGGTCGACCTGATCCTGCTCGATGTGCTCATGCCGCCGCCGGACGGTTACGAGGTCTGCCGGCGCCTGCGTGCGCTGCCCCAGCTTGAGGATGTGCCCATCGTCTTTCTTTCCGCGCTTGATACACCCGACGACGAGGAACGTGGGCTGGCACTGGGCGCGATCGACTACATCAGCAAGCCGTTTTCCGCGCCCATCGTGCAGGCGCGGGTGCGCAATCATGTGCGGCTGAGCCGGGCCATGCGCCTGGTGTCGTCGCAGAACGACCTGCTCGACCGGCGGGTGGCCGAACGCACCGCTGAGTTGGCGCAGCGCAATGCCGAGCTCAGCCAGGCCCTCAAGCGACTGGGCCGCACCGAGGACGTCACCATCGTTGCGCTGTCCAGCCTGGCCGAGCTGCGTGACAACGAGACCGGCCAGCATGTGCTGCGCACCCAGGCCTATATGCGCGCGCTGGCGCTGGCCGTGCGCGAGTGGTGCCCGCACCTCGCTGCGGCGCTGGACGACGCCACCATCGAGATGCTCTACAAGTCCGCACCGCTGCATGACATCGGCAAGGTGGCCATTCCCGACCACATCCTGCTCAAGCCGGGGCGTCTCGACGCGGACGAATACGCCATCATGAAGACCCATGCCCAGCTCGGCCACGACGCCATCCGGCAGGCCGAGCAGGATCTGCAGCTTGACGAGTCGGAGCATTCCTTTCTTCGATTCGCGCGCGAGATCGCCCTGTGTCACCACGAACATTGGGACGGCGGCGGCTACCCGCAGGGGCTGGCCGGCACCGCCATTCCGCTGTCGGCGCGCCTCATGGCCTTGGCCGACATGTACGACGCGCTCATCTGCAAACGCGTCTACAAGCCCGGCATGAGCCATGAACAGGCGATGGCCATGATCGTCGCCGGCCGCGGCAAGCAGTTCGACCCCGACATCGTCGACGCCTTCGAGGCCCACCACGAACGTTTCCACGCCATCGCCCGGCAGCAACGTCTGTGTGCCGGCAGTTCGCCCGAGGAGCAGGCGTGAGCAGCTGGCGCGAGCAGGCCCTGCAGGTGCTGCTGCAGCCCGACGCTGATGCCAAGGCGGCACAGGCGCGTGCCATCGACCTGGACGCCGGCCCCAGCGGCGCTGAGCTGGCGCTGGCCGAGCCGGCCGGCGTGGCGCTGCCCGGGCGACCGGCACGGCCGCTGCTGGTGGCACAGAGCGGGCTGAGCCAGCGCTCGGTGGGCAGCCCGGCCGGGCGCGCCGCCCTCATCCATGCCCTGGCCCATATCGAGCTCAATGCCATCGACCTGGCGGTGGACATCGTGTGGCGATTCGCCGGCCTGCCCGAGCTGTTCTACCGCCAGTGGCTGGGAGTGGCGCGCGAGGAGGCCCTGCACTTCCAGCTGCTGCGCGACCATCTGCGCGACCTGGGCCATGCCTACGGCGACTTCCCGGCCCACAACGCCTTGTGGGAGATGGCGCACCGCACCCGCCACGACCTGCTGGCCCGTCTGGCGCTGGTGCCGCGCACGCTGGAAGCACGCGGCCTGGACGCCGCCCCACCCATCAAGGCCAAGCTGGTCGGCGCGGGCGATCTGCGCGCCGGCGAGATCCTGGACATCATCCTGCGCGACGAGATCGGCCACGTGGCGGTGGGCAACCAGTGGTACCGCCGCCTGTGCGCCGAGCGTGGCCTCGATCCACACGCCACCTACGCCGAATTGGCCGTGCGCCATGCCGCGCCGCGTCTGCGTGGGCCTTTCAATCTGGACGCCCGCCGCCTTGCCGGCTTTGATGAGCACGAGCTGGTCGATCTCGGCGCGGGCTGAGCGGGCGTGTTGCAGCACTGCTGCAAGCGCGCTTAAGGCTTGATGTGGCGCAAGCTGGATTGGCTGCAGCGGGTCCGTTGGCTGGCGATACTTGGGCCCCAAATGTTCGGGCTCGACGACGACTGACTGCATGAAGGGCATAACAACACGCACGAGGCGGCCAGTGGGTTGCGCCTGTCCTGCTGCCGGCTGTGAGCGGTTGAGGCGGTACGTCGTGCGTGCAGCCATTGAGCGTACAGGCGGCAAGTGTGTGAACGGTGGGCGTGCGTGAACGCCGGCCTGCCCCTCCAGCCCATCGCCGAGTCGAACGCCTCTGACGCGTTACTGCCGGTGCCCGTCGGCCAGCACGCCGATGACGCCCTGGTGGCCGAACTGCGCGAACTGCGCCTGGTCGAGGCCTTTCTCGACCATTCGGGTGAAGCCTTCTTTGCCATCCGTGCCGGCGACGGCCGGGTGGTCTACGTCAACGCGGCTGCCGAGCGGCTCTACGGCTATAGCCAGGCCGAGATGCTGGGCATGACGGTCGACCAGGTGTCGGCCGCCTACGACGGCGTCGACATGGCCGAACGCATGAGTGAGTACCGCGAGCGCGGCCGCATCGTGTTCGAGACGCTGCACCGCGCCAAGGACGGCAGCACCCTGCCGGTCGAGGTGACGCTGAGCTATGTGCGCGGCGAACATGGCGACCACACCGTGGGTGTGGTGCGCAACCTGCAGGAACGCCGCCGCATGGCGGCCGCGCTGCAGGAAGCTGAACAGCGCTGGAAGATTGCCGTCGACGCCAGCGAGCGCGGCGTGTGGGATTGGCAGGCCGACACCGACCGCATCTTCTTCTCCGCCCGCTGCGCCACCATGCTGGGCTATCCGCCTGCGCCGAGCACACCGCTGCGCAGCGAGTGGATCCAGCAGGTTCATCCGGCCGATCGCGCCTCGCTGCAGGTGGACATCGAATGCCAGTTGGGCGGCGACGCGCCGCTGTTCAGCAACGAGCACCGCGCCCGCGCGAAGGACGGCAGTTATCTGTGGGTGCAGGCGCGCGGTCGGGTGGTGCGGCGCGATGCCGACGGGCGCGCCCTGCGCATGGTGGGCACGCTGACTGACATCGACGAGCGCGTGCGTGCCGAGGACGGCCGTCGCCAGGCGCTGGAGCAGCTGCGCGGCAGCGAGCAGATCTTGCGTCAGGTGCAGTCCATCGCCCGCATCGGCAGCTGGGTCTATGACCTCGCCAGCCAGCACTTCAGCGCCGAACCCGACGTGGCGCAGATGTGCGGTTGGTCAGACGGCGCGCCGCAGGGCATCGCGCAGGCCTCGGCCCAGGTCCATGCGGATGACCTCGGCATGGTCGAGCGCGCGTTTGCCGACGCGGTGGCTGGCCAGCCCAGCGAGGTGGAGTACCGGTTGACGACTGCCGGCGGCGTGCGCTGGGTGCGCCAGCGCATCGACACCGCGCGCCGACAGTCGGCCGTGGCGGGGCAATTGGTGGGCGTGGTGCAGGACATCAGCGGGCGCAAGCGCCGCGAACTGGTACAGCTGACGCGCACCGCCGTGCTTGACCTGGTGCTGCGTTCCCCCAGCGCGGCGGCGGTGTACGGCGAGATTGCCGGCCGCCTGGAAGAAGTGCAGACCGACTGGCACGTCTCCATCGTGTTGGTGGACCCGGCGCAGGCCAACCGCCTGACCTGTGCCGCCGCACCCAGCCTGCCCGACTGGTACTGTGGCATCGTTGATACCTTGCACGCTGGCGTGGGTGTGGGCACTTGTGGCACGGCCATCGCGCAGGGCCGCACCCAGCTCAGCGCCGACATCGCCGCCGACCCGAACTGGGCGGCCTGGCCCGTCGCGGTGCGCCGGCTGGGCCTGCACGCCTGCTGGTCGCAGCCCTTCAAGGACGACGGCGGCGTGGTGCGCGGCAGCCTGGCGGTCTATCGCCGCCAACCCGGGCTGCCGCGGCGCAGCGAGCTCGAACTGATCGAGGAGTTTGCGCGCATCGCCGCACTGGCCGAACAGCGTGTGCGTGCTGCCGAGGCACTGCGCCAGGCTGCGGCGGTGTTCGAGAACACCCACGACGGCGTCGTCATCACCGACACCCGGCCGGCCATCGTGGCCGTCAACAAGGCCTACTGCGCCATTACCGGCTACAGCGCCGAGCAGCTGGTCGGCAGCAATCCCTCGCTGCTCAAGTCGGGCCGCCACGACCGCAGCTTCTACGCCCAGATGTGGCAGGCGCTGGCCGCCGACGGCCACTGGCAGGGCGAATTGTGGAATCGGCGCGCCAGCGGCGAGATCTATCCGCAGTGGGTCACCCTCAGCGTGGTGCGCGACGATGCCGGCCAGCCCAGCCATTTCGTGGGCGTGTGCACCGACATCACCCAGGCCAAGCGCAGCGAGGTACAGCTCGAACGCCTGGCCCACTACGACGCGCTCACCGGCTTGCCCAACCGGCTGCTGGCGCAGTCGCGCCTGGCCCATGCGGTGGAACGGGCGGCGCGCCAGCAGCTCATGCTGGCGGTCGTCTTCATTGACCTCGACCATTTCAAGACCGTCAACGACAGCCTCGGTCACCCGGCTGGTGACGAACTGCTGAGCGCCTTTGCCGCGCGTGCGCAGGGCCGGCTGCGGGCCCAGGACACCCTGGCGCGCTTGGGCGGTGACGAGTTCCTGCTCATCCTGGAAAACGTCACCGCGCCGCAGGACCCGGCCACGGTGGCCCAGGCCCTGCTCGACACGCTCAAGCTGCCTTTCACGCTCAGCAACGGGCTGGAGCTGTTCGTCAGCGCGAGCATGGGCATCGCCCTGTACCCGCAGGACGGACGCGACGTCGACAGCCTGATCCAGCACGCCGATTCGGCCATGTACCAGGCCAAGACCCAGGGCCGCCACACCCTGCGCTTCTACACCGATGCGCTGACCCGCCACGCCAACGAACGCCTGGCGCTCGAGGCCGCGCTTCGTCGCGCCCTGGTGAATGACGAGCTGACGCTGCACTATCAACCGCAGCTGACGCGCTGCGCCGACGGCCGGCTCCGCATCGACGGGGTGGAGGCCCTGGTGCGCTGGCAGCACCCGGAACTGGGCCTGGTGCAGCCGGCGCGCTTCATCGCGCTGGCCGAAGACACCGGCCTCATCCACGCCCTGGGCGACTGGGTGCTGGCGCACGCCTGCGCACAGGCGCGACGCTGGCACGACGCCGGCTGGGCGCTGCAGGTGGCGGTCAATCTGTCGGCACGCCAGTTCTCGCAGCGCGACCTGGTCGGCAAGGTCCGTCAGGTGCTGGTCGATACCGGCCTGCCGCCCAGCCTGCTCGAACTGGAAATCACCGAAAGTGCGCTCATCGAGCACCCCGAGCCGGCCATCGCGACCCTGAGCGAACTGCGCGACCTCGGCGTGGCCATGGCCGTGGACGACTTCGGCACCGGCTACAGCTCGCTGGCCTACCTCAAGCGGCTGCCGGTGGGGCGGCTCAAGATCGACCGCAGCTTTGTCGCCGGCCTGCCCGGCGACCGGCACGACCGGGCCATCGTGCAGGCCATCGTCACCATGGCCCACAGCCTGGACATGCAGACGCTGGCCGAAGGCGTCGAGCAGCCCGAACAATGGGACAGCCTGGCCGAACTGGGCTGCGACGGCCTGCAGGGCTTTGTGTGTTGCCCGGCGCTGCCGGTGGCCGACATCGACGCTGCCCTGGGCCAGGGCCGGCTGCAGGTGAACGGCCAGGCGGTGCTGCCGCCGCTGGCCTGCAGGCCGCGCGCGGGCGGCTAGGGTACAGACCAGCGGGTCATGCCGACCGGCATGGCCGGTGGTCGGCTCGGGCAGGCGGCGCCGATGCAGCGCTCAGACCGCGCCCAGGAAGTAGCGCTTCAGCCCGGCCAGGATCATCTCGACCGACACCGCGGTCAGCACCAGGCCCATCAGCTTCTCGATCGCCGCCACCATCGAGCTGCCCAGCATGCGGCGGATCGGCCCGGCCAGCAGCAGCACCGTGGTGCACACCGCCATGGCCGCGGTGAGTGCGCCGGCCCAGGTGAGCATGCGTTCGGGCTGGCGCGAAGCCAGCAGCAGCACGGTGGCCATGGCCGAGGGCCCGGCCAGCAGCGGCACGGCGAGCGGAAAGATGAAGGGCTCGCGCGCCGGCCCGTCATTGCCATAGATCTCGGCGCCGCCGGAAAAGATCATGCGGATGGCGATGATGAGCAGGATGACGCCGCCGGCCACCTCCAGCGAACGTTCCGACAGCCGCAACAGGGTGAGGAAATGCTGGCCGCCGACCATGAACAGCGCCAGCACCGAGAAGGCGATGGCGGCCTCGCGCAGCGCCACCCGGGTGCGCCGCTCGGGCGCCACCGGCGCCAGCACCGAGGCAAAGATGGGCAGGCTGCCCAGCGGGTCCAGCACCAGCAACAGCAGCAGCAGGGCAGAGGCGAAGTCGTGATCCATGCTGCAAGTGTCGCCGCGCCACCACCTGCTGGCGGGGTGGGGCGACCCCGATTGCCGAGCCCGGCGGTGGCACCGACCATGCGCCAGCCGCCGCGGCCGGGCCGTACCTGTGCTGGCTCCGGCGTTGTTGTTGTTCCTGCCTGACCTGGAGACTTTCCGCCATGTTCTTGCGCCGCCGCCTCACCGCAGCCATCGCCTCCGCACTCACCCTCGGCACGGCCCTGCTGGCCCTGAGCCCGGGAGCCGTCTCGGCCCAGGAGGCCTGGCCCAACCGCACCATCAAGCTGATGGTGCCTTTCCCTGCCGGCGGCACCAGCGACGTGATGGGCCGCATGGCGGCCGAGGCGCTCACGCGCGAACTCGGCCAGCAGGTCATCGTCGACAACGTTGGCGGTGCCGGCGGCACCATCGGCACGCTGCGTGCGGTCAAGCTGCCGGCCGACGGCTACACCCTCATCATGACCGGCGTGGGCCAGAACGCCGTCGCCCACGGCCTGGACCCCAAGCTGGGTTACGACTCGCTGAAGGACTTCGTCCACCTCGGCCAGCTGCACGCCGGCCCCAATGTGCTGGTGGTCAACCCGGCCACGCCGTTCAAGTCCTTCGTCGAACTGCTGGACTACGTGCGCAAGAACCCCGGCAAGCTCAACTACGGCTACACCCACGCCGCCTCGGGCCACATGGCCATGGAGTTGCTGCGGCTGGAGGGCGCCAACTGCGCAGCGGGCGCCAAGGACTGCGCGCCACTGGGCATGGTGGGCATCCCCTACCGCGGCGGCGGCCCCATGCTGCAGGACCTGCTGGGCGGCCAGATCCCGCTCATGTTCATCAACCAGGACGTCGCCCTGCCCCACGTGAAGGCCGGCAAGCTGCGCGCCCTGGCGGTCACCAGCCAGCAGCGCAACCCGCTCTACCCCGACGTGCCGACCATTGCCGAAAGCGGCATTCCGGGCTTCCAGGCGCTGAGTTGGTCGGGCCTGTCGGTGGTGAAGGGCACGCCCCAGCCCATCGTCGACAAGCTCGAAGCCGCGCTGCGCAAGATCATGACCTCGGCCGAAACGCGCCAGCGCCTGGAGTCGGTCGGATTTTTCGTGCCGGCGCCGGGCGCGACGGCCTACAGCGCCTTCGTCAAGAGCGAGCTCGACCTGTGGACGCGGGTCATTCGCAACGCCGGCATCAAGCCCGAGTGAGCGCACGCCAGCCGGCGCCGCTGTGCTGACGGGTCGCCGGATGGCGACCGGTCAGACTTTGGAATCGGTCCCAGCCTGCGGCCCGGCGCCGGTCACCACTTCCGCCGCGGGGGGATCGAGCGACGAGGTCAGCACCAGCTGACCACTGCTGCGCCATTGATCGACCGGTTGGCGCAGCAGCGCGCTCAGGTCGGCGTCAGCGCCCGCCGTGGCGAGCGGAACGGCCTGCGCCGCTGGCGTGTCCGGCCCCGCCGTCACGCCCAGCACGCCCAGCCAGCCGTTGCGGCCACCCTGCTTGACGGCGTAGAGCGCCGCGTCGGCCACGTCCACCAGGGCTGTCCAGTCCAGCGCTCGGCCCTGGCTCGGCCCGAGCGGGAAACAGACAAAGCCGATCGAGCAGCTCATGGTCACGCCACCGCCGTGGCCGAGGGCAAAAGGCTGGTCGCCGACCACGCGGCGCATGCGTTCGGCCAGGGCGGCGGCATGGCGGCGATCACTGCCCTGGGCGACGACGATGAACTCCTCGCCGCCCCAACGCACCAGGTGGTCGGCGCTGCGCAGCAGGCCGCGCAGCCGGCGGGCGAACTGCACCAGCACCTGGTCGCCGGCGCTGTGGCCGTGCTGGTCGTTGACGCGCTTGAACAAATCGAGGTCGAGCATGAACACGATCAGGTCGCCGTCCTGCGAGGTCTGGCCGCTGCGGCGCCGGGCGTCGTCGTGGCGGCGCAGAGCGGTGGCCATGTCGCGCTCGATGTGCAGGGCCAGGTAGCGCCGGTTGCGCAGCCCGGTGAGCGGGTCGGTCAGGCTGGACGCTTCGAGCTCCTCGGTCTTGCGCTGCAGCGCGGCCGACATGGCTTCGAGCTCGGCGGTGCGTTCGTGCACCTTGGCCTCCAGCGCCCGCTGGCTGCGGCGGTGCAGCCGGGTCCGCACGCTGACCAGGGCGACGACCAGCGCCGCGGCCAGGGCGCCGAACAGCACACGCGCCCAGAGGGTCTGCCACCAGGCCGCCCGCACATGCACGGCCAGGCTCAGTTCGTTGGGATTCCAGTCGCCGCGCGCCGTGCTGGCACGCACGCGCAGCCGGTAGTCGCCCGGGGCCAGATGGCCGTAGCTGGCATGGCGGAAGTCGGCGCCGGTTGGAATCCAGTCCGGGTCGACACCGACGAGCTGGTAGGCGTAACGCAGCTCGCCCGGGTGGGCGTAGTCCAGCGCCGAGAACTGCACGCTCACGCTGCGGTGTGCAGCGCCGAGCTCCAGCCCCTGCGCCAGATCGGGCGGTGCGGCGTTGCGTCCGTCCAGGTGCAGGGCCGACACCACCAGCGGCGCGGCGTAGGCGCTGCGTTCGAAACGTGCCGGCCGCACCACCAGCAGGCCGCGGCTGCCGCCGAAAAGCAGCCGACCGTCGGCTGTCCGGGCGTAGGCGCGAAACCACGGCGTGCCGATGTCCACGCCGTCGGCGCTGCCGAGCCGGCTCAGGTGGTCGCGCAGCGGGTCGTAGACGAACTGCTGGCTCCAGATGCGGCCGCGTTCATCCTCCAGCAGGTTGACGCCGTAGGGTCGCCCCGCCATGCCCAGGCGCTGGCTGATGCGCTCGAAGCGCGCCTCGCTGCCGTTCCAGTGCGTCATGCGATGCAGCCCGGCCACGGCGGTGTCGACCCACAGACTGCCGTGGCGGTCCACCAGCAGACCGATGACGGCCGGGTTGCCCAGTCCGGCGCCGGCGGGGCTGCGCACCCGGCTCAGCTGGCTGGCGCCCGGCGCCAGATGGAACAAGCCCTGGTCGCTGCCCACCCACAGGCCGCCGTCCTGGCCCAGGCGCAAGGCGTAGACATCGCCGCCCAGCACCTGCCCGTCGCCCACGGTCAGGCGCTGCGCCCGTGCGGCGCCCTGGGCGAGGCTGTACAGGCCGTCCTGGCTGGCGATCCACAACAGCCCGCGCTGTGCGTCGGTCAGCAGCTGGTTGGTTTGGCCGCCGTCGTGACGCACGCTGCGCAGGCGGCTGCCCTGGGTGTCCAGCTCGTGCACCGCCGAGTCGCTGCCCAGCCAGACCTTGGCCGGGCCGGCGAGCGCCAGGGCATCAGCCCTGAGGATGGGGTGGGCCCGAACCGGGGTCGAGTTCGCGTCCGCGGCGCCCGGCAGCGTGCAGCGCGCCGTGGCGGCGGGTGGGCGGTCGGACGCGCAGTCGGCAGGCACCTGCTGCGGATGCAAAAGCTCGCGGGTACGCAGGTCGGGTCCCAGCACAGCCAGTCTGCCGTCGGCCAGGCCGAGCCAGATGTCGCCGCCCGGCAGGGGCAGGATGCTGCGCACGTCAGCCGGCGCTGCGCTCGTGGCGTCCAGCACCGGCAGCACGTCGATGCCGTGATCGACGGGGTCGTGGCGGCGCAAGCCGACGCCAAAACCGCCCAGCCACACCCAGCCGGCGCGGTCGGCCATCAGTACCCGCACATCCCCAGCGAGGCCACCCGCGCCTGGCTGCGACGGGTTGGCGCGGCGCAGCACCTGGTGCAAATGGCCGTCGCCGGCATCGCGCAGTTCCAGGCGGTTGGCGCGCCCGACCCAGAGCTGGCCGCGCGGCGTTTCGAGCAGGCAGTACACGGCGCCGCCTTCGCCAGTCGCGGGGGCGGGCGAGCGCTGCGTCTTGGCGCGCACAGGCGTTGCAGCCGGGTCGGGCTGGCGGCCAACCTGGCCGCCGCCCCGGGACCGGGCGCGGTGGCTCTGCGGCCCGCCGGATCCGGCGGACGTTTCGGCAAGGTTTGCTGGCGCCTGCACGGTCGAGGCCGGGCGCACCAGCGGCCGGGTCGACGCTTTGTCCGGCGGCTGCACCACAACCAGCTCACCGCCCTGGGTGCCGACCCAGATCCGACCGTCGGCGGTTTCACACAGGGCCAGCACGACCGGCTCGTTGAGGGCGGTCGAGCTCAGCGCGCCGTCCGCGTCGACAGTGAGCGGGACCCGCTCGAAGCCTGTACCGCCAGCCCGCAGCAGCGCCAGGCCACGCCAGGTGCCGACCCAGAGCCGGCCCTGGCGATCACTCAGCACCGCCTCGACCCGGTTGTCGGGCAGGCTGGTGGCGGCAGCGCCGGCGGCTGACTGGCCGTCCTGTTGGCGGAACTGCGCCAGCAACTGGCCCTGGGCGCTCACATGCAGCAGGCCGCTGCCCATGCTGCCGACCCACAGGCTGCTGTCGTGGGCCTCGGCCAGACTGCGCACGACCACCGGTGGGTTGGGCGCGGTCGACGTAGCACCAGCGCTGGCAGCCGTGCCGGCCGACGCCGGGCTCAGCAGCGGGTGCAAGGTCACGATGTCGGTGCGTGGGTCATAGCTGGCCAGGCCATCGGATTCGGTGCCTATCCACAGCCGGCCGTCGCGCGCCCCAAGCAGCACCCGCACGAAGCCAAGGTTTTGCGACACCACGTCGCTGCCCGGTCGGCCCTGGGGGCGAAAGTTGTAGCCGTCGTAGCGCACCAGGCCGTCGCCGGTGCCTATCCACAAGTAACCCTGGCGGTCCTGCGCCAGGGCGGACACGACGCCGCGCGGGATGGCCTGCGCGCCGACCTGCTCCAGATGCGGCGGGCCGCTGCGTGTGTCGAGTTCGAGCGCGGGTGCGGGTGCGGGTGCGGCGGCCGGGCAGGGCAGGTGGATAGCGAGCAGCGCAATCAGTGCGAGCAGGACGCGGCGGGCGTGGTACAGCGATGCCGCAAGCGATCGCGAGAGCCCGACCAGGCGCGAGCCGGGCAGCGACCGAGACAAGACGCCGAACCTCAGCCGTGCGTCAGTCACGACGTGGGTGTTGTGGCTTGCGCCTTCGGGCGTTCGCGCCACCCCATGCGCCTGCACCCGTTGTCGCCCACTCCGTGCGGCGCTATGGCGCGCCGTTGTCACGAGGCCTGTCCCTGTATCTCTTGGTCTCATGGGTGTGAAGTAGGCGCCTTTTTGCGTCGTGTGTGGCCCCCGGGCCGGGGCTGCCGCTCGTGTCGGGCTTGACTCAAATCAATGTCCCGTCAAGCTGCTGTGCCTGCCCGGCGGGGCTGCGAGCGCCCGGCGGAAGAGTCGCCGCTCGCAGTCGCCGTCACCGCAGTGGGCGCACAGATGGCGCCAGGGCGAGGGACGGTCTCCAGCGCATCCCTCGTTGATGCCGTTGCCGGCCGCGGTGTCCGGGCCGGTGGTGGTCAGGCCCGGCAACACGGCACGCAACGCCGCCAGCGCCTGGGCCAGTCGCGCTGCGTCGCCACCGCTCAGCCGGCTCCAACCGAGGCCGGCGCCCAGCAGGGCCTGGCGCACGAACCGGTCAATCTGTCGGCGCGCAGCAGATCCGACGGCAGTGTCGCCGGGCGTGTCGAATCGTGTGTCCATCGGTGCCCCGTGCGGCGCGTGCTGCGGCGCGTCATGAGACGCATCAAGAAGCGTGTCAGCAGCCCCGTCAGGCAGCCGGTCCGGCGTGATGAGCAGCGTGAGAGCCACCTGGCGATGCCACGCCACGGCACTGGCGTACAGGCGACGATCCGCGTGAAAGTGCTCGCTGCACGCGGCTGTCAGCACCGGCGAGCCGACGCAGACCACCAGATCGCAGGGTGGCTGGGGGCCGGTGCCGGACACGGCGGTCGCAAGGCGTTGGGCGTGGTCCGCCGCCTGCCCGGCCAGTTCGGATGGACTCGGCGGCCGACCAGGGTGTCGTTTGAACAGGGCGTCCAGCCCCTCGTCGACCCGCGTACAGCGCAGGCCGAAGCGCGCGGCCAAGGTCGATTGCAGTTCACGCGCCAGGCCTGCCGGCAGGCTGCCCGGCGCGCCCAGCAGGCACACCACCAGCGGACCAGGGGCCGGCATCGTCATGCCTGGCCTGCGACGCCGGCTGCGTGTGCCACGCCTACTTGGCGTACTGCACCAGGATCTCGTCGGCCTTGACCATGCCGAGGTCGCTGCGCGCCTTCTCCTCGACGATCTCGAGGCCCTCGCGCAGGTCCTTCAGTTCGGCCAGGTCGTGCGTGTTGCGTTCGACGGCCGCTGCGTTGTCGGCCTTCTGTTGCTCGACCTGCTCGTTGAGTTCACGCATACGCGGCACACCGCTGCGGCCCAGCCAGAGCTCGGCGTGGACCAGGGCCAGCAGGCCGAGCAGGACCAGGCTGAGCAGGCGCAGCGGGAGCTTGGGCATGGCGACAGCCGCTCGTGCGGGCGCTTACTTCAGGTTGTAGAACGCGCCGCGGCCGGGGTAGACGGCGATGTCACCGAGATCCTCTTCGATGCGCAGCAACTGGTTGTACTTGCTGATGCGGTCGCTGCGGCTCATGGAGCCGGTCTTGATCTGGCCGGCGTTGGTGCCCACGGCGATATCGGCGATGGTGTTGTCTTCCGTTTCGCCCGAGCGGTGGCTGATGACGGCGGTGTAGCCGGCACGCTTGGCCATCTCGATGGCGGCGAAGGTTTCGCTCAAGGTGCCGATCTGGTTGATCTTGATGAGGATGGAGTTGGCGATGCCCTTCTCGATGCCTTCCTTCAGGATCTTGGTGTTGGTGACGAAGAGGTCGTCGCCCACCAGCTGCACCTTCTTGCCCAGGCGTTGCGTGAGGTGGGCCCAGCCGGCCCAGTCGCCCTCGTGCATGCCGTCCTCGATGCTGATGATGGGGTACTTGTCGACCCAGGTCGCCAGCATGTCGGTCCAGGCTTCGGCGCTGAGCGTCAGGTTGCCTTCACCGGCCAGCACGTACTTGCCGTCGTGATAGAACTCGCTGGCGGCGCAGTCCAGGCCCAGGGCGATCTGCTCGCCGGCGCGGTAGCCGGCCTTGTCGATGGCCTGCAGGATGAGCTGGATGGCGGCCTCGTGGCTCTCGACGCTGGGGGCGAAGCCGCCCTCGTCGCCCACCGCGGTGCTGATGCCCTTGTCGTGCAGGATCTTCTTCAGGGCGTGGAAGGTCTCCGCGCCCCAGCGCAGGGCCTCGCGCAGGCTGGGCGCGCCCACCGGGATGATCATCATCTCCTGCAGGTCCAGGCTGTTGTTGGCATGCGCGCCGCCGTTGATGACGTTCATCATCGGCACCGGCAACTGCACCGCGCCCATCCCGCCGAAGTAACGGTACAGCGGCAGGCCGCTCTCTTCAGCGGCAGCGCGCGCCACTGCCATCGACACCGCCAGAGTGGCGTTAGCGCCCAGGCGGGCCTTGTTGTCGGTGCCGTCCAGGTCGATCAGGGTCTTGTCCAGGAAGGCCTGCTCGGCCGCATCCAGGCCCAGCACGGCTTCGCTGATCTCGGTGTTGATGTTCTGCACCGCCTTGAGCACGCCCTTGCCGAGGTAGCGGCTCTTGTCGCCGTCACGCAGCTCGATGGCCTCGCGGCTGCCGGTGGATGCGCCCGAGGGCACGGCCGCACGGCCCATGGTGCCGCTTTCCAGCAGCACGTCGCATTCAACGGTGGGGTTGCCGCGGCTGTCCAGCACTTCGCGGCCGACGATGTCGACGATGGCACTCATTCAGGTACTCCTGGAGGGGAAGGAAACGTCAGTACGCGCGCATGGTGCCGCAAAGGCGTTACCTGCGCGCTTCAATCGGTTCAGCAGCTGAAATCATTTTCCAGCAGCGGCTGGCTCTTGACGACGCGGTCGATGGCCACGAGCTGGGTCAGCAGCGCCTTCATGTGCCTGAGCGGCACGGCGTTGGGGCCGTCACTCCACGCCTGGGCCGGGTTGGGGTGGGTCTCCATGAACAGGCCGGCCACGCCCACGCCCACGCCGGCACGCGCCAGCACCGGCACCATCTCGCGCGCGCCGCCGCTCACGCTGCCCAGGCCGCCGGGCTTCTGCACCGAGTGGGTGACGTCGAAGACCACCGGCGCGCCGGAGTTGCGCATCTCGGCCAGGCTGCTCATGTCGGCCACGAGGTTGTTGTAGCCGAAGCTCACGCCGCGCTCGCAGGCCAGGAAGTTGTCCTCCTCGATGCCGGCCTCGCGCGCCGCGGCGCGCGCCTTGTCGATGACGTTCTTCATGTCCCAGGGCGCGAGGAACTGGCCCTTCTTGATGTTCACCGGCT
>JBEEJN010000048.1:0-43674 GCA_041169165.1 Pseudomonadota bacterium
CAGGCCGGGGCCGAAGCGGCCGTCGAAGCCGCGCTGCTCGTGCTCGGCTCGCACCACCTTCTCGACCTTTTTCCACTCCACGCCGAAGGGCGGGTTGGCCAGCATGTAGTCGAACTTGCGGTGCCCGTGGCCGTCGTCGCTCAGGGTGTTGCCGGCCACGATGTTGGCCACGTCCTGGCCCTTGATGAGCATGTCGGCCTTGCAGATGGCGTAGGACTCGTCGTTGAGTTCCTGGCCGTACAGCGTGAGCCGCGCCTGCGGGTTGTGCGCCAGCAGGTGCTCGCCCGCCACGCTCAACATGCCGCCGGTGCCGGCGGTCGGGTCGTAGATGGTGCGGACCACGGCATTGCCGGGCGTGAGCACGTCGTCGTCCTCGATGAACAGCAGGTTCACCATCAGGCGGATGACCTCGCGCGGCGTGAAGTGCTCCCCGGCCGTCTCATTGCTGATTTCGGCGAACTTGCGAATCAACTCCTCGAAGACGCTGCCCATCGTCGCGTTGTCGACCACCTGCGGGTGCAGGTCGATGTTGGCGAACTTCTCGGTGACGAGGTAGAGCAGGTCGGCCTTGGCGAGGCGCTCGACCTGGGCGTGGAAGTCGAAGCGCTCGAAGATGTCGCGTGCCGACGCCGAGAAGCCCTGCAGGTAGGCGTAGAGGTTCTGACGGATGTGGTCCTGGTCGCCCAGCAGCTTGGGCAGGTCGAACGGGCTGGCGTTGTAGAAGCCCACGCCGGTCTTGCGCAGCAGGAAGGGCTCGGGGTTGAGGCCGGCCTGGGATTTGGCCGCGTGGTCGGCCAGCACGGCGGGCTTGGTGGCCTCCAGCACGCAATCCAGCCGGCGCAGGATGGTGAAGGGCAGGATGACGCGGCCGTATTCGGACTGCTTGTAGTCGCCGCGCAGCAGGTCGGCAACCGACCAGATGAAGGACGACAGGGCTTGGGTGTTCATCATGGTGTGCGAGCGACTCCCGGGTGTTGTCTCGCCTGGCGCCCGCACGACCACAAAAACAAAAGGCCTGCCCTGCTCGGCAAGCCCTTGTCTGGCAACACATCGTGGTGGTAGGCCGTGTTGGACTTGAACCAACGACCAAAGGATTATGAGTCCTCTGCTCTGACCAACTGAGCTAACGGCCCACGGTGCGGCGCTGCCGGGTGCGCAGCGCGTAGGGCTGCAGCGCGCGGGATTCTGGCATGGCTTGGGGTGGTGGCGCGGCGCGGTGGGTCGGCGGGGCGGGTCAGCGTGGGTCGTCGCTGTGGACCTGCAGGGCTTCGAGGAAGCGCGAGACCATGTTGTAGGCGGCGATGGTGGCGGTGAGTTCGACCGCCTGGCGCTGGCCCAGGTTGGCGACGACGGCGGCCATCACCTCGGCGGGCACGTGGATGTCGCGCGTCATGCTGTCGCACAGGGCCAGCACGGCGCGTTCGCGCTCGGGGTAGAGCGCGGCGGGGGCGGCGCGCCAGTCGGCAAGGGCGTCGAGTTGGGCGGCGCTGACGCCTTCCTTCAGGGCGATGGGGCGATGCTGGTCGGCCTCGTAGGGGGCGCCATTGAGGTAGGCCACCCGCATGATGACGAGCTCGCGCAGGTCGCCCGGCAGGTCGAGCCGGTGGCGCACCGCGGTGAGGAAGTTCAGCCACCCTTCGGCCAGGGGTGCGCTGTGCAGCAGCATCTGGTACAGGTGCAGCACGCTGCCGCGTTCAGCGACGATGCGGTCGACCAGGGGGCGCAGTTCGGGCTCGTCGATGGAGGCGTAGGGCAGGCGGGCCATGGCGGGTGGGGCGGGGTGGCGGGGACGATGGGTGGGCGTGGCGGTGCCGGGGGGGAGAGATGGCCCCTGCCGGCGTCGGTTCAGCGCAGGCAGGACCGCGGCTGGACTTGGCCGGGTGACCGGGCGGGTGCGCTGGCATATCATGGCCGACTTCGGGTGGTTGGCGCGCTGCGTCTGTCCTTTGTGTTACTTCGTGTGGGTCGGGTGCCTGTCGAGCACGGCACCGGGCGCGCAGTACATGCGGATGACTCCATGACTGGTCCAACGACATCGAGCGACGTGCGCCTGCTGCTGGTGGATGACGACGCTTCGGCCATCCAGGTGATGAGCCGCATGCTGGCGCAATTCCCCGACCAGCGGTTTGCCACCAACGGCGCGACGGCGCTGCGGCTGGCGCAGGAGGCCACGCCTGACCTCATCGTGCTGGACGCCGAGATGAGCGGCATGTCGGGCTTTTCGGTCTTTGCCGCGCTGCAGGCCGACCCGACGCTGGCGCGGGTGCCGGTGATCTTTGCCACCAGTCATCGCTCCAGCGTGATCGAGCAGGCCGTGCTGCAGCAAGGTGCGGTCGACTTTGTCACCAAGCCGCTGGACGCCGAGCTGTTTCTCGCCCGCGTGCAGACCCATCTGCGCAACCGCGAGTTCGCGCGCCGCCGCCCGGCGGCGAACGATGACACCGTCTTGCCGCATGACGCTGCGGGGCGTCCGGCCGCCGCCCGCCTGCTGCTGGTGGATGACAACGTGGCCGCCATCCAGGTGCTGAGTCACACCCTGTCCGGCCTGGGCGACTGCCATTTCGCCAAGACCGGCGCCGAGGCATTGCGGCTGGCCGATGAGTTGCAGCCGCAGATCATCCTGCTCGACGCCCATCTGCCCGACCGCAACGGCTTTGACATCTGCGCCGAGCTGCGTACCCGGACGTGTTTCGAGCGTGTGCCCATCGTCATCATCACGCGCTTTTCCGACCTGGCCAGCGAGGTGCGTGCGCTCGCCCTGGGCGCGTCGGACTTCATTGCCAAGCCCTACACACCGGCGGTGCTGCTCGCGCGGGTGAGCAATCTGCTTGCCCTGGTGCGCCGCGGGGGCGGGCCAGGCCGGGACACCTCGCTCATCGGCGGCCCGTCCGGGCTGGTGGCGGCTCGCTGACCCCGGCGCGCTGAGCGGGTGGCAATCAGGCGCACCTTGGAGCGGCTGCTGGGCCCGAGCCCGGGCCGGGGCCTGGGCGCGGCGTCGCGGCGCAAGCAGGGCGACCGGCCGGCGCGCCGGGCTGCGCTGGCCGTGTTCATGCTCGCCGCGCTGGGCGTGCTGCTGGGCGTGCTGTGGCAGGTCGAGCACAACCGCAGCCTGGTGTCGGAACGTTTTGGTGCAACGGCGCACCGGCGCGCCGACCTGCTGGTCGACCGCATGAGCGACTACGAATACGCGGTGCTCGGCGTGCGCGGTGCGCTGGCGGCGGCCGGCGGCGAGGCGGCGGATTGCCGCGCCTTCGACGCCTACAGCGCCACCCGCGAGCTGGCGCGAGAGTTTCCCGGCGCTCGCGGCACCGGCCTCATCCGGCGCGTCAGTCGGCACGACGAGGCGCGCTTCGTCGCCGACCAGCGCCGCCATCAGCCCGACTTTGCCGTGCGCGAGCTGGCGCCGCACATGGGCGACCGCTTCCTCGTCCAGTGCCTGGACACGGTGGACAACAACCGCTCGGCGCTGGGGCTGGACATCGGCTCGGAAGGCGTCCGCCGCCAGGCTGCCTTGCAGGCCATGCGCAGCGGCAAGGCCACCTTGTCCGGCCCCTTCACCCTGATGCGGGCGGCGCAGCCGGGCATGCCGCAGCCCGAGCGCGGCTTCCTGCTCGTGCTGCCGCTCTACCGCGGCAGCGGCGGCACACCGCACGACCTGGCAGAACGCGAGGCGGCGCTTTACGGCTGGGCCTTCGTGGTGCTGGACATCGACGCCGTCATCGCCGGCCTGGGCCTGCGCACGGACGACGTCGATCTCACCTTGCTGGACGTGGCCGGCGAGCGGCCCCAGGTCATCCACGACGACAGCGCCGAGCCGGGCAGCGGGGCCAGCCGACCGGCCCGCACCCAGCCGGTTGACCCGGCGTGGGAGCAGCGCCTGGCGTTGGACGTCTTCACACGCGCCTGGCAGCTGCAGCTCACCGCCCGGCCGGCCTATGTCGAAGGGCTGGGCCTGGTTCCCCCCGCCGCCGTGGCCTGGATCGGTCTGCTGGTGGCCGCGCTGCTGGCGCTGCTCACCCATGTGCAGGCACGCAACCGCCTGCAGGCGGGCCAGCTGCGCTACCAACAGGCGCAGCACTCGACCTTTGTGCAGACCGCCAGCGACGCCATCATCGTCGAGTCGCTCGACGGCCGGGTGCTGGACTGGAACCGCAGCGCCGAACGCATGTTCGGCTACCCGCCCGCCGAGGCGCTGGGCCGGCGCTGCGCCGGCCTGCTGCTGGATGCACACCAGCTGGAGGACGACGCCGCGCAGCGCGCCGCGCTGGCCGGCGGCCACCCGGTCGCGCCTTACGAGACCACGCTGCGCACGCGGGGCGGCGGGCACATCGAGGTGTCGGTGAGCGTGTCCGGCCTGGTCGGGCCCGACGGCCGGGTGGCGAGTTGCTACAAGACGCTGCGCGACATCGGCCCGGCGCGGCGCGTGCAGCGCGAACTGGTCGAACTCAACAGCCGGCTGGAGTCGCTGGTGGCGGAACGCACCGCCCTGCTGGCGGCAGCACGCAACGACCTGCAGCGGGTCATCGACGGCGTGTCCTCGCTCATCGGCTACTGGGACAAGCAGCTCATCAACCGCTTCTCCAACCGCGCCTACAACGAGTGGTTCTCGCCCAGCGGTGCCTCGCTGAGCGGACGCCACATGGCCGACCTACTCGGCCCCGAGCTGTTCGAGCGCAACCTGCCGCACATCCGCGGCGCGCTGCAGGGGGTGCCGCAGAGCTTCGAGCGCACCGCGGTGCTGCCGGGCGGACAGGGCCAGCGCCACTGGCTGGCGCGTTATCTGCCCGACCGCGCCGGCGACGAGGTGCGCGGCTTCTACGTCGTGGCGCATGACGTGAGCGAACTGGTCGAGAGCCGCATGCGCCTGGCCGCGGCCCTGCGCGAGACCGAGGCGCTGCTGCACACCATCCACACCCACACCATCGTGTCGGTGACGGATGCCGAGGGCCGCATCATCGAGGTCAACGACAGCTTCTGCCGCCTGAGCGGCTACGCCCGCGAGGACCTGCTCGGCCGCACCCACCATGTCTTCAGCTCGGGCGTGCACGCGCCGCAGTTCTGGGCCGCCATGTGGCAGGACATCGCCGCCGGCCGGCCCTGGCGCGGCGAGATCTGCAACCGAGCGCGCGACGGCTCGTTGTACTGGGTGGACAGCATCATCGCGCCGGTGCTGGACGAGGACGGCCGGCCGCAGAAATACGTCTCCATCCGGCTGGATGTGACCGCGGCGCGCCTGGCCGAGCAGCGGCTGCGCTCCAGCGAGGCCTTTCTGGACCGCGCCGGGCGCATCGCCGGTGTCGGCGGCTGGGAGCTCGACACCGCCAGCCGGCGCCTGCAGTGGTCGGCCCAGACCCTGCGCATCCATGAACTCGAGCCCGGCGCCGAGCCCGGCCTTGACGCGGCGCTGACCCATTACCCCGAGGGCGCGCGCCAGACGCTGGAGGCCGCGGTGGCCGACGGCATCGCCCACGGCACCGCCTGGGATCTGGAGCTGCCCTTTGTGACTGCCCGTGGGCGCTCGCTGTGGGTGCGTTCGGTCGGCACGGCCGAGTTCGAGCAGGGCCGGCCGGTGCGCCTGGTCGGCGCGCTGCAGGACATCACCGAGCGCAAGCGCTACGAACAGTCGCTGCGCGAGGCGACCGAGCAGGCCGAGCGGGCCAACCTGGCCAAGAGCGAGTTCCTGGCCAACATGAGCCATGAGATCCGCACGCCGATGAACGCAGTGATCGGCCTGTCCTACCTGCTCGGGCGCAGCGAGCTCGACACCGAGCAGAGCCTGCTGCTGTCGCGCATCACCCTGGCCAGCAAGGCGCTGCTGGCTCTGATCAACGACGTGCTCGACCTGTCCAAGATCGAGGCCGGTGAGCTGCTGCTCGACCACACGCCCTTCGACCTGCACACGCTGCTCAAGGACCTGGTCGAGATGATGTCGGCGCAGGCCGACGCCAAGGCCATCGAGCTGCGGCTGGATGTTGCCGCCGACCTGCCCACGCCGCTGTGCGGCGACCCCAACCGGCTGGCGCAGATCCTCACCAACCTGCTGGCGAATGCCGTCAAGTTCACCGAACGTGGCAGCGTGACGTTGCAGGTGGGCTGCCTGAGCGCCGACGAGGCGACGGTGCGGCTGCGCTTCGTGGTGCGCGACAGCGGCATCGGCATCACGCCCGAGGTGATGGCGCGCCTGTTCGTGCCTTTTGCCCAGGCTGATACCTCGATCACCCGGCGCTACGGCGGCACCGGCCTGGGCCTGTCCATCGTCAAGCGCCTGGTCACGCTCATGGGCGGCGAGGTTGGCGTGAGCAGCACCCTGGGCGAGGGCAGCGAATTCGCGGTCGAGCTGGCGCTGGCGCGCGCCACGGCGGCCGACCTGGCCGAACGCGAGCAGCTGGGCGAGGCCATGGTCGAGCAGTCGCTGGCCGGCGTGCGCGTGCTGGTGGTGGACGACAGCGACATCAACCAGGACGTATCGCGCCGGGTGCTGGAGCTGCAAGGCGCAAGCGTCGTGCTGGCCGACAACGGCCAGCAGGCGCTCGAGCGCCTGCGCGCCGATCCGGCCGCCTTTGACATCGTGCTGATGGACGTGCAGATGCCGGTGCTTGATGGGCACGACGCCACCCGCTTGATCCGCCTGCTGCCCGGCCTGGGGCGCTTGCCGGTGATCGCTCTCACCGCCGGCGCACTGAGCAGTGAACGCCAGCGCGCGCTCGACGCCGGCATGGACGACTTTGTCATCAAGCCCTTCGACACCCCGGCGCTGGTGGCCTGCATCCTGCGCCACGTGCAGCCACTGAAGGCGTCGGCGGACGATGTGGAGGTGGCGGGCTCGCTGGACGGTACGGAGGCGCCGTCAACGTCGTCACCCCCGTCGACGACTGCCGACACGGACAACGCCCTGCCGGTGGCTGCGGCGGCTTCGCCCTGGCCCGAGATCGACGGCATCCAGACCGCCGAGGCGCGTGCCCGCGTGAGCGGCGATCTGGCGCTGTTTCTCGCCATCCTCGACCGCCTGCTGCGCGAGTTCGGTGACCTGACCCTGCCCACGCCGCAGGACGACGCGGCAGCCCTGGCCGAACACGTCGAGCGCCTGCACAAGCTGCGCGGCAGCGCAGGAATGCTGGGGGCGTCGGGCCTGCACCAGCTCGCGGGAGAGGCCGAGGCGGCCTGCCGCCATGGTGACGCGGACCGCGCCCACCATTTCGTCGGCCGCCTGCGCAGCCAGTTGCAGCGCATCGCACTGAGCGCGGCGCCAAGCTTTGCCGCTGCTCAGGCCCAGGCCGATACCCCCGACCCGGCCGAGGCCAACGCCGCCACGGCGCTCGACCCGGCTGCGCTGGACGAGTTCGTCGCCCTGCTGCGCCAGCAGAATCTCGGTGCCCAGGCCCGTTTCAGCCTGCTGTCCGCCGGCCTGCATCAACGTCTGGGCCGCTCGACCCACACGCTGCTGCGCGACCACCTGAAAAACCTGCGCTTTGCCGACGCTGCCGAACTGCTGGGCGAACTCGTGGCGCCAGCGGCGACCGGCCCGGCGCCGCGGGCTGATGTGCCGGTTGTTCCGTCGGCTGATGCGCCGGCTCAGGGCTAGCCTGTCTGGCGCCGCGCCGGCCGGGCGCCGAAGATGGCGCGCCACCCCGTCACGGTGAAGCATTGCGTTTCACCGCCTACTCCTCCTGCCGCGAGACTGTTGTCCATGAGCCTGCCTCTGTCCTGTTTTTCATACCCGGCCCGCCGCTGCCTGGGCTGGGCGCTTGGCCTGGCGTTGGCGCTGCCGCTTGCCCTGCCGGCCACGGCGCAGGCCCAGGCCTGGCCGACCAAGGGGCCCATCAAGCTGGTGGCGGTGTTCCCGCCCGGCGGCTCGGTCGACCAGGTGGCGCGCATCCTCGGGCCCGTGCTGCAGCAGCAACTCGGCCAGACGGTGGTGATCGACAACAAGGGCGGCGCCTCGGGCGCGATCGGCACGGCGGCGGTGGCGGCCGCGCCGGGCGACGGCTACACCTACGCGGTGGTGTTCGACACCCACGGCGTCAACCCCAGCCTCAACCCCAACCTGCCCTACGACACGAGGAAGGA
Source organism: Pseudomonadota bacterium (assembly GCA_041169165.1). GTDB lineage: Bacteria > Pseudomonadota > Gammaproteobacteria > Burkholderiales > Burkholderiaceae_C > Sphaerotilus. Next base: position 8,068 of record JBEEJN010000048.1, read on the forward strand.
CCTGGCGCCGGTGGCCCTCATCGGCACCAGCTCCATGGTGCTGGCGACCAACGTGGAGTCACCGTACAAGACCTTTGCCGACGTCGTCGCCGCCGGCAAGGCGAAAAAAGGTGTCAGCTACGGCTCCATCGGCAACGGCAGCCTGGGTCACCTGGCCATGGCGCTGCTGGAGAAGAACGGCGAGCTGGACTTCACCCATGTGCCCTACCGCGGCGGCGGCCCGCTCATGACCGACGCCGTGGCCGGCCATGTGCCGCTGGCCATCGGCTCGGTCTTTCTGGTCAAGCCCCACATCGAGAGCAAGCGCATGCGCGCGCTGGCGGTCACGACCAGCAGGCGCTCGGCCAACCTGCCCGAGGTGCCGACCGTGGCCGAAAGTGGCTACGCCGGCTTCGACGCGCCGGCCTGGTGGGCCGTGCTGGCGCCGGGCAGGACGCCGCCGGACATCGTCAGGCGCATGAACGACGAGATCAACAAGGCGCTGAAGAACCCCGAGGTCGCCGGCAAGCTGGCGGCCCAGGGCATCGACCTGCACATCGGCACGCCGGACGCGGCCAAGACCTTCATCGACCGCCAGATCGACGTCTGGGCCAAGGTGGTGAAGGACAACAACATCAAGGCTGACTGAAGCTGGGCGGCTTTTCGGCCGGTCGGGCAGGGCGGGCTGGCCCCGAATTGCACAATTTGTCGCGTCTGGCGGGTATTCGTCCAGCAGGTGGCGAGGTGAGGCGGCGGCGCGCCGGATGATGCCGGCCGCCCGCGCGCCCGACCGACCGACCGACCGACCGACCCGGCCACGGCCCCCACAACAACACGGAAGCAGACGAATGGCCACCTCCTACCTCATCGCGTTCTGGAACCTCGAGAACTTCTTTGCCCCCGAGGGCTACCCTGGGCGCGAGCCCTGGCTGGCCACGGCGATGAGGAGTGACCTGAGCGGCTGGACCGCTGAACTGTTCGACCGCAAGGCCAGCCAGCTCGCGTCCATCGTGGCACAGATGAAGGGCGGGCTGGGCCCGGACCTGCTGGGCGTGTGCGAGGCCGAGAACCGCTACGTGCTGCATTGCCTGGCCGACAAGCTCAACGCCCTGCGCCCGGCGCGCGACTACCAGCTGGTGCACGTCGACTCGGCGCACGACCAGCGCGGCATCGATACCGCCTTCATCGTCGACGCCAAGGTGCTCACGCCCAATCCGGCCGAGATCTTCACGCACTGGGTGGTGCAGCGCACCGGCACGCGCGACATCCTGCAGTGCACTTTCACCACCCGGGCCGGCAACGAGCTGGTCGCGCTGGCCAACCACTGGCCGTCACGCAGCGGCGGGCCAGGCGAGGGGCCGGAGTATTCGCAAGGCTTTCGCTGCACGGCGGGCGAGACGCTGGGCTACTGGCACGACCGCATCCGCGAGGTGAAGGGTGTCAATGCGGCCATCCTGGCCATGGGCGACTTCAACGACCAGCCCTTCGACCCCTCGCTGGCCCGCCACGCCGTGGCCGGGCGCGAGCGCGGCGACGTCATGCGCGCGCAGAGCGCCAAGTTCTACAACCTGGGCTGGAAGCTGTTCAACCAGCAGGTGGTCGACCACCGCGGCAAGCCGCGCGAGATCGACGGCACCTTGTATTTCGGCGGTGATGCCTGGGTGTTCGACCAGATCCTGGTGGCCCGCGGCCTGCTCGCCGGGCCGGGCAAGCTCAGGGTGAACGAGGCCAGTGCGCGTATCGAGGCCTATGCGGAAATGGTCGACCACCGCGTCAGCGACGGCGCCATCCGTTTCGGCCTGCCCAAGGGTGACGCTGCGGCCAATACCAACCCGGCCGGATTCAGCGATCACTTTCCGGTGTCGGTGCTGGTCGAGGAACTCTGAGCAACGAGCTCTGAGCGACGAACGTCAGGCGAGGCAACCTCAGCGCACGGTGAGCGTGTAGTGGCCGGCGAGTTCCACGCTGCCGCCGCTGAACTGCAGCACGTGCAGGAAGACGCTCATCGTCTTGCTGTCGGAGCTGTTGTGCAGCCGGATCCGATCCGGCCGGCCCGCACCTTCGCTGGAGTATTCCAGCAGGTTGCCGGCGTCGTCGTAGGCATACAGGTCGCAGTCGGCGCCGGTGCCGGACGATGCCAGGGTGACGAGCAGGCGCGCGCCGGGTTCGAGGTCGATCTGGTACCGATCGGTGTCATCGCGGCTCGCGATGGTGCCGTCGACCCGGCCGGGGGCAAAGAGGCGCCGGGCGCCGTTCTGCCCGTCGCCCGGATCATCCGCCGGCCCGGCGGATGGGTTGACGTCATTCGTCGCCTGCGACCGTGCAGCAGGCTGGGCGACGACGGCATGTGTGGGGCGCAGCTGTCGGGCCGCCTGCGCCTTGCGTGTGCGTGCGGGCGTTGACGCGGCACTGGATGCTGCTGCGTTCAGCGACGGGGGCAGCGGGGGCGGGGCCGATGCGGTGCCTGCAACGACACCCCGCGGCGCCGATGAGGCCGCACCGGGCGTGGTGCCGGCGGACCTGGCGGTCAGGGGCGCCGGCGAGGTGGCGGATGCCTGTGAGGTGGCAGCTGCAGGGGTGCTGGCAGTTGCGGGGGCCACAACGCTGGGTGCGGCACTGGGCCCGACCGGCTGGGGCGCAGGGTCCAGCGGCGGCACCGTGCCGCTGGACTGGTGTTGAAAGAGTGACGGGCGGATCCGCTCCATCGGCGGCTGGGCGGGCATGGGAAAGGTTGTTGCGCCGGCCTGGGCCTGTGCCCGGCCAGGGGTGACCGCGAAGGCGGCAAGCAGTGCCAAGGCTTGCAGCGACAGGGGCGGGGGACGGAAGAGGGTGGACATGATGTGCTGCGGCAGTTCTGCGCCGCGAGTGTCTGATCCAGCGCAGGCCCCTGACCGCCAACGGCGCATCGGTCAGGTCAGCGCACCGTCTGGGAATACCGTACCGGCTGATTGTTCTTTTCGCCGATGAAAAGCAGCACGTGCAGATAGACGCGCATGAACGAGGTGGTCGAATGGTTGACCACCGCGAGCTTGTCGAACTTGCCTGGGCCTTCAGTGGAATAGGTGAGCAGGTTGCCGGCGTCGTCGTAGGCGTAGAGGTCGAGGTCGGCCACCTTGGAATGCCCGACCAGGCCGGCGAAGAGGGCGACGCCCGGCGGCAGGTCGATGCGGTAGCGGTCGAGATCATCACGCGTGGCGATCGTGCCTTCGACGCGTGAAGGCAGCACCAGCGGCTGCGACAGGTCGGCACTGCCGGGGCTGCCGGCGTTGCCCAGGTTGGCCATTTCGCGCGTCAGCAGCAGCAGTTCCGCGGTCGGGTCGAGGGGCGCAGCGGGTGGGCGCGGTGTGGCCGGCACCGGCGTTGGATCGACCACGGCGCGCTGGGTGCCCCGATTGCGTGCCGAGGTGGCGCGTTCGGGGCGTGCGCGCACCGGCACGGTCACGGGCATGGCGTTCAGCGGCACGGCAGTGACGGCGTTGGCGCCGTCGGGGTTGGTGGCTGATGTCGCCGCCGGCTTGCGGCTGACGGGTGCGGCCGGCATTGGCTGGCCATCGGCCGCTAGCGGCGCGGGTGCGGTCTGGAGCGGGAAGATGGTGGTGCCCATCTGACCCATCGGCGGGTTGGCCGGCATCGGGAAGGTCATCACGCTGCCCTGGGCCAGGGCGGCTGTGGGGCTCGCTGCAAGTGACCACAGGGCCAGGGCGGGCAGGGTCAGGCGCAGGGCGCGGAGGAGTCGGTGTCTGGAATGCGGCTGCATGTGGCGGGTGCCAGGGCGGTGACCGTGCGGGCAAGTCCCTGGCGGGTGTCGGTATTCCGGGAGTATCAAGCAGGACCGTTGCCGCCGATGTCGCTCGCCGAGCAAAACGGGGGTGGACGGGGTGCGTTGCTGCCATTGTCGCGATGTACCGACAACCCCCTACTTGGGGGATGTCCCTGCTTACTGAGCGGTCAGGGTGTAGTTGCCCGCGGCCCCGGTTCCGCCACTGAAAAATATGACCCGCAAATAGAAGATAGCCGCGGTGCTGCCTGAATTGGTGACGCTCACCGTATCCACCTGACCCACGCCGGCGCTGGAGGTCGCCGTGCGGGTGCCGGCGCTGTTGTAGACGTAGAGGTCGTAGTCCGACGTCGCGTTGGGCGTGAGCGTGGCGGTGACGGTCCTGCCGGCCGGAACGCTGATCTTGTAGTAGTCGGTGTCGGTCGCGGTGGCGAAGCTGCCCTTGATGGTGGCCGGCAGGCTGATGGACTGGGCGGTGGCGATCGTCTCGTTGGGCTCGACCCCGGTGACCGAGGGTGGTGCCGGCGGCGGAGGCGGCGGGGGCGGAGGTGGCGGGGGCGGCGCACCGACGGCGGCCACCACGGCGGCGTTGGCATCCACGATGCCGGCGCCGCAACCCAGCGGGCAGGCCACCGGCATCTGGCGCACGGTGGCCTTCAGGCGCGCCTCAACGTCGTCGGGCGTCAGGGCCGGGTTGCGCGCCAGCATCAGCGCCACCACGCCGGCCACGTGCGGCGCGGCCATCGAGGTGCCCTGGTAGTAGGCGTAGCTGTCGGCGCCCGGGCCCTTGGTGCCGGCGTTGAGCGTGGAGTACACGCCGTCGCTGGCCGCCAGGCTCTGGTCGCCGCCGGGGGCGGATACGTCGACCTTGGCGCCGTAGTTGGAGTAGTAGGCGCGAGCGCCGGTCTTGCCCACCGCGCCGACGCTGATCACGCCGGTGCAGCTGGCCGGCGAGAAGCCGCTGGCGTCGGCGTTGGAGTTGCCGGCCGAGACGACGACCACGGTGTTGCGGCTGCGTGCGCTGTCGATGGCGGCCTGGGTGACGGTGTCGCAGGCGCCCGCGCCGCCGAGTGACAGGTTGAGGACGCGGGCCGGCGTGGCGTTGGCCGGCACGCCCGGCACGGCGCCGCCGGAGGCCCAGATGATGGCGTCGGCGATATCCGAGGTGTAGCCGCCGCACTTGCCCAGCACGCGCACCGGCTGGATCCTGGCGCCGTAGGCCACACCGGCCACGCCCACGCCGTTGTTGGTCACGGCGGCGATGGTGCCTGCCGTGTGGGTGCCGTGCCAGCTGCTGTTGGTGGCCGGCGAGCCGGTGCCGCATTCACCCGCGGCGGCCCAGTCGCCCGGATCCAGCGCGCTGGCGTCGCGGCCGTTGCCGTCATTGCCCGCGCTGGCCTGGGCGATGAAGTCGTAGCCGGCCACGATGTTGGCGGCCAGGTCGGTGTGCGGACGGTAGCCGGTGTCGATGACGGCCACGGTGACGCCGCTGCCGGTGGTCTTGTCCCAGGCCGCCGGCAGGTTCAGGCCGCCGGCCGCGGTGGTCGGCGGCAGGTAGTGCCACTGGGTGGCAAAGGACGGATCGTTGGGCGTGAGCTGGATGGTCATGCGCCGGTCGGGTTCGGCGAACTCGACATTGGGGTCGGCGGCGCGGATCTCCGAGGCGAGCTGGTGCAGGCGGTCCAGGCGCAGCTGCTTGTCCAGCTTCATCACATGGGAGCCCGAGCCGGTGCGGCGCAGGTGCTTGACCAGCACGTCGGCCTTGCCGGCCGCCTTCTCGGTGCGCCGCAGGGTGGCGGCGTCCATCACATCGGCGTCGGTGCGGTTGCGGTACTTGATGATCAGCCGGTCGCTGGTCTCGCCCGGGTCCCAGGCGTCGCTGCCCTGGGGTTTCATGGCGTGGGCGCCGGGCAACAGGCACAACGCGGCGGCGATGGCCAGCGGGCTGAGCTGCAGCAGACGGCCTATCTGCTTTGGGGTGGGGTGCATGGAAATCCCTAGTCTTGAGCGATGAGTGGCGGGCGTGGCGCCGGCCTGGCGCCGGGGTGGCGGTTATTTCGCCAAGCCGGCGCGGACCCTGCGCGACGCTGGCGAAAAGCTTAGGCGGCCCGGTGCGTGGCGCATCGGCTTTCCCCCTGCTCGCGGGGTCGAGGTAATGCGACCTTATGTGCAATTCAGAAATCAACTACATCTGGATACCACCAGACCAACCGGCGACACGCCGGTACGGCTGGGCTGCATGGCGCGTTGGCGCGTGCGGCCCGGGGTGTTGCGCCAGCCTCGACCCGGGCGAGTTGCGAGTTCGGTGGGGTCAGAAATAAAGAGCTGCCGACTGGGGTTTACCCGCCATGTTGTGAGGTAGTGGGGATATTCCTGATCAATGTGTCGGGTTCACATTCCACTTGTGATCTGCGCCACGCCCGTGGGTTATTTGCTCGTGGGTTCGGTTGGCCGCGTGTGAAAGTGCCGGCTGATGTTTCAAAAGCAAACCATAAACTTGCTTAATTCGTTCGGCAGTGCTGGGATATCCGCATCCCGGACGTGCCATGACCATTCATCAAAAACAAAGGCAAGGATTAAGCGTGAAATCGAAGCAGCACAATGACAACGCCGGCCTGATGCAACTTCCCCTGGCCCGCCGGGGCTTTCTGTCATGGTGCGCAGCTGCAGCGGCGCCGCTCCTGGCCGGCCAGGCCACGGTGAGCCTGACGGGCTGTGTGCTGGGCGGCAGCGACGCCGCAACGCGACCCTTTGCCGATCTGACGGTGCTCGACGCGCCGTCCAGCCTGTCCATCAGCGTGCAATCGCGCAAGGTGCAGTGGGTGCCGGGGCGCGATCCGGCGGCCGCGAACGCCTGGGTCTACCTGGTCAGCGGCAGCACGGCAGCGTCGGGCAACGGCGTGTTGCCCAATCACCTCGGGCCCATCATCAACGTGCGGCGCGACAGTAACTGCCAGGTCACCTGGGCCAATGCCCTGAGCGTGTCGACCACCCGTCCGGATACCCTGGCCTTGCCGCCCATCAACAGCCCGGACTCGGCCGACGTCTGCGGCAATGTCACCGTGCAATCGGACGTTGCTCTGGTCACCCACCTGCACGGTGCACGCGTGCAGGGCGATTCGGATGGTTGGCCGCTCACCCCGCTGGGTTATGAAGGCAACCCCTATGGTTTCCCGAGCAGTCTGAGCTACAGCTATCCGAATCACCAGCGCAGCGCCATGTTGTGGTACCACGACCATGCCATGGACCACACTGGCCGCCATGTCCATGCCGGTCTGGCGGGTGTGTATTTCATCCGCGATGCCGCCGATGATGCCTTGCTCAATCTCGTCGGCGGAATATCCCAGGAATTACCTGTCGTCATCCAGGACCGCATCCAGAAAGATACCGGGGTGGACTATGCGGCGGGTATGCCGACGGTCGATCCGCTGGCTCGCCCGGAGTTTCTGGGGACCTCCATCTTCGTCAATGGTCATCCCGCCGGCACCATTTCGCTGGCTCGCCGCACCTGGCGCTTGCGCCTGCTCAACGCCTCGAACGCACGCACCTATGCGTTGGCGCTGTGCAACCCGGCGGCCATCGCGGCGCAAAGTGGCCAGGTCTGGCACAGCCAATGCCTGCGCATCGTCGGCGCGGACGGCGGCCTGTTGGGCCGCTCGGTGGCGCTGGGCGCGACTGATGTCATCGTGCTTGCCCCGGGTCAGCGACGCGACGTGCTGATCGACCTGACCGCGCTGCCCGCCGGCGTGACCGACCTGCGCCTGGTCAACCTCAACCTGCTGGCCACCCTGGCGGTGGACGAGAGCACGCCCGAAGCCATCTACACCACCTTTGTCGACTCAGTGCTGCCGCCCACCCAGGCCAGCTACACCGCGACCGACGCCAACGTCTATGCGGCGCTCAACCAGCCACTCACCGACGTCATGCGCTGCACCGTGGCCGACCTGGCACCGGTCGACGCGGCAGCCATCGCCAGCGTGCGTTCACCCAGCGTGAGTGCGGTGGACACTTTGCTGGCCAATGCCGCGGCCGACGACGACTTCGCCTGGAACGGCAGCCGCCTGACGACGCTGCCCAACGTCAACTTCGGCCCCAACCGCCTGGTGGTGCTGATGAGCAACACCGAAGGCAAGGCGACCAACGAAGCGGTGAGCACCATTTCGGGCTGGGGCGACGTGCAGATCTTCGAGATGGGCGGCACCGGCAGCGACTGGTCCCTGCCCTTCGACATCGATCTGGCTGGCAGCATCAACCCGAGCGCCGGTGGCCCGTCGACGACCAAGGGCTACAGCCTGGCGCGGCGCAGCTTCTTCGCCAGCGAGACGAACGCCGACATCACCACCGCCAAGCAATATCCGACCCTGCACGCGCCGACCATCCAGTGCCGGGGCGGCACCTACGAGCGCTGGTATGTCACCAACCTGGGCAATATCCAGCCTCAGGTGGCGAACGGCAACCTGCCGGACATGCACCCCTTCCACATCCACCTGGTGAGCTTCGTGGTGAACCGGCGCTGGGAGCTCGATGCGAACGGCGTCTACCAGCCGGCCACTGCGCTGGCGGACGATTTCGACCTCGTCGGGCGTCAGGACACGGTGCTGGTGCCGTCCAACCAGATGGTCGAGCTGCTGGTCTACATCCCGCCCGGCTACACCGGCAAGTACGCCTACCACTGCCACCTGCTGGAGCACGAGGACATGTGCATGATGTCCCACTTCGAGGTGCTGCCGGCGGCCTGATCCGCCGCGGCGGGCAGCCTGGTCTCTCGGCGCTCAGTCGGCGTAGGCGCCGGCGGCGCGGATCAGCGCGCCCCACTTGTCGATCTCGGGCCTGAGCCAGCTCTTCAGGCCGTCCGAGGTCTGCTTGGACTCGGGCACGATCTCGGCACCCAGCTCGGCCATGCGTTGCACGATGGCCGGGTCCTTCAGCGCGGTACGCAGGGCCGAGCCGAACCTCTCGGTGATGGCCACCGGCGTGCCCTTGGGCGCGTAGATGCCGTGCCAGACCTTGACCTCGAAGCCCTTGAGCCCACCCTCGTCCAGCGTGGGCGTGTCGGGCAGGGCCTTGATGCGTTCGCGTGTGGTGACGCCGAAGAGCTTCACGCTGCCGGCCTTGATGTGCTGCAGGGTCTGGGTGGTCTGGTCGCACAGGATGTCGACCTGGCCGCCCAGCAGGGCATTGAGCGCCGGTGCCGTGCCCGAATACGGGATGGTGGTCAGCTCGGTGCCGATGGTCTTCATGAACAGCATGCCGCACAGCTGCGACACCGCGCCCAGGCCGGCGTGCGCCAGGGTGAGCTTGCCGGCGTTGGCCTTGACGTAGGTCACCAGCTCCGCCGCAGTGGTGGGCGGCAGGTCCTTGCGCGCCAGCAGCGTCATCGGCACGTCGACCACCTGGCTGACGTATTCGAAGTCGGTGAGCGGGTTGTAGGCCAGCTTGCGGTACAGCGCCGGCGCGGTCGACATGCCGTTGTGATGGATGAGAAAGGTGTAGCCGTCCGGCGGCGCCTTGGCCACGAAGCCAGCGGCGAGCGTGCCGCCGGCGCCGACCTTGTTTTCCACCACCACGCTCTGGCCCAGGGTCTTGCCCATCGAGGCGGCCAGGGTGCGCGCCACCACGTCGGTGGGGCCACCGGCGGCAAAGGGCACGACCAGGGTGATGGTGCGCGCGGGGTAGCCCTGGGCGCTGGCTGTGAAGGGCAACGCCAGCACGGCGGCGCCCAGCAGCAGGGCCAGGCCCAGGCGGCGGGCGATGCGGCGGGTCGGGCTGCGTCGCAACGCAGTCGAAGGGGTCGAAAACATGAGGCGGTCTCCTGGCGCGTGACCGGCCGGCAGGCGGCGGCAGCGTCCTTGGTCATCGTCGTGGAAGGGCGGGCGGGGCGGCGTGGCCGCACGGGTGGCCGACGGCGAGCCGCGCTGTCGGCAGCGCCGGCAGGGTTACCCCAGTGCGGCGCGGTCGATTGTTGACGGCGCCGTGAGGCAAAGGCGTCCCTGTTTTCACTAGCACCGGCGGGTGATTTCGCGAGCACTCGCGGGTGCTTCGACCTCGGCGTCCAAGGTGGCAGAGCCACCCGGCGCCGGGCCCTTCGCCCCGGCGCGGTCAGTTGCTGCGACGCAGCAGCAGTTGCGCGGTGTGGCCGATGCCACTGTGCAGCCGGCCTTCGAGCACCGGGCGCTGGCCACTGTGCTGATGCAGCAGCTCCAGCCCCGGCAGGCCGGCAAAGTCGTCCAGCAGGTCGGCCAGGCTGGCCAGCAGGTTCACGTCGCGCGGCCCGCCAGTGCCCAGCGCGATCTGTTCGGGCGTGTAGCCTTCGAAGATGAACAGGCCGCCCGGCTGCAGTGCGGCGGCGCAGCGTCTGTGCAGCACTCGCCGGTCATGGGCCGGCAGGTGCATGAACACACTGGCGATGAGCCCCCAGCGCGCCTGCCCGAGGTCCAGTTGCGTCACGTCGGCCTGTAGCAGCCTGAGCGCCACGTCGTGGGCGGTGGCCAGGGCCTGCGCCTTGGCCAGACCGGCATCGGCCAGGTCGACACTGGTCACCGTCAGGCCCAGGCCGGCCAGCCACACGCCGTTGCGGCCTTCACCGTCGCCCAGGCACAGTGCGGCAGCGGCGGTGGGCAGGGCGGTCAGACGCGCCTGCTGGGCAGCCAGGAAGTCGTTCGGCGACGTGCCGTAGGCGTAGTCGGCGCTGACATAACGCTGGTTCCAGAACTCACGCAGCTGGGTCTGCTGGGGCGTGAGCGAGGTGGCAGGTGCAGCAGGGTGGGGCATCGGGCGGGCTCAGGATCGGCGGGGCGGCGAGCTTACGCCCTCAAGCGTGCCTGATACGCCTGGGCGCCGGCCCTGCAGGACTGCTGGAGCCACGAAAAAAGGCGCGGCCGGTGGGGACCGGTCGCGCCTGGTGGCTGAACTTGGGCGCGTGCGGCCGGGTGTGGCCGGCAGTCACGCCAGGGTGGCGAGCGTCTGGGTCAGGCGTCGCCTTCCGCCACGGCCGCCGCCCAACCATCGAGTTCGGCCGGCTTTTTCGCCTGACGCAGGAAGCTCACCACCTGCCAGACGATGAAGATGCCAATCAGTGACAGCAGGGTGGCGCTGATGGGGCGATTCACGAAGGCGTTGAAGCTGCCGCGGCTGAGCAGCATGGCGCGGCGGAAGTTTTCCTCCAGCATGGGGCCCAGGATGAACCCCAGCATCAGTGGTGCGGCGTCCAGGTCCAGGCGCATGAACAGGTAGCCGATGAAGCCGAACACGGCCGTGACGAAGATGTCGTCCAGGTTGTTGTTCACGCTGAAGGTGCCGATGCAGCAGAAGAACAGGATGGACGGGAACAGCACCGCGTAGGGGATCTTGAACACCGACAGCCAGTAGCGCACCAGCGGCACGTTCAGTGTGATGAGGAAGACGTTGCCCACCCACATGCTGGCCACCAGGCCCCAGAACAGGTCGGGGTGGCCGGCGATCATGTTGGGCCCGGGTTGGATGCCCTTGATGACGAAGGCGGCCATCATCAGCGCCATGACAGCGTTTTCCGGAATGCCGATGCTCATGAGTGGGATGAAGCTGGTGCGTGCGGCGGCCTCGTCGGCTGCAGCCTGGCCGGCCACACCTTCGATGGCGCCCTGGCCGATCTCGTCCTTGTACTTGCTGAGTTTCTTGTCCGCGGCATAAGCAGCGAACTGGGCAATCACCGGGCCGCCGCCGGGCAGGATGCCCAGGAAGGAACCGATGACGCTGCCTCGCAGCGCGCTGGGAATGATGCGCTTGAATTCAGGCCAGGTCGGAATGAGATTGATCTTGCCCGAGAACGGCGTACGCTCGTCGCGGTTGTCGAGATTCTTGGTGATTTCGGCAATACCAAAACAACCCAGTGCAATACTCACCAGGCCAACCCCTTCAGCGAGGAAGGGGAAATCCATGGTGAAACGCGGCACGCCAGAATTGACGTCGGTGCCGATCTGTCCCAGCAACACCCCGATGAGGCACATGGCCATGCCATTGAGCAGGCTGCCGGTGGTCACGAAACTCACGCAGACAAAACCCACCAGCATCAGCGCGCAATAATCTGCAGGGCCGAACAGGAAAGCGACTTCGCCCAGCATGGGGGCGAAAAATGACAACACCACGATGGCCACGGTGCCGCCAATGAAACTCGACACGCCGGCCGTGAACAGGGCCAGGCCGGTCTTGCCCTTGAGCGTCATCTGATAACCGTCGATGCACGCCACGATACTGCTCGCGTGGGGTATCTTCATGGTGATTGCGGAGACGCTGTCGCCATATTGGGCGCCGTAGTAGATGCCGGCCAGCATGATGAGCGCGCCGCCGGTCGGAATCGAATAAGTGAGCGGCAGCAGCAGGCTGATGGTGGCCAGCGGACCCAGGCCGGGCAGCAGCCCGACCAAGGTGCCGACGGTACAGCCGATGGCGCAGAACATCAGGTTCTGCAGGGTGAGGGCGTGGCTGAAGCCAAACGCCAGGTTGTGGAGAACTTCCATGATGGTCTTTTGATATGGTCGCCGGTCAGTACAGCGGCAGGTTCAGGCCCAGCAGTTTCTGGAATGCAAATGCCACGGCAATCAGGCCGATCGCCACCTTGAGGTTGCGTACCACCACATAGGTCCGACCGGCGATCGCCGAAAAGAACACCATGAAGGTGATGCCGACTATCATGTTGATGTGCTGGGAAAGCAATGCAAACCCTGCCAGGCTGCCCATGATGATGGCAATATTCTTCAGGTTGAAATCAAGCGGAACCTTCTGGACGAATCTCGCCCGGATCACCGTGGCGACGCCAATGAGCAGCAGCAGCGAACTCATCATGAGCGGAAAAAGGCCGGGACCGGCGCGGCTGAACTGGCCGATCGAATAATTCAGCGAGGACAGGCCGAATATCAGCGCGATGGTGATGAGGAAAAGTCCTCGGACAAGATTGCGATCATTCATGGGGATCCAGTATGTCAGACAGGTGCACACGCCAAACGACAATGCGTGTGATGAGCGTATATCTGGGGCGGCCATCGTCACTACGCACATCTGCGTAGCGTCGAGTAAAGAAGGATCATTAATCCTCGGCTTTCGGTAAAGAGATTGTGAAGCCGACTTCAAATCCACCCAGAATATGTCTGGATCAGCCACAAGTTTCAGCAGTGGAGCCTTTCGGCATCCCTGCAGCGCGACTGGACGGCCGGCCGCTGCCGGCCGCAAGCTGGCTCAGGGCCAGATCGTGTTGAGAAGCTGGGCCAGTCGGGCGCCAGCCAGGGCCAGCTGCTGCTCCTGCAGGCTGGCGCGGCGAGCGGCGTAGGCGTTGCGGTCGGCGATCTTCACCACCCAGGCGGCCGGCTTGCTGGCGCCGGTGTGGTCGTAGGTCAGGCCGTCGAAGGCGCTGCGTGCGCTGTGCAGCGTGCCGGTGGCCCACTGCGCCGGCCAGTCCTTCACGTCACCCGGCGTGGGTGCCACGGCCCGGGCGGCGGTCAGCAGCGCGGCGGGCAGGGCCTGCGGATTGATGCTGCGGTGGATGGCGTCCCACTCGGCGTGCAGGTTGGAGCTGCCGTCCTCGATGGCGTTACCGCCCACGGTGTCCATGGTCCGGTCGACCGGCCGCCCGGCCGGGCCGGGGTCGACCGGATGATTGGCGTGGTCGAGATAGACCGAGCCCACGTGCAGTGGCTGGTGGATGTCGCCCGCTAGGTGGGCCAGCAGCAGCAGGGCTTCCCTGCGGTCGCAGATGCTGATCGGCCCGGCCGGCTTCTTTCCCTGCAGCACGGCGATGGCGGCGTTCATGGCGCTGACGATGTCGTGGTCGCTGGTGCCGGCCAGGCTGCGGTCGTAGCGGTCCTGCTGGATGGCGACATCGGCGAAGTGGTACTTCTTGTGGCAGGCCTGGGTGTGCGGCGCGGTCGAGCACTGGGCCCAGTTGCGTTTGACGTAGTCGACCAGACGGGCCTGGCCGGGGGTGGTCTCGAACTGCCCGCACGAGGCGTGGTACTGCGGGTCGGCGGTGTACTTGAACTGCCCCGGCTAGCCGGCCACCGGGTCGACATTCTTGGCGCAGTCGGCCCAGGTGGCAGCGCTGCGCAGCGGCATCTGGCTGCCCAGCAGGGCCTTGAACTTGGCGGTCGCGGGCGGGCGCAGCAGCTGGTCGGCGATGGCGCCGACTACCTCGTGCCCCTGCGGGCCGAAGGCCAGGGCGCTGCCGGTGGTGGTACCCAGGGCGATCGTGGCGGCGACGAGGCCTTGCCACATCTTCCTTCTGTTCGTCGTGTCTCTCATCCCGTCGTCGCACCTGGCCTGTGGGGTGGCGGCAGTCCTGCCTGAACCCGCATGCTAGTTGGCGTGACCTGGGTGCGACCTGCGGCCTGCGCCGCTTTGCATCCGGCAATGTCGTGCCGGCAACGGACGGCGAAAAGACGCCAGCGCGGGCGCCGACCGGCGCCGTGCTGGGACCTGCACCACGCTCAACGCAGCGCCCAGCCCCCGCTGAGCGGGAACACCTGGCCGACGAAGCAGGCCGCGGCGTCGCTGCACAGGTAGGCGGCGAAGAGTGCGTCCTCCTCGGCGCTGACCAGGCGGCCCAGCGGCACCTCGCGTTTCAGGCGTTCCTGGAAGCGCGGGTTGGCCTGCACCTCGGGGCCGTAATAGGTCGGGTTGTCGACGAAGTTCTGCGCGATGGCGTTGAGCTGCACGCCCAGCGGCGCCAGCTCCAGCCCGACCGCCTGCACATAGGCCAGCTGGGCGCCGCGCGCCGCGCTGTAGCTGCCGGTGCGCTTCTGGCCGCGCAGGGCCGCCGCGCTGCCCATCAGCAGGATGCGGCCGCGCCCGCGCGCCACCATCTGTGGCAGCACGGCCGCCACCAGGCGCGGCATGGGGTCGACCAGATGGGCGAAGACGCTGCGCCATTCGGCGTCGTCGATCTCTTCGGCCGGCGTGGCCGGCGCCGGCAGGGCCAGGTGCAGCAGCAGCACGTCGACCCGGCCGGCCGCGGCGACCATGGCCGCCGGCAGGCCGGGGTCGTCGGCCAGCGCGCGCGGGTCGGCGATCACTTCGGCGCCCTGGCGGGTGAAGACCTCGGCGAGCGCCGGGCCCATGAAGTCGTTGCACTGGGTGAGCAGCACGCGCTGGCCGTCCAGGCGGGTGGAGGTGGTCATCGGTAGGACTTTCAGGGGGTGACCAGTGGGTCCGGCGGGTGGCGCAAGGGGCAGCGGTGCGCGCCGCCTCAGCCTGCCACCGTCTGCCGCACCGCGTGCTCCCAGCGCGCCATCAGCTCCTGCGCACGCTCGCGCGCCAGGGTGGGGTGGAAGCGCCGCTCCACCTGCCACTGGGCGCCCAGTTCGTCCAGGTTCTTGTAGACACCGGTGGCCAGTCCGGCCAGGTAGGCCGCGCCCAGGGCCGTCGTCTCGATGACCCGGGGGCGCACCACCGGGATGCCCAGCAGGTCGGCCTGGAACTGCATGAGCAGGTCGTTGACGCAGGCGCCGCCGTCCACGCGCAGTTCCGTCACCGGCTGGGCGCCACCTTCGGCCGCGTCGCGGCTCATGGCCTGCAGCAGGGCGGCGCTTTGATAGGCGATGGATTCCAGCGCCGCCCGGGCGATGTGCGCCACCGTGCTGCCGCGGGTGAGGCCGACGATGGCGCCGCGTGCATCGGCCTGCCAGTAGGGGGCGCCCAGGCCGGTGAAGGCGGGCACGAACATCACGCCGCCGCTGTCGGGCACGCTTTCGGCCAGGCTTTGCACCTCGGAGCTGGCCGAGATGGCCTTCAGGCCGTCGCGCAGCCACTGCACCACCGCACCGCCGATGAAGACGCTGCCCTCGACGGCGAACTGCGGTTTTGCATCCACCTGCGCCGCACCGGTGGTGATGAGGCCGTTGGTCGAGGTGCGGAAGCGCTCGCCCGTGTGCATGAGCATGAAGCAGCCCGTGCCATAGGTGTTCTTGGCCAGGCCGGCGCTGAAGCAGGCCTGGCCGAACAGCGCGCTCTGCTGGTCGCCCGCGATACCGGCGATGGGCAGGGCGGCGCCGAGCAGGGCGGGGTCGCTCTCGCCGTAGACATGGCTGGACGGAAAGACCTGCGGCAGCAGGCTGTCGGGCACATGCAGGTGCTTGAGCAGCTCGTGATCCCACACGTTGTGGCGGATGTCGAAGAGCATGGTGCGCGCCGCGTTGCTCACGTCGGTGGCGTGCACCCGGCCGCCGGTGAGCTTCCACAGCAGCCAGCTGTCGACGGTGCCGAAGGCCAGCTCACCCTTGGCGGCGGCGATGTGGGCGCCGTTGACATGGTCCAGCAGCCAGCGGATCTTGGTGGCGGAGAAATATGGGTCGATGACCAGGCCGGTGCTGGCACGCACCGGTTCCACCAGGCCCTGGGCGCGCAGCTGAGCGCACAAGGGCTCGGTGCGGCGATCCTGCCAGACGATGGCGTTGTGGATGGGCTGGCCGGTGCGGCGGTTCCACACCAGGGTGGTTTCGCGCTGGTTGGTGATGCCGATGGCTTTCACCTGCGCAACGATGTCGGCGCCGTGGGTCAGGCCGGCCTGGGCCAGGGCCTCGCGCGCGGTGGCGAGCTGGCTGTCCCAGATCTCCATCGGGTCGTGCTCGACCCAGCCGGGCTGCGGGTAGATCTGGCGGAACTCGCGCTGCGCCATGGCGACGATGTGGCCGCCTTGGTCGAACACGATGCTGCGCGAGCTGGAGGTGCCCTGGTCGAGGGCGAGCAGATAAGTCATGGGGGCCTTGCTGCAGAGGTGGCGAGCCGCGGTGGCAGGCGTGGACACACGCTGCCGCGCTGCAGCCTACTGCAGTCCATCGGTGGCGGCGATGCTGGAAAACTCCGCCTCGGCCGCCTTCGCCCGGTCCGCCGCCGTCCTCGCCGTCATCACCATCCGCCGGCACGCAGCGCACGCGGGGCGAGCAAGAATGGCCGCTGCAGCCGCCCACCGACCGGAGCCCGCCCATGCGCTCGACCGAGCCTGTTCCCGCCGCCTCGCAACACGCCAGCCCGGCCGCCGACTGTGACGTGCTGGTGGTGGGCGGCGGCATCAACGGCTGCGGCATCGCGCGCGACCTGGCCGGGCGTGGCTGGCGCGTCGTCCTGGTCGAGGCGGACGACCTGGGTGCGCACACCTCGTCGTCGTCGACCAAGCTCATCCACGGCGGCCTGCGCTATCTCGAGTACTACGAATTCAGCTTGGTGAGGAAGGCGCTGCAGGAGCGCGAGGTGCTGCTGAAAAGTGCGCCCCACATCATGCGGCCGCTGCGCTTCGTGATGCCGCACGACGCTGCCATGCGACCGGCCTGGTTCATCCGCTGCGGCCTGTTCCTGTACGACCATCTGGCGCGCCGCGAGGTGCTGCCCGGCTCCACCGGCGTGGACCTGCGCCACAGCGTGCTGGGCGCGCCGCTCAAGCCGCAGTACACGCGCGGCTTCATCTATTCCGACGGCTGGGTCGACGATGCGCGGCTGGTGGTGCTCAACGCCATCGACGCCCGCGAGCGCGGTGCCCGACTGCATACCCGCACCCGCTGCGTGGCCGCCCGGCGCCACCCGCCCGGCAGCGGCCCGGGCTGGACCGTCACGCTGCGTGCGGCCGACGATGGGCGTGAATGGCAACTGGGCGCGCGCGCATTGGTCAATGCCGCCGGGCCCTGGGCCGAGTCCTTTCTGCGCGGCGCGGCGCGTTCGGCGCACGGCGAAGCCTTGGCGGCGCGGCATCTGCGTCTGGTCAAGGGCAGCCATATCGTGGTGCGCCAGCGCTTCGGGCACGACCACGCCTACCTGTTCCAGAACGCCGACAAACGCATCATCTTTGCCATCCCCTACGAGGGCGAGTTCACGCTCATCGGCACCACCGACGTGGAGCAGCACGGCGAGCCGCGCGATGCCGCCATCGAGCCAGACGAGGTGGCCTATCTGTGCGAGCAGGCGAGCCGCTACTTCAGGCAGCCGGTGACTGCCGCCGACGTGGTCTGGACCTATGCCGGGGTGCGCCCGCTGCTGGACGACGATAGTGGCGACCCCTCGGCGGTGACGCGCGACTACCTGCTGGAAAGCAATGTCGAGGCCGCGCCGCTGCTGACCGTGTGGGGCGGCAAGATCACCACCTTCAGGAAGCTGGCCGAGGACGCCGCCGACCAGGTGGGTCGGTTGCTAGGCCAGTCGCGGCCGGCCTGGACCCATGACGCACGCCTGCCCGGCGGTGACCTGAGCGCCTGGATTGGCCCGCCGCTGCGCCCGGACAGCGACTTCCTGCGGCTGGAGCAGGCCGTCCGGCAGCGCCATCCCTGGCTGCCGGCAGCGCTCGCCACTCGCCTGGCGCGGGCCTATGGCGCACGCATCGACCGTGTTATCGGGTCGGCGCACGGCCTGCCCGAACTGGGCGAAGAGGTCGCCCCTGGCCTGCACGATGCCGAGCTGCGCTACCTGCAGCGCGAGGAATGGGCGGTCGACGGCGCCGATGTGCTCTGGCGCCGTTCCAAGCTCGGCCTGCATTACGACGCGGCCGAACGGGCGGCCGTCAGCCGCTGGATGGACAGCCACCGCTGGGCGCCCTGAGGCGCCAGCGGCGAGTGGCTCAGGCGGCGTCGAAGGGCAGCTTGACCGAGGCCAGGTCGCGGCGGGTCTCCACCAGCACCAGCGGACCTTCGTCCTTCAGCACCACCGGAACGATGACACGCGGCACATGCACCGGCTTGGGTTCGGCGGCGATGGCGGCCTGCACGGCGACGACCTTGTCGGCGTCGCTGTTCACCCACTCCAGGCCGGCGGCACGAGCGATCTGCTGCAACTCGTCGAGCGCCAGCACATAGGGCTGGGCGGCGGCCACGGCATCGACCCCTGCGCTGGTGTCGGGCGCTGCGGCCGCTGCGTCGTGGCCACTCGGGGCGCCGGCTTCGGCGGCCGAGACAGCCGCGGCGCTGGCCACCGGCGGCTCGTGGTCGACGCTCTGGCTCGGCAGATCGCCCGACGACTCGCCGACGGCGTCGCTGGCGCCACGACGACGGCGGCGGCGGGCGTCCGGGCGCGAACCTTCATCCGCCTCGCGGGTCGGGGTGGCCTCCTGGCTGGCGTCCTCGGCGCGCGCCGGGTTGGTGCTGTCGTGGGCGGCGCCGGCTGCGGCCGTGGTGTCGGCCGCGGGGCCGTCCTGGCCTGCTCGCCCGTCAGCGCCTTCTTCATAAGCCTGGGCCTGCAGGCGTGAACCAGCTGCGGCGTCGGCGGCGACGCTGAACTCGCCCGCGCTGGCGTCGTCGCGACCCTCCTCGCGCTCGCGGCGGCCGCGGCCGCCACGGCGGCGGCGCTTGTTGCCGTCACGCTCGCCGGCATCGGCGGCGGCAGCATCGGCGCCGGGCAGCGCGGCACCTTCGGCTGGCGCTGCGTCGGCGCTTGCGGCCAGGGCGGCGGCTTGGGTCGCGGCGTCAAGGTTGGCGGCTTCGACGCTGCGCGGGCCGGCGGCATCACCTTCGGCAGGGCGGCGCGGGGCGCGCGGCGCCTGAGCGGCGCTGCTGCCGGCCTCGGCGTCGTGACGGTCGATGCGTTCGCCGCCACGTTCGGCGCGTTCGCCTCGCTCGCCCCGGCGTTCGTTCTGGCGTGCGCTGCGGCCGCCCTCGCGCGGCGCCTCGGCGCCGGTCGTCGCTGCGGGTGCTGCGGCCTGGGCGTTGCGGTCCGTGCGTTCGGTGCGTTCACCACGCTCGCCGCGTTCTCCGCGTTCAGCGCGGCCGGCGCCGCGTTCGCCGCTGCGGTCACCACCGCGCTCACCACGGCGGTTGCCGCGGCCGGATCGGCCGCTGTCGCCATCGCGGCCTTCGCCGCGTTCGCTGCCGCGGCCATCGCGACGCGCGGGCTTGCCGGCGTCGTCACCGGCCGCAGGTGCCGCCGGGCTGCCGGTGGCCGGTGCAGGCGCGGCAACTGCCGGCGCCGCAGGTGCGGCGGCGGGTGCCGGCGAGCCACCAAACAGCTTGCGGATGAAGCCGAAGAAGCCACCACCCGCCACTGCGGCCGCCGCGGCGGCCGGTGCTGCCGCGACCGGCGCGGCGACCACGGGCGCCGCAGCCACCGTTGCGGGCGCAGGCTTGGGCGCTTCGACCGGTGCGGGCTTGGGCGCCGGCTTGGGCGGCGCGGGCTGGTCGGGCAACACGCCCTTGATGACCGGCTCCTGCTTGGGCTTGGCCTTTTCGCGCCGGGTGATGCCGTCGTCGTCCTCGGGCTCCTCGATCATGGTGTAGCTGGCCTGGATGTTGTCCAGCCGCGGATCGTCATGACGCAGGCGTTCGAGCTTGTAGTTGGGCGTCTCGAGGTGCTTGTTGGGCACCAGCAGGACGGTGGTGCGCTGCTTGAGTTCGATCTTGGTGATCTCGGTGCGCTTCTCGTTGAGCAGGAAGCTGGTCACCTCCACCGGCACCTGCACGTGCACGGCGGCGGTGTTTTCCTTCATCGCCTCCTCCTGGATGATGCGCAGGATCTGCAGCGCGGAGGATTCGGTGTCGCGGATGTGGCCGGTGCCGTTGCAGCGCGGGCAGGTGATGTGGCTGCCTTCACTGAGTGCCGGGCGCAGGCGCTGGCGGCTCATCTCCAGCAGGCCGAACTTGCTGATGGAGCTGAACTGCACGCGCGCACGGTCGAAGCGCAGCGCGTCGCGCAGGCGTTGTTCGACCTCGCGGCGGTTCTTGCTCTCCTCCATGTCGATGAAGTCGACCACGATCAGGCCGCCGAGGTCGCGCAGGCGCGCCTGGCGGGCGATTTCGTCCGCCGCTTCAAGATTGGTGCGGGTGGCGGTTTCCTCGATGTCGCCGCCGCGGGTGGAGCGCGCCGAGTTGATGTCGATGGCGACCAGGGCCTCGGTGTGGTCGATCACGATGGCGCCGCCCGAGGGCAGGTTGACCGTGCGGGCGAAGGCCGTCTCGATCTGGTGCTCGATCTGGAAGCGGCTGAACAGCGGCGCGTCGTCGCGGTAGCGCTTCACACGCGATGCCGTCTCGGGCATCACATGATTCATGAACTGCTTGGCCTGCTCGTAGATGTCGTCGGTGTCGATCAGGATCTCGCCGACGTCGGCAGTGAAGTAGTCGCGGATGGCGCGGATGACCAGCGACGACTCCTGGTAGATCAGGTAGGCGCCCTTGCCCGCCTTGGCGGCCTCGTCGATCGCCGACCACAGCTTGAGCATGTAGTTCAGATCCCACTGCAGCTCGGCAGCGGAACGGCCGATGCCGGCAGTGCGGGCGATCAGGCTCATGCCCTTGGGGTATTCGAGCTGGTCGAGGGCGTCCTTGAGTTCCTCGCGCTCCTCGCCCTCGATGCGCCGGCTCACGCCGCCGCCGCGCGGGTTGTTGGGCATGAGCACCAGGTAGCGCCCGGCCATGCTGACGAAGGTGGTCAGGGCCGCGCCCTTGTTGCCGCGCTCTTCCTTCTCGACCTGGACCAGCAGTTCCTGGCCTTCCTTGATCACGTCCTGAATGCGCGCGCTGCGCACCTCGACGCCTTCCTTGAAATATTGGCGGGAGATTTCCTTAAAGGGCAGGAAGCCGTGGCGGTCCTCGCCGTAGTCGACGAAGCAGGCTTCCAGCGAGGGCTCGACGCGGGTGACGACGGCCTTGTAGATGTTGCCCTTGCGCTGCTCGCGCCCTTCGATCTCGGTCTCGAAGTCGACCAGCTTTTGCCCGTCGACGATGGCCAGGCGGCGCTCTTCAGGCTGCGTGGCGTTGATCAGCATGCGTTTCATGCGTTCTCCTGGCGCCGGCGCGTCGTCGGTTGGACGCGGTCGGCGCGATGTCATCCAACGGCACGCACGGGTCAGGCGCGGGCCGCATCAGATGCACGAACCATGCTGCAAAGCCGGGAAGCGATCGCCCTGGACCGCAGGATCGGGCCGGCCCGGCGAGGGCAGGCACCGCACGGCGGCGTTGGCGCGTGCAGCTGCCGAAGCGGCGCTGCGCCATGTCGGGGTTTCCTCGACAGCCTCTCGTGGATGTCCGCCGGGCTCGCCGGGCGCCAGGGCAGCCACGGGCTGCGCAGGGCGCAGCGCGGCTGCGACCTCGGGCCTAACTTGCGGGGCGGCTGGCGCCGCGCCGGCGGACCGATACGCCACAGCGGCACAGGGCCGATGCAGCGCAGGCGCACGGAGCGGGGGCAGCGCTGCCGGGGTGTGCCATCAAGGCAGGCACCGGGACAGCGGTCGGGAGGAAGGGGGAATCAGCAAACATGGCGCGGCGTCTGTCGGCAGACGCGGGTTGCAGCGCAGGCTCAGGCCTGTGCTGCAACCGATGAATCTTGTCTCGGGCTCTTTCAGCGTGATTCTGCGTGTGGCCCTGTCGTCCACCGCGCCACCTTGGGACGCGGCACCACGACCGGCGCACCACGCTGCATCAACTCTTGGTGTCAACACGGCCTGCGGCCGACGTCAACGCGACCACGTGCACGGCAAGCGGGATGACGCTGCCCGCTAAACTCAGGCAAATCAAATACTTACAGTGTCAACGTGGCGAAATTCATTATAGGGGCAGGTCAGGCGAGGGCAAAAGGCAACAGCCCGCTCTTGACGCCTGCGCCCGCCGCGTCCAGCCAGGACCCCGGCCGCGGGGCCGCCAGCGCGCCTGCCACGACCACGGTGCGTCACCTGACGGTGGATGAAGGCTCGGTCGGGCAGCGGTTGGACAACTTCCTGCTGCGTGAGCTCAAGGGTGCGCCCAAGACGCTGGTCTACCGCATCATCCGCAGCGGCGAGGTGCGCGTGAACAAGGGCCGCGCCAGTGCCGAGACCCGGCTGGCCGGCGGCGACGACGTGCGGGTGCCACCGCTGCGCCTGAGCGAGCCGGACCCGGCGGCCGAACGCGCCGTGCCGGGGCGCGAGTTCCCCCTGCTGTTCGAGGACGAACACCTCGTCGCCATCGCCAAGCCGGCCGGCGTGGCGGTGCACGGCGGCTCGGGCGTCGCCTTCGGCGTCATCGAGCAGATGCGCCGGGCCCGGCCGCAGGCGAAATTCCTGGAACTGGTGCACCGGCTCGACAAGGAGACCTCGGGCATCCTGCTGCTGGCCAAGAAGCGCAGCGCGCTGACTGCGCTGCAGGAACAGTTCCGCCAGCGCCAGACCGACAAGACTTATGCCGCCCTGGTGATCGGCACCTGGCCGGCCGAGCTCAGGCGCATCGATTCCCACCTGGTCCGGACGCTGGACGCCAACGGCGAGCGCCGCGTGCGCGTGGCCGCCCCGGGCGAGTTGCGCGTCGCCCAGCCCGGCCGGCAGCGGCCGGACGAGGACGAGGAACTCGGCCAGCGCGCGATCTCCCTGGTCAAGCGCCTGCAGCAGTTGCAGGGCTACAGCCTGCTGGACGTGACCATCAAGACCGGTCGCACCCACCAGATCCGCGTGCACCTGCAAAGCGCCGGCCACGCCATCGTGGGCGACGACAAGTACGGCGACTTCGCCCTGAACCACGAACTGGCGCGTGCCGGCCTGCCCGGCGCCGTGCCGGGCGAGCCGCGCCTGCGCTTCGAGCGCATGTTCCTGCACGCGCGCCGACTGGCCTTCACCCACCCGGCCACCGGCGAGCGCATCACGCTGGACGCCGCCCTGCCGCCCGACTGCCAGGCCCTGCTCGACCGCCTGGCCCGGCTCGACGCCACGTCTGCCGGCCGGACTTCCCCTTCTGCCCCAGCTTCCGCCCCATGACCGCTGATCGCCGCTTCGACCTCATCGCCTTCGACTGGGACGGCACCCTGTTCGATTCCACCGCGCTCATCACCCGCTGCATCCAGGCCGCCTGCCGCGACATCGGCGTGGCCGTGCCGAGCGAGCGCGACGCGTCCTATGTCATCGGTCTGGGCCTGAACGATGCCCTGGCGCATGCTGCGCCCGGCCTGGCGCCCGAGCGTTACCCCGAGCTGGCGCGGCGCTACCGCCACCATTACTTTGCCGACCAGCACGCCGTCACCCTGTTCGCCGGCGTGCGCGAAATGCTCGCCCAGCTCAGGCAGTCCCATCTCTGGCTGGCCGTGGCGACCGGCAAGAGCCGGCTGGGGCTGAACTCGGCGCTCGACAGCGCGGGCCTGAGCCAATTCTTCGACGCCACCCGCACCGCCGACGAGACCGCCAGCAAACCGCACCCGCAGATGCTGATGGAGTTGATGGACCACCTGGGCGTGGTGCCTGAGCGCACCCTCATGATCGGCGACACCACCCACGACCTGCAGATGGCGATCAATGCGGGTGCTGCCGCCGTTGGCGTGACCTACGGCGCGCACAGCGCCGAAGCACTGCGTGAACTGGCGCCGATGCATGTGGCGCATGACGTGGCCGAACTTTCCGCGTGGCTGGCCCGCGAAGGTTGACGTCGACCGGCCGCATCATTCCCCGCCCGCCCGCCCGCCCGCCCGCCCGCCCGCCCGCCCGCGATTGCTGTCAACGCTTGCCGTCGCCCGCCCCTGCCGCCGCCGCCATCCACCATGTCGATACCGCCTGAGCTGCCGCTGCCTGACGCCACGCCCGAAGCCGGCGTGCCCTTGTGCCACTCGGCCGAACTGATCGAGGCCGGTCGTGCCCATGTCTTCGACCTGCTCGAACGCGGCCGCCCCGTGCGCGCCTTCGCCCTGCGCTTCGAGGGCCGGGTGGTGGCCTACCTCAACCGCTGCGCCCACGTCCCGGCCGAAATGGACTGGCAGCCGGGAGTGTTCCTCGATGACACGCGCCGCTACATCCTGTGCTCCATGCACGGTGCGGTCTACACGCCCCACGACGGGCGCTGCGTCGCCGGCCCCTGCCCGGGCCGGCAACTCACCGGCCTGACTGTGCGGGAAGAGCACGGCCAGGTGTATTGGTATCCTTCCGGCCACTTCTCGGCGGCGTTTGCCGACTGAAGGAAGCGGGCCGTCCTGCCCACGACGTCCCAACCGCTGCGGCACCGATCATGAGCAACGAGACACCCGATCCTTATTCCAGTCTGCCGCCCGTGCCGAGCAGCGACCACCCCGCGCCCCATCCCGCATCGCCTCCGCCGGCCACGACCACCGCCGCCGCCGCTGCCCATCGGCCCGCGCTGGAAGCCCTGGTCGAACAATTCGCGCGTGAGTACATGCGCGACCGCGCGCGCGCCCAGCGCACGCGCTTCTTCTTTCGCCTGGCCTGGCTGGCGGTGTTCGTCGTCATCGCCTGGGCGCTGGTGCACCAGGCCGAGCGCGGTACGGCGCCCAGCGGTCCGCACACCGCGTTGGTCGAACTGCGCGGCGAGATCGCCGCCGATACCGAGGCCAGCGCAGAAAACGTGGTCTCGGGCCTGAAGAACGCCTTTGAGGATGTTGGCGCTCAGGCTGTGGTCATCCGCATCAACTCGCCCGGCGGCAGCCCGGTGCAGAGCGGCATCATCAACGACGAGATCCGCCGCCTCAAGCTCAAGCACGACAAGAAGCTCTACGTCGTGGTGGAGGAAAGCTGCGCCTCGGGCGCGTACTACGTGGCCGCGGCGGCCGACGAGATCTATGTCGACAAGGCCTCCATCGTCGGCTCCATCGGCGTGCTGATGGACGGCTTCGGCTTCACCGGCCTGATGGGCAAGCTCGGCGTGGAGCGCCGCCTGCTCACCGCCGGTGAGAACAAGGGCATGCTCGACCCCTATTCGCCCGTCAGCCCGCGCCAGCAGGCGCTGGCTCAAACCATGCTCGACCAGATCCACCAGCAGTTCATCAAGGTGGTGCGCGAAGGCCGCGGCAATCGCCTGAAGGAAACCCGCGACACCTTCTCGGGCCTGTTCTGGAACGGCGAGGAGGCCGTCAAGATGGGCCTGGCCGACGGCTTCGGCAACCTTGACTATGTCGCGCGCGAAGTGATCAAGGCCGAGGACGTGATCGACTACACGCCCAAGGAAAACGTCGCCGAACGCCTGGCCAAGCGCTTCGGCGCCGCCATGGGTGCCGGCGCCGTGCGCGCGCTGCGCAGCCTGCCGGCACTGCAGTAGGCCCGCTACAGCGGTTGCACGCTCCTGCCCGGTCGGCCGATCGCCTGGCTGCCGCGCCGTTGCCAGTCCAGTCGTGTCGTGTCGTGTCGCGAAACGCCATGCCGCACATCGTCCTGCTCGGTGACTCGATCTTCGACAACCGCCTGTACGTGAACGGTCGCCCGGACGTGCGCGAGCATCTGGCCGCCCTGCTGCCGCCGGGCTGGCGGGTCACGCTGCTGGCCAGCGACGGTGCGACGACAGCCGATATCCCCCGCCAGCTCCAGGCTCTGCCCGAGGACGCGGACTGCCTGGTGCTGAGCGTGGGTGGCAACGATGCGCTGCTCAATGAATACCAGCTGCACGGCCGGGTCTGCACCGTGGCCGAGGCCCTGCTCGTCATGGACACGCTGCTGCAGGGCTTCGAGCGCGACTACCGCCGCGTCGTCGCCGACTGTCTGGCGATCGGTCTGCCGCTCGTCGTCTGCGCCATCTACAACGCCAACATCGCCGAGCCGGGCCAGGCGGCGGTCTTTCGCCGCGCGATCGCGCTGTTTGACGACGTCATCCTGCGTGTGGCCGCCGAGCACGGACTGGCCAGCGTCGACCTGCGCCGCGTCTGCGACCAGCCGGCGCATTACGCCAACGACATCGAACCGTCGGACGCAGGCGGTCTGGCCATCGCCCGCGCCCTGCTTGAGGCCGTGCAGCGCGTGATCAGCAGCGCGCCGCAATACGCAGCCTGAGTCAGCCGCGCTGCGGGCTGGACCAGGCGCCCGCACGCCCGCCCGCCAGCCCCTTGGGGCCGGGCCGGCCCCGAGACCTGCGCAGCTACAGCCAGCCCAGCTTCCTGAAGCGCCACCACAGGATGCCGCAGGTGCTGCCGATGACGGTCAGCGCCAGGGGGTAGCCCCAGCGCCACTTCAGCTCGGGCATGGCCTGGAAGTTCATGCCCCAGATGCCGGCAAAGGCCGTGGCGGCGGCGAAGATGCCGGCCCAGGCGGCCAGGCGCTTGGTCACTTCCGACTCCTCGATCGTCGTCATCGACAGGTTGACCTGGATGGCCGTGGCGATGGTGTCGCGCATGCTGTCCAGGCTGGTGGTGATGCGCACCAGGTGGTCGTAGACGTCGCGGAAATATTCGCCGCTGTTGGCGCAGGCCGAGGGCACACGCCCGCCATGCAGCTTGCCCGAGGCGTCCATGAGCGGCACCACGGCATGGCGCAGCGTCGTCACCTTGCGCTTCAGGGCATAGAGGTGCTGGATGTTCTCGCGCCCGGCGCCGCGCTCGAAGATCTGCTCCTCGATGCCTTCCAGCTCGGTCTCCAGCTCGTCGATGAGCGGGAAGTAGCGGTCCACCACCGCGTCCATCAGCGCGTAGAACACGAAACCTGCCCCCTGCTTGAGCAGATGCGGCTCGCGCTCGCAGCGCTGGCGCACGCCCAGGAAACCCACGCCACTGCGCTTGCGCACCGAGAGCACGAAGTTGTGGCCGACGAAGACGTGCACCTCGCCCACCTTCAGCTCGTCGGTGGGTGTCACCTCGACCAGGTGCATGACGGCGAACAGGGTGTGGCCGTATTCCTCGATCTTGGGGCGCTGGTGGCCGTGGCGGGCGTCCTCCACCGCCAGGTCGTGCAGGCCGAATTCCTCCTGCATGGTGGCGAGTTCGTCGTCGCTGGCGTCGCGCAGCGCCACCCAGACCAGGCAGTCCGGCATGGCCAGGTGGTCGCTGATCTGCTCGACCGAGATGTCGGCGAGCTTGTGGCCTTCGCGGTAGGCAACGCAGTTGATGAGCATGTTGCGCTGTTCCTTCAGTGGGCTTCTTCCCAGTTGGCGCCCGCGCCCACCTCGGCCAGCAGGGGCACGCTCAGGTTCGCCACGCCGGCCATGAGGCGCGGCACGGCCTCGCGTGCCCAGTCCAGCTCGGCGTCGGGCACCTCCAGCACCAGTTCGTCGTGCACCTGCATGATGATGCGGCTGGCACGTTGCTCCTTGTCGATGGCGTCCTGCACCGCCAGCATGGCCAGCTTGATGAGATCCGCCGCCGTGCCCTGCATGGGCGCGTTGATGGCCTGGCGCTCGGCGCCGGCGCGGCGCGGGCCGTTGCCGCCGCGGATCTCGGGCAGCTCGATGCGCCGGCCGAACAGCGTTTCCACATAGCCGTTGGCGGCGGCGCTGGCCTTGGTCTCGTCCATGTAGCGCTTCACGTCCGGGTAGCGGGCGAAATAGCGGTCGATGTAATCGCGCGCCGCCTTGGTCTCTATGCCCAGGCTCTGCGCCAGGCCGAAGGCGCCCATGCCGTAGATGAGGCCGAAGTTGATGGTCTTGGCGTAGCGCCGCTGCTCGCTGCTGACCTCGCCGGTGGTGATGCCGAAGACCTCGGCCGCCGTCGCGCGGTGCACGTCCAGCCCCTCGGTGAAGGCACGGCGCAGCGTGGCGTCGCCGCTGATGTGGGCCATGATGCGCAGCTCGATCTGCGAATAGTCGGCGCTCACCAGCTGGTGCCCGGGCGGGGCGATGAAGGCCTCGCGCACGCGCCGGCCTTCGGCCGTGCGGATGGGAATGTTCTGCAGATTGGGGTCGTTGCTCGCCAGCCGGCCGGTGATGGCCACGGCCTGGGCGTAGTTGGTGTGCACCCGGCCGGTGGACGGGTTCACCATCAGCGGCAGCTTGTCGGTGTAGGTGCCCTTGAGCTTGGCCAGGCTGCGGTGCTCCAGCAGCCGCGCCGGCAGCGGGTAGTCGGCCGCCAGCTCCTGCAGCACCTCCTCGTCGGTGCTGGGTGCGCCCGAGGCAGTCTTCTTCTTCACCGGCAGGCCCAGCTTGGTGAAGAGGATCTCGCCGATCTGCTTCGGCGAAGCGAGGTTGAAGGGCTGGCCGGCGATCTCGTGCACCTCGGCCTCGAGCTGCATCAGGCGCTGGGCGATCTGCTGGCTCTGGCGTGCCAGCACGCCGGCGTCGACCAGCACGCCGTGGCGCTCGATGCGCTGCAGCACCCTGGACGCCGGCATCTCGATGTCGCGATACACGCGCAGCAGGCCGGCCTCGGCATTCAGCTGCGGCCACAGCTGCTGGTGCACCTGCAGCGTCATCTCGCTGTCCTCGCCCGAGTAGCGCGTGGCCGTGTCCACCGCCACCTGGCTGAACGGAATCTGGCTCGCGCCCTTGCCGGCCACGTCCTCATAACTCAGGCCCTTGCGGCCGAGGTGGCGGTCGGCCAGGCTTTCCAGGCTGTGCGGGCGGTGCGCTTCGAGCACGTAACTCTGCAGCAGGGTGTCGTGGCTGTAGCCGCGCACGGCGATGCCGTGGTTGGCGAACACATGGCTGTCGTACTTGATGTTCTGGCCTAGTTTGGCCGCGGCCTCGTCCTCCAGCCAGGGTTTCAGCTTGGCCAGCACCTCGTCGAGGGGCAGCTGCTCGGGTGCGCCGGGGTAGTCGTGGGCAAGCGGGATGTAGCAGGCCTGGCCCGGCGTGACCGCAAAGCTCAGGCCGACGATGCGTGCCCGCAGGGGCTCCAGGCTGTCGGTCTCGGTGTCCAGCGCCACCAGTTCGGCGCTCTTGAGGCGCTCGAACCAGGTGTCGAAAGCCTCCCAGGTGGTGACCGTCTGGTAGTCGTGCGGCAGGCCGCTGTCTGCCTGCGCTTGGGCCGGGGCCGTGGCCGCGGCAGGAGAAGGCGCCGAGCCTGCCGCTGATGGCGTGGCCGGCGTGGCTGTTGCTGCAGCACCAGTGCCGGCCGGCGCATCGCCGAACAGGTCGCCGGTGCCCGCACCCATGGGTGGCTGGGCCGTTGCGGCGACTGGCGCACCGGCGCCCAGCTCGTCCTCCAGCTTCTTGCGCCAGCTCTTGAAGCCCTTGCGGATGTAGAAGGCCAGCAGGCCGGGCTTGTCGACCGGCTGCAGGGCCAGGACCGCAAGCGCCGCTTCCGCGGGCCAGCCAGGCAGGTGGTCGCCCAGGTCGCAGTCGAGCTTGATGGTGATGAGCCGGCGGCCCAGTGGCAGCCAGTCCAGCGCCTTCCTCAGGTTCTCGCCCGCCACGCCCTTGATGCCGGCGGCGGCGGCGACCACGCCGTCCAGCGAGCCGTGTTCGCCCAGCCATTTCACGGCCGTCTTGGGCCCGACCTTGTCGACCCCCGGCACGTTGTCCACCGTGTCGCCGATGAGGGTGAGGTAGTCGATGATGCGCGTGGGCGGCACGCCGAACTTGGTGGCCACGCCGGCCTCGTCCAGCCACTCGTTCGTCATGGTGTTGACCAGGGTGACGTGAGGGGTCACCAGCTGGGCCATGTCCTTGTCGCCGGTGGAGATCACCACCGCGTGACCACTGGCCTCGCCCAGGCGGGCCAGGGTGCCGATGGCGTCGTCGGCCTCGATGCCGGGCACTTCCAGCACCGGCCAGCCGAGCAGGCGCACCACCTCGTGGATGGGCTCGATCTGGGCGCGAAGATCGTCGGGCATGGGCGCGCGCTGCGCCTTGTACTCGGGGTACCAGGCGTCGCGGAAGGTCGGCCCCTTGGCGTCGAAGATGCACGCGGCGTGTTCGGCGCCGATGTCGGCGCGCAGCCGCTCCAGCATGTTGACCATGCCGTAGATGGCGCCGGTGGGCTCGCCCTGCGCATTGCGCAGGTCGGGCATGGCGTGGTAAGCGCGGTAAAGATAGCTGGAGCCGTCGACCAGCAGCAGCTTGGGGCGTGCTGCGGATTGAAGGGCAGGGACGGCGTCGGGCGTGGTATCTGCAGGGCTCATGGGGCCATTCTGCCCAGCTCCGGGGGGCAGGGCCGGCAGGGCCCCACCTACAATGCCAGCATGCCTTTACACCCCTTGCGTGTTGCCTGGTTGGCGCGTGCTCTGGCCCCGATGCTGCCGGTCCTGACCTTGGCCTGCACCGGTGCTGCCGCCCGCGCCGAGGGGCCGCCGACCTTCGCCCCAGTGGCTCCGCCGCCACTGCTGGTGGGGGGGGCGCCGAGCGCCGAGCCGCAGCGTGGCGAAGGCCAGCCGGCAGTCGCAGGGGCAGCGCCGGCCCTGCCGCCGGTGCAACGGACTGCTGTGGTGTCCGACCGCACGCCGGCCCAGGCCGGCAACACCAGCGTCAGCGTCGAGCCCGGCGTCCGGTCCACCGTGATCGAGGATGGCGGTGCACGCATCGAGGAGCTGAGTGTGCGCGGCGCCGTGCGCAGCATTCACGTCGCGCCCAAAGGGGTGGGTGCGGCCTACGAGGTGCTGCCCTCGGTCGGCCCGGGTGGGCCACGCGACTCGGCGCCCGGCCCGTCCACGCCGCGCAGCAGCGCCGGCCAGCGGGTCTGGCCGCTGTTCAGCTTCTGACCGTTCGTCGTGGTGCCGGCCTGTCCCCGCTGCGGCGTGTGCCGCCAGCCGACGCTGTCGGCGTGTGCGAACTTCATCATCCCTCCAGTTTCCGGACAGCCCTGACCGGCCTGTCCTTGCCCGCTACATCATGGCCGTATTCACCGACGTGACGCCTGCCCAGGCCGCCGAACTGGCTCAGCAACTCCACCTGGGCGACCTGGTCGAACTGCGCGGCATCAGCGCCGGCATCGAGAACACCAACTACTTCCTCACCACCAGCAAGGGTGCGTTCGTGCTCACGCTGTTCGAGCGCCTGACGGCCGCCCAGCTGCCGTTTTATCTGCACCTGATGAAACACCTGGCGCAGCGCGGCGTGCCGGTGCCCGAGCCGCAGGCCGATGCCAGCGGCGAGATCCTGCTCAGCGTGGCCGGCAAGCCGGCCGCGGTGGTCAACAAGCTGGCCGGCGGCCACCAGCTCGCGCCGGCCGAATCACACTGCGCGCAGGTCGGCGCCATGCTGGCGCGCATGCACCTGGCGGGGCAGGACTACGCGCTGCATCAGCCCAATCTGCGTGGCCTGACCTGGTGGACCGAGACGGCGCCGGTGGTGCTGCCCTACCTCACGCCAGCGCAGCGCGAGCTGATCGAGGGCGAGCTGGCCTTCCAGCAGGCGCTGGCCGCCAGCCCGGCCTTTCATGCCCTGCCGCGCGGACCGGTGCACGCCGATCTGTTCCGCGACAACGTCATGTTCGACGGCAGCAGCGGCCACGAGACCCTGAGCGGCTTCTTCGACTTCTACTTCGCCGGTGTCGACACCTGGTTGTTCGACATCGCCGTGTGCCTGAACGACTGGTGCATCGACCTGCCCAGCGGCCGGCTCGACGAAGCACGCGCCCAGGCCTTTGTCGCCGCCTATGACGGCGTGCGCGCGCTGGACGGCGATGAACTGCGCCTGCTGCCGGCGCTGATGCGTGCCGGTGCGCTGCGCTTCTGGATCTCGCGCCTGTGGGACTTCCACCTGCCGCGCGAGGCCAGTCTGCTCAAACCCCACGACCCGACCCATTTCGAGCGTGTGCTGCGCGAACGCGTCGGCACACCCTGGCACTGGACTCGCTCATGAAGCTGCGCCAGGCCCCAGCGCTGGACGGCTACCACTGGGCCCGCAGCGGCTTCGAGCTGCTGCGCCGCCAGCCCGCAGCTCAACTGGGCATGATGCTGGTCCTGATGGTCGTGATGCTGATGCTGCGCCTCCTGTCGCGCGACAGCGACTGGGTCGTCGCGCTGTTCATGCCGGCCCTGTCTGCCGGCTGGGTCTACAGCAGCGCCACCGTGCAGGCCAACGTGCCCACCTCGCTGGCGCGCCTGGTGGCGCCGCTGGTGCATCCGCGCCGTACCTCCATCCTGCAGCTGGGCGTGTTGTTCCTGCTCGTCTACGGGGTGGAGATGGAACTGGCCAACCTCATCGATCCCGAGTTCCGCGCCCTCGCCCAGCGGCCGGTGACCGGGCCGTCCGACTTGAGCAGCGAACAGGCGGCGCAGTTGTTGGCGGTGACGGTGTCCGGCACGCTGTTGCGCGGCGCCATGCTGGTGCCGACAGTGCTGGTGTTCTGGCATGCCCCGGTCATCCTGCATCGCGTCGGCGGCAGCGTGGCGCGCGCCCTGTTCGCCAGCGCCATGGCGAGCTGGCGCAACCTGGCTGCCTTCGGCGTCTACGGCCTGTCGTGGTTCGTCGCCGACCTGCTGCTGTCGGCGGTCCTCGGGCTGCTGGCCGCGGCGCTGGGCAAACCGGAACAACTGTTCTCGCTGGTGTTCGTCGTCGCCATTCCCTTCAGTGCTGCGTTTTTTGCGTCCCTGCACGCCAGCGTACATGCCTGCATCGAGTTCGACGAAGTGACCCGCGCCAATGCCGCGGCCGCGGCATTGGCGGCGTTGCAGGCGACCGCCGGTTCGGCACCCCCGCCAGTCGAGGTGCCGCCGGTCGCCCCGCCCGCGCCAGCCAACACACAGACGCCCGCTGCCGCACAGACGCCCGCCACCCCAAGCGACGCGGCGCCGCAGGCGCCGGCCATCGTGGCGGGTGACGCAACCGTCGAACCGGCGGCGGCAGGGACGGACGAGCGCGCGGCGTCGCCTTCTCCCCAGCCGCCCGCGCCGGCCCCAACCCCGGCGCCGCTGCCAGGCGCTGCGCCGTCACCACCGTCCGACGGCGCCTGAAGCGCGGCGGTCGACGCCTGCCGCGGGTTGCCGAGCGGCCGGCTGATGGTGGTTCAGGCGGCGTCCTGCAGCGGCCGGGCCGCCGGCATCGGCGACGCCTTGTGTTTCTGCGCGGCGGGCTGCTGTGCGCGCGCCATGGGCACCAGCAGCGTCAGGGCCGCGCCCACCAGGCCCAGGCCGGCCAGCACATGGAAGATGGCATCGAGCTGCAGGCCGGCGCCGATCATGGCGCTGCCCAGCATCGGGCCACCGATGCCGCTCAGGCGACCGAAGCCGGCGCACCAGGCCACACCAGCGGCGCGCACATGGGTGCGGTAATAGTTCGCCACGAAGCCGTAGATCAGCGTCTGCGTACCGCTGGTGCCCAGGCCGACCACGGCCACGACGACCAGCAGGCCGGCGAGCGGGAAACCCGCGGTGAGCAACACCAGTGCGGCTGCGCCGGTCGCAAAACAGGCCGCCACCACCGGCTTGGGACCGAATCGATCGGCCGCGCGCGAAGCGGCGAGAGCGCCGAACAGCGAGCCGCCATTGAGCACCGCCAGAAAGGACAGCGAGCCCTTGGCGTTGAAGCCGGCGCGCAACATGATTTCGGGCAACCAGGTGTTGAGCGAATACACCAGCATCAGGCCGGTGGCCCGCATCAGGCCCAGCACCAGGGTCGGCAGCACATAGCTGCGGCTGAACAGGCCGGCAAAGCCGATCCTGGTCGGTGCATCGTCAGTGGCGGCGGCTGCAGGCGCAGCGTCTGGCAGCGCCACACCGGTGCGCTCGGACAGGGCGCGTGCTTCGTCCAGGCGCCCGCGCGAGGCCAGCCAGGCGACCGACTCGGGCATCTTGAAATAGGCCAGCGGCAGCAGCGTGATGATCGGCAGCGCACCGATGGCAAACAGGCCGCGCCAGCCGATGTGCAGCATCAGCACAATGGCCAGCAGGGCGGCCAGCAGGGCGGCCAGCAGGCTGCCCAGCGGAATGCCGCCGTTGGTGATGGCGTTGATGAGGTTCTTCTTGCCCTTGGGCGCGTATTCGGCCACCAGCGCCGCGGTGGTGGCCAGCAGTGAGCCGATGCCCAGCCCGGTGGCAAAACGCAGTCAGCCGAAGGCGGTCGAGGTGGTGGCCAGGGCGGTCAGCGCCATGCCGGCGGAGAACCAGGCGTAGGAGGTCAACATCACCTTGCGGCGACCGACGAGGTCGCCGACAGCGCCGGCGAGCAGCGCGCCCACCATCACCCCGACCAGCGCGTAACTGCCCAGCAGGCCAGCCAGCGCCGGCGACACCGGGCCGATCTGCGTAGGGTCGCGCAACAGCGTCGAGACGACCGCGCCGTAGACCACCAGGTCGTAGCCGTCGAAGATGAGTCCGCAGGTCGCCAGGGCGACGATCCAGGTGACGGTGCGCAGGCGCCGGGCGTCGAGGTTGGGCGGAGGCGTTGAAGTAATGTCGTGATTCCGAAAAGGGGAAAAGGTTCGGGCGCCGAACCCGGGGCGGCAACGTCAGGGCTGTGGCCATGCAGCGGCGCACCCCTGCGCGCGGGCGGGGTTCCAGGTTCGGGAAGGGGGGGAAAGCGGGCGAAAAGTGCCTGAGGCCAGGGCGAGGCGCCGGGCGCGGCCAGGCCCCGACGCTCAGCGCAGGATGCCGGCGAAGAAGGCCGAGAGCTCGGCGTAGCCGTCCAGCGGCAGCACGTGGGCGACGTACTGGTCGGGGCGAACCACGATCAGGCAGCCGCGCTCGCGGTTGATGCCGCGCATGGCGTAGATGTCGCCCACGCCCTTGTGGTCGACGCAGAAGGCCTTCTCGTGATCCTGCAGGCCGAGCCGGCCGGTGCAGGGCTTGAGCAGCGAGGGCATCTGCCCGTAGTCGAGCTGGTCGAAGGTGTGCTGGAAGACGGCGCGGAAATCGATCACCGCGTCGACGTCGTCGCCGTCGCGGCGATGTTTCACCACCGGCGAGTCGGGATCAGTCTCCAGCCAGTCGGCCAACTGGTGGATCGCCGAGCCCGGCGCCGAGCTGTCGGCCTGTCCGCCGAAGGCGTAGAGGCGCCAGCGCGCGTCGGCCTCGGCCACATGGCCGAGCTGCATCTGCTTGGCGTCCGCCACCCGCACCACGGGTGCCGAATGGAAGCGCCGGCCGATCTCCTCGCCCGTGGCCAGGGCCTGATGCGCCGAGGCGGCGAAGAGCGTGGAGCTGTCGTACTTGACCGCCGTGCCGCCGGTGAACTCGAGGTTTTGCTTGAACTGGCGAATGATGCGCGGCTCTTCCTTGCCCTCGCGTTCGGCCTGGGTGGTGGGCGCGGACATGATGCGCGCCCAGGCGTGGTCGGTCTCGACCAGGCGTTTGGCCTCGGTCAGGCGCTCCTTCGAGTAGCTGCGCAGCAGGCCGGCGTCGGCGCGGCCCTGCAGAACGTGGACGAGCTTCCAGCCCA
>JBEEJN010000049.1:0-43331 GCA_041169165.1 Pseudomonadota bacterium
TTCTATTACTTCCACAACTGCGTCTACGACTTCGTCTGGAAGAACAACCGGCGCCGCTTTGCCGAAAAGCTCGCCACCTGGGACCTGATCCGCAAGTTCAACAAGGACTGGCGCGTCATCTTCGTCGGCGACGCCACCATGAGCCCGTACGAGATCCTGCAGGTGGGCGGCAGCGTCGAGTACAACAACGAGGAGCCGGGCGCCGAGTGGTTGCAGCGCATCACCCACGCCTACCCCAAGTTCGCCTGGATCAACCCCGAGCCGCAGGGCGTCTGGCAGTACCGCCAGAGCATCAGCATCATTCAGCAGCTCATGCAGCAGCGCATGTACCCGCTCACCCTGGCCGGCCTGGAGCAGGCCATGCGGCTGCTGAGCAAATAGGCAAGGGCCGCAGGACGTGCTGACTCGGGAGTCTGCCGGCCACGGTCGGCCGCAGCAGCAGCTCGTCTTGCTGTCGCACGCCTTGTTTTTGCACGCATGGATGTTGTGCGAGCTGCGCTTGCCTGGCCTGGCGTTGCGCCGGCTCGTCAGCGCTGGCGTGTTGCTACCGGCGCTGCTGCTGGTCCGGCCGGCTGGCGCCGAGACCATCCCAGAGCCCGTGCCACTGCCGCCGCCGGCGCCAGTGCCCGCCTTGCCGCCGCCGACGCTGCCCGCCGTGCAACTGGCCCCACTGCCGCTGGACGACCCCGGCCAGGATGTCCCGGACCCGACCGACGGCGCTGGCGGCGCGACGGACAGCCGTGGCGAGCAGGCCTTGGTCACCTGGCGGCTGCGGGTCGATGCGCCCGACGATCTGGCCAAGCTCCTGCTGCGCTACCTCGACCTGGCGCGTTACCAGCGCATCAGCCGCGCCGAGCCGGTCACCCGGGGTGAACTGCAGCGCCTGCGCGCCAGCACCCCGGCCCAGGTGCGCGCACTGCTGGAAACGCAGGGGTATTTCGACAGCCAGGTCGTGGTCAACCTGCAACCGGTCGTGGCGCCTCTCCGCACCGAACTCGCGCTCTTGACCGACGTGCTGCGCGGTCGGTCTTTCACAAGACCCGAGCGCAGCGATACCCCCGAGCCGGCCGCCGCGGCAGCGCCGGACGCGGCCGGCGACGGCGCGACTGCCCCTGGCGACGCTGCGGACGACCCACAGGCCGACATCGAGGTCAGGGTCAGCGTGACCCCGGGGCCGCGCACCCAGATCCGTCAGGTGCGCATTGAAATCGAGGGCGCGCTGCAGCGCCTGGCGGCCCAGGCCGGCGCTGCCGCGGGCAGCGGCACCGACGGCTCCGGCCGCGACCCGCACGACCGCAGGCTGGCAAACAACACCACCGCCCAGGCCACGGCGCCTGAGCGGGTCGACGCAGGCGAGCCGAATGCGGCTGCCGACGCCAGCCCGGCAGAGGTTGCGCAGGCCTTGATCGAGCGCGTGCGCAGCCGCTGGTCGCTGCCGCCGGGGACAACCTACACCCAGGCCGCCTGGAGCGACGCCAAGGCGGCCGCGGTCGCTTCCCTGCGCGCCGAAGGGTATGCCGCCGCCTCATTGAGCGGCAGCCTGGCCCGGGTGGACGCCGAACAACACGCGGCCGACCTGCTGCTGGTGCTCGACAGCGGCCCGCTGTACCGCTACGGCGAGTTGCGCTTCGAAGGTCTGGAGCATGTCGACGAGGCGGCGCCGCGGGCCTTGCTGACCTTCCACACCGGCGAGCCGCTGCGCGAACAGCCGGTGCTGGACTACCAGGACCGCATGTCCAAAAGTGGTCTGTTCGACACCATCGCGGTCAACATCGACCCGCCCCCGGCGCCGCCGGACGACGGGTCGGACGCCAGCGCGAGCCAACAACTGTCGGTGCCGGTGGTCGTGCGGCTGCGCGAGCGGGCCTTGCACCAGCTCACGCTGGGCGCCGGTTATTCCGATGTCACAGGTCCGCGGGTGACGCTGGAACATCTGCACCAGGCCATCTTCGGCCTGCAGTGGCAGGGCAAGACCAAGCTGCAGCTGGGCCGCGACCTCAACTCCGCCTCGCTCGAACTGACCTCGCATCCGCAACCCGGCCCTTACCGCAACCTGGCCTCGGTGTCGCTCGAGGACAGCACCGCCAGCACGTTGCGCGTGCTGACCCAGAAGGTGAGACTGGGCCGCAGCCGCGATGGCGACCGCATCGAGCGGCTTTATTACGTCGAATACCTGCAGGCCAGCACCACGCCGAGCGGTGGCGGCATCAGCGACGACAACTCCTCGCTGGCCTACACCTACCAGTGGATCTGGCGCGACCTGGACAACCCCGTGCTGCCCACCCGCGGCCTGGCGCTGTCGGCCGACACCTCGGTCGGCCACACCTTCCACACCGCGTCCGACAGCGACTGGTTCGGCCGCGCCACCGGCCGGCTGACCGGCTACTGGCAGCTGGGTGACGCCTGGTATACACAAGGCCGCATCCAGCTCGGACAGGTGTTTGCGCGTCCCAACGTGAGCGTGCCCTTCACCCTGCTGTTTCGCGCCGGCGGCGACGAGTCGGTGCGCGGTTACGCCTATCAGTCGCTGGGTCCGACCGACACCAGCGGCACCGCCGTGGGCGGCCGTGTGCTGGCCACCAGCAGCTTGGAGCTGGCACGACCGTTCTCGGCCCGGACGCCATCGCTGTGGGGTGCGGCCTTCATCGACGCCGGCAACGCCGCACCGGGCTGGCAACAATTCCATCCGGCCATCGGCTGGGGAGTCGGCCTGCGCTGGCGCAGCCCGGTCGGCCCGCTGCGCATCGATTTGGCCTACGGCGAGCAGGTACGCCGCGTACGCCTGCACTTCAGCGTGGGCATCACCTTCTGATGAGCGACGCCGGCCGTCCCCCAGCGCCCGAGGCAGCTGCGCCCTCACCGGCTGGCCCGGCCGCGGACTCGCCCGCGTCGACCGCGGCCATCGCCGCGTCAGCCCAGGCCACGGCGCCGTCCGCCGCCCACACCCACACGGCACCCACCCGGCTGCTGCGCCGTGTCGGGCACTGGTGCCTGCACGGCGTCGACCTCGGCGCGCAGGGCCTGGCGCGCCTGCTGCTCACCGGCCTGCTGCTGCTTGTGCTGGCCGCGCTCAGCCTGGCGGCCCTGCCCCTGACCGAACCCGGCACGCGCTGGTTGATCGAGCATGTGCTCGACCATCTGCCCGGCCTGGACCTCACGGTGCAGGAGCCGCATGGCGCCCTGCTGGGCGACTTCTCGGCACGCGAACTGCGTTTGCGCCGGGGCCAGCGCACCATCGTGCTGCACGGTCTCGCCTGGCGCGGCGTCGACCTGCGTGCGCCCGAAGCGGACACGCCGGTCTGGACGCTGCACGTCGAACAACTGCATGCGGCGCGCCTGAGCGTGAGCGGCCCAGGCAGCGCCGACCCCATGGCGCTGCCCCGCGAGCTGGTGCTGCCGCTGCAGGTGCGGCTGGCGCATGTCTCGCTGGACCGCCTCGAACTCGACGCCCTGCCTGACCGCCCGGTCGAACGCCTCGCCCTGGGCCTGCGCCTGGGCGCCGGCCGCGCCGCCCAGCATCGGCTCGACGAACTCCAGCTGCAGTGGGATCGGCTCGAACTGCGCGGCTCAGCCCAACTGGGTGCCGCCGAGCCCCTGGCGCTGACCGCCGAGCTGAGCCTGCGCCCGCGCCCACTCGACGCGGCGCAGGGCGGATCGGCGGGATCGGCCACGCCGGCTGCGCCGCCGGGCGCGCCGATGCGCCAGGCGCCCTCCTCCCAGGCGCCGCAGGGCAAGATGGGCGCGGCGGCGGTCGCGGCAGCAAGCGCCCCGCGCCCCGTCTGGGCGGACGACTGGCGCGCCGAACTGCAGGCGAGCGGGCCGCTGGCGGGATTCGCCTTGCACGCCAGTCTGCGCGCGCGCGGCCAGAGCCTGGACGCCCAGGCCCAGGTGCACATCGCTGACGCCCTGCCGGTGAGCCGGCTGCGGGCAAGCATGGTCGGCCTGGATCTGGCTGCGCTGGCCAGCGGTCTGCCGCGCACGGCGCTGAACGGCGCCATCGTGGCCGACATCGACAGCCCGGCACCGTCCGGCTCAGCGTCCGGCTTGGCACCTGGCTCGGCATCAGACAAGGTGGCCGGGAACGGCGTGGCGGCGGACGGCGGCCTGCCACTGCGCCTGTCGGCCGATCTGGGCAACAGTCGCCCGGCGCGGCTCGACCAGGGCGGCGTGCCGGTACGCCACCTCAGGCTGCAGGCGGCCAGCCATGCCCTGGACCCGAGCCACGGCACGGTCGACGCCCTGGTGGTCGAGTTCGCCGGCAACACGGTCGCCGCGCCCGGTCGCAGCGGGCAAGCTGCAGCGGAACCGGCGGCGCAAGCGGCGGCCCGATCCGGCGGCCCGTCCGTCGCGCCGCCCAGCACGTCCGCCGCGGCTGCCACGCCTGGCATTCCGCCACAGCGGGTATTGCCCGCCGGCCGGCTCGACGGCAGCGGCAACTGGGCCTGGCAGGGCGGCGTCACACGCCATCTGGTGCTGCAGACCGAAGCCAGCGTGAACGAATTGCAGCCCGCCCTGCTCGACCCGCGCGCGCCGGCCATCATCGTCAGCGGCCCGTTCAGCCTGGGCTATGAACAGTCGCTGGCGCCGGCGTCGACCGGCTCGGCCGCAGCGCGCTCTGGCGCCAGCTCGCCTCGGCTGACCTTGAGCACCGATCTGAGCGGCCGCCTGAGCCAACGGCCAGCCGCAGCGGCGCGCTTGACGACCCGCCGGCCGGCGGGTCCGTCAGCGGCGAGCACCGCCGCGCCACCCAGCGGGCCTGACGGTGGCGCCGAAACGATCGACAGCGGCCTGCCGGCGGTGCGCCTGCAGCTCAAGGCCGGACTGAGCCTGGACGACGTCACGCTCGAACAGATCGAAGCGCAGAGCGGCCAGGCGCGTCTGCGCGGCAGCGGCTCGGCGCAGCGCCGGCCGGGCGGCTGGCACATCGACCTGCACAACACCCTGGACGACTTCGACCCCAGCCTGTGGTGGCCCGGCGCGGCGGACTCGCCCTGGCAGCGCGGACCGCATCGCCTGGCCGGCGAACTGCAGGCCCTGCTCGACCTGCCGGACGCCCGCCCCGGCGCCGACACCCTGCTGGCCCGCCTGGCCGGCCTGAGCGGCAGCACCCGCCTGGCGCTGCGCTCCAGCGTGCTGGCCGGCGTGCCGCTGTCCGGCACCCTGCTGCTGCGTTCGGCCGGCGTCGGTGCGGGTCTTGGCGCCAACCCGCCATCGTCGAGCGGCGCCAGCGCTGAAAGTGCGGCCGGCCTGGCCGGCGCGCTCGGCATGACACGTGTGATGGTGCAGGCCGAGGTCAGCGTCGGCGACCGCGCCGCGCCGGACGATGCCCTGGGCAGTGGCGGCCTGGGCCTGTCGCTGCAGGGCCAGCTCGACCCCTTGGGCAGTGACGACAACTGGCAGCTCGACTGGCAGGGCCGCGAGTTGGACGCCCTCACACCCTGGTTCCGCCTGGCCGGCAGCGCCTGGGCGCTGCATGGCGACACCCGCGGCAGCCTGGCGGTGCAGGGCCGCTGGCCGGCCATGCGCAGCCAGGGCGAGATCCATGCCCAGCGACTGCTGCTGATCAGCCGGCCGACGGTGGTGGTCGACAGCACGGCGCCCACGCGCAGCCTGACGCTCAGTCTGGAGGAACTCGACACGCGCTGGCAGGCTGGCAGCCGGCTGGACGAACCGGCCGAGCTGGATCTGGCCCTGGCCAGCCTGCGCGGCGCGGGGCTGGATCTGCGCGACCTGCAGTTCGGCAGCCGCGGCACGGGCCAGGCACACCAGCTCACTTTGCGCAGCCGCTGGTACATGCCCGTCCCGGCGGCCACGCCCGCCTCGGCGTCGACCAGCCGCAGCACCAGCACATCCAACGGCGCCAGCACATCCACCGGCGTCGCGCTCGCCGGCAGAGCCAGCGCCAGCCAGGCCGGCGTTTCCGGCCGCAGCGCTGCGACGCCGGCTGCGTCAGCGGCCGGCCCGACCGCTGCGACGGCAAGCAATGTCGAGGCCGACAGCGCTGCCAGCGTGGTGCCGCGCATCTGGCAGCTGGTGCTGCAGGCGCACGGCGGCGTGTCGGCCAGTTCGGCGGCCGGGCCAACCACGGCCACCGCGGTCGGCCCGGCCACGCGCTACCTCTGGACCGGCCAGATCGACCGCCTGATGGCTCACGACGCCGCGACCGACGCCCAGGCCCTGCTGCGCGCCGATGGCGGCGCCGACCCGGCCAGCGCCGCGTTTGCGATCACGCCCTGGCTGCTGCGCCTGGCGCCGGCCAGCCTGGTCCTCGGCCTGGGCGCTGGCGAGACCAGCGTGCAGATCGGGCCGACCCGCCTGCAGATGGGTGACGCGCAATTGGCCCTCGACGCCCTGCGCTGGCGCCAGCGACCCGCGTCTGGGGGCGCTACGGTCGATCCGGCGACCGGCGCGCCGATCGTCGCTGACCCCCTGGCGGCCGAAACCGACTTCGACCTGAGCGCGCGCCTGCAGTCCTATGCCGTGGCGCCCCTGCTGGTGCGCCTACAGCCCGGCTTCGGCTGGCGCGGCAACCTGCAACTGGGTGGGCGCATCGAGCTGCACGGCCACCCCGACGGCCTGAACGCCGACCTCGAACTGGCGCGCAGCAGCGGTGACCTCGAGGTGCTGGACACCGACCTGGCAACCACCGCGCAACGCCTGGGCCTGCGCGAACTGCGCCTGGGCCTGCAGGCGCGCAACGGCACCTGGCACCTCAGCCACCGTGTCGACGGCAGCAATCTCGGTCGGCTGGACGGCGAGGTCGACGTCACCACCCGCGGCCCGGCCAGCTGGC
Source organism: Pseudomonadota bacterium (assembly GCA_041169165.1). Lineage (GTDB taxonomy): Bacteria > Pseudomonadota > Gammaproteobacteria > Burkholderiales > Burkholderiaceae_C > Sphaerotilus. The sequence continues at coordinate 6,794 of JBEEJN010000049.1, forward strand.
CGGCGCGCGACGACCGGCTGAGCGGGCGCATCGATCTCAACGTCGCCCAGCTCGGCAACTGGGGACGCTGGCTGCCCGCCGGCTGGCGCCTGAACGGCCGGCTGGAGACCGCGGCCCGCCTGGGTGGCCGGCTGGGCGCACCCGAATTCAGCGGCGAACTGCTGGGTCAGCAGATCTCGGTGCGCAACAGCCTGCAGGGCGTGAACTGGACCGATGCGCGCCTGCGCGTGGCGCTCAATGGCGCGACCGCACGCATCGACGAGTTCGTCGTCAAGGGCGGCAACGGCACGCTGGGCGCCACCGGCCAGCTGCGCCTGAGCGGAGCGCCACGGCTCGACGTGGCGCTCACGGCCGACCATTTCGCCGCCATGCAGCGCATCGACCGCCGCGTGGTGGTGAGCGGGACGGCCGACCTGGCGGTCGACGCCAACGCCACCCGCCTGAGCGGCCGGCTGCGCGCCGACGAAGGTCGCATCGACGTCAGCCAGGGTGACGCACCCACACTGGGCGACGACGTGAGCGTGGTGCGACCGCAGGCCGACGCGGCGGCGGCCGTCGCACAGGAGCGCGGCGGCAGCCCCGCCGCAGCCGCCGCGCCGCGTGCGCGCCGTGGCCTGCAGCTCGACCTGCGTGCCGACCTGGGCGACAACTTCGAGCTGCGCGGGCGCGGCATCACCACCCAGCTTGGCGGCGTGCTGACGCTCAGCAGCCCCAACGACCGCTTCGCGATCAACGGCATCATTCGCGCCGTCGACGGCAGCTACGCGGCCTACGGCCAAAAGCTCAGCATCGACCGCGGCCTGCTCACCTTCACCGGCGCCGCCGAGAACCCGCGCCTGGACATCCAGGCCACCCGGCCCGACCTGGACGACGTGAAGGTCGGCGTGGCCATCACCGGCAGCGCGCAAAGCCCGCGCGTGCGCCTGTTCAGCGAGCCCGAGATGAGCAACACCGACAAGCTCAGCTGGCTGCTGCTCGGCCGCGCCAGCGACGGCCTGGGCAGCACCGACCTGAGCCTATTGCAGCGCGCCGCCTTCTCGTTGCTGGCGGGCGAGAGCGACAGCCCCTCGCTGGTGCAGCGCCTGGGCCTGGACCAGATCGGCGTACGCCAGACCGAAGGCACGGTGCGCGAGACGATCGTCTCGCTGGGCAAACAGCTCTCGCGGCGCTGGTACGTGGGCTACGAACGCAGCCTGAACGCCGCCACTGGCAGCTGGCAGCTCATCTACCGGCTGGCCCAGCGCTTCACGCTGCGCGCCCAGTCCGGCATCGACAATGCGGTGGACCTCATCTGGACCTGGAAATGGGGCCCCGACGTCGCCGACCCCGCCCCGCCGTCGACCGGCCCCTAGAATGCGCGCCGGCCCGCACCGCCCCTCGCCGTAGTTCAATGGATAGAACGGCCGCCTCCTAAGCGGCAAATACAGGTTCGATTCCTGTCGGCGGGACCACTCTAGGGTCCACGGACGTGCGCCAACCTCCACAAGGCCCGCCCCTCTCCTATGAGACGCGGGCTTTTTTCTTCCACGGACGCGCGAGGAAGTGCGCCAACATCCAGCCCCGGATGCAGTAACTTCTGCAGTAGCTTCGGGCGGGGTGCAGTAACTCTGCGCCGAGTTACTGCATTGCGAGGACAAAAGCCCATGGCGACGCACCAGATCAGCAGCGACACCGCCCTGCGCGCGGCCCTCAAGGCGGTGCAGGCCGGCACCCGCCCGGCTACCCGCATCAGCGACGGCGCCGGGCTGTACCTGCTGCCGCTGGTGCGTGGCGGGGCCCACGGCTGGCGGCTGGACTACACGATCCACGGCAAGCGCAAGACCCTGAGCCTGGGCACCTACCCCGACACCAGCCTGGCCCTGGCCAGGAAGAAGGCGGCCGAGCTGCGCGCCCTGGTGGCGGCCGGCACCGACCCGAGCGACGCCCGCCAGGCGGACAAGGCCGAGCGGGCCGAACGCCAGGCAACCGAGCAGGAAGCCGAGCGGATGCGCGCCGCCGGCCTGCCGGTGCCCGGCTCGTTCGCCGCGGTGGCGCTGGACTGGCTGGACCACCGCGCCGAGGCCTGGAGCGAGATCACCCGCAGCCACACCCGCGCATCCCTGCAGACCCACGTGTTTCCGGCCTTCGGCGGCAAGCCGCTGGGCGAGGTGACGCCGGCCGACGTGCGGGACTGCGTGCAGGCCGTCGAGGCCGCGGGCGCGTCCGAGACCGCCGGGCGGGTGTTCCAGCGCATCCGGGCGGTGTTCCGGTACGCGGTGGCGCACGACCTGGTCGGCGTAGATCCGACCTACCCGCTCAAGCCGGCCGAGATCCTCAAGCCGCGGCGCACCCGGCACCGCGCCGCCCTGACCCTCCACCAGGCGCCGCACTTCCTGCGCGAGCTGGCCAACTACAGCGGCGACCCGGCCACCCGGGCCGGCCTGCTCCTGCTGGTGCTCACAGCAGTGCGGCCGGGCGAGCTGCGCGGCGCGCGTTGGGAGGAGTTCGACGAAGCGGCGGCGCTGTGGCGGGTGCCGGCCGAGCGCATGAAGATGAAGACCGAGCACCTGGTGCCGCTGTCGGCCCAGGCGCTGGCGGTGCTGGCCGAGCTGCGCCCGCTAACCGGCGACAAGGGGCTGGTGTTCCCGAGCCCCTTCTATCCGGGCAAGCCGATCAGCGAGAACACCTTCAACAGCGCGCTGGCTCGCCTGGGCTACAAGGGCACGGCCACGGCCCACGGCATGCGCACGCTGTTCAGCACCACGGCGAACGAGGCCGGCCACCGCGGCGACGTGATCGAGCGGCAACTGGCGCACGAGGAGCGCGACGAGGTGCGCGCGGCCTACAACCGGGCGGACTACCTGGCCGAGCGTCGAGCCCTGATGACCTGGTGGGGCGACAAGGTCGACGCCCTGCGCCGCAGCGACAACGTCATCCCCTTCAAGGCAGCCTGAGCCCTGGCCTGTCGGCCTGCCTGCTGCCCTGGTGCTGGGCAACGCTGGCCACCGCTACACCGCCTGCACTGCTCCACCCCGCCCGGCCCTGTGCCGGGCTTCGTCCATCTGGCTTGTGCTGCCTGGCCAGGGCGATGCGGTGTGCGCAGTGCGGCAGGCAGGGCGGGCTGCCAGATACCCTGTGCTGCCGGGGGGGCGGCGCAGCGGTTTCCTCTTCGCGCGGCATGGCTGGCAGATGGTGGGACGTTGGACCGCCAGGGTTGCGAAGGTCTAAGAATGGGGGTGAAGTGGAGTTTGGCCGGCGTGCAATCGGGACCGGGGACAACGGGGACAACCACCAACAACCGGAAGAAAATCCAATGCCGACAACAAGTTACGGCAGGTCGAGGGACCGGGGACAGTACCGGGGACAAACCGGGGACACCGGGGACAAAGAAGAGAAGAGAGTGAAGAGAATTAATCACATCTTCTTTCCCTGTTCGGCTTGCTTCACCATGGATCGCGCCGGCTTTCTGAAGCCATCTGATCCGGCAAGGCGCGCCAGCATCCGCCGCCGCCCTGTCAGCTGAACTGCTGGCGGGTCCTTCCAGCACCCCCCTAGCGCGGGTTCATTCGGCCGCGCGATTTCGCTAGCGGGTAGGTTTGCCAGTTGGTCAACAGCCCGTTGTTTGTAATGGCCTGGGCCTATCGCCTGGGTGTGTTGCGGCGCCGGCTTGCCTGTCGTTAACCCCACCCCTGGTGCCGCTGGCTTCCTGCACGTCCCTGGACAAACCGCGCGCGCAGGGGGAAGGCCCCCGGCCCCACCTCCCACGGTCGAACGGCGCGGCCGGCTGTGGCGGTCGGCGCTGTGGGTGGCGCCGTGGGTTGCGTTGTGCGTTGTTCGTTGCGTGTTGCAGGCGGACAATCTCGACCCATGCACATCAAGAGCGACGCCGAGCTGGCACGAATCCTGGGCGTGAGCCGCGCTGTGGTCTGCCGGGCAAAACAGCGAGGCATGCCGACTGATGACGTTGACGCCGCCCGCGCCTGGCGTGCGGCACATCTGAACCCGGCGCACCGGAAGGACATGAACCCGGCAAAGTCCTACAGCGGCGGCCGGGCTGGTCGGGACGTGGTGCCCGGCCTGCTGGCTCGGGTGCGCGCCCTGATGGATCTTGCCGAATCCGCCGTGGGAACTACCACCTTCGACACCCTGCGGCCTGCGCTGCGGGAAGCGATGCGGGCAATACCGGCGCAGCACCGGCCGGCTGTCTTGCTGTCGGTTCCGGTCATGGATGCCCTGCTGGGCAAGGTGCTGGACGCACTGGGCAGGCCTGACCATTCGGCCCGTCCTCAGCATGAGGCCGTCCCGTCAATGTCGGCTGATGATGCCGATGTCATGGGGCGGTTCTGGTACGCACTGGCGGCAGGCGAGGGATTTCCAGCCGCCGACCTGAACGGCTGACCGCACCGGCCAGCACCGGCACCAGCACCTGCGCCTGGTCGAGGTCTGCGCCGCTGGAACCAGCACGTCGGCGCCCGCCACCTGGCTGCCGCTGGAACCAGTGCCACCAGGCGCACCGCTGTGCGAGGCATGCGAGGCCGTCACCTCCTACCATCGGCCCTGCGCCACGCACCCGACCCCTGATCCCGGCCGGGCTGCCGAACCACCCGCCCGGCGGCGTGGCGCACCCCTGAGCGGCGGGTGGTGCGTGGCGGGTGAGTACATGCGAAGTTCAATCGAGCGGGGCGAGCTGCGGCGGCCGTCCACCGCCGGCAGTGAGCCGGCCGGGCCGTTGATGGCCGAATGCAGCGGCGGTGGCCAGGCCGTGCCGCTGGCCTGGCTGCCTGACGTCGTGACGCACTGCACCGAGACACGCCCAGGCCGGGTGGCCCTGCAGCACCTCTCCACGGCGCTGATGGGCCGCCCTGGGCTGGCCCTGTTCGAGCTGCAGCGTGATGCCTGGGCCTGGCCTGTGACCGAGGAGAAGGTGTGGCGCGAGGCCAGGACAGCCAGCCCTGAGCACTGGGCCTGGGTCGACAACCGCTGGAACCCGGACGGGTCCATGCGCAGGGCTGTCCTGCGTGAGCTGGACAGCGGGTTCGGGCGCCGCCTTATCCCGGCCGTGACGGCACAGACGGAACTGCAGGGCGTTCCGGGCGCCCTGGCGCTGATGGCCGAACTGACCGAGTCGGGACAACCCGTTGTGGGGCTGCTGAGGCAGCCTGTCTTTCGCCTGGCGATCCTGGCCAGCGATGCCGCCGAGCTGTTCGGCTACGGCGCCGCGCCAGTCGCCAGCCCTGCGCCCAAGGTGCCGCTGCGCCTGGTATCTGTCGCTGCCGATGACATCGCCAGCCCTGCAGATGATTCACCTCCCGCTGCCGCATCGGCATGGAAGGATGAAAAAGGGCAGTGGCTACCGTCAACGGTGGACGACTGGCGCAAGCTGCGCGCAGCCGGGATGACAGACGCCAAGATTGCCCAGCGGTACGGTGTGACCCGGGGTGTCATCACGGGCAAGCTCAAGTCGAAAACAGCGGGCAAGGTTGCGAGCCAGGGACACAAGGTATCGAGCAAAGCGACCCGGTGATACCGCCCTGCTGCGGCAGGTGTCAGGGCAGGTGTCAGGGTGTCAGGGCTGGATGTCAGGCCCTGACGGTTGGGACGATGCGTCACCGTTCGACAAAACCGCGTCGGACATTGACGGAAGCATCAGCCCATGCAGCTTGTTTCAGAAACCCGACCGCAGGTGAAGCGGGACCGCCTGCTGTCGCTGGCGGAAGTCGAGGCCGCCACGTCGTGCCGCAAGAGCACGATTTACAGCCTCATGAAGACCAACGCCTTCCCGCGTTGCGTGCAGATCACCAAGCGCCGTGTCGGCTGGGCCGAGTCGGCCGTGCTGCAGTGGGTGCAAGACAAGATTTCCGGCGCCAGCACCAACCAGGCCGCGGTGTGACCATGAGCCGCACACCTGCCCCCATCGTGGCGCCGGCCGCCGGCCAGCCTGCGGCAGACGTGGCACACACCCAGATCATCGACACGCTGGCCGACCGCCTGGAGCGCGCCGGCTGGACGCTCAACGGCGCCAGCGCCGGCCCGTGGTCGGCCAGCCGCTGGGGCCGCTCCATCGTGCTGCACGACCTGGCCAGCCTGCGCAACTTCGCCGACCTGGTGGGCGCGCCCCGATGAGCCGCGCCCCCACACCGCAGGCCCGCCGCGGCACCGTCACACCCGCCCAAGATCTCGACACCGAGGCCCGCCGGCTGAACGCGGAAGCGGCGCGACATGGCTGGACGGTCCAGCGGCGCGAGCCAGGCCGGGACACCTTCGTGATGACTTGCCCGGGCCGGCTGCTGGTGCTTGGCTCTCTCAACGCGCTGCGCGCTGCGATGCGTGCACAAGGGATCACCTCATGAACCAGACACCCGAGCTGATCGCCGCGTCCAAGCCTGGCGCCACCGCCGAGCTGGCGGACACAGCCGACCCCTGCGGCTGGTCACCCCGGCAGATGGGGGTGACGCCTGATGCCCCGGCCAGCCCGGCGCCGTCACCCCTGGGGTTCGCGCCCTGCACCTGCCGCTTGACGCCGGGCCACCGGTGCCTGGCCTGCGCCCGCTGGGTCAAGCATTACCGCACGGTGACGGCACGCCTCAACCAGCACCAGAAAGCCCGGAAATGAGCCCAGCAAGGCGGGCCGCCGGCCTACGCCAGCGGCGGCGTCACCGAGCGGGCGGGTCCGGCTTGATGCTGCGCTTGACCGCCCGGCTCTCGTGGCGTGATGCAACCCAGCAGCAGCGCCGCCAGCACACCCAGCACAGGCACGCCGAAAAGCAAGCCCAGCAGCAGCGCCCCGGCCCACACCTGATCCAACAACACCCACAACAAGCCCAGCAACCAAGACAGCGCCCACAAGGTTCGATTCATGGCCTACCCCCGACACGTTGGTGATTCTCGCGCGGCCATGCTTGACCGCGCATCGCCCCTGCAGGCACACTTCGCGCAGGTGCTTCAAAACACCTCACACAACGCGTTCAGCCGCCACGTCAGTGCGGCTTTGTCATGCCCGAATTCCGTCAAGGTTTCGGGGTGGCAGATGGGCCATGGCGCGAGCGCGGCCGCTCAACGTTGTGTGAGTTTTGAACATCTGCCACCCCACCCCGCGCCGCTTCAAAACGGCCGGTGTGGTTCTTCGATGCTCACAACGGAGCCCGAGACCATGACGACCAGCAAAGCCGGCAGTCCCGCTGCCGCATTCGCGCCCACGGCGCACACCCCCCGCCACTACCTCAAGCGCCTGGCGCACCACCTGGCCAGCCGCGCCGCCCTGCGCCGCGCCGAGCTGCGCGCCCGTGCCTTCGAGCTGGTGGCCGCCGACCGCCTGGGCCGTGGGGGTGCAGCATGATCCGCGTCACCTTCACCATCGACCCGGCCCGCCTGGCCAGCGTGAACGACACCCACCTGGCGGCCCTGTGGCACATCAGCCAGGCCAACCCCGCGCCGCACGGCGACCGCGAAGCCGGCGAGCTGGCCGGCGCCGTCGGCGCCGAAATCGTGCGGCGCTGGCTGGCTGGCGTCGGCCCAGAGCTGTACACCCACCAACCTGCTGACCACTACTGGCAGACGCTGATGCGTCACGGTGCATGGACCGGCCCGGCCGGCGCCTGGGAGCCCCGCGCGGCGGGTGTGGCGGCTGTGGAAGGGGGTGCAGCATGAGCGCCCCGACATTTGCCGACCTGGCCGGCGACAAGACGCCGGACGATGTGGTGAGCGATGCCGCCCGAGCCGCGCAACTGCTGCTGATGCTGCTGAAGTTCGAGCCTGGCCGTCTTCACGGCGTACCGCCGCATGAGGTCTTTGCAGCCCATGCGAGCCTGGATGCCGCGGCGGCTGCCCTGCTGCAATGGATGGCCGACAGCAACAAGATGCAGACGGGGGTGCCGCAATGACCACCATCACCCTGACCCCTGCCGAACTGCTGGAGCTGACGGGCTACAGCCAGCCCGCCGCGCAGCTGCAGGCACTGCACAAGCAAGGCTATTGGCGCGCGCGCCGCTCGATCACTGGCGCGGTGGTGCTGACGCGGGCGCATTTCGAGGCCATCGAGCGTGGCGAGGATCGGCAAGCGCCGCAGCAAAAGCCGGCGCCGCAACTGCGGCTGGCCGGTGCTGTTGGCAGCCATCACCGCCATGCCCGCGTGGGAGGGCTGAGCCATGCGTAAGCACACCCCGCTGATGAAGACCCTGCGCCAGTGGCAGCCGCTGAACCGCGAGCTGCGCGACCTGGCTGCCGATCGCTCGCTGGAACTGCTGACGCTCAGCGACACCGAGCTGGCCGGCATCCGCGCGCAAGCCGCTGAGCTGGTGCGATGCCTGGATGCCTGGTGCGAGACGCACCGGCCCGTGCGCACCGCCGCAACCCCGAACCCCTCGATTCAAGGAGCCTGACATGGGCACCCCCAAGAAGACCCGCAAGGCGGGTCGAGCTGCTGCATTGCCGCAACTTCCCCTGAGCTTTGTTGCGCCCGGCTGGCCGCCGCGCTTCGTGTCGCGTGCGCCGGTCGGTGATGAAACCTGCAGCACCGTCGGGCATGAATACCTGGTCGAGCTGGTCGACGCCCTCAAGGAGCCCGGCAAGGGCATAGGCGCGTGCGACATGGCCAGCCTGGTGACGGACATCGCCCGGGCGAGGCTGGAGGGCGACGACGTGGCGCACTGGCTGCTGTACCGGCTCTCCGAGCTGGCGGCGGCGTTGATCCGCGACCATGGCAACCCGCAGTGGACGCGGCACCACCTGGCTTTCTCACGCCATACGGCTGCCGTCATCCGGGAACAGCAATCCAAGGAGAAGGCGGAGCGCATCGCCCGCCTGGCTGCAGGCCGCAAGGCAGCGGCAGAGCGCCGCGCGCTGGCTGTGCTGAACACCTTCCCGGCTCAGGTGGAGGCGCATGCATGACTGCCACCCGTGCCCTTCCTGTGCCACAGCCGGCGCTGTTCGCCGCTCAAGCTCAGGACCTGGTGAGCGTCGACCACGGCCAGGCCGTGACCACCTCGCGCCGCGTGGCGGAGTACTTCGGCAAGCGTCACCGCGACGTGCTGCGCTCGATTCAAGCCCTGATTGAACAGGTCGAGCCTGACTTCACTGAGCGCAGTTTTGCGCTCAGCGACTACGCCGACGCGACCGGCCGCACGCTGCCGGAATACCAGATCACGCAGGCCGGCTTTGCTCTGCTGGCCATGGGCTTCACCGGCGCCGAGGCGCTGCGGCTCAAGGTGCGCTTCATCCGGGCTTTCGAGACCACCGCCCGCGAGCTGCAGCGGCTCAAGGCGCAGCGCCTGGACCCGACCTGGAAGGCCAGCCGCACGGCGGTGGCGCAGCAGCACAGCGCCGTGAATGCGGTGCTGGTGGAGGTGCGCCGCAGCGCCGGCAAGCACACCGAGGCGCACCACCTGGCCAACGAGGCGCGGCTGATCGGCTACGCCCTGACCGGCGTGCATGCCGGCCTGGACCGCGAGACGCTGGACGTGGCGCAGCTCAGGCTGCTGCACCAGGTCGAGTGCCGCGACGTGATCCTGCTGGCCCAGGGCGCCGGCTACGAGGCCCGCAAGGCGGCATTGCGCGCCCTGGTGCTGGCTGCAGCCGACACGCCGGACGCACCGGCACGCCTGACTGACGCCCACCCGACCACCGGGAGAACCGCATGAAACAAGCTCGCGGCGCGCCCCGTAACAACGGCCTGCCCAGGCGCGTCTATCTGCGCCACAGCGCCTATTACCTGGTCGACCTGGCCGGCCGCTGGCACCGCCTGAGCGCCGAGCGCGACGGCCTGCCGGCCATGCACCGAGCCCTGGCCACGCTGCAGGATGCCCACCAGGGGCAGCAGCACATACCCGCCGTGGTGGCTGCCTGGCTGACCGAGCGCCGCCCGCACTGGGGCGCAGAGCAGCGCAGGGACATGGAGTGGATCGCCAGCGAGTTGTCAGCCGCGTTTGCTGACTTCCTGCCCGGCCAGGTGACCACGCCCGTGTGCGCCGAGTACCTGGCCCGCTACCGCGACCGCCCGCGCACCCACAATAAGCAGCGCAACGTGCTCAGCCAGGTGCTGCGCCACGCCGCCGTGATGGGCCTGCGCGAGGGCCACAACCCGGTGGACAACATCGGCGGCATGTCGACGCCGGGGCGTCACCGCATCGTCACCGACGACGAACTGCAGCGCCTGCGCACCGCCGCCGGTACCGGCCGGCCGGACAGCTCGAGCCGCGCCCTGGTGCAGATGATCGACCTGGCCACCCTCACCGGCCAGCGCATCAGCGACCTGTTGGCCATGCGCTGGCAGGACGTGACCGACGCCGGCCTGCTGGTCGAGCAGGGCAAGACTGGTGTGCGCCTGTGCATCGAGTGGACACCCGCGCTGCGCACCGCCATCGATGCCTGCGCTGCCGGGCGCGACCGCGTGGGCCACTTGCTCACCACCCGCACGGGCAGCCCCTACACCTACGCCGGCATGCGCTCGGCGTGGGACCGGGCGTGCCGGCGCGCCGGCATCGAGGACCTGCACATCCACGACCTGCGCGGCCGGGCCGGCGTGGATGCCCTGCAGGCCGCCGGCCTGGAAGGCGCGCGCGCCCTGCTGGGCCACGCGACGCAGCGCATGACCGCGCACTACACCCAGGGCAAGCACGTCCCGCGGGTCAAGCCCAGCCGCTGATGGCCGCAGATCAACGTGCCAGCGCGCCCGCCAACCCCACCGGGAGAACCACATGAAACAAGCCCCGCGGCATGCTCCGCGAGCCATCACCGCCGAGCTGGTGCGTGAGGCCCTGTCCTTCATCCCGCCCGACATCGGCCACGACGAACGCGCCCGCGTGGCCTTCGCGGTGTTCGATGGCATCGGCGATGCCGGCGCCGACCTGTGGCTGGACTGGGCCGGCCGCCGCGGCAACCCCGACCCCGGCGAGGACCGCGCCACCTGGCGCAGCGCCGGCAAGCCCGGCCCGGTGAAGGTGGGCACGCTGTTCGGCATGGCCAAGGACCGGGGCTTTCGCTTCCCCGAGGCCGGCGCCGACGCGCCTGCACCTGACCCGGCGGCGCTGGTTGCTGCAGCGGCCGAACGCGCACGCAAGCGCCAGGCTGACGAGGCGCACCACCGCGAGCGCGCCGACCGCGCCGCCCGCGATGCGCGCGACCTGTGGGCGGATGCCCGCGTGCCGGACGATGCCGGCGCCAGCCCCTACCTGACGCGCAAGGGCGTGGGTGCCCACGGCGTGCGCGTGCTGCCCGACGGCGCGCTGCTGGTACCCATGCACGACGATGCCGGGGAGCTGCAGAACGTGCAGCGCATCGCCCCGGCCAGGCCGGCCGGAGATGCGCCAGAGAAGCGCTTCATGCCCGGCGGTCGCAAGACGGGGCTGTTCCACCTGATCGGCATGCCGGCCGGTGCTGCCGCCAGCACACCGGGCGCCGACACCGGCACCGACGCGGACACCGGCCCGCCCGTGCTGCTGCTGGGCGAGGGCTACGCCACCTGCGCCAGCCTGCACGAGGCCACCGGCCGGCCCGTGGCGGTGTGCTTCGACGCCGGCAACCTCAAGCCCTGCGCCGTGGCGCTGCGGGGGCTGTTCCCGGACACCCTGCTGCTGGTGTGCGGCGATGACGACAGCAGCACCGAGGCCCGCACCGGCACCAACCCGGGCCGGGTCAAGGCCGCAGCGGCGGCACGGGCCGGTGCCACCGACACCGGGCCGACTGCCTGCGTGTTTCCGGCCGGCCTGCCCGAGGGCGGGAGCGACTTCAACGACCTGGCCGCACATGCTGGTGCCGATGCGGTGCGCACGCTGGTCGAGGACGCCATCGGCGCCGCCATCGCGGCGCACTGCGCCGCACCTGCTGCTGATGGCGCTGATGATGCCGATGCAGCGGCAGCACCAGAGCCCGCCCCGGGAGATGAATCCGACCCGCCAGCGGCCGAACACGACGCGGGCGATACGTCGGCACCACCGACGCGGCGCAAGGGCTCCAAGGGCCGCAGATCGCGCCGAGCCGATGACGGCGACGCGGCCGGCCGGGGTGACCGCTTCATGTGCAACGAGCTGGGTGTGTGGTTCACCCCACCGCCCGGCCCGGACGGCACGACCGGCGGCGCGCGCCGGGTGTGTGACCGCCTGGAAGTGCTGGCCCTGGCGCGCGACATGCACGACAAGGGCGGCGCCCTGCTGCTGGACTTCGACACCGCTTTCGGCCGTGGCCGGCGCTGGCTGATGCCGCTGCCCATGCTGGCGGGTGACGGCGCGGCCTACCGGGCCGAACTGCTGGACATGGGCTTTCATGCCCCCACCGACAGCAACCGGCGCCGCTGGCTCACCGAGTACCTGGAAAGCCGCCGCCCCGCCGAGCGGGTGCGCCTGGTCGACCGCGTGGGCTGGCAGGGCAAGTCCTACGTGCTGCCCCGCGAGACCCTGACCGCGCCGCCTGCTGATGCCGGCGACAACGACGGCAGCAGCACCGACACGCCGCCCCCTGAGCGGCTGATGTTCCACAGCGACGCCCCGGCGGAAGACACCTTCACCCGCCGCGGCACGCTGGCGCAGTGGCAGGAACGCATCGGCCGGCACTGCGTGGGCAACAGCCGCTTGCTGTTCGCGGCATCGGCGGCACTGGCCGGGCCGCTGCTGGCCTGGCTGTCGGGGGCGGAGTCGGGCGGCTTTCACCTGCGCGGCGATTCGAGCTGCGGCAAGACGACGGCGCTTCGCGTGGCTGCGTCCATCTGGGGCGGGCGGGACTACCTGCAGCGCTGGCGCGCCACCGACAACGGCCTGGAAGCGCAAGCCGCGCAGCACAGCGACGCCTTGCTGGTGCTTGACGAGCTGGGCCAGCTGGATGCGAAGGTGGCGGGTGAGTCCGCCTACATGCTGGCCAATGGCCAGGGCAAGGCCCGTGCCGGGCGCAACGGCGGCGCCAGGCCGCGCCTGAGCTGGCGCCTGCTGTGGCTGTCGGCGGGTGAAATCCCGCTATCGCAGCACATGGCAGAGGCCGGCAAGCGTATCCGCGCCGGGCAGGAACTGCGCATGGTCGACATGCCGGCCGATGCCGGCGCCGGCCTGGGCTTGTTCGAGACAGTGCACGACTCTGAGGGCGGCGCTGCGCTGTCTCAGCACCTGGCCAAAGCCTGCGAGACGACGCACGGCACGCTGGGCCGCGCCTGGCTGGAGTGGCTCACGGCGCACGCGGGCGAGTTTCACGCCGGCTTGCGCGCCGATGTCGACCGCATCACGGCCGACCTGGTGCCCGAGACCGCAGACGGCCAGGTGCAGCGCGCCGGCCGGCGCTTCGCCCTGGTGGCTGCGGCCGGCGAGCTGGCGACGCGCCAGGGGCTGACCGGCTGGCCCGAGGGTGAAGCCACGGCCGGCGTGCGCCGCTGCTTCCTGGCCTGGGTGGGTGCCCGCGCCGCCGGCTTCGGCAGCAGCGAGCGCACCGAGGCGCTGCGCCAGGTGCGCGCCTGGCTAGAGAAGAACGGCGACGCCCTGCTGACCTGGTGGCACCGGGCCAATGACGACCACAAGCCGAACACCGCGCTGCGCGCCGGCTTCAAGCGCTTCGTGGACGAACACGGCACGCCGGTGAAGTTCGACAGTGCCAGCGAGTATTGCGACGCCCGCGCACCCGAAGGCGGCCGCTCGGCGGATGGCGCCCTGGTGGAGTACATGATCTTCCCCGAGGCCTTCAAGAACGAGGTGTGCAAGGGCCTGGACGCCCACTTCGTGGCCCGCGTGCTCAAGGACGCCGGCTGCCTGAAGCACGAGCGCGACCGGCTGACCTTCAAGCACCGGCTGCCCGGCATCGGGCCGGCCCACGTGTTCCACGTGCAGCCGGGGGTGTTCGGGCTTGATGCGGAGAGGTGATGGCCCGGCCGAGCCTGTACGAACAGTTCGCCTTCCTGTGGGATGGCCCAGGGGCGCGGGTGCCGCCAGGGTGGCGCGAGGGCTTCATGAAGTGGCTGGACGAGTCCAACAGCCTGAGCCTGGAGCGGTGCCTAGGCTTGCCCGCCACCAAGGCCAAACGCCTGGACGCACTGCGCGCGGGCTGGCTGTGCGAGGCGGCCCGATATATCGACGCGCCGAACCCGACCCAGGGCGTTGACCAGTTGCGCCGAGAGTGGGACGCCTTCGTATCGCGCGGGCCCTGGCGATTCTGGCGCGACGACGAGCACCCGCCGGACGATGCGCCCCGCCTGGATCGCGCGCTGTTCTACGCATCGAAGTTCACTGGCGGGAAGACGCTGAGTTGCAGGCACCTGCGGCGCATCGTTGGACATGCATTCCCGGAGAAGCGTCAAGCCCTGCCGCCTACCGTGTGAACCCTGGCAGGCCATCCGGCCGGCTCCAGCAACCACACCAAGGGGGCCCCGTGGGCTTGTTTGACTTCTCTCTGATCCGCCGATCAGTCCAGAGCCTGGAAGAGCGCCTGAAGGCGCTTCGCGTCGAGCTTAACGACCTGCAGCGCCAACGCGCGCTGATCCTGTCGGCGCCGATGAATCGCAACGACCTGAAGCAGTTCCTTAACGACTGGCTGAAGGCGTCAGCATCGAGCTACGCGAGCCACCTTCAGGCCGGCCTGCAACGGCTGGCCAAGGCGCCGCACGCAGGCGCCCTGAACTTCGACGGCAGCCGCGGCAATGTGCGGCTGCTGGGCGCAGCGACCAACTTCGGCGAATCGCCTTCGGGGGAAGACATGGACCGTGCCCTGTGCGGCTTGTTCATGGCCCCGCTGGCGCAGTACCTGGCCGGTGCGGTCGACGCGCTGGACCTGCCCGGTGAAGGCCTGCCGATGAAGGACCGACCGGCCGCCGTGGAAAAGCTCGATAGCCGCATTGCGGCGCTGATGCAGGAAGAAGCGTCGCTGATCGAGCAGGCCCGAGAGGCCGGCATCAACCTGCAGTAACTGGAGACCGCAGCATGACCCGAGTTCAAACCACCCGTGACGCCGGCCGCACTCGCCTGGCCGGCATCGAAGAAGCGCTGTTGCACCGCATGGACCAGACCGCGCCGCTGACGGACAACGGCCGCCAATACCGCGGCATGACGCTGATCGAGCTAAGCCGCCAAGTGCTGGAGACAAGCGGGCACAGCACCCGCGGCATGAGCCGCATGGAAGTGGCCACCGCCGCCCTGACAGTGCGCGCCGCCGGCATGATGACCGGCGGAGACCTTCCGTCCCTGTTGGCCAGTGTGGCGAACAAGCGGATGCGCGCGAGCTACAGCGAGAACCCGGGCACCTATCGCGCGTGGGCCAGGCGCGCGCCCGACGCCGTGGACTTCAAGCCGCTGAGCGTGGTCAACCTGTCGGCGCTGCCGGATCTGCTGCAGGTCAACGAGGCCGGGGAATTCAAGTACGGGCAGATGTCGAACAGCGCCGAGAGTTACCGCCTGTTGAGCTACGGCCGCCTCATCACGCTGAG
Source organism: Pseudomonadota bacterium (assembly GCA_041169165.1). Taxonomy (GTDB): domain Bacteria; phylum Pseudomonadota; class Gammaproteobacteria; order Burkholderiales; family Burkholderiaceae_C; genus Sphaerotilus. Next base: position 22,158 of record JBEEJN010000049.1, read on the forward strand.
CCGCCAGGCCCTGGTGAACGATGACCTGCGCGGCTTCGACCGGGCCGTGACCGGCTTCGGTGCCGCCGCGGCCCGCTTGGAGAACCGCACCGCCTATGCCCAGCTGACGGGGAACGCCAACCTGAGCGATGGCGTGGCGCTGTTCCATGCCAGCCATGCCAACCTGGGGACCGGCCCGGAGTCCGCGCTGTCGCTGGCGTCCCTGGCCGCCATGCGTGCAGCCATGCGTGTTCAGCGCGGCCTGCAGCTTGAAGAGCTGAACATCACGCCCGCTTACCTGATCGTTCCGGCCGCCCTGGAGCAGACGGCGTATCAGTTCACGAGCAGCCAGTTCGTGCCGGCGGCGCCGGGATCAATCAACGAGTTTCGGTCGGGTGGTCGTACCGCACTTGTGCCGGTGGTCGATCCGGTCCTGGATGCTGCATCCCCGCTGACCTGGTACGGCGCCGCTGCCGGGGCCCTGGTCGACACCATCGAATACTGCTTCCTCAACGGCAGTGACGGCCCCGCCATCGACATGCAGCCCGGCTTTGAACAGGACGGGCTGTCGATCCGATGCCGCCACGACTTCGCTGCGAAGGCGATCGACTTCCGCGGCCTGTATCGCGCCAACGGCAGCTGATAGGGGCGGCACCATGGATCGTCTGCAACGCAACGTCCCGCTGTCGGCGGCACTGGATGTCTCGCAACAACTGGTCAACGCCGCCAGATCTGGCGCAACGACAGGCGCCGGCATGCTGCGCCAGGCCGGCGGGCTTGATTCGGTAGAAAAGGCGATCCAGGCCATGCAACAGGCACTGAGCGCCGGCAGCAGTGCCGACGTGCTGCGCTCGCTGCGCAGCGCTCGCGCCGACCTCTACCGGGCAGAGATCCGCATGTGCAACACGAAGAGTTGAGGCGAGAACCTGGCCATAGCCTCAGACACCCGGTGCAGAAATGGCCTTGACCCGTTGCGCGGACACGCTCACAACGTCTGACGCAACACGCCCGCCAGGGAGGCACACCACGCAATGAGGCGGGCATCCCACCCATACCAAGAAGGCGCCTGCGGGCGCCTTTCTCGTTCCTGGCCCAGCAACGGGCAAAAGCTTGCGGGGCGACGCATGGCACGCCGGGCCGCGCCTGGCTGGATAGGCTCACGGCGTACCCGGGCAAGGTTCACGCTGGCTTTCGCACCGATGTCGACCGCATCACCGCCGACCTGGTGCCCGAAACCGTAGACGCCCAGGCGGCGAACAGGCGCACCAGTTCGGGCCAGTGGCGGCCGGCGCTAGGGTGGAGCGCGCCAGCCGGCGCGGTGTGCTCGCATCGGTCCATGCTTCGCCCTGCGGCCGGCCAATGTGTCCCCGGTGCAAAAACGACCGGGGACAACCACCGGGGACAGCATTATTCAATTGAATCAACAACTTAGGCAGCGTGTCCCCGTGTCCCCGTTGTCCCCGGTCGAATTTGCAAGGGAGCCAATGCAAACCGCATCCATCACACGCTTGCCGGCGTGTCTGCGCCTAGGTCGGTCCGCGTGGATGCAGTAACTTCTGCAGTAACTCGGGCCGCCGAACTGGCTTTTCATAGGGAATGTGATTCCTGTCGGCGGACCATTCACCCCGCGAACGAGCGCAGCAGCGCGTCGATGCGGGCGTCCGGGCAGGCTCCGCCGGACATCGCCGGGATCTTGTACAGCGGCATCTCGTTGGCGAAGGCCAGTGCTCCGCGCGCGCCCTTGCGCTTGGCATTGAGCTGCTCGGGACTGAGCTTGGCCAGTTCGGCCGGGTCGTCGGGTTCGAGCAGGGCACCCAGGCCCAGCGCGTTCAGCATCTCAGCGTAGGCGGCGTCGCCGCCGGGGCGGCCGAGGAAATCCTGCACCATCGAGCGTCGGCTGAGCAGCGGGCGCACAGCGCGACTGGCCTGGACGACAACGCGTGTGCTCAGCGGCAGGTCACGCGACGAGCCACCCACCAGGATGTCGAAATCGCCTGGCGTCACCGCCCAGTCGTGCAAGCCGGTGTCCCAGTGGGCGAAGTCGCGCCGCACCAGATCGAAACGCACATTGCGCGTCTCGCCCGCTGCAAGGTCGATCTTGACGAAGGCGCGCAGCTCGCGCTCGGGCCGCACCGCCTGAGCGGCACATTCGCGCACGTACAGCTGCACCACCTCCTGGCCGGCACGTTCGCCGGTGTTGCTCACTTCCACCTCGACCACCAGGCCGGGGCCGGCGTCGACATCCACGCGGCTGGCGCTGGCGCGCAGCGCGCGGTAGGCGAAGCGGGTGTAGCTCAGGCCATGGCCGAAGGCGAACAGCGGCTCGAGGCCGCGCTTGTCGTAGTGGCGATAACCGATGAACAGGCCTTCGCCATACCAGGCCAGTCCGTCACGCCCGGGGAACTCCGGGTAGGTGGGCGTGTGGCGCAGGCTGATCGGGAAGGTTTCGCTGAGCTTGCCCGACGGGTTCACCCGTCCGGTCAACACATCGGCGATGGCACCCCCGCCAGCCTGACCGCCCAGCCAGGCTTCGACGATGGCGCTGACGCGGTCGACCCAGGGCATGGCGACCGCCGAGCCGTTCATCAGCACAACGACGACCTGCCGGTGGGCAGCGGCGAGTGCCGCGATGAGTCGGTCGTGGCCGGGCGGCAGATCCAGGCCGCGGCGGTCGAAGCCTTCGGATTCGTAACTGTCGGGCAGGCCGGCAAAGACCAGCACCACGTCGGCCTCGCGGGCCACTGCCACGGCTTCAGCCACCAGGGCGTCGCTGGTCACGCCTTCACCGTCGCAGCCTTGGGCATGGGTGATGCGCTCGGTGCCCAGCAGCGCGACCAGTTCGTCGTAGGGCGTGGCCACACGGGTCGGGTTGACCTGCGAGCTGCCGGCGCCCTGGAAGCGCGGCAAACGGGCGAAGTCACCCACCACGGCAACCCGCGCAGTCGCCGCCAGCGGCAGCACGCCACCGTCGTTCTTGAGCAGCACGATGCCTTCGGCGCCGACGCGGCGCGACAGGGCATGGTGGGCATCGGCATCAAAACGCGCGCCTGGGCGGTGACTGGCATGTGCCCGCAGGATGACCGCGACCAGTTCGGCCGTGACACGCGCCAGCACCGCTGGCTCCAGCCCACCGCTGCGCACCGCGTCGATGACCTTCTGACGGTTGTAGGCGCCGCTGCCCGGCATCTCGAGGTTGTTGCCGGCGATCACGCCAGCCACCCGGTCGTGCACGCCGCCCCAGTCGGAGACGACGAAGCCGTCGAAACCCCAGCGCTCGCGCAGGATGGTGGTGAGCAGTTCGCGGTGCTCGCTGGCCTGCACACCATTGACGAGGTTGTAGGAACTCATCACCGACCAGGGCGGCTCATCCGACTCGGCGATAGCGATCTCGAAGGCGCGCAGGTAGATCTCGTGCAGGGTGCGCTCGTCAACCACCGAGTCGGTGGCCATGCGCTCGTATTCCTGGTTGTTGACCGCGAAGTGCTTCAGCGAGGTGCCGACGCCCTCGCCCTGCATGCCGGCGATATAGGCCGCCGCCATGCGCCCGGCGAGCAAGGGGTCTTCGGAAAAATATTCGAAGTTGCGTCCGCCCAGGGGCGAACGTTTCATGTTGATGCCCGGCCCGAGCACGATGTGCACGCCGTTGGCCTGCGCCTCGCGGCCCAGGGCGGCCCCGACCTCGCGCGCCAGCGCGGTATTCCAGGTCGCAGCCAGGCCGGGCGCGGTCGGAAAACAGGTCGCTGGCACGCTGCCGGCCAGCCCGGCGCCGTCGGCCTTGCGCAGGCCGTGCGGACCGTCGGACACCACCATGGGCGCCAGGCCCAGGCGCGCGATGGCGTGGGTCTGCCACCAGCCATCACCGGACAGCAGCAAGGCCTGCTCCTCGATGCTCATCTGCGAAACCAGGACATCGGCCTGGCGGCGAAAGTCAGCCGGAGTGGGGGAGGCAGCGGTGTTCATCGTCGGGGCGGAAAGTTCAATCGATGAGGAAGAAGCGGCTGGCAGGGCGGTCGAACCCATCGAACGATGGGCGCGACTGGCGGTGCCGCTCTGCCAGCCGGCATGGTCGCACGAGGCAGGCTGCAGATGTCACCGCACCAGCCTGGCCGTGGAGGCTCAGGCCCAGCATCACAGCGCCGGCACAGGGCGGCGCGCAAGCTGGCCACCAGGCCGCAAGCACACGATCAGCACGCAAAACTGAATCATTTCATCGACATAAGAGTGCAATACCTCGTCTTGAGGGATTCAATGAATGTCGATGCAACGCCACATGCGGCCTGTCGACCTGTTAACGACTCACCGCTTTGTTTCGTGGCGCCTACTCCATCCGGCGCGGAAGACTGTAAATTTTTTGTGTCGAGAGGTCGGCAGGAGACACGGAATGACCCGGAAGAACACAGCACGCGGTTTCACATTGATCGAACTGATGGTCGTGGTGGCCATCGTCGGTACCCTGGCGGCCATCGCGCTGCCGTCCTACCGCGACCATACCCTGCGTGCAAAGGTGACTGAACTGCTGCTCGCAACGGCCGAAACCCGCGTCGCGGTGACGGAGCAGTCGCAGAACAGGGGTGCGGTGGACGCCACCGGCGTGTCCGCACCGGCTGCGCTGGGCAAGGTCGACGGCACCAATACCGGTGTCGATGCGGCGTCGGGCGTCATCACGGTCCAAGGCAAGAAGAGCGAGTTCGCCGACATCACGGTGGTCGTCACGCTCACGCCGAGCTGGAATGCGAACGCCCAGACCCTGACCTGGCGCTGCAGCGTCTCGCCGGCTCGACTGGCACCCACGAGCTGCCGTGACGATGCGCTCGCCAGTGGCGGCGGCGGGGGTGGTGGCGGCGGCGGGGGTGGCGGTGACGGCGGTGGTGACGGCGGCGGTGGCGGTGACGGCGGCGGTCGCAACAGCGGCAAGGGCTGACCGCTCGGCAGCGTCGCCGCACTCGGCAACGTGACGCCCGGGCGAGGCTTGGCTGTCGCATCCTTGCGGTCGCAGCGCCCAGGGTTTGCACGCGGCGCCGGCCTAAGATGGCCGGCCGCCATGTCGACCCAACGCCGCTTGCTGCCTGTCATCGACACCCGCCGCTGCACCGGTTGCGGCTGGTGCGTGCCGACCTGTCACCTGCACCTGCTGACGCTGCAGACGGCGGGCTGGAAGAAGTCCTCCACCCTGCACGACGCCGAGCGCTGCACCGGCTGCAGCAAATGCGCTCGACGCTGCCCGTTTGACGCGATCGCGATGTGCAGCTCGGCGTCCACGTCGGTCAGTCGGGACTGAGCCGACGCGCGGTCCCTGGGCGGAAACCGCGCTTACAGCTGGAGACATGCGCGTCGCGCCGGCGGACAACCATCCGGCCGGCTGTTCCGTTGGTGGCGGGTGATGCCCCTGCGGCGACCGCCGCCCTGTTCCACCTGACCGACCGCTCCAGCATGAAATCCTATGCAGCCCTTGCCCTGACCCTGTGCGCAGTCGCCCCGGCCCTGGCCGGCGGCAACATTGGCGTCTCGATCGGCGTCAGCCAGCCCGGCTTGTCGGGCCGTATCGACATCGGCAATCCGCCCGCTCCGGTGGTCGTCTATGCGCAGCCGCCCGTGATTTATGCGCCCCCGGTGGTGTACGCCCAGCCGCGCCCGGTGGTGGTCTACCAGGAACCCGTCTACCTCGACGTGCCCCCCGCCTACCGCCAGGATTGGGGTCACCACTGCCGGCGCTACAACGCCTGCGGCCTGCCGGTGGTGTTCGTGCAGCCCGATGCCTGGGCATCGGTGCGGGTGCGGCCTGAAATCGTCGGCGAGAGCGGATTTGGCCGCGGCGGCGACGGCCGCGACGGTTCCTGGCGCCGCCACGGTCGCCATGGCGACGATTGAGGGACGCGACGCGCTTCAGCCCATGGATGCGGCGTCGGCCAGAAATCCGCGCTCGGCGTCGAGCGTGGCCGCGTGATCCATCAGCTCGGCGAACAGCCGCGGCGGTATGGTGATGGCGCCCACACCCAGTTGCAGCAAGTCCAGATAGGCCTGGCGCGTGCGCACGCTGGCCGGCAGCAGCCGCATCGCCGACCCGCTGGTCGACACCAGGCGCTGCATGTTCGCGATCAGGGCCAGCCCATCGACACCCGAGTCAAGCAGGCGCCCCAGGTAGGGCGCCGCGTAGGCCGCCCCCAGCTGCGCCGCGAAGTGCGCCTGTTCCAGCGCATAAACCGCCGTGTAGGTCACGGGTACGCCGCGGCCGCTCAGCACCGCGCCGGCGGCAAAGCCAGCCCGGGTGGCGGGGATCTTGATGACGAGTTGCCCGGGGTCAAAGGCGCGCAGCAAGCCCTGGGCGTCGGCCAGCATGCCCTCCATGTCGGCGGCATGCACCTGGGCCTGGACCTGACGCGCACCGAGCTCGAGGCAGCGCGCGAGCAAGCCGGCCAGTTCGCCGCGCTTGACCCCGGCGCGCTTGAGCAGGGTCGGGTTGGTGGTTACACCGTGCACGACCGGATGGGGCAGGCAGCCACGAAGCTCAGCCAGGTCCGCGCTGTCAAGGTAGAGATGGAAGGGCGTCATGGGCACCATCGTTCTGTCGTGTGCAGTGAAGGAGGCGGTCGAGGAGAACAACCGGGCGGGCTGCATCCTGTCGTCACCGCTGAGGTGCGGCTGCAAGCAGCGCCAGGACCTCGGCGCGGGTCGGCGGGTCGGCACCTTCGCGAGTGCAGTTCAATGCAGCGGCGGTGACGGCAAAGCGCAGCGCGGCGAGCCAGCCGGCATCGTCAAGCGCCGCCAATTGCGCCGCGTCGTGCACACCCAGGTCCAGCAAGGCGACGATCAGGCCGGCGCTGAAGGTATCGCCCGCGCCGATGGTGTCGACCACCATCACCGGCGGCGGCGTCACGCTGAGCGGTGCCCGCCCGCGGCGGTGCAGGCTGGCCCCGGCCGCGCCACGTGTGAGCACAACCACGCCCGGCCCACCTTCGCCGTCCAGCCAGCCCGCAGCAGCAGCTTCAGGTGAACGGTCGGGTGCGAGCAGGGCGGCGTCCTCATCACTCAGCTTGAGCAGGTCGGTGCTGTGCAGCCAACGGGCGAAGCGTCGTCGATAGGCCGCCGGGTCGGCCAGCAGGCTGGACCGCATATTGGGATCGAACACGATCAGCCGACGTCCCGCATGGGCCTCGACCAGGTCGGTGATGCGCCCGGCGGCCGGCTCCTGCAGCAAGCTGATGGAGCCGAACAGGAGCACCCGGCAGCTCGGCGGCAGTTCGGGCAGCTGTTCAGGCGCCCACAGGGTGTCGGCGGTTGCGTGACAGTAGAAGGCGTAACGATTGGTGTGAGCACCGCGTTCAACAAAGGCCAGGGTGGACGGCGCGGCCGAACGCGTCACGTGCCCGGTGTCGACCGCGTTGTGCTGCAGATAGCGCAGCAACTGCTCGCCGAACAGGTCGGTCGACAGCTGGGTGATGAACGCGGTCGGACGCCCCAGCCGGGCACAGGCGATGGCGCTGTTGAATATGCCGCCCCCTTCATGGCCCTGGAAGGTCAGGGCACCAGTGCCGGTGCTGGTGAAGTCGATTAGGGCTTCGCCCGCCAGTGCGATGTGCATGATGTGTGTGCCGGTGCAGGGGTGGCCGGAAAATTGTGACACGTGGCCCGACGGGCCTCGGCGTACAGCACCGGCGCCGACCTGGCGCAGGCGGTTCGCCGGCGGTCAGCCGACGGCGCCGCGCCGCAGCAGGATGAGGCAATCTTCCGGGACTGGCAGGAAAACCGCAGTCGTCTCCTTCGCGGCCGGACCGCAGGCGCAGGGCGCACGGATACTTTGTGCATGCATACAACGTCGGATCCGCTCCGGCCGCACCTGCGGCCTGGCCCTGTTCATCCCAGGCATCCTGTCGGCCGATTGGCCAGCAGCATGCTGGTTCTTGCACCGGCCCTGCTGGCCGCTTGTGCGGTCTGTCTGCACTTGCCCGCGCAGGCCCAGCCGGGCAACACGCCAGCCGCCGCCGTGGCGCCGGCGTCGGCGGCTGGTCACGACGACGCCAAGGCCGGCGCTGGCGCAGCCGCCAGCGCTGCGCCACCCGCTGTGGACGAAGTACGACTGACACGCCTGCTGGCAGCGTTGGCCAAGTCACGCGCCGGCAGCGATAACTATGTGGCCGATGGCGTCGGTCCGGGTCTGTTGAGCTTCGACGAACTGGCGTCGGTCTGGGCAGGCACTCGACGCGCAGGCGTGGCTGCCTTGCTGCAGCGCAGCCAGGCCACCACGCCCACGCCCGCCCCCGTGCAGCAGGCTGTGGAACGACTGGAACGCGGCGAGGTACAGGGGCTGCTCACCTGGCTGGCCGAGCAGGAAGCAGCCGCCACGGCCGCTGCGCGCAGCTTTACCGGTGCAGCGGCGTTGCAGCATCGCCTCGAGATCGCTGCTCTGGCGCGCCAGCAGGGTGTGTTCGCCTTGGGCGTGGACACCCAGCTCGCGCTGGCCGCGTTTCGTCGCGTGCTGGAGCTCGATGGCAACGACCCCTGGAGCCTGACGGCAGTCGCTGATCTGCTGGCCATCGTCAACGATCAGGCTGGCGCCGCCGCGGCTTATCAGGCAGCAGGACAACTTTTCAAGGCACAGGCTGGCACAGCAGGCCAGCCAACCAGCGCGCCGGGCGCGGCGGTGGACCCCAAGGGCCTGCGGCACGCGCAGGTGGTGTGCAGCTACCGGCGCGGTGAAATGCTCGCCTACCTGGACAAGCGCGATGAGGCAGCGCCCGCCTATCGTGAGGCCCTGGATCAGGCCGAGGCCTTGCTCAGAATCGACGATCGTCCCGAGCGCCAGGTCGAGGTCGCGAACGTGAGCGACCGACTGGCCGAACAGTTCGCGGCCTTGAGCCAGCCTACCGAGGCGCTGGCGGCGCACCAGCGCAGTCTGGCCTTGGCGGAACAACTGGCCCAGGGCGACCCCGAGCGCGAGGCGCAATGGCAGTTCTACATCTTCGACAAGCACGAACACATTGCCGACATGCAACTCGCTGTCGGCGCGCCCGACGTGGCGCTCACCAGCTACCGGACCGGGCTGGAGATCGGCGAGAAGCTGGTCACGCTGGACATCACCAATGACGCCTGGCTGGGCGGCCTGCTCAACCTCATCGCCAAGCTGGGCGCTTCCACCACCCTGGACCAGACCGGCGAGGAACGCCGTCAGCTCGTGCTGCATGGCCTGGAACTGCTGGGCAGGGTGCGCAGCGGCGCGTTGTGGGACAACCAGGACGAGTGGGCCGACCGGCTGCGTCAGATCCTGGACGACCTGCCGCCGCCGGACGGCACCTGAGCGGTCCGATGTGGATCGCGCAGCGCCCGGCGGCCACGTGTCCAGCCGTCACTCACCCAGGTAGGCAGCGCGCACCTTGGGGTCGTCCAGCAGGGCCTGGCCCTGGCCTGTCATCGTGATCTCGCCGGACTCCATCACATAGCCGCGGCTGGCGATGGCCAGGGCGCGGCTGGCGTTCTGCTCGACCAGCAGGATGGTGACGCCGCGGCCGTGGATGTCGTTCACCACCTCGAAGATCTTGTCGACCATGATGGGCGACAGACCCATCGAGGGCTCATCCAGCAGCAGCACCTTGGGCTTGGCCATGAGGGCTCGGCCCATGGCCAGCATCTGCTGCTCGCCGCCCGACATGGTGCCGGCGAGCTGGTCGCGGCGCTCCTTCAGGCGTGGGAAGATCTCGAAGACCTTGTCGATGTCGGCCTCGATCTGGTCGTCGTTGCGGATGTAGGCGCCCATCTGCAGGTTCTCGGTGATGGTCATGCGCGTGAAGGTGCCGCGACCCTCCGGCACCATCACCAGCCCCTGCTTGGCCAGGTCCCAGGCGCCCTGGCCGCGGATGCTCTTGCCCAGGTACTCGATGTCGCCGTCGGCCACCGGCTGCAGGCCGGTGACCGCCTTGAGCGTGGTGGTCTTGCCGGCGCCGTTGGCGCCGATCAGGCTGACCAGTTCGCCGGCGCGCACGTCCAGGCTCACGCCCTTGACCGCCTGGATGCCGCCGTAGGCCACCTTGAGGCCCTTGACGGAGAGCAGGACTTGTTCTTCTGCCATGTTGCTGTTGCTCCTGCTTGGGTTCAGTGCGGCTTGTGGCCGGCGCCGAGGTAGGCCTCGATGACCTTCTCGTTGCCCTGCACCTCGGCCGGTGTGCCTTCGGCGATCTGCTTGCCGTAGTCGAGCACGGTGACGCGGTCGCACAGGCCCATGACCAGCTTGACGTCATGCTCGATGAGCAGGATGGTGCGGCCGTCCTTGCGGATCTGGTCGATCAGCTCACGCAGCACCACCTTCTCGGTGGCATTCATGCCGGCCGCCGGTTCATCGAGGGCGATGAGCTGCGGATCGGTGGCCAGGGCGCGCGCGATCTCCAGCCGGCGCTGGTCACCGTAGCTCAGGGTGCGCGCCTTGAAGCTGGCGTATTTGCCGATGCCGACGTAGTCAAGCAGTTCCTGCGCGCGCGCGGCGATGGCGGCTTCCTCGGCCTTGAAGCTGGCGGTGCGGAAGACCGCGCCGATCAGGCCCGAGCTGGTGCGCACATGGCGGCCGACCATGACGTTTTCCAGCGCCGTCATCTCGGGAAAGAGACGGATGTTCTGGAAGGTTCGCGCGATGCCGGCCTTGGCCACCTCGTGCACCGCCGTGGGCGTGTAGGGTTTGCCGGCCAGCTCGAAGCTGCCGCCGTCGGGCGTGTACAGGCCCGTCAGCACGTTGAAGAAAGTGGTCTTGCCCGCGCCGTTGGGGCCGATCAGGCCGTAGACCTGGCCGCGCAGGATGCGCATGCCGACATCGGACAGGGCCTGCAGGCCGCCGAAGCGCTTGGACACGCCGGCCACGTCGAGCACCTTGTCGGCGCCGCTGGGGGAGGAGTTGTGATTGCTCATGATGGGGATGCCTTCGTCCTCACTTGGGTTGCGGTGCAGCCTTGCCGTGTTCGGGCGAAGGCCACAGGCCGCGCGGACGCAGCAGCATCACGGTGATCATGGCCAGGGCGATGAGCAGCTGGCGCAGGATGGCGGCATCGAGCCGTCCGCCGGTGTAGTGCTGGAAGAAATCGGTCGGCACATGGCGCAGGATCTCGGGCAGCGCCGCCAGCGCCAGCGCGCCGACGATGACGCCCGGGATGTGGCCCAGGCCGCCCAGCACCACCATGGCGACGATCATCACCGACTCCATGAGCGTGAAGCTCTCGGGCGAGATGAAGCCCTGGAAGGCCGCGAACATGGCGCCCGACACGCCGCCGAAGGTGGCGCCCATGCCGAAGGCCAGCAGCTTGAGGTTGCGGGTGTTCAGGCCCATGGCCTTGGCGGCGATCTCGTCCTCGCGGATGGCCATCCAGGCGCGGCCGATGCGCGAGGTCTCCAGCCGGTGGCAGATCACCACGCTGAACACCACCAACGCCAGGAAGAGGTAGTAGTACAGCGCCACCGAGGGGATGCTGAGCCCGAACAGGTCCAATCCCTTGCCGAGGCTGAAGCCGAAGAAGTTCATCGGGTCGATCTGGCTGATGCCGCGCGGCCCGTTGGTGATGTTGATCGGCGACTCCAGGTTGTTCATGAACACCCGGATGATCTCGCCGAAGCCCAGCGTCACGATGGCCAGGTAGTCGCCGCGCAGCTTGAGCGTGGGCGCGCCCAGCAACATGCCGGCGCAGGCGGCCACCACCGCGGCCAGCGGGATCACCACCCAGATCGGGATGTGCAGGCCGTTCGGGAACATGGCCTTGAGCGACTCGAAGTTGTCGGTCAGGTGCGGCGATGCGAGCAGGCCGTACATGTAGGCGCCGACCGCATAGAAGGCCACATAGCCCAGGTCGAGCAGGCCGGCGTAGCCGACCACGATGTTCAGGCCCAGGGCCAGCAGAACGTACAGCAGCGAGAGCGACATGATGCGCACCCAGCTCTGGCCGAACTGCGCCGCCACCAGCGGCAGCGCACACAGGGCGATGCCGGCCAGCACGAAGAGCACGAGGCGTTGTTGCTTGTTGTCCATGATGGTGTGTCCTTCCTCAGGCACGGTCGGCCACACGTTCACCCATCAGGCCCGAGGGGCGCAGGGTGAGCACGAGGATGAGCACGACGAAGGCGAAGATCTCGACGTACTGGCTGCCGAACACGCCGCCGGTGAGGTCGCCCAGATAGCCCGCGCCGATGGCCTCGATCAGGCCCAGCAGCACGCCGCCCACCATGGCGCCGGCCAGGTTGCCGATGCCGCCGAACACCGCGGCGGTGAAGGCCTTCAGCCCGGGCAGGAAGCCCATGGAGTGCTGCACCGTGCCGTAGTTGGACGCCCACATGATGCCGGCCAGCGCCGCCAGCGCGGCACCGATGATGAAGGTGGCCGAGATGATGTGGTCGGGCCGCACGCCCATGAGGCCGGCCACGCGCGGGTTCTCGGCCGTGGCGCGCATGGCGCGGCCGAGCTTGGTCTTGTTGACCAGGTACATCAGGCCGGCCAGCACCAGCACCGTGACGACCAGGATGACGATCTGGGTGATGGTGATCACGGGCCCGTCCTCCCACAGGTTGATCACCTCGGCCGGCAGCAGCTGCGGATAGGGCTTGGGGTTGGGCTTCCAGATGATCATGGCCAGGGTCTGCAGCAGCAGGCTCATGCCCATGGCGGTGATGAGCGGGGCCAGGCGCGGCGCGTTGCGCAGTGGCCGGTAGGCGATCTTCTCGATGGTGTAGTTGAGCGCCGCACACACCACGGTGGCGATGAGCAGCGACACGATGAGCAGCAGCCAGCCGGGCATGAGCCCCTTGGGTACCGCGGTGGCCACGGTCCAGCTGACCATGGCGCCGACCATCAAAACTTCGCCGTGGGCGAAGTTGATCAGGCTGATGATGCCGTAGACCATCGTGTAGCCCAGTGCCACGAGCGCATACATGCTGCCCAGCACCAGACCGTTGATGATCTGCTGTACGAAGATATCCATCCAGTCGTCTCCAGTTGCGACACCCACGAGTTGGTGTGCCGCCTTGTTCTGACGCGGCCACTCGTGGTTGCCGCTGCTTGCTCGCAACGCCCGTGCCATGCGCCTGCGCCCTTGTGGAACGCCCGCCGGACTGCGCCGCTTCGGACCTTGACACCCCGGGTCACCCTCGGGGCGGCGGCATTGTAGGTGGGGGGTGGGCGCGCAATATTCGTGAAAGCCAGCGTGTGCGCCGAGCCTGATCCGGCGCAAGCGGGGGCTTACCGGGCTTTCTTCGCCGCCTCGTCGAGCTTGCGCAACTCGGCCAGCTTGTCAGCGATCCTGATCTCCAGACCACGCGCCACCGGCTCGTAGAAACGCGGCGGCGGATCGAGCGCTTCGGGGAAGTAGTGCTCGCCCGCGGCGTAGCCGCCGTCCTCGTCGTGCGCGTAGCGATAGTCGCGGCCGTAGTCGAGCGACTTCATCAGCCGGGTGGGTGCATTGCGCAGGTGCAGGGGCACCGGCCGGGTGCCGTCCCGGGCCACGAAGGCCTGAACGGCCTTGAAGGCGGTGTAGACCGCGTTGGACTTGGGCGCCACCGCCAGGTAGACCAGGGCCTGGGCCAGCGCTAGCTCACCCTCGGGCGAGCCCAGGCGCTCGTAGGTCTCGACCGCGTCAAGCGTGAGGCGCAGGGCGCGCGGGTCGGCCAGGCCGATGTCCTCGCTGGCCATGCGCACCAGGCGGCGGCCGATGTAGCGCGCATCCACGCCGCCGTCGAGCATGCGTGCGAACCAGTACAAGGCGGCGTCGGGGTTGCTGCCGCGCACCGACTTGTGCAGCGCCGAGATGGTGTCGTAGAACTGCTCGCCGCCCTTGTCGTAGCGGCGCAACTGGGCGCCCAGGCAACGCTCCAGCGCCGGCTCGTCGATCACCGCGGCGGGCCCGAGCATGCGCACCAGGTTCTCGTAGGTGTTGAGCAGGCGCCGGGCGTCGCCGTCGGCATAGGCGATGAGGCGTGCGGCCGCAGCCGGCTCGGGCGCCGCTGCGCCCAGCGCCGCCATGGCGCGAGCCAGCAGGGCCTGCTGGTCGTCGTCGGACATGGGCTGCAGCACATGCACGGTGGCGCGCGACAGCAGCGCCGAGTTGACCTCGAACGAGGGGTTCTCGGTGGTGGCGCCGATGAAGGTGAACAGGCCCGATTCGACATGGGGCAGGAAGGCGTCCTGCTGCGCCTTGTTGAAGCGGTGCACCTCGTCGACGAAGACGATGCAGCGCCGCCCCTGGGCCTGGCCCACGCGCGCCTGCTCGACCGCATCGCGGATATCCTTCACCCCGCCCAGCACGGCCGAGATGGGGATGAACAGGGCGTCGAAGGCATCGGCCATGAGCCGGGCCAGCGTGGTCTTGCCCACACCGGGCGGGCCCCACAGGATCATGGAATGCGGCCGGCCCGAGGTGAAGGCCACACGCAGCGGCTTGCCCTCGCCCAGCAGCTCGCGCTGGCCGATCACCTCGTCGATGTGGCGCGGGCGCAGGCGCTCGGCCAGCGGGGCGTGGGTGTCGCCCGGTGCGCCAGGCTGCGCCGTGGTCGGCTCGCCGGCCGCGGTGCCGCGCCGCGGCCCGGCTGGCGCGAAGTCGTCGCCGAACAGGTCTGCCATGGGCTGCGGGGTCAGGGCTGGCGTGCGCTCACTGGTTCAGCACATCGGCCCCGGCCGGTGGCGTGTACTGGAAGCGCTGGGCCGGCAGGGCGGCATTGGCCTCGACCTTGCTGAAGTCCAGGCGCGAACGCTGGCCGAAGCCGTCGACGATGTCCAGCGCCGCCAGCTCGTTGCCGCGCCAGCCCAGGCGCAGGCTGCGCAGGTTGTTGTCCTTGCTGCGCGGAGTGGCCTGCACCCATTGCAGGCCGCCCTCGTCGGGCTGGGCGGCCAGGGTGAAGTCGCGCTCCAGGCTGTTGCCGGCCAGCAGGGCCGCGGGCGTCGCACCCAGGGCCTGGTCGTAGCTGCGCACCGTGACCTGGTTGAGGTCGGCATCGTAGAGCCACACCTTGCGGCCATCGGACACGATGAGTTGCTCGAACGGCCGGGTGTAGTCGAAGCGGAAGCGGCTCGGGCGCTGGAACTCGAAGCTGCCCGAGAGCTGCTTCTTCTTCGCGCCGTCAGGCGAGGTGACGGTCTGGGTGAAGCTGGCGCGGGCGGATTTCACCTCCTGCACGAAGCGCGTCAAGGCCTCGACGCCGTCGGCCTGCGCCGGGCCGGCCAGGGCAAAGGCGCCGAGCAGGGCGGCGGCACAACGCAGGGCGCCGCAGCGCAGGGAGATGGACAAGGAGATGGTCACGGGCGGGGTTCTCGAATCAGTCTTCCTTGCGCGCAGGCACAAGGATGTCGCGGTTGCCGTTGGTCGCCATGGGGGAGACCAAGCCGGCCTGCTCCATCTGGTCGAGCAGGCGCGCAGCGCGGTTGTAGCCGATGCGCAGATGGCGCTGCACCAGCGAGATGGAGGCGCGGCGATGCTGCAGCACCACGGCCACGGCCTGGTCATACATGCTGTCGGACTCGGGGTCGGTGCTGCCGCCCGCGCCGCCGCTGGTCGGGTCGCCGTCGGCGTCGAGCACGCCGCCTTCCAGGATGCCGTCGATGTAGTTGGGCTCGCCCTGGCTCTTGAGGTACTCAACCACGCGGTGCACCTCGTCGTCGCTGACGAAGGCGCCGTGCACCCGCACCGGCTGGCCGGTGCCGGGCGCGAGGTAGAGCATGTCGCCCTGGCCCAGCAAGGCTTCGGCGCCCATCTGGTCGAGGATGGTGCGGCTGTCGATCTTGCTGCTGACCTGGAAGGCGATGCGGGTCGGGATGTTGGCCTTGATGAGGCCGGTGATCACGTCCACGCTGGGCCGCTGGGTGGCCAGGATGAGGTGAATACCCGAGGCGCGCGCCTTCTGCGCCAGGCGGGCGATGAGTTCCTCGATCTTCTTGCCCACCACCATCATGAGGTCGGCTAGTTCGTCGATCACCACCACGATGTGGGGCATGCGGGCGAGCGGCTCGGGCTCCTCGGGCGTCAGGCTGAAGGGGTTGGGGATGAGTTCGCCGCGCTCGCTCGCCTCGGCAATCTTCCTGTTGGCGCTGGCCAGGTTGCGCACGCCCAGCTTGCTCATCACGCGGTAGCGCCGGTCCATCTCGGCCACACACCAGTTGAGCGCGTTGGCGGCCTGCTTCATGTCGGTCACCACCGGCGCCAGCAGGTGCGGGATGCCTTCGTAGACGCTCATCTCCAGCATCTTGGGGTCGATGAGGATGAGGCGCACGTCGCTGGCCTCGGCCTTGTACAGCAGGCTCAGGATCATGGCGTTGATGCCCACCGACTTGCCCGAGCCGGTGGTGCCGGCCACCAGCAGATGGGGCATCCTGGCCAGGTCGGCCACCATGGGTGTGCCGACGATATCCTTGCCCAGGCCCATGGTGAGCTGGCTGGCCGCGCCGTGATAGACCTGCGAGCCCAGGATCTCGGCCAGGCGTATGGTCTGGCGCCTGAGGTTGGGCAATTCCAGCGCCATGCAGTTCTTGCCCGGGATGGTCTCGACCACGCGGATCGACACCAGGCTGAGCGAACGCGCCAGATCCTTGGCCAGTCCGACGATCTGCGCGCCCTTCACGCCGGTGGCCGGCTCGATCTCGTAACGCGTGATGACCGGCCCGGGCTGGGCCGCGATCACATGCACCTCGACGCCGAAATCCTTGAGCTTCTTCTCGATCAGCCGGCTCGTCATCTCGAGCGAATCCGCGGTGACGGTTTCCTGCCTGGCCAGGGCCGCGTCGAGCAAACCGACTTGGGGCAGACGGTGCGACCGACCATCGGCAGGTTGCGCAGCAGCGTAGACCGCGCCAACTTCGGACTTGGGCGGCGGCGAAACGAGCTGTGCCACCGGCGGTGACTCGATCACGAAGCGCGGGAATTCGCTCGCAGCATGACGATCTTCCTCGACGCCTGCAGCACGTTCGCGTTGCGCCTGCACACCCAGGCGGACATCATGCGCACGTTCGCGACGTGCATGCAGGCGATCGCGCGTGGCCTCGAGCCACAGACCAATGCGCTCTGCCAACTCCAGCCACGAAAAACCGAAGGCCCAGGCCGACGCTGCCAGCAGCACCAGGACCAGTACCAGACCGCTCCCCGCGAAGCCGCAGACCTTGAGCAGCCACGGCCCAAGACTGGCGCCGATCAAACCACCTGCGTGAGCGCCGGCCATCAGTTCCTCGCCTCGGTATAGACGAGTCCACTCCAAGGCAGCACTGGCTGCAATCAGCAGCGCGAGGCCCAGCCCCATCAGCCACGCCGGTCGAGCAGGAGTCGACAGCCCAGGCTCCGCATCAGCAGTCTTCAATCGCAGCATGACGGCGAGCGCAGACAACCACCACTGCGCGCAAAACAGCAACAGCCACCAGGCTGATCGACCCAATAGAACATACGAAAGGTCGGACCACCACGCACCCAGCACACCAGCCTTGTTGTGCAGCGCCAGGCCATCGCCAGACGTGGAGAAAGCCGCGTCTGCCGGGTCGTGGGTCAACATGGCAACCAACCACAGGGCAAGCAGGACACTGCCCACCAGCACGGCGATCTGATTGAACCAGCGCTGCGCGGTCAATCGGACCGCCGGATCCGCAGCCGAAGCGCCCGGACCGACATCTGCTGCACCGGCACCCTGCAATGATCCAAGGGAAAAACTCATGCGCAGGATTGTCCGCGATTCGCGTGAGTGCACCCGACCGAAGGGACCGGCCCAGACATGCGAAGGGCCACCTCGCGGTGGCCCTTATGAGGGACCTTAAGCGGCGCGGCGTAACGCCCGTCGCTAGCACTTCGAATTGAAGTCCTATTGAGTCGCCAGACGCTCGGTCAACTTGACCCAGCCGTTGTCCTGAGTCTCGATCAGCCCACGCTCCTCGAGATCCTTCATCACACGGCTGACCATTTCGCGCGAAGCACCAACCACCTTGGCCAGATCCTGTCGCGACACCTTGCTGCGGATGACACGCACCCCTTCCTCGTCCTCTGCCATGTCGAGCAGCGCGCGGGCGACACGGCCGTAGACGTCCAGCAGCGCGAGAGATTCGATTTGGCGGTCCGCATTGCGCAAGCGGGCAACCAAACCTCGCAATATGGAGTAAGACAGGCTTGACGCATCCGGCAGGCAGGCAGCGAACTCACTGCGCCCCAGGACCAGGACGTCGGTCTGCACCTCGGCACGCACCGTGGCAGAGTGCGGCTCGTTGTCGATCAGGCTCATTTCGCCTAGATAGTCACCCGGCTCGAACACCGCGAGGATGACCTCTCGCCCCCGACTATCCGAGGTGACGACGCGGGCACGACCACTGAGCAGAATGAACAGTGAGTCGGACTTGCGCCCTTGCTCGACGATGATCTCACCGCGACGGTAGCGTCGCTTGACGACGCCGTCCGCAACGGTCTGCGCCTGCTCGGTGGTCATCATGGAGAACAGGGGGACGCGTCGAATCAGGTCGAGGTTGGAAAGCATCGCCATCGGCTTAACTCCTGCTGGGACTAATGTTGATATTCGTTGCTGTGGCGTGGCGTTCGACCGCCGCTCCATAAAATCATTGCAACGCTCGAATACACGACTAGGCTATTGGTTTGAAATCCGACAAGCCGGCACAAAGTCGAAAAAACGCACAAACCGGGTTGCGCGGGACTCTACATGATGGCTGACGGTTTTGAACAGCGCGGCTGTCACCAAGGTCACGACCAAGTCGTTCCATGGAGACGAGCATGTATCAAATCGTTTTGAGCGCCGGCCGACGGCCTCGCGCTTCGTGCACCCGTCGCAGGGTGTATTCGCTGCAACTATTCCCTCATCTCGCTTGAAAGGCACCATGACCTCCTCCGCATCCTCCCATGCCCGCGTACTCATCCTGGGATCGGGGCCGGCCGGATACACCGCCGCCATCTATGCAGCGCGCGCCAACTTGCAGCCGTTGTTGGTCACAGGCTTGGCTCAGGGCGGCCAACTCATGACCACGACTGATGTGGACAACTGGCCGGCCGATGTCCACGGCGTGCAGGGTCCCGACCTGATGCAACGCTTTCTTGAACACGCGGAGCGGTTCAATACAAGCATGGTGTTCGACCACATCAATACTGTGGACCTGAGCCGCCGCCCGTTCGTTCTAGGAGGAGACAGTGGTCGCTACACCTGCGACGCGCTCATCATCGCGACCGGAGCCAGCGCCAAATACCTAGGCCTGCCGTCTGAGCAGGAATTCATGGGTCGCGGTGTCAGCGGCTGTGCAACCTGTGACGGATTCTTCTATCGGGGCGCAGAGGTTTGCGTGGTCGGTGGCGGCAACACCGCTATCGAGGAGGCGCTCTATCTGTCCAACATCGCGAGCAAGGTGCATCTGGTGCATCGGCGTGAAAAGTTCCGCGCCGAACCGATCATGATTGACAAGGTGAACGAGAAGGTCGCAGCGGGCAAGATCGAACTGCATCTGCATCAGGTGCTCGACGAAGTGCTGGGCGACACATCTGGCGTGACCGGCGTGCGTTTGCGCGACATCCGTGATGAGTCGACCTGCCAGCTAGCGCTCAAGGGTTGTTTCATCGCCATCGGCCATCAACCCAACACCGACATCTTCAAAGGACAGCTCGAGATGCGCGACGGCTATATCCGAACTCGATCAGGCTCCGACGGCATGGCGACCATGACCAGCGTGCCCGGTGTGTTCGCAGCCGGTGACGTACAGGATCATGTGTATCGCCAGGCAATCACCAGCGCCGGTACCGGATGCATGGCTGCCCTCGATGCGCAGAGATTCCTCGAGCAAGACTGACCACTTGGAGCAAGCCCGACGCTCAGTCTATAATCCGCGTTTTGCCGCCCAAGCGACGGCTGAGGTGCGTGAGGCTCATGGTGTGAGCTGAAGGTCAAGACCTTCGCGAACGCGACGACTTCAGGCATCGTGGAATCGTCAATGTGTGGGTGCCAGGCAGACTGATCGAGGAGTGACTTCCTGTCAATGTCTGGCGGTGTATCGAATCAAAATCGTCTGGAGCAGCGTCATGGCACGCGTCTGTCAAGTTACGGGCAAGCGCCCGATGGTGGGGAACAATGTCTCCCACGCAAACAACAAAACCAAGCGCCGCTGGCTGCCCAACCTGCAGTACCGTCGCTTCTGGATGGAAAGCGAGAATCGTTGGGTGCGGCTGCGCATCAGCAACGCTGCGCTTCGCCTGATCGACAAGGTCGGAATCGACCAGGTTGTTGCAGAGCTGCGCGCCAAGGGCGAAATCTGACCACCGCCTGAACTGGAACTGCATCATGGCCAAGAGCATCCGCGACAAGATCAAGCTGGAGTCGACCGCAGGAACCGGTCACTTCTATACCACGACAAAAAACAAGAAGACGACGCCTGAAAAGCTCGAATTCTTGAAGTTCGATCCCAAAGCACGCAAACATGTGCTCTACAAGGAAATCAAGCTCAAGTAAGTGAGGTGGCGGCACTCAGATGAGCCGTCAGCTTGGCCAAACAGGCCCGCATTGCGGGCCTGTTTGCTTTTTGAGGCTAGTGTCGCGCGGCATCGTGCCTGGCGCCATCGGATCGGCAGCAAAGCACAACGGCGGCATCCCCAGTTCATGCCGCGCCAGGGTGACCAAGCCGTTGACGTTCAGCCAGAAGTCCATCGGCGCACGGCGCAGCTTGAACCGCCCCGGCTACCGCGGAGGCTCCATGATTTGAGAACATGGAGCCAAGATGAGGAAGTCGAAGTTTTCCCCCGAGGTGCGCGAGCGCGCCGTGCGCATGGTGCTGGAACACCGCAGCGAGCATGCATCGCAGTGGGCGTGCATCGAGTCCATTGCCGGCAAGATCGGCTGCACGGCGCAGACGCTGGACAACTGGGTCAAGTAGCATGAGCGCGACACGGGCGTGCGCGATGGTCTGACGACGGCCGAGGCCCAGCGCATCCGGGAGCTGGAGCGCGAGAACCGCGAACTGCGCAAGGCCAACGAGATCCTGAAGCTGGCCAGCGCGTTTTTCGCCCAGGCGGAGCTCGACCGCCGGCTGAAGTGATGTACGGGCTGGTGGACCAGCACCGAGATTCCCACGGGTGTTGGCGCCGACCGAAAACTGACCATCGGGGGGTGCGGACAAAAACTTGGACAGGTTATGCGGCTAGGCCCAGGCTCCGGCGGTGCACGGCGGGGCTGCGGAAGCCCAGTGAGCTCTTGATGCGAACTTCGTTGTACCAGCGGATGTACGCGTCC
>JBEEJN010000050.1:0-42800 GCA_041169165.1 Pseudomonadota bacterium
GCCGCCAGGCCCGCCACGCCGGCGCCGGCGATGAAGACCTTGGCCGGCGGCACCTTGCCCGCGGCGGTGATCTGGCCGTTGAAGAAGCGGCCGAAGGCATTGGCCGCCTCGATCACGGCGCGGTAGCCGCTCACGCCGGCCTGCGAGGTCAGCGCGTCCATCTTCTGCGCCCGGCTGAGCTGGCGCGGCAGCGCGTCGATGGCCAGCACGGTCAGCTTGCGCGCTGCCAGTTGCTGCATCAGCTCGGGGTTCTGCGCCGGCCAGACGAAGCCGATCAGCGTCGTGCCCGGGCGCATCAGGTCCACCTCGGCGGGCGTGGGGACGCTCACCTTGAAGACGATGTCGGCCTTGCCCAGCAATTCGGCGGCCGAGCCGACCACCTCGGCGCCGGCAGCGCGGTAGGCCGCATCGTCGCAGTTGGCCGCCTCGCCGGCGCCGCTCTCGATGGCCACGCCAAAGCCCAGCTTGACGAGCTTCTCCACCACCTCGGGCACGGTGGCCACGCGCTTTTCGCCCGCCGCCGATTCCTTCGGAACTCCGATCAGCAAACCCATGAACTCAACTCCTCAGTTGTCATATGAACCAGTGCCACAGCGGCCCGCCTCGATCGCCGCACAAAAGGTGATCGTGAAACGCAGCCGGGGGGTGGGCGCCAACGGCCGCGTGGATGACGCTCGGCGGCCGTCGGTCATGAACTTTTCCGCAGTAGCGGGCGGCGCGAGCTTACACAAATTCGCCAAGTGAAATGTTGGGCCGCCGCTGCGCAGGCGCAAAAGATGCTTCCATCCCCAGCTTGACGGAGACACCCGGGCTGCGGCTGGCGCATTCGCCGCATCACTAACATGCGGGTGCATGAGCACGCATGTTCTTCAAGAACGCTGGCGACCCAGCGTCACCGTTGCCGCCGTGGTCGAGCAGGGCGGGCGCTATCTGCTGGTCGAGGAACACACCCCCGAAGGCCTGCGGCTGAACAACCCGGCCGGTCACCTGGACCCGGGGGAGTCACCCGAGCAGGCCGTGGTGCGCGAAGCCCGCGAGGAAACCGCCCGCCACTTCACGCCCAGTCATCTGCTGGGCGTCTACCTGGCGCGTTTCCAGCGCCCGGCCGGCGCGCAAGACGTGACCTACCTGCGGATCGCCTACGCCGGCGCGGTGGGCGAGCCGTTGGCCGCCCTGGCGCTGGACGACGGTATCGTGCGCACCCTGTGGCTCACCCCGGATGAAATCCGCGCCCAGGCGGACCGCCTGCGCAGCCCGCTGGTGCTGCAGTGCATCGATGATCACCTTGCCGGCAAGGCCTACCCGCTCGAGCTGATCCAGGCGCATGCCAGCCTGTGGGCGCCACTGCGCTTCACGCCTGATGTCGGGCTCGGCGCACCCCCGCCCGCCAGCGCGGACTGACGCTCGCCCAGCGCGGTGTGTCCTGCCGGGGTGTCGCCGACAATCCGCGCATGCCCGCCGAAATTGCCGCCCCGCCCATCACGTCGTCCGACTCGCCAGCGTCTGCAGCCCGGCCCGCCGCAGCGCCGGTGTTCCACTCCGGAAGCAAGCGCCGGGTTGTGGTCGGCCTGAGCGGCGGTGTTGACTCGGCCGTGAGCGCCTGGCTGCTCAAGCAGCAGGGCCACGAGGTGGTCGGCATCTTCATGAAGAACTGGGAGGGTGACGACAGCGACGAATACTGCTCGACGCGCCAGGACTTCATCGACGCCACCGCGGTGGCCGATGTGATCGGCATCGACATCGAGCACGTCAACTTCGCCGCCGACTACCGCGAGCGTGTCTTCGCCGACTTCCTGCGCGAATATTCGGCCGGTCGCACGCCCAACCCGGACGTGCTGTGCAACGCCGAGATCAAGTTCAAGGCCTTTCTGGACCACGCCCTGCGGCTGGGTGCCGAACGCATCGCCACCGGCCATTACGCACGCGCGCGCTTCAACGCCGGCACGCAACGCCACGAACTGCTCAAGGGCCTGGACGCGAGCAAGGACCAGAGCTATTTCCTGCACCGGCTCAATCAGGCGCAACTGGCCACGACGATGTTTCCGGTCGGCGAACTGCCCAAGACCGAGGTGCGCCGCCTGGCCGCCGAGATCGGCCTGCCCAACGCGGCCAAGAAGGACTCGACCGGCATCTGCTTCATCGGCGAGCGGCCCTTCCGCGAATTCCTGAACCGCTACCTGGCGCACAAGCCGGGCCCGATCAAGGACGACCGCGGCCGCACCCTGGGCGAACACGTTGGCCTGAGCTTCTACACCCTGGGCCAGCGCAAGGGCATTGGCATCGGTGGCGTGAAGGACAAGGGTGCGCCGCGCGGCGGCGGCGATCACGAGCCCTGGTTCGTGGCGCGCAAGGACATGGCCGCCAACACGCTCTATGTGGTGCAGGGCCATGAGCACCCCTGGCTGCAGGCGCCCCGCCTGCTGGCCGCGGACGCGAGCTGGGTGGCGGGCGCGCCGCCGACGCCGGACCGCTGGGCGCGCCTGGCCGCCAAGACGCGGTATCGCCAGGCTGAAGCCGCCTGCAGCTATGTAGCGATGGCCGCTGGCGCCGAGGGTTTCGGCCTGCTGTTTGCCGAACCGCAGTGGGCGGTGACACCCGGGCAGTCCGCCGTGGTCTACGACGGCGAGGTCTGCCTGGGGGGCGGCGTGATCAGCCAGGCCGCGGGCTGACCCGTCGGCCGGTGCGCCGGCCGGTCCGCCGCGCCTGGTGCCGCGCCCGTTGGCGATCATTTCCCCATCGCGTCCTTCTTCATCTCGTCCTTGGCCATGCCGTCCTTGGCCATGGCGTCTTTTTTCATGGTGTCCTTGTGCATGCCGTCGGCGTGCATGGGCTTCTTGTGCATGGTGTCCTTGGCCATGCCGTCCTTGTTCATCGGGTCGTGTTTCATCGCGCCCTTCCTGGGCTTGTCCGCCTTCTTCATCATGGCGTCCGAGGCGGCCATGCCGTCCTTTTGCATCGCGCTGTCCTGCGCGTGCACGGCAAAGCTGGCACTCAGCGCGAACAGGGCGGCGGCCAGGGTGTTGCGGGTCGAGATCATGGGTCTTCCTTTCAGGGGTGATGCGATCGGCTGATCGCGAGGGGGGGAGAGGTGTCGCCTGGGATGCAGCCGGCGCGGGTGCGCGGCCCGAGGCGTGTCGTCAGCTGCCGCCAAACCAGTTGTAGCCCTGGTCTTCCCAGTAACCGCCGGGGTAGCGGTTGGTGACGGTGATGGCACGGATGTGCTTGGGGTTCTTGTAGCCCAGCTTGGTGGGCATGCGCAGCTTGAGCGGATAGCCGTGACGCGGCAGCAGGGTGCGGCCGTTCTGGCTGGTCACCAGCAGCGTCTGGGGGTGCAGCGCCGTGGCCATGTCAATGCTGGTGTGGTAGTCGTCGTCGCAGGTGAAGCCGATGTACTGCGCACTGAGATCGGCCCCCACACGCTTGAGAAAGTGCGCGAAGGGAATGCCCGACCAGTGACCGATGGCGCTCCAGCCTTCGACGCAGATGTGGCGCGTCACCTGTTCGGCCACCGGCAGGGTGTGCAGTTCCTCCAGCGTCCAGGCGTGTTTGTCGGTCACCCGGCCGGTCACTTCCAGGCGGAAGCCCGCGCCGTCCACCGCGCGCACCTCGTCCTCGCCGTAATAGGCATTGAAGGGGAAGGGGTCGAGCGCCAGCGACCGGTCGTAGGTCGGCGCCAGGCGTTGCGGGTCGAACAGCCAGCCCTGCACGCGATCGTTCATGCGCGAGACCGACAGCAGTGCCGTTTCCACGCTGGACTCATCCACCAGCGCGCAGCCGCTGAGCAGTGCCAGGCCACCGGCGCTCAGGCCGCCGCACAGAAAGGCCCGCCGTGCCGGCGCGATGTGGGCGGGCGGCAGATCACGCAAGGCACGGTCGATGGCGCCCTGGGCGTCAAAGCTGCCGGCGCGGCGGGCGGGCTTGAAGAGCTTGAACATGGTCGATCCTCGGGTCGATCTCGCGACGACGGGCGGTGATGGGCTCAGCGCCCCAGCACCATGAGCCGCAGGGTGCGCGGCACCAGCGCCACCATCAGCACATGGATGGCGATGAAGGCACACAACAGGGTCATGGCCAGGAAGTGCAGCAGGCGGGCCCCTTCGTAGCCGCCCAGCAACTCGCGCAGCAGCGGGAACTGCACCGACTTCCACAACACCAGGCCGGACAGCACCAGCAGCAACAGGTCGGCCACGGCGGTGAGGTAGGCGAGCTTTTGCACCGCGTTGTAGTGGTGGAGGTCGGCATGAGCCAGCTGACCGCGCAGCGCAGCGAGCAGGTCGCGGGCAACCTCGGCCGGGCGCAGCGGAAAGAAACGGGCGCGGGCCCGGCCGGTGGCAAGGTTGAGCCCGAGGTAGATCAGGCCGTTGAAGCCGAGCAGCCACATGGCGACGAAGTGCCACTGCAGTGCACCGCCCAGCCAGCCACCCAGGGTGAGCTCGCGGGGAATGTCGAAGCCCAGGAAGGCGGTGGCGTTGTAGATGCGCCAGCCGCTCAGGATCAGCACCGTCACGGCCAGCACGTTGAGCCAGTGCGTCAAACGCAACCAGAGTGGATGCACGGCGCGGGTGCTGAAGGCGGGCAGGCTGGCGCCTGCCTGGCCGCCATGCGGCAGGGATGGGGTGGACATGAGAGGGGCTCCGGCCGCGTGGGCGGCGCAAGTGGAGGTGGCTGGGTCAGGAATTCGTCGCCAGGCAGCCGCTGTTCAGCGGGGCATGCAGGGCCTGCAGCACTGCACCGTGTCGCGGCAACTGGGCGAAAGCCACCACGGCGAGCCGTTCGCGCTGCCAGCCGGGCAGCAGGGTCACGCTGGGGCTGACCTCGACACTGGCGCCGGTGGCCAGCGCCGGCAGGGTGATGGGACCGATCCAGGCGCGCACCACATGGTCATGGTGCAGGGTGACGCCGGAGTTTTCGCCGCGAAGCACCTTCGAGACCAGGCTGCTTTCGGTCAGGGCGAGGTAGAGCTCGCTGCTGGCCATCTGGGCGTGGCGCGCCTGCACGGTGGTGTGCAGGGTCACGCTGGGCATCGAGGGCGAGCCGACGGACGGCGCCACCGCCACATCCAGCGTGAGTGCTGCAGTCTGCCTGTTGATGCGGCGTACCTGCTCGCGCAGCGTCCCGGGCCAATCGCGCGCTTCGCTGCCGCTCACGAAGAACTGTGGCGTGTAGACGCTGCGGCTTGCATGGGCGTTCACCAACGCCCGCTGGCGCTGCGCGAAGCCCGGCTGGGCATAGGGGTCCTTCCAGCCGATGTCGTCCCAGTAGGGCACGTGCAGGGCGATGGGCACAACACGCGCGTCGGCATCCACGGCGCCGCGCAACTGGGTGAGCTGCCGGTCGGCGCCCGGGCAGCTGGAGCAGCCTTCCGAGGTGTAGAGCTCGACCAGCGCGGCCTTGTGCGGCCCGCTGCTGGCGCTGCAGCCGCTGGGGCCCGCTGCCGCCGAGGGCGGCGTGATGAACGCGAACGCGGCGACCACAGCGGCCGCTGAGGCGACCCGCGCACCTCGGCCAGCAAGACGGGCTGGGTGAGCAGACGGATGCGGCGTGGGTGAATGGGTGGACATGGCGCTGTGGGTAGTTGGGTTCATGGGGGCGGCAGGCTGGTGTTTCCTGTCGACGCTGTTTGGTCGCGCAGGGTGTCGGCTTCTTACAGGGCGTCCGAAATTCTTTACAAGACGGCCTGGCGGATACTGATCACATGAGCGAAGACCCGGACTTGCCGGCCCAGCTGGCCCAGCACCGCGATGCACTGATGCGTTATGCCCTCAAGCAGTTACGCAACCCGGCGTGGGCCGAAGACGCCGTGTCCGAGACGCTGCTGGTCGCCATCGAGAAGCCGCAGGCTTTTGCAGGTGCCGCGCAATTGCGCACCTGGCTCACCGGCATCCTCAAGCACAAGGTGATCGACCAGATCCGCCGGCATGGTCGCGAGTTGTCGCTCACATCCGATGACGACGAGCAGGACATCGATGAGCTGCTGTTTGCCGCCGACGGTCACTGGCGCGAATCGCCGCAGGCCTGGGGCGATCCGCAGACCCACCTCGGGCAACGTCAGTTCATGACGGTGCTCGACGCCTGTGTCGAGCGCCTGCCGGGCCTGCAGGGGCAGGTGTTCATGATGCGTGAGTGGCTGGAGTTGGAGACCGACGAGATCTGTAAGCAACTCGCCATCAGTTCGACCAATCTGTTCGTGCTGTTGCACCGGGCGCGGCTGAAGCTGCGCGACTGCCTGCAGTTGAACTGGTTTGCACGTACCTGAGCCTGTCAGTCGCTTGTTCTGCCAGACTCTGCCCGTCCAGCTTCCACCCCTCCCAGCGCCATGGTCCATCGAGCCGACGACGCCTCAGCTCCCGACGAACGCCCGCTGTGGCCGCCGTTTCGCCTGCGTTGCCGCGAGGCCGCCGGCCTGCTGCTGGCGGCGCAGGACCGCGCGCCGCGCTGGGGTGAACGTGTGCGCCTGCACCTGCACCTGCTGGCGTGCCGGGCCTGTACACGTTTTGATCAACAACTTCGGCTGATGAATCGAGCCATGGGGCGCTGGCGTGCCTACGCCGATGCGGGCGAGGACGGCGGATCGACACGCTCGCCGCCACCACCTTGAGGACAGGGCCAGCCGGCCGCAACTGATGCGCGCGGCGCAGCGATTGCACTTGGAAAACGAGCAGGTGATGTCGGCCGTCAGTCGTCGCCGAGCAATGTCACCTGCTGGGCGGCATGGGCTCGTATCAGCGGCTGACCACCTGAGTTCAGCTGCGGTCGTGATCCAGCCACAGGTCGGCGATCACCGGGCGGTGTTCAGAGCCTTGTTCGCCGCCGACGTGGGTTTCGGCCACGCTGAGGTCGCGGCTGACCAGGATGTGGTCGATACGCAGAAAGGACACGCCCGGACGCAAGGAATGGCCGTGGGTGTAGCCATAGCCTGAACCCGCCACCGAGTGGGCGTCGCGCAGGCCCAGGTCGAGCAGGGCCTGCACGACCGGTGATGACTCGGGCGCATTGAGGTCACCGGCCAGGATGAGCGACCGTGCCGGACGTCCTGCATTGATCGATGCACTGCGGCCCAGGCTCAGGTCGGTCACCAGCTTGTGCGCCTGGCTCAGGCGGTCGGCAAAGTTCTGGCGCCATTCGGCGATGCCGGCCAGGCGACTGTGGCGGGTGGCATTCAGGCCGTCGCGCGGCGACAGCAGGTGAGCGGTGACGAGGTCGATCTCGCGTCCGCGTGCCACCAGGGTGCAACGCACATAGCTGTGCGGCTGGCCACGAAAGGCGATGTCGCCGGGCTGGCAGTCCTTCATCGGCACACGGCTGGCCACGACGTACTGGCCGAAGCTGTAGATGCGTCGATCACGCAACATCGCCAGCACTGAATCGTTCGCGCTCGGGCGCTGCACGTCGATCAGTCCGGCATCCTGCAGCACCAGCACATCGGGATCCTCCTGGATCACCTCCCACGCAATGCGCGCAAAGCTGTCGCTGTGTTCGACGGCGAGGTAGGACTTGATGTTGTAGGTCATCACCCTGAGCCGACCGACGCCGCTTTCGCCATGGGGCAGTTGGAGGCCCATGACGGTCGTCAGGACAAGCAGCAGCGCCATCACGCTGGCCAGCCGCCAGGGCAGGCGTTGTGCCAACGACAGCAGGGCCACCGTGGCGGCCATGGCCAACCACAGGGCAAAAGGCAGGTAGCGCAAGAGTTCGACCCACCACTGGTCCGTCACGCCCGGCAGCATGATCAGTCCGACACCGAACAACACAACCAGCAAGCCTGCCTGCAGCCAGGTCAGCAACTGGCCGGACCCGTTGCGTCGAGCAGACTGCATCTGTCCGGGAACTGGCGGGCTGTCCGACGGGGCGATGTGGGAAGGTGCGCTGGAGTTCAACACGGGTACGGCGTGGTCTGCGGTTGGCGGTCGCTGCGTAAGTGGACGACAGCAGGGCAGAGTAGCCCACGTCCGACGAAGCCCGACGATGCAAGGCGTCGGCAAATGCGACGCTTGTCGCGCTGCACGCGAAAACGTTTACGCAAATGTTCTTGCCGGCGTTGCGCTTGGCAAGCGACCGTGCGGCAAAAGAGGTGTTCCGAGTACGGAGCGGCGCGCCACGACACGACGCCGCAAGTGTCGATGCGTCTCGCGCTAGGTGACGAACGAGGGACTCGCCATTTGCCTGCGCGGCCGAGGCGGGCGCGCTCGGCGTCGGCGTCTCAGGCGGACTGGGCGGCGGCTTCCTCAGCCAGAGCCAGAGCGGCTGCTTCCGCGGCAGCTTGCGCTGCTACCTGCGCTTCGGCTTGCTGGTCCCGCTCGGGATCGGAATAGCCCGGGTTGTCTACCGCGCAGCGGCGCAGTTCTTCGACCGTGTAACCCTCACGCAGCAGCGCCGTGCGCAGCCAAGCTGGCTGGGCGCCCTGTCCGTCCCAGCCGAGCAGGGTGCGGGGGTGGCGGTAGCGATAAGGTGCGGGCGCTGGTGGCGGTGGCGCCACCGGGCGTGGCGCCTGCCGCAATTCACTGGGCGTGATGCGCCAGAACTCCATCAGTTTCCTGATCTTGAGCAGTGCAGCAAGTTTCTCGGGCGGAAAGTCGCTGGCGGAGGTTTCTTGAATCATCGCGTTGTACATGCGGCAGGTGGGGCGAGCCATCGCGGCAGCGTCCCAATACTCCCTGCGTATCGATGTGAAGCCATCACAAGACGAAATGTAAGCCGATGTTGACGGTGCGTCTTCGTCCTGACCAGCCGCACATTCCCCAATTAATTCCTGCTGTCGCGTTGATACGTCGGCAATTCATGACCAAGTATGACGGCCAAAACGCTCTGGGCTGAAAAATAGCTGGCTTTTGAGGCCAATTTGCCAAGCTGGATTGAACCAACTTAATCCAGCCCTGGAGATGTGAAGCCACAGCCGTCATGCTGCTTGACATCCACCGACCGAATAAACGGAATATACCCTGTTCGGCAAGTGGTGCAGCACCGGCGAGTTTAGGTAAGGCTTTGAAAAGTCCGCGGGTATTCCTGCCGGATTCGGCTTGTGGACGATGCCGCCCACCCGTGTGCGGGAACACTGAGTCAGTGCCTGTCGCTGCACGTCGGGATACACGAGCTCCCGCACGTTCTGGCCATCGCACAATGTGATCTTTTGGGGGCCTGCAACCCGACCGGTTGATACTGGCTGCAGGTCGCCCGGGCGAGCCAACCGCAGGAGACTTTTCGCCATGCCGATATTCCGACTGGGTGACCATGTGCCCGAGATTGCCGAGGACGTCTATCTTGCGCCGCAAGCGACCGTGATCGGCCGCGTGCGCCTGGGCGCCGGGGCCAGCGTGTGGTTCAACGCCGTGCTGCGCGGTGACAACGACACTATCGACGTCGGTGCCGGCAGCAATGTGCAGGAAGGTGCCGTCTTGCACACCGACCCGGGTTGCCCGCTGGTATTGGGCGCCGGGGTCACGGTCGGGCATCAGGTGATGCTGCACGGTTGCACGGTGGGTGACAACTCGCTCATCGGCATCCAGGCCGTGGTGCTCAACCGCGCCGTGATCGGGCGGGACAGCCTGGTCGGGGCCGGCGCCGTGGTGACTGAGGGCAAGGTGTTTCCGGACCGCTCACTCATCCTCGGTGCGCCCGCCAAGGTGGTGCGCACGCTGGACGACGCCGACGTTGAGCGCCTGCGTCGCAGCGCTGCCAACTACCTGGCCAACGGCAGGCGTTACCGCGACGCACTGGTGCAGATTGGCTGACGCCGAGCCGGGTACGCAGTTCCTGGCGCCGTTGCCGGGACGCAGAGGGACGAAAAAAAGCCGGAGCAAGCTCCGGCTTTTTTCCGCTGCAGGGACGCCTTGTACAGGCACACCTGCCGGCATTGACGTGCTTACTTCGAAGCAGCGGCCTTGGCGGGGGCAGCCTTGGCGTCCTTCTTTTCGGCCTTGGCGTCAGCCTTCTTGGCGGCGCCGCTGGCGGCGCTGGCGGCCGGGGCAGCAGCAGCGTGCGAACCGGCTTGGGCATTGAAAGCCAGGGCGGCGAAAGCGGCAACGATCAGAGTCGACAGGGTCTTGGTCATGATGAGTCTTTTGAAGAATGATGACAGGGGGGAACGTGCCTGGATCCGGGCTCGGTGGGGCGGTCTGACCGCCCTGCCTAGCCTGAGCCTCAGGGTGCACGCCCATCCGTAACGCTGCCTGTTGCGCCGCGGTTGACACGACCCAGTGAATATTTTCAGCCGGCATACTCGCGCTCCCTGTTGTTGCCTGTGCGCTGTTGTCGATGCGTTTGCACGTTCGTTTTGTGGTGTCCCTCTGTGCCCTGTCATGGGCCTGCATGCCGGTGGCGGCGGCGCCATTTCTACCCATTTCTGACCAGCAGGTGCTCGAGCGCCTGCCGGCGCGCGCCGCCGACCCGCGGGCGCGCGACATGGTGCGGCTGCGCCAGCAACTCTCGTCTCGACCACGCGACGTCGGCCTGGCCGTGCAATTGGCCCGGCGCTACTACGACGAGGTCGCCGCCGAAGGCGACCCGCGCTACATCGGTTACGCCCAGGCAGCCCTGGCGCCCTGGTGGGCGCAGACCGATGCGCCGGTCGAGGTGCGCGTGATGCGCGCCGTGTTGCGCCAGTTCAGCCACGAATTCGAGCCGGCGATTGCCGACCTGCAGTCCGCTGTGCGCGCTGCGCCGGACAACGCAGAGGCCTGGGCCTGGCTGGCTGCCATCGCCATGGTGCAGGCACGGTATGCCGATGCCCGCAGCGCCTGCGAGCGGCTGCAGACGCTCAGCCCCGCCATGATCGGTCCGGCCTGCCTGGCTTCGGTCGACGCGACGACCGGACATGCCGGCGCCGCCGCGGCGACGCTGCGCCATGTGCTGGATGCCAACCAGAGCGCCAGCGGTGCAGAACAGCTCTGGGTGCTGACCCGGCTGGCTGAGGCTCAATTGCGGCTGGGGCACCATGAGGCGGCAGAGGCCAGCTTCCGCCGCGCCCTGGCGCTGGACATCACCGATGGGTACTTGCTGGCGGCCTACGCCGACTTCCTGCTGGATCGGCAGCGCCCGGCCGAAGTGCTGACCTTGCTGCGCGGGCGTGAACGTTCCGACCTGCTGCTGCTGCGCCTGGCGCTGGCCGGCAAGGCCGTGGGGGCGGCCCAGACCGCCGCATGGACGGCCGACCTGACGGCGCGGTTCGACGCTGCCCGTCTGCGCGGCGACACCGTGCATCAGAAGGAGGAGGCGCGTTTCGCCCTGGTCATGCTGGGCGATACCCGCCGGGCGCTCGAACTGGCGCGGCTGAACTTCGGCGTGCAGCGTGAGCCGGTCGACGCCCGCGTCCTGTTCGAAGCTGCCCTGGCGGCGCGCCAGCCTGCGGCTGCCGAACCGGCGCTCAAATGGTGGCAGGCCAGCGGCATCGAAAGCCCTGAGCTGCGCACCCTGGTCGGCCAGATCAAGGCGGCGTCATGATCGCGCGGCTGATCGTCAAGGCCGTTGCCCGGCAAGCAGCGCTTCGGCTGCATAGTGCCGCACGCGCCTTGCTGCTGATGTTGGCCGGCGTGTTGCTGGCTGCTGGGCCGGCGGCGGCGCACAAGCCCTCGGACAGCTATCTGAGCCTGCAGGTGCCCGCGGCGGCCACGCCGGGCGCGCCGCTGGTCGGTCGCTGGGACATCGCCCTGCGCGATCTGGATTTCGCCATCGGCCTGGACGCTGACGGCAACGGCGAGATCAATTGGGGCGAAGTACGTCGGCAGCACGAGGCCATCGCCGCCTACGCGCTGGCGCGCCTGAGTGTGCAGGCCGACGGCCAGGCCTGTGCGCTCAAGGCCGGTGAACAGCTGGTCGATCAGCACAGCGACGGTGCCTACACCGTGCTCAGCTTCAGCGCCGCCTGCCCGGGCGCCGCGGTGGCTCAGCTCGCCATCGACTATCGCCTGTTCGCCGACATCGACCCGCAGCACCGCGGTCTGTTGCGTCTGGAGTCCGGCGGCGTGTCGCGCACGGCCATCTTCTCGCCCGAGGCGGCGCGGCAGAGCTTCACCCTGGCCCAGGCCAGCCGCTGGACCCAGTTCGTCGACTATGTGCGCGACGGCGTGTGGCACATCTGGATCGGCTTCGACCATGTGTTGTTCCTGCTCTCGCTGCTGCTGCCGGCGGTGCTGGTGCGGGTGGGAGTGCAGGGCAATCGTGCGTCGGACGGCGCCGGGCGAGGCCATGCCGCCGCCCTGTGGCGGCCGGTCGACAGCCTGCGCAGTGCGGCGATGGACGTGCTCAAGATCGTCACCGCGTTCACTCTGGCGCATTCCATCACCCTGTCGCTGGCCACCTTGAAGGTGGTCGCCCTGCCCACGCGCTGGGTCGAGGCAACCATCGCCGCGTCGGTGGTGCTGGCCGCGCTCAACAACGTCTTTGCGATCGTGGCCGAGCGGCGCTGGGTGGTGGCGTTCAGCTTCGGCCTCATCCACGGCTTCGGCTTCGCCAGCGTGCTGGCCGACCTCGGCCTGGCCCAAGGTACGCTGGCGCTGGCGCTGGTGGGCTTCAATGTGGGCGTGGAAATCGGCCAGCTCGTCATCGTCGTGCTGTTCCTGCCGCTTGCCTTCACCCTCAGGCACAGCCGCTTCTATCGCTGGTTCATCTTCATCGGCGGCTCGCTGCTCATCGCGGCGCTGGCCGGCATCTGGTTCATCGAGCGAGCCTTCCTGCTCAAGCTCATCTCCATCTGATCTGGCGGCGCCAGGACTTGCGCATGACGACACCATCAGTCTCACTGCCTGGCGCGGCCATCCCGCACGCTGACGCCGGCCCGGCCCCAGCCGCCGCCTCCTTCGCCAGCCTGGGCCTGAGCCCGGCGCTGCAGCAGCGCGTAGCAATGGCGGGCTGGACAGCACCGACGCCGGTGCAGGCCGCCGCGTTGCCGCACATCCTGTCGCGACGCGACCTGCTCGGCCTGGCGCCCACCGGCTCGGGCAAGACCGCCGCCTATCTTCTGCCCCTGCTGCAACGGCTGCTGATCGATGTAGCGCTGCAGGACGAACGGGTGCGCCGACGTGCCCTGCGCGTGCTGGTGTTGGCGCCCACGCGAGAACTGGCGCTGCAGATCTTCGATGTGGCGCAGCAACTGGCGCCCGAGTTGCGTTGCATCGTGGCGGTGGGTGGCGTGTCCATTAATCCGCAGCTCATGGCCCTGCGTGGCGGTGCACACCTGATCGTCGCCACACCGGGCCGGCTGCTCGACCTGGTCGATCACAACGCCGTGCACCTGGACGACCTGCACTGCCTGGTGCTCGACGAGGCGGATCGCCTGCTTGACCTCGGCTTCGCCGACGAACTCAACGAGCTGCTTGATTTGCTGCCGCGCCGTCGTCAGACACTGCTGTTGTCGGCCACCCTGCCGGCCGAGGTGCGTCACCTGGCCGCCCAGCTGCTGCTCGATCCGGTGCAGATCGACCTGCGCGGGGCCGCCGATGCGGCGGCGCCCAGCATCGTGCAACGAGCCATCGAAGTGGACAGCACGCGGCGCACGTCGCTGCTGCGTTACCTTGTGCGCGAGGAGGGCTGGGAGCGTGTGCTCGTCTTCGTCGCCAGCCAGTACGCCAGCGAACATGTGGCCGACAAGCTGCGCCAGGCCGGCCTGCCCGCCGCGGCGCTGCACGGCGACCTCAGCCAGGGCCGGCGCGCCCAGGTGCTGGCCGATTTCCATGCCCGCAAGCTCGCCGTGCTGGTGGCCACCGACCTGGCTGCACGCGGCATCGACGTGCCTCAGCTGGCGGTGGTCGTCAACCACGACCTGCCGCGCTCGACGGTGGACTACACCCACCGCATCGGCCGCACCGGCCGGGCGGCCCACCACGGCCAGGCGATCAGCTTTGTCTGCGCCGACCTGCCGGGCAACGAGGCGCATTTCCGCCTCATCGAGAAACGTCAGGGCCAGACCGTGCCGCGTGAGCAGGTGCAGGGCTTCGAGCCGCGCGCGCCAGCCGCTGCGCCGCTCTCTGACCCCAATGGCGGCGTCAAGAGTACCCGGCGAAAAAGCAAGAAGGACAAGCTGCGCGAAGCCGCTGCCTACGCCGCCGAGGCGGCCTCGACACGGCCGCGCGCTACGCGGCGCTGAACCGGGATGGCCGCGGTGCCGTACTGCGGCGCCGGGTCCGATTCGTCCCGCAGCGTGTCGTGCCTGCCGCTGGCAAGGATCTGCTGGGCGCGCTGCAGCGCGGCGAAGATGTCGCGCGTGGCGTCCAGCAGCGTGCAACCGGCCGAGGTGGGCACCAGCCGCCGATCCTGCATCAGCAGCAGCGGTTCGCCGACCGCGTCAGTCAACTTGCGCAGATGACCCGAGACGGTGGGTTGCGCCATGTGCAAGCGCTCGGCCGCACGCGTCACGCTGCCCAGACGCACGACGGCCTCGAAGGCTGCCAGCTGCGGCAGCGTGCCATGCCGTACCAGGCGGCGGATGTTGTTGAACTGATCCATGGGTTGACCCTCGCGCGACGGTCCCCTTGCGTGCCAGGCTGCGAGCCCCAAGAGATCGGGGTGATGCCTGACGCGTCGCGGTGACCTTGATCCAAACCAGGCAAGGACTGGCCTCACCCCGATGGCAAAGGTCTGGTTCACCGTTGCTCCGACCAACCCCTGGGGGCTGACGGTGAGCGTCGGCCCGCGCGCCGGGGCATGAACCCGTATTGACGACGCTGCGGCTCTCAGTGCCTGCCCTGGCGGGCGGCGGCTGCGTGGAACTACTCCCGCTTTGCTTGCAGTATCGGCCGACCCTCGGGGCCAACCGACACGCGTTTGTATCACGCGCCGCGCCATCGCGATACACGATGGCGCCATTGCGACTCGCGATGCTGCGCCGACTTGGCGTGACCACAATCAGTTCACCCCGAGAGCCGCTCATCATGGACATCACCAGCTTCCTCACCGCCTTGGCCACCATCGTCGTCATCGACCTGGTGCTGGCCGGCGACAACGCCATCGTCATCGCCCTGGCGGCGCGCCGCCTGCCGGCGCACCTGCAAAAACGCGCCATCCTCTGGGGCACGGTGGGTGCCATCGTCGTGCGCAGCGCCATGACCGTCGCCGTGGTCTGGTTGCTCAAGCTGCCCGGGCTCCTGGCCGTGGGCGGCAGCCTGCTGGTGTGGATTGCCTGGAAGCTGCTGCTGCCCGAAGACGACCATGCTGACGACCATGGCGCCGGCGCCACCACCTTCTGGGGCGCCATGCGCACCATCGTCATCGCCGACGCCTTGATGGGCCTGGACAACGTGCTGGCTGTGGCTGGTGCCGCCCACGGCAGCTATGTGCTGGTGGTGCTGGGCCTGCTCATCAGCGTGCCGGTGGTGGTGTGGGGCAGCACCTTGGTGCTCAAGTGGGTCGAGCGCTACCCGGCCATCGTCTACGCCGGCTCGGCCGTGTTGTGCCTCACCGCGGTGAAGATGGTGCAGGCCGAACCGCTGCTGCGCGACATGTTGAGTACCACGCCGATGTTGGCCGCGCTGCTGTGGCTGGTCATTCCCGCGGTGTTGTGGCTGGGCTTTGTGCGCAACCATCGGCAACTCGAATCGCGCATCCACGCCCGCCTGGCCCAGCAGGCCGAGCGGCGTCAGGGTGCGGCGGACGGCGGTGCGTTGCCGGCCATGGCGCTCGCGCCTGAAAGCGGTTCCGCTGCTGCCCTTCATGAAGCGCCGGCGCGCCCGGCAACTGCCCCCAAGTCAGAGATCCATCCCCCAGAAGGAGACGATGTCATGCTCAAGGTACTTGTGCCGGTCGACGGTGCCGGCAACTCTCTGGTGGCGGTGCGCCACGCCATGGCCGAATATCGGCGCGATCGCCAGATCGAGCTGCACCTGCTGAACGTGCAGCCGCGCCTGTCACGTCATATTTCGCGCTGGGTGCCGCGGTCCAACCGGCAAGGCTTTTATGCCGAACAGGCCGGCAGCGCTCTCGCCGAGGCCCGGGCTCTGCTGGAACGCGCAGGCGTGCCCTGTCAGGTGCACTGGCGGGTGGGTGATCGGGCCGAGGCGATCTGCACCAGTGCGGTCGAACTGGGCGTGCACCACATCCTGATGGGCACGGCCCGCAAGAACTCCATCACTCGCATGCTGGAGGACTCCACCTCCCACGCGGTGTTGGAACGCGCCACTGTGCCGGTGGAAATCGTGACCGGCGCGGCCGTCTCGAGACTGGAGCGCTGGGGACTGCCCGCCGGCCTGGGCCTGGGCCTGGGCGGGCTGATCTGGATGGCGCTGGAGTGAATCACACCGGCCCGTCACACGTGGGCGGGCCGTTGACGCCTAGCGGTCAGAGCGATTCCTTGATCTTGCGCTCGTGCAGCGGCTGCACCGGGCGGGCGTTGAAGCGGAACAGCTTCTTGAACGCATTGACCTGGGCGGCCGACAGCTTGACCGGGTTCTTCAGCACCATCCAGTTCACGCCTTCGGTACAGGGCGGCGTGGTGAGCGAACCTTCGAAGCTGTAGTAGCCCTTGTCGGTCGGCAGCAGCGCGGCCAGGTCCAGGGTCAGGTCGTCGGCGGTGAGTGTTTCGCCGGCCTTGGTTGGCATGTGCTCGAAGACCGGCTTGAAGGCGGCGTTGGTTACCTTGCCGAAGTCGAACAGCACCGCCACCACGCCGAGTTCACCGGCGGCGTTCTTGTGCACGAAGTGCGCCACCAGCGGCTTGCGCTTGCCCTGGATGGCTTCCTCGCTGGGCGTGTGGAAGTGGAACTGCAGCAGCTCGTAGCTCTGCTCGCCGACCTTGAGCCGGTTGCCGGCCGGCAGGTTGACCTGCACCGTGTGGCCGTTGTTCACCACCGACGCCTTGGCGCTGCTGTACTCGAAGCCCAGCGCCGGCAGCGCGACCTTCTCGGTGGCGGTGATGTTGACCGGGCTCTGGTGGCCGCCCTTGGCGCAGGCCTCGAAGGCTGGGTCGAGTTCGCCCCAATGGGCCGGGGCGCCTTCGCCGGCGTAGTCCCAGTGGCCGCCATGGCCGCCGTGGCCACCGGCATGGGCACTCCAGGCGCCGAGAACAAGAGCGGTGCTGACGGTCAGGCGGGCGAAGGTGGAGGTGACGGACATGTGGAGTACCTGAGGTGTGGAGTGGAGGCGGGCGCAAGACTATCGGCCGCGTTCGACGGCCTTGTGAACGAACATTGCTGGGTTCGTGCAAAGCGCGCGAGCCGTGGCGCTGAAGCAAAACAGCGCCGGGAACACCTGCCAGTTGCTTCGATCCCTCGACGCCCTGTCCGGGCGCCGGCGCGCAGTGGGGGCAGCGCCTGGAGGAACGCCCGGGTCAGCGCCTGCCGCCGCCGGCAGCGCAACGACTGCTCAGCTGCCGCGGCTGGACCAGAACGCGCCCAGCTTCTCGCGCCAGCCCAGACGGTCGTCGGACAGCAGGTCGAGCAGGTCCGACAGGCGCTTGGACTTGGCCACACACACCGCGGTCAGCGCCACCGACGCCACCACGGTGACAACGAAGATGACAGCGCGGTCGGCCAGGCTGGCCTCGGCTTCGGCCAGCAGGTTCATGCCCAGAAAGCCGGTCGACAGGGTGCCGATCAGCCCGGCGATCGTCACCACCGTGAGCCGGATGACGGTATTGGCCTGGCGGCGCAGGCTGTCGGTGTCGAGGTAGTTGTTCATTTCGCCGACCCGCTCGCGCACTTCGGCGTAGAGCGTGTCGATGGCCAGATGGTCGGCGGTGAGGCGGTACAGCGCGCGGGCCTGGGCCTGTTCGGCGATGTCGTGGAACCAGTAGCGGTGGGTGAAGCGCAGGAAGTTCTCGAAGTTGGCACGGATGGCGCGTTTGAATCGCTTGACCGAATTGGCGTCC
Organism: Pseudomonadota bacterium; assembly: GCA_041169165.1. Lineage (GTDB taxonomy): Bacteria > Pseudomonadota > Gammaproteobacteria > Burkholderiales > Burkholderiaceae_C > Sphaerotilus. Next base: position 17,792 of record JBEEJN010000050.1, read on the forward strand.
TGGATGTCCAGCGCATCGAGCGCCACCACCAGCCGGTCGCTGAACATCAGCAGTGCCGCCTTCTGGAAATGTGCAATGAGGAACAACATGGCGTGCTGGTGCCGGAACTGGCCGAGCACGCCGCGCTCGCGGTCGTTGAAGTAGGCCGAATCGGCGCGGCCGACCACCACCAGCGCATGACCGCAGCTCAGGTAGCGTGTGTCCGGCGCCGGGCCACCGGCACACCAGAAGCGGTCGTAGCAGTGGCGCGTCTCGAAGTCGGCCAGATGTTGTTCGCCGTAGGGCAGCAGGGTGGTGCCGGCGGCGGCGGAGTCGCCGCCTGGGGCGGCGCCCGGCACGGCTGCGCCTCCGCCCTGGCCGGACACCAGACCCAGGCGCACGAAGTCGGCCCGGCTCAGCGTGCGCGGCTCGTCCAGCGTCAGCCAGGCCAGCAGCGGCATGCGGTGGTACTCGATCTGGCGATAACGCAGCAGCGGCACGGCGCCGGCGGGCATGGGGGCTGAGGCGGGTGCGTCGAGATCGGTCTCGGGCCGCAGCGGTTCCATCAGCCAGCGCCAGTGGGCGGAAAACCTTGGCGCGCGGTGGCGGCCGACGAAGGCCAGGTAGGCGTCGCGCTCGCCGGCGTCGGAACGCGCCAGCACACGACCGTCGGCGCCCAGCCAGGCCATCTCGGCCGGGCAATGCAGGCCGCGGCCGGCGTCGTCCCAGCCGGGCGGATAGGCACGCCCAAGCCGGTAGAGCAACTCCTGCACCTGCGCCAGGGGCAGGTCCTGTCCGTGCAGTTCGACGTTGAGCACGATGACGTCGACGTCGAAGAAGAAGATCAGGTCGATGTGCTCGATCGCCAGCCGGATGGGCGCATCGCCTGGCGTCAGGCCGACGCTGACGGCGGCGACGTCGTTGCGTCGCAGCACGCGCATGGACGAGGTGCCACCGGTGCGTCCGCGAGCGCCGCGCGAGTGCCCTTCGCCGTAGAGAAAGCGCTGCACATGCGGCAGAAAGGTGACGAACTCGTTGTAGTGGCGCTCGTGGAAGCCGTCGGCGTCACCGGTGTATTCGTCCACCACCTCCTGCCAGGCGCAGTGGCCGCTGGCGTCGGCATGGGCCAGCAGCACCTCCCAGGGTCGGGTCTGGGCATCGCCGGCGCGCGGCAGCAATTGCAGGGGCCAGATCAGGCTCTGGCGGAAGCGACGCACGAGGGCGGTCATGGCAAGGTCTCCAGCCTGTGTTTGCGCCATGCTGCCAGAAGCACGTTGCCGCTCGGTGGCGGCAATTGCGCCGTGGCGATCAGGGCAGCTGGCCTTGCACGCCCTGCACGAACCAGTTCATCTGCGCGATGTCGGCGTCGCGCAGCGCGCCGCTCTTGTTGCGCACCGTGCCGGCCTGGTCGACCAGTGTGCCGCTGAAGGGTTTGAGCATGCCGGCGGCCACCGCGCGTTCGCGTTCCAGCAACTGCATGGCCACATCGCGCGGCACGCTGGGCGCCAGCGGAGCCAGGTGGATGACGTGTTCACGTACGCCGCCCCAGAAGGGCACCACCTTCCAACTGCCCTTGAGCACCGACAGCGCGACGTCGGCGTAGCGCTCGCCCCAGTGATGGGTGACGCTGGTCAGCTGGGCATTGGGCGCGATGTCCTTCATGTCGCTCTGGTAGCCCAGCAGCATGACCTTCTTCTCCTCGGCCAACTGCGGGATGGCGGTCGAGCCGCTGTGGTAGCTCAGTGTGTCGACGCCCTGGTTAAGCAGGCTTTGCGCCGCCTCGCGTTCCCGCGCCGGGTCGAACCAGGTGTTGAGCCACACCACCTTCACCACCGCCTTGGGGTTGGCGGCGCGCATGCCCAGGGTGAAGGCGTTGATGCCCTGAATCACCTCGGGGATGGGAAAGCCCGCGACATAACCGGCGCTGCCGGTCTTGCTCATGCGCCCGGCCAGGTAGCCGGCGAGGTAGCGGCCCTCGTAGAAGCGCGCGTTGTAGGTATTGAGGTTGGCCGCGGTCTTGTAGCCGCCCATGTGCTCGAACTTCACGTCCGGGAACTCGGCCGCCACCTTGAGCGCCGGGTCGAGGTAGCCGAAGCTGGTGGCGAAGATGAGCTTGTGGCCGGTGGCGGCCAGATCGCGCATGACGCGCTCCGAGTCCGCGCCCTCGGCGACGTTTTCCACCACCGTGGTCTTGATCGCCGGGCCCAGCTTGCGCTCCATGATGAGGCGGCCCTGGTCGTGCTGGTAGGTCCAGCCGGCGCTGCCAATTGGGCTGACGTAGACGAAGCCGATCTTGAGCGGCCCGCCGGCCGGCACCGGCGGCGGTGTGAAAGTGGCGGGCGCCGGTGGGTTCCTGCCGCCGACCGGCGGCGGCGCGGCGCCAGCCAGGCCGGCAGTGGACAGCAGCATGGCCAGGGCGGCGCGGCGGCTGAGGTTTTTGTACATGGTTGGTCCTCGACATGGCTCCGGAGGGCGGGCCGATCACCCGGCAGGAGCACGCCGCGCGACCGGGACAAAACAAAGCGCCTCGAGGTGCAGAGGCCTCGGGGCGCACGCAGATTGTCGCAGAGCAAGTCCTGAGGTCGGCGGCGTGGACCCGAAGCGCATGCGGCGCTGTGTGAGGCGCTTGCGTAGCCGTCAGCCGGTGCACATCCGCATCACAATAGACGCACCATGAACGAGCCTACTCCGCCTCGTCCCGACACGCGCCGAGCCGCTGTTGCGGCGACTGCGGCAGCCGCCGGCCCGGCCCACGGGCCGACCAGCCGACCGGCCGAGTTCGACGCCCTGCCGGCGCGCGCCGGCGTGGCAGCCGACCTGCGCCGCGTCGAACTTGAACTCTGGCGTGAGCTGCTGCAGGCACCCACGCAGCGCGAACACGGCTGGCGCCACATGGTGATGGCCAGCCTGGGCCCGCATGGCGTCGACGCCCGCACCCTGGTGCTGCGCGAATGTGACGACGTGGCGCGCACCCTGGTCTTCTACACCGATGCCCGTTCTCCCAAGCTCGACCAGTTGCGCGCCCAGCCGCGGGCCATGCTGGTGGCCTGGTCGGCCGCGCTGGGCTGGCAGCTGCGCCTGAGCTGCCTCTTCGAGGTGGCCACCCACGGCCTGGGCGTGGCGAGCCGCTGGGCACGCATACGCTGCACCCCGGCAGCGCAGGATTACCTCTTTCCCATCGCCTCGGGCACCCGGCTCGATCCCTCGTCGCCGATGCCCGTCAGCGGCGCGGCGCACGGCGGTGGCGGCGAACTGGAACACCATCACTTTGCCGTCATGAGTGCCCAGGTGCTGGAGATCGACTGGCTGGAACTGGGCGCGCCGTTGCACCGCCGCGCCCGTTTTGACGACCAGGGGGCCTGCTGGCTGGCGCCCTGAATCCGCCAAACGCTCGCGAGCTGTCGCACGGTTGATGGCGCCGTGCCAGGTGCGGGGCGTGCGCCACGGCCCGGGTCGGTACGGCCACCCTCGCCGTCACCTGCGTGACAATGGTCGTCGAGCGCGGCTTGCTGGGACTTGATCGCGCCGTCTACCCGTAAATGCCCACCCCACCCCAGCCCAGTCTGCCTCTGCCTGCCCCTGCCTGTCGTTCGATTTCACCCATGCCCGCCGCCGTCGCCGCCACGTCCTCGCCCTCGACCGGGTCTGCCCTGCACCCGGTCGCCCTCAAGCTCGGCTATGCCGGCCTGGTCCCCTTTGTCGTCGGCGCGCTGCTGTCGCTGGTGGTCCGCGACGACGCCCACCCCTTCGTCATGATGAGCCTGGCGGCGTATGCCGCGGTCATCCTGTCCTTTCTCGGCGGCATTCACTGGGGCCTGGCCATGCGCGCCGCAACGCCCGAACCAGGCCCCTATGTCTGGGCCGTGGTGCCCAGCCTGGTGGCGTCGGTCGCCGTGCTCATGCCGGCCTATGCCGGCCTGGTGATCGACGGCATCATGCTGGTGGCCTGTTATCTGGTGGACCGCAAGATCTACCCGCGCCACGGCCTGTCGCGCTGGCTGACGCTGCGCTTCCGCCTCACCGCAGTCGCCGCCCTGGCCTGTTTCCTCGGCGCCGCCAGTGCCTGAGCTTGCGTCGCCCATCCCCTCGCCTGCAACCAACCCTGCGCGTCGCTGGCGCGCTGCCTGAGCCATGGTGCGTTACCGCGTTGAACTCTCCAACCTGAACGCACACCTGCTGCGCGTCACGCTCACCCTGACGGCGCCTGCGCCCGGCCAGGAGCTGACGCTGCCGGTGTGGATACCCGGCAGCTACCTCGTGCGCGAGTTCTCGCGCCATGTGTCGCAACTGCTGGCCAGCCAGGGCGGCAAGCCGGTGGCGCTCACGCAACTGGACAAACATCGCTGGCGCGCCGAATGCACCGGCCGCGCCGCGCTGGTCGTGAGCTGGCAGGTCTATGCCTACGACGCCTCGGTGCGCACCGCCTGGCTGGACACACGGCGCGGCTTCTTCAATCCCTCGGCGGTGTTGCTGGCCGCGGTGGGGCGCGAGGCCGAGCCGCATCACGTCACCCTGGCCGGCTTGCCGACGGGCTGGCAGGTGGCGACCGGTCTGCCCCAGGTCGGCCAGCTCGAATACGCCGCGCCGGACTACGACGCCCTGGTCGACCACCCCTTCGAGCTGGGCGAGTTCTGGCGCGGCAGCTTCGAGGCGGCTGGCGTGACGCACGAGTTCGTTGTCGCCGGCGCCTGGCCCGGTTTTGACGGCGCGCGCCTGCTGGCCGACACGGCAAAGATCTGCGCCGCGCAGATCGGCTTCTGGCACGGCGAGGGCGGCCGGCCGCCGTTCGAGCGCTACGTCTTCATGCTGTGGGCCGTCGACGATGGCTACGGCGGGCTGGAGCACCGCAACAGCACCGCACTCATCGCCAAGCGCGCCGACCTGCCGCGCCTGGGCATGAGCGGCACGCCCGACGGCTATGTGACGCTGCTCGGGCTGATCAGCCACGAATACTTCCACACCTGGAACGTCAAGCGGCTCAAGCCGGCCGAATTTGCGCCCTACGACCTGGCGCGCGAGAACTACACCGAGCTGCTGTGGTTCTTCGAAGGCTTCACGTCCTACTACGACGATGTCTTCCTGCTGCGCGCCGGGCTGATCGACAGCGCGCGTTACCTCAAGCTGGTGGCCAAGACGGCCACCCAGGTGCTGGCCACGCCGGGGCGCAAGCTGCAAAGCCTGGCCGAGGCCAGCTTCGACGCCTGGATCAAGTACTACCGGCCCGACGAGAACACCCTCAACGCCACGGTGAGCTACTACACCAAGGGCGCCTTGTTGGCACTGGCGCTGGACCTCACGCTGCGCCGCGAAGGTGAACGCCGGCGCGGTGCAGCGGCCGACGCCCGACCCACCCTGGATGCGGTGATGCGCCAGCTCTGGGCCGGCAGCGGTGCGGCCGGCGGCAGTGGGCCGGTGTCGGAACAAGACATCGCACGCGCCCTGCAGGCCGTCGGCGGACGCTCCTACGCGCCCGAACTGGCCGCCTGGGTGCACGGCACCGACGACCTGCCGCTGGCCGAACTGCTGGCCACATTCGGGGTGCGCTGGTCCTACGAGACGCCGACCCTGGCCCAGCGCCTGGGCCTGCGCCTGCAGGACACGCCGCAGGGCGTGAAGGTGCAGGCGTTGCAGCGCGGCGGTCTGGCTGAACGTGCCGGCCTGGCGGCGGGGGACGAACTGCTCGCGCTGGCGCAATGGCGCATCAGCCGCATCGAGGATCTGGTGCTGCTCGGCGCCGCGCTGCCGCGCACCGAAGCCGGCCTGCCCCTGCTGGTGGCGCGTGACCGGCGCGTGCTGACGCTGCATCTGGACATCGGGGTCGTCGACGACCGTCAGGTCAGCGGCACCCGTGCCGCCGGCCGCCAGGCTGCGCGCCGCCAGGCGGCCGAAGCCCACGCCGGCGCGGCTGCCGAAGCGGCTGCCGCCGGCAGCGTGCTGCTGGTGCTGGACGACAAGGCCGGCGCCGCCCAGGCGCGCCGCCGGGACGCCTGGCTGAGCCGTGCCTGATCGAGCTGCGGTGCGAGCGGCGCCGGCCGCCCACCGTCGAGTGTTGTGGTGGCTGTTGCTGCTGGCGGTGCTGGGCCTGCACGCCGGCCTGTTCGAGTGGCTGGACGCGAACTACCTCAGCCTGGCCGACGCCTCCGGCCGCCCTGGAATGCGCCGCATGCAGGCCAGCTACACCCGGCTGCTGACGCCGCAGGCGCCGGTGGCCGCGCCCGCAGCGCCGCCACCCTCTGTCCAGCGTCCTCCGGTGCGCCCGGCCGCGGCTCCCGCCCTAGCAGCGGCTGCGGCACCGGCCGCCTCGGACGCCGCCGTCGACCCGGCCAGCGCGGCCCAGGGCGCAGAGTTGATGGACACGGCGTCCGACGCCGCCCTGGCTGCAGCAGCCCCCGCTTCGGCAGCGTCCGACGCGGCTGACACGCCGGTCACCGACGATGCCGCGACGGCCGCGCTGGCCGGCGCCGCCTTTGCGCTCGCGCCGGGCACGCCGGCCGCCGCGGCGGCGACTGCCGCGTCGGCTGGCGCAAGCGCCGCGCCGAGTTCAGCCGCCCCTGCCGCGTCGACGCCGCCAGTGCTGCCGCAACTGTCTGTCCAAGCCGGCACGCCTGCGCCGGCTTCGTCGACCGCCGTGACACCGCTTGCCGCGCCCGCCAGCGCCCAGGCCGGCGCGCCGAGCGCTGCGGTGCCCACGCCAAGGCCAGCGCCCGCGCCTGGCCCGGCCGTGGCGCAGGCAACCGAGTTGCTCGACGGCATCGCCTGGCCGCTGTCCACCCGGTTGAGGTATGAGCTCAAGGGTTGGTACCGCGGCGCGGTGCACGGCAGCGCGCAGGTGGAATGGCTGCGCGAAGGGCGGCGCTACCAGGTGCATCTGGAGGTGCTGATCGGGCCCAGCTTCGCGCCCTTGGTGCGTCGACGCATGAGCAGCGAGGGCCGCATCAGCCCGGACGGCCTGGCGCCACAGCGCTACGAGCAGGAAACCTGGCAGATCATCGGCCGCACCCGGCGCGCCGACATGGTGTTCGGGCCCGAGCAGGTATTGCTGGCCACCGGCCAGCACTTGCCTCGCCCGGCCGACGTGCAGGACACCGCTAGCCAGTTCGTGCAGATGGTCTTTCTGCTCACCCGCCGGCCGGAACTGGCCCAAGCGGGCCGCAGCGTCGAGTTTGCCCTGGCGCTGCCGCACCGCATCGACCGCTGGACCTACGACATGGCCGGCCGAGCGACGCTCGACACTCCCGTCGGCCCGGTCGAGACCGTGCACGTACGCCCGCGCCGGCGCGCCGGCGGCGGCGACCTGACCGCGCAGATGTGGCTGGCGCCCAGCCTGCAGATGCTGCCGGCACGCATCCGCATCGAACAGGACGAAGACACCTGGGCCGACCTGCTGCTGCAGCAGGCGCCGGAACAGGCTGCGCCGCCTGCTGCCTCTGCCGCCGCTCGTTAGGCGTCGGCCGCACCCGCCGTCCGTATAGTGGCCGGCTGCAGTCCATCCCCACGAACGAAACCGACTCCCGAGGAGCAGTGCCCATGAGCCAGACCTTTGAAAACATCATCGTCGACACACGCGGCAACGGCCCGCTGCGCTACGGCTGGATCACCCTCAACCGCCCCAAGGCGCTCAACGCGCTCAATGACCCGCTGATGGACGAGCTGGGTGCGGCCCTGCTGGCCTTCGACGCCGACGACAGCATCGGCGCCATCGTCGTGACCGGCAGCGAGAAGGCCTTCGCCGCTGGCGCCGACATCGCCATGATGCAGCCCTTCGACTTCCCGAGCGCCTTCAGGAAGGGCCTGATCTCGCGCAACTGGGACACCATCCGCGAGGTGAGGAAACCCGTCATCGCCGCCGTCGCCGGCTTCGCCCTGGGCGGCGGCTGCGAGGTGGCCATGGCCTGCGACATGATCATCGCGGCCGACAACGCCAAGTTCGGCCAGCCCGAGATCAAGCTGGGCATCATCCCCGGCGCCGGTGGCACCCAGCGCCTGCCGCGCGCGGTGGGCAAGGCCAAGGCCTTCGACCTGGCCCTCACCGGGCGCATGATGGACGCCGCCGAGGCCGAGCGCTCCGGCCTGGTGTCGCGCGTGGTGGCGCTGGACCAGTTGCACGCCGAAGCTGCGGCGGCCGCCGACGCCATCTGCGGCTATTCGCTGCCCAGCATCCTGGCGGCCAAGGAGTGCATCAACCGCGCCTACGAGGCCCCGCTCAGCGAAGGCCTGCTGTACGAGCGCCGGGTCTTCCACGCGCTGTTCTCCACCGCCGACCAGAAGGAGGGCATGGGCGCCTTCCTGGAAAAGCGCAAACCCAGCTTCCAGCACCGCTGAGCTGCTGCACCGCGCCGTGCGCTCCCGCCGACCGGGGGGCGCACCTGCCGTGCCGGCGCGAAAGGAAAAAGCCGGGGCTGGCCCCGGCTTTACTGTCTGCGCGCGGCCTGTGACCGCGCCCGTCGCTCAGGCAGGCGTCTTCATTGCCAGCCGGCGTTCGACCTCGGCGGCCGGGATGGCGCCGGGGGCGCGGGTGCCGTCCTCGAAGATGATGGCCGGCGTGCCATTGATCTTGTGCTTCCTGGCCAGGGCGCTGTTGCGCTCGATGGCCGAGGCGTCGCACTCACCCATGGCGCGCTGCGGCGTGGCACCCTTGGTCATCCACTCGCGCCAGACCGTGGTGTTGTCCTTCGCGCACCAGATCGAGCGGCTCTTCTCGGGCGAATCGCCGCCCAGGATGGGGATGACAAAGGTGTAGACCGTCACGTCCTTCACGTTGAGCAGGTCCTTCTCGAACTTCTTGCAGTAGCCGCAGTTCGGGTCGGCGAAGACGGCGATCTTGCGCTTGCCGTTGCCGTTCTTCCAGACGATGGCGTCCTTGACCGGCAGGCTGGCGAAGTCGATCGCTGTGAGCTTGTTGACGCGCTCCTCGGTCAGGTTGCGGTGGGTGGCGGTGTCGGCCAGTTCGCCCTGGATGAGGTGATTGGCCTTGGCGTCGGTGTAGACGATCTCGTTGCCCATGCGCACCTCGTACAGGTTGGCCATGGGTGTGGCGCGGATCTCGTCGATCTTGGGCAGGCCGGGGTAACGCTCGGCCAGCGTCTTGCGGATCTCTGCGTCGGCTTTCTTCAGGTCGGCGGTGTCGTCACCGGCCTGGGCGATGCTGATGCTGCCGACCAGCGCGCCCGCAGCGGCCAGTGCCACGGCCAGGCGACGCCAGGGACGCCGAGGGGATGCGGAGGGGGTGGCGGTGGTCTGGAACATGATGGTGCGATCCTCTGATGGGCGGGCAGTGCGCGTGACGGGCGGCTGAACAACGCCCGCCAGTATGGGCCAAGCCCGCCCGGCTTGCTTCAGCCTAAGGCCTGCTTGGCCAGCCAGCGCTTGATCGGTGTGAGTTGGTTCACCACATCCATGCCCTTGTTGCGCAGTTCGCGCAGCAGCGGCAGCTCGCGGTCGAACAACTGCCACAAGGCGTCGGTGGTCGAGCCCATCAGCCACACCGGCACGGCGCGTTCGCGGGCGTAACGACGCAGCGTGCGGGCGTCGCCGGCGTCGCGCCAGGGCGTTTCGGCATGCGCCTGGGCCAGCACCCGCACCAGGCTATCCACGTCACCCAGGCCGAGGTTGAGCCCGTGGCCTGACAGCGGGTGCACCGCGTGCGCCGCATCACCCAGCAGCACCCAGCCCGGCCCGCTCACCGCGCTGGCGCGGGCGTATTGCAGCGGCCAGGCCACACGCGGCGACACCAGGCTGAGTGCGCCGGCGGCGCCGCCGCTGGCGGCCATGAGTTCGGCCTCGAATTCGGCGTCGCTCAGGGCCAGGAGTTCGTCGGCGCGCTCATCCGGCACCGACCAGACCAGCCCGTAGCCGCCCAGCGCCGGCGTGCGGCGCAGCGGGCCAGGTGCGTCGTCGCCGGCGGCGGCGCGGTCGAAGGGCAGCAGGGCCAGCACGTCGGGCTGGCGGAACCATTGCCAGGCGCAGCCGTCGTGCGGCAGGTCAGCCTGCACCCAGGCGGCAATGCCGCGGTGGCCATAGGCCTGGGTCTGAAAACTCACACCCAGCTCGGCGCGACTGGCCGAGGCGCGGCCTTCGCAGATGGCCTTGAGCGCCGCCGGCACCGGCGTGGCCACCCGGCTGAGCTTGGGCGCCCAGGCCAGGGCCTGGGCCAGCACGGCGTCCAGCGCACCGGCGTCGACGATCCAGGCCAGCGCCGTCACGGTCTGCTGCCAGGCGGTGAACTCGAGCTGGCCGCCGCCATCGCCGTGGATGGCCATGCGGGTCACCGGCGTGGCGGCGCCGGCCGGCAGCGCGTCCCAGATGCGCAGCCGCTGCAGCAACTGCACCGACGCGGCGTTGAGCGCGTAGGCGCGCAGGTCGAGCGATGACACAGCGCGGGTGGCCGCGTGGCCCGCCGCCGGCTGAGCGGTGCGGGTGTCGACCAGCGCCACGCTCCAGCCGTCGTGCGCCAGTGCCAGGGCCAGGCAGGCGCCCACCGGGCCGGCGCCCTGGATGCAGATGTCGGTGGCCGGTGCAGCGCTGGCGGAGTTCATGCCTGGGAGTTTAGGTGGCGTTGCCGGCCCACAACGCCGTGTGCCCACGCGCCCAGGCGCTGATCGGCGCGCAAGCGGCGCAGCGAGTGTTGCCTCAGCGCACTCCAGCGGCCGCTTCGTCAATGGCCCGGGCCGGAGAAGATGGGTGAAAATGGAACCTTTTTGACCTGACGCAAGCGAGTTGGAACGTCATGATCAGGTCGAACCCCTCGCTGTCGTCCCGCAGGGGTCTGATCAAGACCCTCACGGCCAGACCGCCCATCCTTGCTCATCCCGTGCCGCGCGCGGGACCCTGCCCGCCAGCGCACGGCCAGTGCGCCCGACAAGGTGTTAGACGATGAAGAAGATATTGTCGCGTTGGCTGCGCTGGGTCCGCTGGCGCGCCCAGACCCCTGCGCCGGACGATGGCTCGATGCAAAACGCCTGGCTGCGTGCGTCGCTGCTGTGGCTGCTGCTGTTCGGGGTCGGCATCGCCCTGGTCCTCTTCGACGCGGTCGGCAATATCCGGGCCACCGAGGAGGCGCAGCGCAAGGACTTGGCGGTCACCGCCCAACTGCTCGGCGAACATGTCGAGCGTTCGCTCACTGCGCTGGATGCAGCCCTGCAGGAAACCGCCGAGGCCGTACGCCGCGACGGTCTGCCGGCGGTGAGCGGCGACGCCGGCCACGAGTTCCTGCGACAAAAGGTGCGCCATTTCGCCGGCGACGCCCAGTTGTTCATCTATGGACTGGACGGCAATACCTTGTCGACCAGTGCTGCGCGCCAGCCGCCCAAGTTCAACGCAGCCGAACGCAACTATTTCAAGCAATTGCTGGCGGGTGCTCCCGAGCCGTATGTCGACCGCGCCCTGTACGGCAAGACGGTGCACAAATTCTTCTTTCCGCTGGCCCGTCGACTGGTGAGTCGGGACGGTGCCGTGATCGGTGTGGTCCAGATCGGCGTGGACATGAACTATCTGGCCCATGTATTCCGCTTTACCGGCCAGCACGGCATTCATTCGGCCTTGCTGCGCAGCGAGGACGGCATGCTGGTGACCGCCGACGAGGCCAAGCCCGAATGGATGGGTGTTGCCTTCGTGCCGCCGGCCATGCTGGGGGGTGGCGGCCCGGCCGATGCCCCGCGCCTGCTGCGTCTGCCGGTCTTGGGCCAGGAACGCCAGCTCGCGCTGCTGCCTTTGCCGGGGCGCAACTTGACGCTCATGCGCTGGGACGAACGCGCCCCCGAGCCCATGGGCTGGAACCGCTCGTCGCGCGGGCCCTGGCTGCTGTCGATATTCATGGTCCTGTCGCTCGCCATCGGTTTGTGGACCTGGCGACGCGATTTCAAGCTGCGCCTGGCGCTGTATCGCCGCCAGCTTGAACTGGTGCAAGCCAGCGATGCCGCCCTGGCGCGGGCAGAAGCCCAGGCGCGCCTGTTGCAGCAAATCCTTGCGGCCGCGCCCATGGCGGTGTGTATTACCCGCCAGGCCGATGGTGAGGTCGCCTTCCTGAATCAGGAATATGGTCGCATGACCCAGCGCTCGGAAGCGGCGGCGAAAGAATTGCCGGCTCGCCAACTGTTTTGCAATGTCGAGATTTTCGACGCCATCCAGCGCCGACTCGACCAGGGCGAAACCGTGGTGAATGAACTGGTCGAGCTGCAATTGCCGGCGCGGCCAGACGCCGCCCATGTCTGGGCATTGCTGTCATGCATGGCGGTCGACTATGCCCAGCAGCCCTCGGTGCTGGCCTGGTATTGCGACGTCACCGCCATTCAGAACGCCAAATCCAGCTCGGAACAGGCCAATGCGGCCAAGAGCGCATTTCTCGCCACCATCAGCCACGAGATACGCACGCCGCTCAATTCCATCGTTGGCCTGAGTCATCTGCTCGCCCAGAGCCATTTGTCGGATGAACAACTGCGCGACGTCCAGGCCGTCACCGTGGCCAGTCAAAACCTGCTGGGTTTGGTCAACGATGTGCTCGACTTTTCCAAGATCGAGGCCAACGAACTTGAGCTGGACTATTCGCCGTTTTCACTCACCGAGATGTTGAGTGAACAGCAGGCGAGTTTCACCGCGCAGGCGGCACTCAAGGGCATCGATTTTCAACTGACCGTCGGCGGGCCGGCGCTGCCCGAGGTGCTGGTTGGCGACCCGATCCGCCTCAGGCAGATCCTGGTGAATCTGCTCAACAACGCCGTCAAATTCACCAACAAGGGCTCGGTGGCCTTGAGTGTGGCCTGGCGCAGCGGCCCATCGGACCGCCAGGTGGTGCTGCAGATGGTTGTGACCGACACCGGCGTGGGCATTTCCGAAGAATTTCTGCAACGCCTGTTCCAGCCTTTCCGGCAGGCAGATACCTCCACCAGCCGGGTCTTCGGTGGCACCGGCCTGGGTTTGTCCATCGTCAAGCGCCTGCTTGAACTCATGCGCGGAAAAATCGAGGTGCACAGCCAGCTGGGCCAGGGCACGCGGTTTGAGCTCGAGATTCCCTTCATACGCGGTCAGGCTGATGAACTGGTCGCGCGATCAAGCCCGCGCCGCTCGCCGGACGCTGCCACGCAAACGCCGCAGGCAAACCATGTTGCCGCAGCACCCCTGGACGGCCGGTCCATCCTGGTCGTGGACGACAGTGCCATGAATCTCGAGGTGATACGCCGCATCCTGCTGCGGGTGGGTGCACAGGTCAGCGTGTGCACCTCGGGTCAGGACGCCCTGGAGCTGCTGGCCGCGGCACCCGCGGTCGACCTGGTGCTGATGGACATGCAGATGCCCGGCATGGACGGCGTGCAGACCATGGCCCATCTGCGCAGCCTGGCGGCGTGTGCACACATCCCCGTCATCGCCTTGACGGCCGGTGCGACGGTGGCTGAACGTGAGCGCGCACTTGCCAGCGGCATGATCGACTTCCTGACCAAGCCGGTCGATCCGCCACGCCTGATCCAGGTCTTGCAACAACACGCCGGCGCCGCTGCGCGCCTCGATTCGACAATTGCGCGGCGGACATGATGACGCTCTATAAAAAATACAAGGTTTTCTTTCTGAGTTACCTGGCCCTGCTCGTCGTGATCAGCCTGATCGCGTTGCTGGCGGTGCAGCACGAAGAACGCAATGCCAGCGAGCGCGCCCGTGTTGCGTCACGCAATCTCGCGGCCTTGATCGAATCGGGCCTGAATGCCAGGTTCCAGAAGGTCGAACTCTCCTTGCGGTCAGGATTGTCGTATTACCAGCACCAGCTGGCGCAGGGGACGGTGCATGCCGAGCGCATCAACGAATTCATCACCGAACTCGAGCGCAATACCCGCAGCGTCGATGGCATCCGTATCCTCGACCGCCAGGGCATCGTGCGTTATGGCAGCCATCTGCCGGCCGGCAAACTCACGGATCTGAGTGACCGGGAATTCTTCAAGCAGGCCCGCGATGTGGCGTCGGCCGAGGTGTTTTTCAGCGGCCCCCTGTTTGCCCGCATCGCCCAGAAATGGGTAATGGTGCTCGCGCTGCGCATCGAAGACGATGACCATCAGTTTGCCGGTGTCATCTACGGCAATGTCGCCGCCGATGAACTGAAATCTGCCTTGACGGCGCTGCAACTCGGCGCCAAGGATGCGGCCGTCATCCGCACGCGTGACCTGACCGTGGTGCAGCGCCTGCCCTCCATTGCCGGTGACGTGGGTTCGACCAAGGTGGGTGCCGATCTGCGGGCGGCCGTGAACGCCAACCCGCAGTCGGGTTATTACATCGGTGCCACCTCGCTCGACCAGGTACTGCGGGTGGTGTCCTACCAGCGCCTGAGCGATTATCCCCTGTATTCGATCGTGGGCCTGGCGCCTGACAGCCCTTTGCACGGCGGGGCGGCGCAGACCGGTCTGATATTGCTGCTGGCCTTGATGGCCGGTGGCGTGTCGGCCTTGGTGATGTGGGTGGTGGCACGCGCCAAACAGGGGGTCGAGACCCGCCTGGCTGAAAGCACCCGGGCGGCCCGCGAACTTGAAAAATCACTGCATGTTCGCGAAACCTTGAATGCGCAACTCGTCGCGGTGACCGAGGAATTGCGCGTTTCGAATACCCGCCTGGAGTCCGCGGTGACCGCCGCGGAGTCGGCCAATCGATCCAAGAGCGTGTTTCTGGCCACCATGAGCCATGAGATCCGCACCCCGCTCAACGCCATCGTGGGCACCAGTTATCTGCTCGGGCTGAGCGAGTTGTCGCCCGAGCAGGGCCGCGATGTGCAGGCCATCAGTTCGTCGAGCAAGACCCTCTTGGCATTGGTCAACGATGTGCTGGATTTTTCCAAGATCGAGGCCGACGAACTGGTGCTGGATAACAGGCCCTTCCTGCTCGCCGACCTGTTGCGCTATCTCGGCGCCATGTTCCGTCCGCTGGCGCAGAACAAGGGCTTGACCCTGGTGCTGCCTGTGCTCGACCGCGCACTGCTGGCCACGCTGAACGGCGACGCCGACCGTCTGCAGCAGATTCTGGTCAACCTACTGAACAACGCCATCAAGTTCACCCATCAGGGGTCGGTGACGCTTGACGTGGCGCAGCTGGCGGACAGTTCGGATGGTTTGTCCCACCTGTCGTTCAAGGTGACGGATACAGGCATCGGAATTTCGCCCGATTTCATGCCGCAGTTGTTCGAACCGTTTCACCAGGCCGACGCTTCGACCAGCCGGACCTATGGCGGCAGCGGCCTGGGTTTGTCGATCGTGAAACGTATCGCCGAATTGATGGACGGCAGCGTGACCGTCTCCAGCCAGGTCGGCCAGGGCACGAGCTTCGAGGTCCAGTTGCCGTTCATGCGCGGCTCGGCAGCAGCATCGGGGCGTGAGTCGGCGGATTTGTCCAGGATGCTCAATGTGCTGGTGGCCGAGGACGACCCGATCGAGCAAAGCCTTTTCGTGCAGGCCTGCGGCGATTTCGGCTGGGCGGTGGAATGCACCAACAACGGCCTGGACATGGTGCGCATGGTCGAAGCCCATTTGGCGCAGAACAACCCCATCGACTGCATCGTGCTCGACTGGCGCATGCCTGAACTCGACGGTGTGCAGGCGCTGGAGGAATTGGCTCGGCGGGTCGGCCCCAAGGCCATGCCCAGCGTCATCATGGTGACCGCGTCCGACAAGCAGGCCCTGTGGCAGGCGATTCATGAGGTCAAGCCCGACAGCGTCCTGACCAAACCCGTCAATCGCAGCGTGCTTTTCAATTCGGTCAACGAAGCGGTGGTGGCGCATGGCAAGGACATGTCGCATGTCATTGCGGCCACGGCCGTTCGTGGTGGCCATGCCCTGTGGTTGGCCGGCGTGCGCGTGCTGGTGGTTGACGACAGCGCGATGAATCTCGAGGTCATCCGGCGCATTCTCGAAAGCGAGGGCGCCGAGGCCGTGGTGTGTGATTCGGGCGAAGCGGCTTTGCGGGTTTACCGCGCCGAAGGGCCATTCGACGCGGTGCTGATGGATCTGCAGATGCCGGGCAAGGACGGTTATGAGGTCACACGCGCGCTGCGCGCGCTCGACCCGCAGGATCACACCCCCATCATCGCGTTGACGGCCGGTGCCACGGTGACCGAGAAAACACGTGCACGCGTCAGCGGCATGAAGGACTTTCTCACCAAGCCGGTCGATCCGATACGGCTGATCAGGGTATTGCGCGCACAGATCGAGGGGCGTCGCGGCCAACCCCTGAAACTGCAGCCCGCGGCGGCAGCGGGAGTTTCGGCCCGGCCTGCCGATACTCAGCCGGTGGCGCCTGATTCATCGTCCTTGCCTGCCTTTCCTTCCTCACGGCCCTGGCCGGCACTGGCGGGTATCGACAGCAAACTGGCGTCAACCATGATGGGTGGCGATGTCCAGTTCTTCCGCGAGATACTGGTCGCCTTTGGCCAGGAGCATGAATCGACCCGTGCCACCTTGAAGCAGTTGATCGACCAGGGGCGTTACCCCCAACTCGCCGCCCTGGCGCACAAACTCGCCGGCCAGGCCGGCAATATCGGCGCGGTGGTGCTGCAGCGCGCTGCGGCTGAACTTGAACACGCCAGTCGGGACGACACCGCCCGGGCCGCCGAAATCCTGGCGACGGTGGATGCCGCCCTGGCTGAAATACTCGCGGCGACGGCCTGAAGCGCCTTCGACCCGACGAACACCGTCCCACGCTGTTGCGGGTCGGGGTGCCGGGCCGGTGCCACCGTGAGAGTTGACCTCCAGGACCTGTTGTGTCGGCGTGGCCTGCCGAGCATGCGACTTGATGCGGCACATGTTCGGCCGGTCGGGCGAGCCGAACGCATCCAGCAGGGCATCGATGCCGGTGCGTTTTATGGCCTGCTCAAGCCGGTCAGCCCCGCGGGCTTGCTGTGGGTCGTTGAAAGTGCCTCGCGCCACGTGGCAGGGGTCTCGCGCCTCAAGGCCGACCTGCGGGATGCTTAGATCGGCCTGAGTTGCCCGGAAAGAGGCACATTCGGGAACTACACCTGGGCATGACCCGTCGCGCCGCGCCAGGTGGCGGCCATGAAAGGGCGCTCAGTACAATCGCCGGCTCCCCTCAGGGCTGACCCTGGGCCGCCATTGCGTCGATGCGACCTGATGCGTGCCGGCTGGACCGTTGCGTGCGTGGGCCGGGGGCCGGTTTTCTAAGGAAGATACATGAGCTTGAAGTGCGGCATCGTCGGCCTGCCCAATGTGGGCAAGTCCACTCTTTTCAACGCCTTGACCAAGGCCGGCATTGCTGCGGAGAACTATCCCTTCTGCACCATCGAGCCCAATGTCGGCATCGTCGAGCTGCCCGATCCGCGGCTGGCGGCGCTGGCCGAGATCGTCAAGCCCGAGCGGGTGCTGCCGGCGGTGGTCGAGTTTGTCGACATCGCCGGCCTGGTGGCCGGCGCCAGCAAGGGTGAAGGCCTGGGCAACCAGTTCCTGAGCCACATCCGCGAGACCGACGCCATCGTCAATGTGGTGCGCTGCTTCGAGGACGACAACGTCATCCACGTCGCCGGCAAGGTCGACCCCATCGCCGACATCGAGGTCATCCAGACCGAGCTGTGCCTGGCCGACCTGGGCACGGTGGAAAAAAGCCTGCACCGCTATGTGAAGGCCGCGCGCAGCGGCAACGACAAGGAAGCCGCCGCCCTGGTCAAGGTGCTGGAGAAATGCCAGGCCGCGCTCGACCAGGCCCAGCCGGTGCGCAGCATCGACTTCAGCAAGGAAGAGCTGGTCATCCTGAAGCCGCTGTGCCTCATCACCGCCAAGCCGGCCATGTTCGTCGGCAACGTGAGCGAGACCGGCTTCGACAACAACCCCTACCTCGACCGCCTGCGCGCCTACGCCGCGAGCCAGAAGGCGCCGGTGGTGGCCATCTGCGCCAAGACCGAGGCCGACCTGGCCGACATGAGCGACGAGGACAAGGAACTCTTCCTGGCCGAGATGGGTCAGGACGAGCCCGGCCTGAACCGCCTCATCCGCGCCGCCTTCAGCCTGCTGGGCCTGCAGACCTACTTCACCGCTGGCGTGAAGGAAGTGCGCGCCTGGACCATCCACATCGGCGACACCGGCCCGCAGGCCGCGGGCGTCATCCACACCGACTTCGAGCGCGGCTACATCCGCGCCCAGACCATCGCGTATGAGGACTTCATCAAGTTCGGCGGCGAACAAGGCGCCAAGGAAGCCGGCAAGATGCGCGCCGAAGGCAAGGACTACGTCGTCAAGGACGGCGACGTGCTGCACTTCCTGTTCAATGTCTGAAGGTTGAGGACGGGCTGGCCGCCCGGCCGCCAACAACAAAGCCCGCGCTATGGCGTGCTTTTTTATTGGGGCACCGCGCCTGAACCCGCCGCGCGCTGCAGCGCGCGCGAGTTCATGGGGCGGGGGAGGGACGCTCAGTCCTGGCGGCCCTGGTGGATCTGCACGAAGCCGCGCAGTTCGGCGGCGTACCCTGGCTGGCTGGTCTCGTAGCGGTCGGCCAGCGCCAGCACCTCGTCGGCGGTGCGCGGCTCGCGGTTCATGGGTTCGCTCCACCAGGCGCGCAGGGCGTGGGCGGCGTCGAAGAGGGTGCCGATCAACCGCGCGACCTTCAACTCGAAGTCGGTGGTGTGGCGATAGGTCATGCTGTAGGCGCTCATGCTCATGATGATGGCTCCGGAAGTCTTGAATGAATGGGGCTGGCGTCAGGCGGGGTCGCGAGTCAGGGCGAGAGTGCTCGGGCTGGACGGGGACGGGGCCTGGCGCGGCGGTGGAATGGTGGGCGGTCGGACTGCCGATCAGTCGGCGCGGCCGCGCAGGTGATTCAGGGCGGCCGAGCGCAGGTCGGCGGCGTAGGACGGCTGGGTCGCCTCGTACTGTTCGGCCCAGGCGAGCAGCTCTTGCGCAGTGCGCGGCTGGCTGCGGGGGGTGGTCTGGAACAGGCCAGCCACCGCTCGTGCGCCGGAGGCCAGGGCGCGTTCGGCACGCCAGGCGATGGCGTCGAAGGTGCTGGCGTGGCGGAAGGTCATGGTGGTCACGGTCATTGCTTACTCCTTTGACTAGGGGTTAACCCCAGTGCTTCGTAGTCTAGGGATTACCCTAGGTCATGTCTGATGCTTTTCTGAATTTGAGATATTCGCCTGAGTGATATCTCGTCTTATCAGATGGTGAAACGTGAATTTCCGCACCCTGGACCTGAACCTGCTGCGTGTGTTTGACGTGGTGATGGCCGAGCGCAACCTCACCCGCGCCGCCGACCAACTGGCCATGACCCAGCCCGCGGTGAGCAACGCCCTGCGCCGCCTGCGCGACAGCGTGGGCGAGGCGCTGTTCACCCGCAGCGCCTTTGGCGTCAAGCCCACCGCCCGCGCCGAGGCGCTGTGGCCGGCGGTGCAGGCTGCCCTCAACCAGTTGCGTGAAACGCTGGAGCCGAGCGACTACGACCCGCGTGCCCAGCCGCATGGCTTCCTCGTCGCCATGGCTGATGCCACCGCCGCCCACATCCTGCCGCCGCTGCTGGCCGACCTGCAGGCCCAGCAGGCGCGCGCCAGCCTGCGCGTGTTGCCGCTGGCCACGCGCGACCCCAGCCAGCTGCTGGAGCAGGGCGAGGCGGATCTGGCCATCGGCCACTTCCCCGAAGTGGTGACGCGGGTGGCCGGCCTGGCCGCCCAGGCGCCGCTGCTGCACCGCACGCTGTACCAGACGCGTTATGTGTGCGTGATGCGGCGCGGTCATCCGCTGGCCGATGTGGAGCTCGACCTGGACACGTACTGCGCCGCCGACCACCTGCTGGTGAGCTTTTCCGGTCGGCCGCAGGGCCAGATCGACGAGGTGCTGACAGCCATGCAGCGCAGCCGCCGGCTGGTGCTGACGGTGAACCAGTTCTTCACCGCCGGCCGGGTGGTGGCCAGCACCGACCTCATCACCGTGCTGCCCGAAGCTTTTCTGTCGGTGACGGGGGCGGCCGATCAGCTCGTCGCTCGCCCGCTGCCGGTGGCGCTCACGCCGCTGCAGGTTCACATGCTCTGGCATCGGCGCAACGACCGCCACCCGGCGCAGCGCTGGTTGCGTGCGCGCATCGCAGCCGTGGAACTGGCGCCGGATGGCGCGCCGCCCGGCGGCGCCTGGCCCGAGCTGCCGGCCGGCGTGTCGACCGATGCGTCGGCCCATGTGTCGACCGGTGCGTCGACAGCAGGCGTGCCGGCCCCATCGGCCGGCGCGGACTGATCGCCGTGCTCAGCGAGCCGCGGCGGTAGGCGAGGCCGCACCCAGCGCCTTCTCGATCTGCGCGACGAGTTTTTTATCCTCCGGCCCGGTCATGCTGGAGTAGCTGTCGATCACCTGGCCGTCGCGGCCGATGAGGTATTTGTAGAAGTTCCAGCGCGGCACTTGGCCGGTCTTGGCCGCGAGTTGCTTGAAGAAGGGCGAGGCCTGGGTGCCGCTCACACTGGTCTTGACGAACATCGGGAACTTGACGCTGTAGGTGTTGGCGCAGAAATCGGCGATCTGCTTGTTGTCGCCGCTTTCCTGGTTGAAGTCGTTCGAGGGAAAACCCAGCACCACCAGGCCCTGCTCCTTGTAGCGCGCGTAGAGCTTTTCCAGCCCCTCGTACTGGCCGGTGAAGCCGCAGAAGCTGGCGGTGTTGACCACCAGCAGCACCCGGCCGCTGTACTGGCAGAGGGACTGGTCCTTCTCGTCCTGCAGGCGCGGCACGGTGTGGTTGAGCAGGGCCGGGCAGTTGGCGCTGCCGGCCGGGGCAGTCGGCGTGGCGGCGGCAGTGGCTGCCGGCGGCGTCGCGGCGCGGGCCGGCACGAACAGGGCCAGGCCGAGCGCCACGGCGGCCGCGGCGCTGGCTGCAACGGTGGCTGCTGCGGGGGTGTGGGCGCGCAGGTGGGGGCGGGCAGGCTTGCTCAGGCGGGGAAGGGGGGACATGGCTTCAATCTCCGTTTGCTGCGCGCCGGCAGGGCGCGATGGGCCTGATTCTGGTCGCGCCGCGCTGGCCGTGCAGCGGCCGGTGTGGGCAGCCCTTCTGGCGCCCGGCGCCAACGATGACGGCCGGCGCGCTGGCCCGACAATGCCGCCCATCATGAAGAAAATGACCCGCATCGAGATCCAGCGCTGGAAGTCGGCCTTCAACACGGTGCACAACCAGGTGCTAGTGGGCTTTGACGCCGTCTTCGTCAACGAGACCCCGCGCGAGGACCGTGGTGAACCCAGCCATGTGCTGGCCATGGACGAGACCGAGGCGCGCACCCTGTTGGCCGTGCTCAAGGCCCAGCTGGCCGAGTTCGACAAGAAGAAGGCGCGCAGCCAGCGCTGAGCGTCGGGCGCTGGGCGCCGGGAGCCGCGAACGAGCCGGCCGCGTTCGCCAGCGACCGCTGCGAGCCCGTCGCCGCCATCAGTCCGCCGCCCAGCCATCACCACCATGCACTTCGATCTGGTCGACCTGCGCCTCATGGTGCATGTGGCCGAGGCCAACAGCCTGACGCGCGGCGCCGAGGCCTCCCACATCAGCCTGCCGGCGGCGAGCACACGCATCAAGAACCTGGAGGAAAGCGTGGGCGCCAAGCTGCTCTACCGCACCAGCCAGGGCGTCACGCTCACCCCGCCCGGCCAGGCCCTGGTGCAGCACGCGCGGCTGGTGCTGCAGCAGATCGAGCAGCTGCGCGGCGATTTGCAGGAATACGCCAAGGGCGTGAAGGGCCATCTGCGCTTCTACGCCAACACCACCTCGCTGGGCGAATACCTGCCGCCGGTGCTGCGCGAATACCTGCTCAGCCACCCGGACGTCAACATCGACCTGCGCGAGCGCCTGAGCCACGACACCGTGCGCGCCGTCACCGAGGGCCAGACCGACATCGGCATCGTCGCCGGCTCGGTGCGCACCGAGAACCTGGAGGTCATACCCTACCGCCGCGACCGCCTGGTGCTGGTGGTGCCCGGCGGCCACGCGCTGGCCGCAGCCCCGTCGATCGACTTCGTGCAGACGCTGGAGTACGACCACGTGGGCCTGTCCGAGGCCAGCGCCATCCAGTCCTTTTTGCGCCAGGTCTGCGACGGCCTGCACCGGCGCATGAACATCCGCATCCAGGTCGGCAACTTCGAAGCCGGCTGCCGCATGATCGAAGCCGGCGTCGGCGTGGGCATCCTGCCCGCCTCGGCCGCCGAACGCCACGCCCAGGTGATGGCCATCCACATCGTGCCCCTCAACGACGACTGGGCCCTACGCGCCCAGCAGATCTGCGTGCGCAGCCTGGCGGCCCTGCCCAGCTTTGCGCGCGATCTGGTGGAACTGCTGGTGGCGGATGCGCGGCGCAGCGAGCGCGAGGCCAGGGCGGAAAGTCCGCGCTGATTGATCCTTTTCATTTGCCCTTGACCGCGTTGGCCGGGCGGCGGAACCCGGCCGGCGCGGCCGGTCGATCCGCGTCGAACAAACGGCCCGCGGCAACTTGACAAGATCATGGCTTGAGGCCAAATTTTGGCTTGACGCCAAATTTCTCCAAATTGCCGTGACCCAGGACGCCGTCTTCCATCGACCCGACTACGCCGCGGCGCTGGCGCAACAACTGCTGCACCCGGGCCCGCTGGACCAGGGGCTGCGCTCCGGGGTGTTTCTCACCGGGATCCGGCGCATCGGCAAGACGACCTTCATCCGCCAGGACTTCGTGCCGGCCCTGCTCGACCATGGCGCACTGGTGCTCTACGTCGACCTGTGGACCGACCGTTCGCGCCCGCCGATGGCGCTCATGCACGAGGCGGTGCGCACCGCCGCCGCCGAACTCGGGCAGCCCGCCTCGGCCGTGCTGCACAAGCTGCGCCGGGTCAAGGGCGTCAACTTCGGTGCGGCAGGCATCAGCCTGGGCGTCCAGCTCGACGGCCTGGGCACACCCGCAGGTGCCACGCTCGCCGAGGTCTTCGTCGACCTGGTCCGCCAGTCCCAGGGCGATGTCGTGCTGCTCATCGACGAAGTGCAGCAGGCCATGGCCAGCCAGGACGGGCAGGACCTGCTCTTCGCACTGAAGGCGGCCAGGGACCGCATCAACACCGCCACCGACCTGCCCGGCCGGCTGCTCATCGTCGGCACGGGCTCGCACAAGTCGCTCGTCACCGACATGGCCACGCGGCGCTCCCAGGCGTTTGCCGGCGCCCACACCGCCGCCTTCGAGCCGCTGGGCCTGGACTATGTCGAGTGGTTCCTGACCCGAGTCCAGGCCGCGGGGCTGGCGGTGCCGACCGCGCAGGCTGCCTTTGCCGGTTTCCGCGACATCGGCTGCCGGCCTGAGGAACTGGCCAAGGCCGTGCGGCAATTCCAGGACGAAATCGCGGCCGGCCGCGGAGCGGACGCGGACACCGCCTTCGCCACCATCTGTGCAACCCTGGCCACCGCGGCCGCCGAACTCGACATCCAGGCCATCGAGGACGCCGGCGAACTGGCCACCCTGGCCTTCTCGCGCATTGCAGCCGGCCATGTCCGCGGCTTCTATGCCGCCGAGACGCTGGCGGCGTTCAGCGCCTCGCTCGGCCGCGAGATCTCGGCCAACGACATGACGCCCGCCATCGACAAGCTCGTCGCCGCCAACCTCATCGTCCGCAAGGGCCACGGCAGCTTCGAGATCGCCGACCCGTTCGTGAAACAGGTGTGGCTGCGGCATGTGCAGATGCGCCAGTCGCTCAGGGGTGGAGCCGTCTGGCCAGGCACCGAACCAGCGGCCGACGTCTGAACCCGATCTCTGCAATGGAACATCAACTCGACACCGAGATCCGTGCGGTCCAGCAGGCCTAACAAACCCCGCAGGCCCGTCACGACGTGTTCGCCAATCCGCGCCGCAGTGTGGCCGACGGCATCCCCTACGGCGTCGTGATCCAGGGCAATCTGCTCGGCGCTCAGGCCACGCGGCTCACCGTGCCGCTGGCGGTGCTGGATGCCGCGACCAAGGTGCCGACCGCGCTGTGTCCAGTCATCGCGGTCAACGGCGAGCGCCAGCATGCCCTGGCCCACTACGCTGCGCCTTTGCCTACCAAGGCCTTGCGCCAACCGGTGGACAAGGTGGTCGCCCAGGCCAGTGCGCTGGTGTCGGCGATGAACATGGTGTTGTTGGGGATCTAGCGCCGGCCGAACGACACTGCGGGGAAACCTGCGCTATGCACACCAACCTGCAGAAATTGCAATACGACTCTTGGCGTCGGCGCGCGAACCTTACAGAATGCGTCCGTCATGCCGCTTTTCGCGCCGTTTTAGTGGGACTCGGCAGAGCGGCCAACGACAGGGAAAATCAGATGCCAGAAGGACTTAGCCAGCCGAGACTCACACCGATTAGGACGACAGTTGTCAAGTTTGGCTGCATAAGCTTGTCGTCCAAAGCACGTAGGTTTCTCAATTCGTGCGGGGCAGCGTCAGCGGGCGCGTACAACGCCGGAGGCAGTTTGGTCATCGTGCAAGCCACAATCATCGGTGATGAATATTCTTGGCATTGAACTCAGTACCGGTCAGCTTTGGCTACTCGCAATAGCTGGGGCCGGGCTCTCGTGGATCGTTCAGCAACGGCTTGCGCTCAGTAGAGACAAGGCCAATCGAATGGCTACCGCTTGCGCCACCTTTCGGTCCGCCATATCCGCTGCCATAAGCTCCGTGCCGCCATCGCCAAAGGGTTGGGGCTCTGAAGTGGTGAGCAACTTGCCGGCCACTACGGCTGCGTTTGAAAAGGCTGTAAACGATTTTTCGCCATATCTACGTACTCGCCAGCGCTGCCGCTTCGAAGCTGAGTGGCGAGCCATGAAGGCACACTGTGAACACCAAGTGCCAGGTGCACTGTCTGCTGCTCGAATACTCTACGATCATCCGACTTCCAACAACGACGGAATGCAGCCTCGCGAAGCAATCGAATGCTTTCATACATACGTCGCTAATTTGCTGTCATATGCGCAAGAAACCTAATCCGTCCTACAAGGACTTCCCCACGAACCGCAATAACGGCGGCAGTAATTTGACCTCCTCCTCAAGACCTCTTCTTCCAACGGTGCGCAGTAAATCAGGATCACGATCAGGAACAGACTGCCCATCTACAAAC
>JBEEJN010000051.1:0-38957 GCA_041169165.1 Pseudomonadota bacterium
GCGCTTGATCGAGTCGACCAGCGACTCGCGGCAGCCGTACAGGTTGTCGAACTTGCTCTTGGTGACCGAGTCGTTGACGTTGATGGCGCGGAACATCAGCGTGCCCTTGGCCGACATCTCGTTCAGTCGGTGCACGCCGGTGGTGGTTTCCTCGGTCACGCCGATGATCTCGGCCGACTTGCGGCTGTACCAGGTGGCGTCGACCGCCAGCTTGGCCTGGATGGCGGCGTAGAGGATGCGCTCTTCTTCCGAGCCCGGGTTGGCCAGCACCGAGGCGTCGGTCTCGGCCTTCTTGCCCAGATGCATCAGCAGCGTGGCGTCGCCGCCGTCGTCCAGGATCATGTTCGGGCCTTCGCCCGCCTCGCCCTTGGCGGCGAAGTCGAAGATGCGGTGGGTGTAGTCCCAGTAGTCGACCAGGGTCTCGCCCTTGTAGGCGAACACCGGCGTGCCTTCGGCCACCAACGCGGCGGCGGCGTGGTCCTGGGTCGAGAAGATGTTGCAGCTGGCCCAGCGCACGGTCGCGCCCAGGGCCTGCAGCGTTTCGACCAGCACGGCGGTCTGGATGGTCATGTGCAGGCTGCCGGTGATGCGCGCGCCCTTGAGCGGCTGGCTGGTGGCGTATTCCTTGCGGATGGCCATCAGCGCCGGCATCTCGCTTTCGGCGATGCGGATTTCCTTGCGACCCCAGGCCGCCAGGGCGAGGTCGGCGACGTGGCAGTCGGTGAAAACGGATTCGGTCACAGCGTTCATGGGTTCACTCCAGTCGGTTTGCGCGGCATCCGCGGTCGCGTCTGATGGAGGTGGGAACGCCAGTCGTCACTCACCCCGAAGACTCGCCGCGAACGCGAGCGGGTGAGCGCCGTTGCCTATGAAAGGGGCCCGAGCCTGGGGCTATCAGGGGGCCTGACGCCTTGCAACGCTCCTCGGACACGAAGGGGCGCATTGTAGGGGCGCCGACCAGCCGACTGAAGAGGCGCTGGTGCGGCGCGGAAGTTGTCCTGGGCGGCCGTGGAGTCGTGCCCAGGGGTGGTGCCGGCGCCCGCCAGAGGCTAAGCGAGTCGTAAGCTGGATCGAGGGTTCCCGTTCGACAATACGGCGTCGCCGTGCGTCTGCCGGCGCCGCCTTGCAACACCCTGGAAAGCAGTGAATGCCCGCCGCAGTGCTCGTGGTCGATGATGACGCCCTGTTCCGCACCATCGTGCGGCGCCAGCTCGAGGCGCTGGGTTTTGCCGTCATCGAACACGACAAGGGCGCCGGCGTGAAGGAGCGCATCGCGCAGCATCGGCCGGTGGCCTGCCTGATCGACCTCGTGATGGATGTGCGCGACGGCATCGAGACCATACAGGATGTGCTGGCACTGGCGGACCGCCCCAAGGTCATCGCCGTGTCGGGCAACCCCAAGTTTCTCTACATGGCCGACGGCTTCGGCATCGACGGCACGCTGGTCAAGCCGGTCACGCCCGAGCGGCTGCGCGACAAGCTGGCCGGGCTGGAACTGCTGGCGAGCTGAGTGCCCCGTCAGCGGGCGCGGGGCGCGGATGCCTGGCGCCGCTGCTTAAAATTCACGCCTTTCCGGCCCTTCGTCCTGGCGCTGCGTTGCTCCGCCAGGTCGCCCGGCGCCTTCGTCGCAGCCCCGCGCTGCCCGCCATCCCCTACACGCGCAACCTGCCCGGGCCGCCGCTGCGCCGGGCCAACCGCCATGGAACTTTCCGCCCTCACCGCCCTGTCGCCGCTGGATGGTCGTTACGCCACGCGCCTGGCCAAGCTGCGCCCCTTGCTGAGCGAATTCGGCCTCATGCACCGGCGTGTGCAGGTCGAGGTGGAATGGTTCATCGCGCTGTCGGACGCTGGCTTTGCCGAGTTCGCGCCGCTGAGCGAAGCGTCGCGCGGCCTGCTGCGTTCGCTGGTGGTGCGCTTTGGAGAGGCCGACGCCCAGGCCATCAAGGACATCGAGAAACGCACCAACCACGACGTCAAGGCGGTCGAATACTGGATCAAGCAGCGTTTTGCCGGCAACGCGGAGCTGGCCGCGGCCTCGGAGTTCGTGCACTTCGCCTGCACCAGCGAGGACATCAACAACACCAGCCACGCCCTCATGCTCAAGGGCGCGCGCGACGAGGTGCTGCTGCCCGCCATCGACGCCCTGTGCGAACGCCTGCGCGCCATGGCCCACACCTTTGCCGACCAACCCATGCTGAGCCGCACCCACGGCCAGACCGCCAGCCCCACCACGGTGGGCAAGGAGATCGCCAACGTGCTGGCGCGCCTGGCCACCGCCCGCGCCCGCGTGGCGGCGGTGCCGCTGCTGGCCAAGATGAACGGTGCGGTGGGCAACTACAACGCCCACCTCTCGGCCTACCCCGAGCAGGACTGGGAGGCCTTCAGCCGCAAGGTGGTGGAGGAGCGCCTGGGCCTGACCTTCAACCCCTACACCATCCAGATCGAGCCGCACGACTACATGGCCGAGCTGTTCGATGCGCTCACCCGCATCAATACCATCCTGATCGACTGGAGCCGCGACGTCTGGGGCTACATCAGCCTGGGCTACTTCAAGCAGAAGCTGCGCGACGGCGAGGTCGGCTCGTCGACCATGCCGCACAAGGTCAACCCGATCGACTTCGAGAACGCCGAGGGCAACTTCGGCCTGTCGACCGCCCTGCTGGCGCATCTGAGCCAGAAGCTGCCGGTGAGCCGCTGGCAGCGCGACCTGACCGATTCCACCGTGCTGCGCAACATGGGCGTGGCGGTGGGCTACGCCCTGCTGGGCTACGACAGCCTGATGCGCGGCCTGGGCAAGCTGGAGCTCAACGCCGCCGCCCTGGACGCCGACCTGGACGACGCCTGGGAAGTGCTGGCCGAGCCCATCCAGACGGTGATGCGCCGCCACGGCCTGCCCGAGCCCTACGAGCTGCTCAAGCAGTTCACCCGCGGCCGGCCCATGACGCGCGAGCTGATGCAGGGCTTCATCGCCGAACTCGGCCTGCCCGAGGCCGACAAGCAGCGCCTGCTGGCCATGACGCCCGCGCTTTACACCGGCCTGGCCGGCGAGTTGGCACGCCGCGTCTGACGCCTGGCCGGCCGCTCGCGGCCAGGCGTCCTGCGCTGGATCAAGCGCGCGACCCTGGCCGCCCGGCAGTCTGGAGGCATGATCGGGCCATGAGTGGGCACGCCAGCCTCTTGTTCTGCGACTGTTGCGACTGCTGCGACATGCGTCGTGACCTGCGCCTCGCCGGGTGCCGGCCATGAGCCAAACCGGGCCAGGCGCGCCCAGCATCGTCGGGCTGCGCAGCGTGCGTCTGTTCGCCGGCCTGCCCGACGCCGTGCTGCACGAGGTGGCGGCACGCTGCCAGTTCCGCCGCTACTCGGCCGGCAGCATGGTGCTGATGCGCAGTGACGACGACCACGCGGTGTACCTCATCCTCAGCGGGCGGGTGCGCGTGGTGGCGCTGGCGCCGACGGGGCGCGAAGTGAGTTTTCGCGACCTGGGTGCAGGGGAGATGTTCGGCGAACTCGCCGCGCTTGACGGCGGCCTGCGCACCGCCAACGTGCTGACGCTGGACGAAGCCTTGCTGGCGCGCCTGCCGGGGGCCGACTTCATCGAGCTGCTGCGCCTGCACTGGCCGCTCAACGAGCGCGTGCTGCACAGCCTGGTGCATTCGGTGCGCCAGCTTACCGAGCGGGTCTACGAAATCAGCACCCTCAATGTGCAGCAGCGCCTGGCCGCCGAACTGCTGCGACTGGCCCTGCCCGGCGCCGGTGCCGGTGCCAACCGGGTGCGCCTGACGGGCGTGCCCACCCACGCCGAACTCGGCGCGCGCATCAGCAGCTACCGTGAGCAGGTGACACGCGAGATGGCGAGCCTGGTCCGCCTGGGCCTGCTGAGCAAGGACGGTGACGGCCTGGTGGTTGAGGACATCTCGCGCCTGTCCGACCTCGTCGTCACGCCGCGCAGCGGCATCTGACGGCTGCGGTACGCCCGCGTTTGCGCAGTTCCCCGGCCGCCCTGGCTGCGGGGGTGCGGGCCGACCAGCCGCCGCTTTCGGGGGCGCGCCGAAAAGTGGGCTTGAGCTGCACCTAGGGTGCGTTGTTCATGACAAGTCTCACGAATTGCGGGGCCCATGGCCCGAAACCTGTGCGCATGCGCACAGAGGCTGGCATGGGTCGGCTCCTAGACTTTTTTCACTTCGCGACGCACTGAACACCGGCCCGGTCCGAGCCTGGCGAGCAGCCCGTCGTTGGCCTAGCTGGAGCACCCGCACCATGTCCATCGCCCTGAATCCTTCGCCGCGCCGCCTGCACGACTCCGACGCCCTGAACGACACCTTGCTGATGCCACTCGATGCCCAGGCCGGCACGCGCTCGCCGGGCATGCGCAGCGACGAGCTGCCGTCATCCACCCGCCGCGGCGCGTTGGCCGATGTCGCCGCCGCCACGCGTGGTCTGCGCCATGCCTGGGACCGCGCCCTGTCGGGCTGGTGGGTGCCGGGCGCGGCGGTGCCGCGCACGAGTGCTGCGCAGCGGTCCGCCGAGGGCCAGCATGCGTTCGAACGCAACTACTTCGCGCCCAGCGCACCGGCGCCGCTGCACGAGGTGGCCGGGCGCCAACTCGACGGTCAGCAGCCGGCGGACGGTCAGCGCCGGGCGGCACCGTCCGGCAGCACCAGCACCCACACCCTGAGCGCGAGGATGCTCGACGGTTTCCAGGTCTGGCTGGACGGCGAGCCGGTGTGTGACCTGCCGCAGGGCAAGGCGAGCGCGTTGCTGCAGGTGCTGCTGCTGCAGCGGCGGCGCCCGATCTCGCGCAAGCGCCTGTGCGCCATGTTCTGGCCGGACGCCGATGCCGCCAGCGCGCGCAACAGCCTCAACGTCACGCTGCACCGCCTGCGCCGAGCGCTGGGCAAGGTCAACCTGCTGCGCCACAGCGAGGCGGGCTACCAGATCTGGGTGCCCGGCGAGGTGTGGCTGGATGTGGAGCACTTCAACTTCAACGCCGACATCGGCCGTGCCGAGGAGCTGTCCGGCAACACGGCGACTGCCATCCACTGGTACGAGGCGGCCGTCGCGCTCTACCACGCCGATCTGCAGGACAGCTTGGACCATGAGCCGGCGCTGGCGCCCGACAGCCAGTTGCTGCGCGATCGCCTCAATGAGGTGCTGGATCACCTGGCCTGCCTGCGCGAGCAGGTGGGCGACCTGCACGGTTGTGTGCGGACAACGCTGCGTCACCTGGCGCAGGACGAATGCAACGAGGGTGCGCACCAGCGCCTGATGCGCTGCTACGCAAGGCTGGGTCAACCGCAGCTGGCCGAGCGCCAGTACCGCGCCTGCGTCAACACCCTGCGCCTGCAGCTCGGCCTGCATCCGCGGGCGGACACCACCGCGCTGTGCCGACGCATCGCGCGGCGCGAGATGGTCTGACGCCTGCGGCCAGGAACCTTGCTACGCACAAAGGTCGAGAAAGGCGGGTGTCGCCCATGTCCAGCGCCATGGCGCAAGCCTCGAGCACCGGGTCAGCCGTGCCGACCACGGCACGACTAGTCCCGGCCGGTCTGCCACCTTCGAGTCTGATGGTCGACACCCACACCAGCGCAGCGCTGCTGCCGACGGGCCTGGACGATCCGGCTGCCGTCACCTTTCTGTTCACCGACATCGAAGGCAGCACCCGGCTGTGGGAGCAGCAGCCGGCCGCCATGCAGACGGCCCTGCGCCGGCACGACGAGCTGGCGCTGCAGGCAGTGCAGCGCCACGGTGGCCGGGTCGTCAAGACCACCGGCGACGGTCTGCACGCCGCTTTTGCCTCGCCGCTGGCCGCGGTGCTGGCGGCGCGCGATTTCTGCCTGCTGCTGGCCGATCCGGACCAGGCGCTGGCGCTGCCGCTGCTGGCCCGCTGCGGTCTGCACCTGGGCTTCGACGAGCAGCGTGGCGGCGACTATTACGGCCGCGATGTGAATCGCGCCGCGCGTGTCATGCAGTGTGCGCACGGCGGGCAGATCCTGATGTCGCGCACGGTGGCCGAGCAGGTCCGCCCGCAGCTCGCGCGGCTGGGATCGGGCGCAGGCCTGCTCGATCTCGGCCTGGTGCACCTGCGCGACCTGGCCGCGCCCGAGCAGATCCACCAGTTGCTGCACGCCGGCCTGCGGGCGCAGTTTCCTGCCCTGCGCTCGCTGGCGGCCACTCCGAACAACCTGCCCTGCCACCTGAACAGCTTCGTTGGCCGCGAGCGCGAACTGGGCGAGGCGCGCGCCCTGTTGCAGCGCCATCGCCTGCTCAGCCTGGTCGGCCTGGGCGGCATCGGCAAGACCCGGCTGGCGCGCCAGCTGGCGGCCGACCTGCTGGACGACTATCCCGATGGGGTGTGGTGCGTCGAACTGGCGCCGCTACACGACCCTGAGCTGCTGCCCCAGGCCGTGGCGGCCGTGCTGGGCGTACGTGAAGAGGGCGCCGACTCCCTGCTGGCAGCACTGCAGGACTTCGTTGCCAAACGCCGCCTGCTGCTGCTGCTGGACAACTGTGAACACCTGCTGGACGCCTGCGCCGCGCTCGCCAGCCGGCTGCTGCAGGCTGGCGCAGGCCTGAAGGTGCTGGCCACCAGCCGCGAGGCGCTGCAGACCGCGGGCGAAGTGATGCTGGTGCTGCAGCCGCTGGCAGTGCACCGGCTGACCCATGTGCCGACCGTGGTGGAGGCCGCAGCCCAGCCGGCGGTGCAACTCTTCGTCGACCGCGTGCGACTGGTCCAGCCGGGATTTCGGCTGGAGGCCGGCAATGTGCTGGCCGTCAGCACCATCTGCGGCGTGCTGGAAGGCATTCCGCTGGCGCTGGAACTCGCCGCCGCGCGTGCGCGCCAGATGAGCGTGGCGCAATTGGCGGCGCGCATCAGCGATCGCCTGCGCCTGCTCAACCAAGGTGACCGCGCCGCCCAGCCGCGTCAGCAGACCCTGCGCGCCCTGCTCGACTGGAGCCATGAACTGCTGACGCCGGCCGAGCGTGCGCTGCTGCGCCGCCTGTCGGTGTTCGCCGGTGGCTGGACGCTCGATGCCGCCGAGGCAGTCTGCCCGGGCGGACAGGCCCTGCCTCAGTCCGAGGTGATGGACCTGCTCGGCCGCCTGGTCGACAAGTCGCTGGTGAGCGTGGACCTGGACAGCCACCGCTACCGGATGCTCGAGACGGTGCGGCAATACGCCCAGGAGCAGTTGGCTGCCGAGACGATCGACTTCCGCCTGGCGCACCTGCGCCATTACCTCGATCTGGCCGAACGCGCCGCCGTCCACCTGACCGGCACTCAGCAGGGCGACTGGCTGCCCTGCCTGGACGCCGACCGCGACAACCTGCTGGCGGCGCATGCGCCGGCGGTGCTGGCGCGCGCCGACACGGCCGAGCGGGTGCGCTTGGTGCAGGCGCTGCGGGTGTACTGGGTGGTGTCGGGCCAGTTCGGCGTCGGCATCCGCCTGACGCTGGAGGTGCTGGAGCGTCTGCCCCGCGAGTGCCGTGACGCCGGACGCGCCGAGGTCTTGTACGCCGCCGGGCAACTGCTTTATTACGTCGGGCTGTATGCGCGCTCACGCGCACTCAACGAGGACTGCGTGGCCATCGCCCGCGAGCTGGGCGAGGTCGCGCTGGAGGGCAAGGCGCTGGACGCGCTGGGCGCCGCCTGCTGGGGCCAGGGCGACATCGACGCCGCCCGACGCCACATCGGCGCAGCGGTCGCCATCGCCCGGCGTCACTGGCAGAACCGTGACCTGGCCGTCACCCTGACCTCGGCGGCGCAGTTCCATCGCTCGCAGGCTGAGTTCAAGCAGGCGCGGGCCATGTATCTGGAAGCGCTGGAACTCGTGAAGGACGAAGGCGACAACTTCGGCCTGGCCCTGGTGCTGGTCAATGTCGTCATGGTGGAGGTCGAACTGCACGACCTGGATGCCGCGCTACGCCACCTGGGTGAGGGCATCGCGGTGGCCCATGGTGCCAGCATGCCCATGGTCACCCAGGCGCTGATCGACGCCGCGACCGGCTGGGCAGCCGAGTCGGGGCGCGACGCGACGGCCGCCGAATTGCATGGATGGGCCGAGCGCCTGTCCGCGTCTATCGGATATGTGCGTGATCCGGCCGACCGGATCTACCTTGACGAACGGTTGACCAAGGTGCGCATGGCACTGGGCCCAGCGGCCTTTCGTGCGGCCATGGAGGTTGATGCTGGACTGGATCTGAGCCATCCCGCCGTCCTGGACGAGTTGTCGCTCAGGCTGGCCGACAACACGGCGCCGGCCAGCGAGCGACGTCTCAGCGCCACAGGCGCGGGTCCAGCGTGATCTGCTGGTTCGGGTTGGCCTTGCTGCGCACCCGCACGGTGTATTTCAGGTCCTTCAGCGTTGACGACACATCGGGTCCGGTGAGACAGCGGAACTGGCTGGTGTTGTCCAGCCGTCGGCAGCCGTAGATGAGGCCTTCGGCGCTGTCGAAGCGGATATAGCGGGCGATGTCGTAACGCTTGGCGATCTCGTCCGGCACCTGGGGGGGGGCCTCGAAGACGATGCCGGCGTCGGGCAGGAATTCCCAGCCCGACGCCGGATCGAGACTCCAGACGATCGCGACGCCAGACTTGCCGTTGCGCTCGTCGACCACCGGCTTGCTGGCCAGCGCTTCGCGAGTGATCACCAGCGGCTCCTGGTCCAGCACCAGTGCCGGCGCGCCATTGCCGGCACTGACGATGCTGAGTCGGGGTGCGGTGGGCTGAGGTGCGCCACGGTTCTGCGGCGCCGTCATCCCCATCTGGCCGCAGGCCGAAACGAGTACGGCCAGCAGGCTGACACCGATCAGGGGCAGGGGTTTGGTCATCATGTGGGGGCTCCGTCCGTGGGTCGACGCTGGAAAGCGGCAGGGTTGTGGGGGTCCGCCGGGCCGGACGGCGTGTTGCCGACCCGAACCGTCGTCCTGACCGTGGCACACATTGTTCGTGCCCTACTGCCGGCCGGGCTAGTGACCTAGGCAACCCGCCGATGTGGACAACCCGCTGGTCCGGACCAGCGGATGACCCACCCATGTCATCGCTGGCCGCCATGGCAACCGGCAGTTCGGGGCGCCTTCCTACAATCGCCGCATGGTCTTCACCCAGCAACTGGCGCGTGCCAGCACTCTTCATCGTTCGCTGCTGTGCGTGGGGCTGGACCCCGAGCCGGCGCGTTTCCCGGCCGGCCTGAAGGGCGACGCGCGCCGCATCCACGAGTTCTGCGCCCGCATCGTCGATGCGACGAAAGACCTGGTCTGCGCCTTCAAGCCCCAGATCGCCTATTTCGCCGCCCAGCGCGCCGAGGATCAGCTTGAAGAGCTGATCGCCTACATCCGCCGCACGGCGCCTGAGGTGCCGGTCATCCTGGACGCCAAGCGCGGCGACATCGGTGCTACCGCCGAGCAGTACGCCCGCGAGGCCTTCGAGCGCTATCAGGCCGACGCGGTGACGCTGTCGCCCTTCATGGGCTTCGACACCCTCGAACCCTATCTGGCCTACCCGGGCAAGGGCGCCATCCTGCTGTGCCGCACCTCCAATCCGGGCGGCTCGGACTGGCAGAACCAGCGCCTGGCCGATGTGCCCGGCCAGCCGCGCCTGTACGAGCACCTGGCCCGCCTGGCCCAGACTGGATGGAACAGGAACGGCCAGCTCGGCCTGGTGGTGGGCGCGACCTTTCCGGCCGAGATCGCCCGCGTGCGCGAACTGGCGCCGACGCTGCCGCTGCTCATCCCCGGCGTGGGCGCCCAGGGCGGCGACGCCGAGGCGACGGTGCGCGCCGGCCTGGTGCGCGACGCCGCCGGCACGGTCACCGGACCCATCGTCGTCAATTCCTCGCGCGCGGTGCTCTACGCCGGCGCGGGCGAGGACTACGCCCAGGCGGCGCGGCGCGTCGCCCTGGCCACGCGTGACGTTCTGGCAGCCGCCGCTGCGGCCGCCTCCGGCACGTCGGGCTGACGCCCCCCTCCGCGCGCCGGTCACCACCGTGACCATCCGCCGCCGCCCTGCCCTTCGCCAGCGCGCCCTGAACTGTTGCGGCCACCCATGAGCACAGCACGCCGCACCCTGCTGCAGCGCGCCGCCGCCACGGCCGGCAGCCTGGCGGCGCAGCCCTTCAGCGCGCTGGCCGCAGGCCCAGCGGAAAGCGCGAACGGCGTGCAGGCCCATGTCCTGCGCTACGCCTTTCCGACCGCCGAGACCACCTTCGACCCGCAGCAGGTCTCGGACCTGTATTCGCGCACGGTGACGGCCAACATCTTCGAGTCGCTCTACGAATACGACCATCTGGCGCGGCCGCACAAGGTGCGACCTTGCCTGGCCGTCGCCCTGCCCGAGGTGAGCAAGGACTTCAAGGTCTACACCGTGCGGCTGCGCCGCGGCGTGTTCTTCCAGGACGACCCGGCCTTTGGCGGGCGGCCGCGCGAGCTGACCGCCGCCGATGTCGTCTACACCTTCAAGCGCGTGGTCGACCCGGCCACACGCAGCCCCAGCCTGCCCAATCTGGAGGACGAGGGCATCGTCGGCCTGGCCGAGCTGCGTGCCCGCGTCCTGCGCGACAAGACACCCTTGGACTACGACCAGCCAGTGGCCGGTCTGCAGGCGCTCGACCGCTACACCGTGCGCTTCACGCTGCGCGAGGGCCGGCCGCGCTTCCTCACCGCGCTGACCAATGCCGACGTCTGGGGCGTGATGGCGCGCGAGGTGGTGGACCGCTACGGTGAACACATCGGCGAACACCCGGTCGGCACCGGGCCCTTCCGCCTGGCGAGCTGGCGGCGCTCATCGCGCATCGTGCTGGAGCGCAACCCGGGTTACCGCGAGCGTTTCTACGAGGCCGAACCCGCCGCCGACGACGCCGAGGGGCTGGCCCTGCTGGCGCGCTTCAAGGGCCGGCGCCTGCCCATGCTGGAGCGGGTGGAGATTGCCGTCATCGAGGAGGCCCAGCCGCGCTGGCTGTCCTTCCTCAACCACGAGCAGGACCTGCTGCAGATCGTGCCGGCCGAGTTCATCCCCCACGCCCTGCCGGGCGGCGCGCTGGCGCCCACGCTGGCCCGTCAGGGCGTGCGCCATGCGCGTGTGGCGGCCTCGGACGTCAACACCCTGATCTTCAACATGGACAGTCCGTTGGTCGGCGGGCTGGACGAGGCGCACGTGGCGCTGCGCCGTGCCATCAGCACCGGCTACGACGTCGGGCGCGAGATCCGCATTGCCCGGCGCGGCGAGGCCATCGCGGCGCACGGCCTCATCGTGCCCGGCACCTATGGCTACCAGGCCGGCGTGCACAGCCCGGCCACGCTGTTCGACCGCGCCCGCGCACGTGCCCTGCTCGACCTCTACGGCTACCTCGACCGCAACGGCGATGGCTGGCGCGAGACGCCCGATGGCGAGCCGCTGGTGCTGGAACTGCTCGCCCAGTCCGACCAGGCCAGCCGGGCGCTGGACGAGGTGTTCAAGGCCAGCATGGACGCCCTGGGCCTGAAGGTGGAGCTGCGCATCGGCCAGTGGTCCGAAAACCTCAAGGCGACTCGCGCCGGGCGTTTCATGATCTGGCGGGTGGGCTCCAGCGCCAGTTCGCCGGATGGCCAAAGTGCGCTGGAGCGCGCCTATGGCGGCTCGATCGGCAAGGGCAACCTGGCGCGCTTCTCGCTGCCGGCCTACGACGAGATCTTCCGCCGCCTGCAGGCCCTGCCCGACGGGCCGGAGCGCCTGGCGCTGATGCGACAGGCCAGCAAGCTGGCACTGGCCTACATGCCCTACCGCATGACGGTGCACCGCATGGTGTGCGACCTGATGGGGCCGCAGCTGGTCGGCTACCGCCGTCCGCTGTTCTGGCTGAACTGGTGGAAGATGGTCGACGTCGAGCCGCAGTCAGCCGCTCAGGCCATGCCCATGGCGGAGTCGGCAAAGGCGTAGCGGCCGCGGCCGGCCTGCTTGGCGCGGTACATGGCGCGGTCAGCGCTGCGCAGCAGGGTGTTGCGGTCGCCGGTCTGGTCGCTGAAGGCGATGCCGATGCTGACGCCGATGTTGACCACCCGGTCGCCCAGGGCGAAGGGCTGCTGCAGCGCGTCGACCATGCGCGCGGCCACCTGTTCGGCGATCTGGCGGTCGGCGTTGTTCAGCACCGCGATGAATTCGTCGCCACCGACGCGGAACACCACGTCGAGATCGCGGATGCAGTTGCGCAGGCGTTCAGCCACGAGCTTGAGCAGGCGGTCGCCGGCATGGTGGCCCAGGGTGTCATTGACCGACTTGAAGCGGTCCAGGTCCAGCGCCATCAGGCCGGTGATGCCGGCGCGCACCGTGGTGACCTGGCTGTCGAGCTCCTTTTCGAACGCCGCGCGGTTGGGCAGGTCGGTCAGGGCGTCATGGAAGGCCATGTGGCGGATGCGTGCGTCCTGTTCGCGTTGCGCGGATTCCAGCTCGTGCATGATGCGTGCCGCGCGCAGCACGATGAAACCGAGAAAAAGATAGAGCCCGCCCATGGCTGCGCCCAGCAGCAGGGCGAGCTGGTTCGCCTCCTGCGCGTCCTCCTGCATCATTGCCGTGACGTCGGAATAGATCTCCATCACCGCCAGGGCGTTGCGCTCGCCGGGCGGCTTGATGGGCACGTAGGACGACACCAGGTCGCGGTCCGAAATGACGCCGTCGAAACTGTCGAAATGATCGCGGTGGGTGATCTGGCTGACCCGCGTGCCGGCCAGCGCGCTCAGAAAGCCCTGGTTGCCGGCCTTGCTTTCACCGATCTGGGACGGGTCGGACGAATAAATGGTGAGGCCGCGACGGTTGTAGATCTTGACCTTCACCACCTTCATGCCGCGCACCAAGGCGGCGATGTCGGTGCTGAGCGCCGGCAGCGCGGGGTGTTTCAGCACGCTGGAGCGGTCGATCAGCTGGGTGCTTTCGATGTATTCACGATGGCGCTCCCAGCTGCCGTTGGCGAACAGCTGGGCGACATTGGCGTTGTCCTTGCCTTCGAGTTCGATGAGGGTCTCTTCCTGCTGGCTGCGCAGGGCAAAGAACAACACGCCGAGGATGCCCACCAGGCCGATCAGGCTGGTCAGCAGGAAATAACGCACGAGCGAAAAACGGCTGCGCTCAGGCATGGATACGCCCCATGTGCAGAGGCGCGGCGATGGCAGCCGAGGTCACAGCGGCCAGGCTCGCGGCCGCGCCGCAGGCACACACGCGCCGCGCCCGCTGCGGCGGCGGGGGTATCTGCAGGAAAGGGGATAAAGGGCTGCGGAACTGCATGATGCGGCGGAGCATTCCCGGGCTTGCAGGATTCGTCAAGGCCCAGGTTTCATGACCTGCTGAAATCGCTTGCTGGAGTTTGCAGTGGAGGTCGAGGATCTCACGCCAGTTACACGCCGGTACTTTGCAGCGAGTGCGTGGAAGCGTGACAAAACTCGCAAGCTGCCACCAATCACGAATCGTCAGGCGCGCTGCCCACTGTTGTTTTTCAGTTGCGGAGCGGGCGCTGGCCCAGCTCCCACCCCCTCAAACAGTGCTGCCATCGGCTGCGGTAGCGAGCGCCGACCCACCCGCGAAACAAGGGGGGATGGGGCATCTCACCCACGCTTTCACTGGGGTGGCGCCTGGTCTGGGGCCCGCGGCTGCCGTTTGACGTGAGCGGCGACAGGCGTCCGGCACGCCGTCAGCAAGCGGCTGGCGATGCGACCCGGGTGACCTGCGTCGCAACGCCGCGCCGGTCCACGGCTGCGATGGCGGGCCAGCGGGAAGCGCCAAGGCATTAATGGCCGCGCCGTGAATTATCTCGGCTCAAGTATCGGTCACGATTTTCATACTATCGGCCACTCCGGCCGGCGGCGATTGTCGAAAAGCCTCTTGACGGTGTCGCGACATATCGCCCATGCCCCTCGGCCGCAAATCGGTGGAGTACCGTCATGAGGATTCGAAGAGCGTGGCCTTGGGGTATTCAGGTGATGTCGCAGTCCGCCCGGATAACTACCCGGAATGTTCTCGCCTGAATATGTCCGGGCGCACCTGCACTGCGTCCGGGCTTCAGCGCGCCAGCACCGGCTTGAGCGCCGTGCCGGTGTGGCTGCGGCTCTTCACCACCTGCTCGGGGGTGCCGGCGGTGACGATGCGTCCGCCGC
This sequence comes from Pseudomonadota bacterium, assembly GCA_041169165.1. Classification (GTDB taxonomy): domain Bacteria; phylum Pseudomonadota; class Gammaproteobacteria; order Burkholderiales; family Burkholderiaceae_C; genus Sphaerotilus. The sequence goes on from JBEEJN010000051.1 coordinate 14,116, forward strand.
CCGAGCCGCCCTCTGGCCCCAGGTCGATGACCCAGTCGGCCTCGGCGATGACGTCCAGGTCGTGCTCGATCACCACCACGCTGTGGCCGCCGTCGACCAGGCGGTGCAGCACCTTGATCAACTGCTCCACGTCGGCCATGTGCAGGCCGACGGTGGGTTCGTCCAGCACGTACAGGGTGTGCGGCGGCTTCTGGCCGCGCCGGGTCACGTCGTCGCGCACCTTGGCGAGCTCGGTGACCAGCTTCATGCGCTGCGCCTCGCCACCACTCAGCGTGGGGCTGGGCTGACCGAGCGTGAGGTAGCCCAGGCCGACGTCCTGCATCAGTTTGATCGGGTGGCCGATGCTGGGCATGCTGGCGAAGAAGTCCACCGCCTCGTCCACCTCCATCTGCAGCACCTCGCCGATGCTCTTGCCGCGCCAGGTGACGGCCAGGGTCTCGGGGTTGAAACGTGCGCCGTGGCACAGGTCGCAGGGCACCTTCACGTCGGGCAGGAAGGCCATCTCGACCGTGCGCAGGCCCTGGCCCTCGCAGCCCGGGCAGCGCCCGTCGCCGGTGTTGAAGCTGAAGCGCCCTGCGGCGTAGCCGCGCGCCTTGGCCTCCAGCGTCTCGGCAAAGAGCTTGCGGATGGCGTCCCAGAAGCCGATGTAGGTGGCCGGGCAGGAGCGTGGCGTCTTGCCGATGGGGGTCTGGTCGACTTCGAGCACGCGGTCGAGCTGGCTCCAGCCCTCGATGCCGCTGCAGCCCACCCAGGCCGGCGCGACCTTGGTCTTGGCCTTGCGCGCAGCTTCGCCCGCAGCCAACGCCAGCTTCACGTTGTCCAGCAGCACGTCGCGCGCCAGCGTGCTCTTGCCGGAGCCGGACACGCCCGTCACCGCCACCAACCGCTCCAGCGGCACGGTGATGTCGAAGCCGGCGAGGTTGTGGCGTCTGGCGCCCTTCACCACCAGCTGATTCGTGTCCGCGTCGACAGTGCGGCGTGCCTTCAGCGGGTGCTTGAGCGGCGCGTTGAGCAGCCGCCCGGTGACCGAATCACCCTGCGCCTGCAGCGCGGCCGCCGTGCCTTCGGCCACCACACGCCCGCCGCGTCGGCCGGCGCCGGGGCCGATGTCGATGATGTGGTCGGCGCGGCGTATGGTGTCCTCGTCGTGCTCCACCACCACCAGGGTGTTGCCACTGGCGCCGAGCTTGGCCAGCGCGTTGAGCAGGATGCGGTTGTCGCGTGCATGCAGGCCGATGGTCGGCTCGTCCAGCACGTAGCAGACGCCCTGCAGATTGCTGCCGAGCTGGGCCGCCAGGCGGATGCGCTGCGCCTCGCCGCCGCTCAGCGTGGGCGCGGCGCGGTCGAGCGTGAGGTAGCCCAGGCCGACGTCGTCGAGGAAGCTCAGCCGGTTCCTGATCTCGCTCACCACGTCGCGCGCGATGGCGGATTCGCGCCCGTCCAGCTTCTGCCTGGCCACCCACCGGGCCGCGTCGTTGACCGAGAGCGCCGCCAGCGCGGCGATCGACTCACCGCGGAAACGCACCGCCAGCGACACCGGGTTGAGGCGGGCGCCGTGGCAGGTGCCGCAGGGTTGATCCTCGGCCAGGTCCTCGACCTCCGGCTCGGCAAAAGTCTTCTCGCGCCCGGTGTTGTCCTCGTCCTTCACCGAGTCGTCCAGCGCCTTGCGCTGCTCGCGCGTGAGCGTCAGGCCGGTGCCGACGCAGTCCACGCACCAGCCGTGCTTGCTGTTGTACGAGAACATGCGCGGGTCCAACTCGGGGTAGCTGGTGCCGCACTGCGGGCAGGCGCGCCGGGTCGAGAACACCTTGGCCTTGCCGATGCGGCCGGTGGGTGAACCGGCGGCGATGGCCGTCTTCAGGCCCTTCAAGGGTGCCAGCAGGTGCAGCACGCCCTTGCCGTGCTCCAGCGCGTCGGCCAGGTGCTTGCGCAGCTCGGCCTCGTGCTCGGGTTCGATGACCAGGTCGGCCACCGGCAGCTCGATGGTGTGCTCCTTGTAGCGGTCGATCTTGGGCCACTTGTCGGTGGGCAGGAACTCGCCGTCCACCCGCAGATGCGTGTATCCCTTCCCCTTGGCCCACTTGGCCAGGTCGGTGTAGACACCCTTGCGCGCCACCACCAGCGGCGCCAGCAGGCCGATGTGCTGGCCGCGGTAGTCCTTCATCAGCTGGGCGGCGATGGACTCCGGCGTCTGCGGCTTGACCGCCACCCATTCGTCATGCGGCGCGTGGAAATCGCTGCACTTGGGGCAATACAGCGTGCCCAGCTTCACGTAGAGCAGGCGCAGGAAGTGCCAGACCTCGGTGGTGGTCGCCACCGTGCTCTTGCGCCCGCCGCGCGACAGGCGCTGCTCGATGGCCACCGTGGGCGGGATGCCGTAGACCGCGTCCACCTCGGGCCGCCCCGCCGGCTGCACGATGCTGCGGGCGTAGGCGTTGAGGCTTTCGAGGTAACGCCGCTGGCCCTCGTTGAACAGGATGTCGAAGGCCAGCGTGCTCTTGCCCGAACCCGACACGCCGGTGATGACGCTGAACTGCCCGCGCGGGATGTTGACGCTCACGCCCTTGAGGTTGTGCTCGCGTGCGTTGACGATCTGGATCGCGCCTGCTCCTCCCCCTTCGGCGAAGGGGGGGCCAGGGGGGGATTTCCGCCGCGCGCGCACCAGCTGCTGCAGCGGCGCACCTTCCTCGGCCGTGAGCGCGGCGCCCAGCGCGGCCTCGTAGTCGCGCAGCGCCTTGCCGGTGTGGCTGGTCGCATGCGCCCGCAGGTCGGCGGGTGAGCCGGACGCAACCAGCTCGCCGCCCGCCTCGCCACCCTCGGGCCCGAGGTCGACGATCCAGTCGCTGGCACGCACCACGTCCAGGTTGTGCTCGATCACCAGCAGCGAATTGCCTGCCTCCAGCAGCTTGCGGAAGGCGCGCATGAGTTTGGCGATGTCGTCGAAGTGCAGGCCGGTGGTCGGCTCGTCGAAGAGGAAGAGCGTGCCCTTCTTCGCCAGCTTCTGCTTCGTCGCGCTGCTGGCCTTGGCCGCCTCGGCCAGGAAGCCCGCCAGCTTGAGCCGCTGTGCCTCGCCGCCCGACAAGGTGGGCACGGGCTGGCCGAGCTTGACGTAGTCCAGCCCCACGTCGGCCAGCGGCTGCAGGGCGCGCACCACCTCGCGGTCGGTGGCGAACAGGCGCAGGGCCTCGGCCACGGTGAGCTCCAGCACGTCGGCGATGGTCAGTGCACGACCGCCGCGTTCGAGCTGGATCTCCAGCAGCTCGGCGCGGTAGCGCCGGCCGTCGCAGTCCGGGCAACGCAGGTAGACGTCGCTCAGGAACTGCATCTCCACATGCTCGAAACCCGAGCCACCGCAGGTGGCGCAGCGCCCGTCGCCGGCGTTGAAGCTGAACATGCCGGCACCGTAGCCGCGCTGGCGCGCCGTGGTGAGTTCGGCGAACAGCTCGCGCACGCTGTCGAAGGCGCCCACATAACTCGCGGGATTCGAGCGCGCGGTCTTGCCGATGGGGCTCTGGTCGACGAAGACCGCGTCGGCCAGCCAGTCGGCGCCGAGCAGGCGGTCGTGCGCGCCGGGTGTCTCGGTGGCCTGGCCGAAGTGGCGCGCCAGCGCGGGGTGGAGCACGTCCTGCATCAGCGTGCTCTTGCCCGAGCCGCTCACCCCCGTCACACACACCAGGCGTTGCAGCGGGAACTCCACCGTCACGTTCTTGAGGTTGTGCTGGCGCACGCCTTCGAGGATCAGCCTGGGCGTGCTGTCGCTCACCGGGCGTGACAGGCCCAGGGCGATGGAGCGCCGCCCGCCCAGGTAGGCGCCGGTGAGCGTCTCGGCGCCGCGCAGTTCATCCGGCGTGCCGTCGAACACGATGCGCCCGCCCTGGATGCCCGGGCCCGGGCCCATGTCGATCACTCGATCGGCCGCCAGCATCACCGCCGGGTCGTGCTCCACCACCACCAGCGTATTGCCGGCGTCGCGCAGGCGCAGCATGGCCTCGTTGATGCGACCCATGTCGCGCGGATGCAGGCCGATGCTGGGTTCGTCCAGCACGAACAGGGTGTTGACCAGCGAGGTGCCCAGCGCCGTGGTGAGGTTGATGCGCTGCACCTCGCCGCCGCTGAGGGTGCGGCTCTGGCGATCGAGCGTGAGATAGCCCAGGCCGACGTCGCAGAGGTATTTGAGGCGGGTGCGGATCTCGTCGAGCAGCAGTTCGAGCGCGTCGTCGAGCAACTGCGATGGCAATTCCATGCCGTCGAAGAAGCGCCGCATGCGGTCGATGGGCATGAGCATCAGGTCGTGCAGGCTCAGGCCGGGCAAGGCTTCGAGCTGCTCGCGGCTCCAGGCCACGCCGATGGGCATGAAGCGCTTGGCCGGTGGCAAGGCCAGATCCGCCTGCTCCTTCACCCCCAGGCGCCACAGCAGCGACTCGGTCTTGAGCCGCGCGCCGCCGCACACCGTGCAGGGCGTGTAGCTGCGGTACTTGGACAAGAGCACACGGATGTGCATCTTGTAGGCCTTGCTTTCGAGGTACTCGAAGAAGCGCTTGATGCCGTACCACTGCTGCTTCCACTCGCCCTTCCAGTGCGGCGAACCGGCTATCACCCAGCTCTGCTGCGCCTCGGTGAGCTGGCTCCAGGGTGTGTCGCGCGGAATGCCGGCGTCGCCGCCGTACTTGAGCAGGTCGTCCTGGCATTCCTTCCAGGCCGGCGTCTGCAGCGGCTTGATGGCGCCGCCGCGCAGGGTCTTGCGGTGGTCGGGGATGACCAGGCCGAAGTCCACGCCGATGACCCGGCCGAAGCCGCGGCAGGTCTCGCACGCACCGTAGGCCGAGTTGAAGCTGAACATCGCCGGCTGCGGATGGCTGTAGCGCCGGTCCGACTCGGGGCAGTGCAGGCCCTGGCTGTATTTCCAGACCTGGTCCGCCGCGCCGCCGCCGCCCCCTTCTTCCCCCCCCTTTGAAAAAGGGGGGTTGGGGGGGATTTCCTCCACCCCCAGCGCATACACATTGCACCGCCCGCTGCCGCGCTTGAACGCGGTTTCGAGTGCCTCGACCACCCGCACCTTCTCGGCGCTGGAAAAACGGAAGCGGTCCGCCACCACGTCCAGCACCTTGCGCGGCCCGGTGATCGTGGCCACCTCGCGCTCGGCCTGCACCCGCGTGAAGCCGCTGGCCGAGAGCCACTGCTCGATCTGCTCCGGCGTGGTGTTGCCCGGCAGCTCGACCGGGAAGGTCACGACCAGGCGCGGGTCGCCCGCCGCGGCCGAGCGCATGGCCAGGTCGGCGTACATCGTCTCCGGGTCGTCCTCGCTCACCGGCCGGGCGGTGTCGGCATCGAACAGGCGCGCGGCGCGGGCGAACAAGAGCTTCAGGTGATCGTTCAGCTCCGTCATCGTGCCGACCGTCGACCGGCTGGTGCGCACCGGGTTGGTCTGGTCGATGGCGATGGCCGGCGGCACACCGTCGACCGCGTCGACCGCCGGGCGGTCCATGCGATCGAGGAACTGGCGCGCGTAGGCGCTGAAGGTCTCGACGTAGCGCCGCTGGCCCTCGGCATAAAGCGTGTCGAACACCAGGCTGGACTTGCCCGAGCCCGAGGGCCCCGTCACCACCGTGAGTTCGCCGGTGCGGATGTCGAGGTCGAGGTGCTTGAGGTTGTGCTGGCGTGCGCCGCGGATGCGGATCAGGCCGGCATGGGCCGCGGCGGCCAGCGAGGTGGGGGCCTGGCCGTCCCGGCCTGCCGGCAGGGCGGCGGCAGGAGCGACGGACGACGGATCAGACGTTGCGGAGGACGACACGGCGGCGCACTTTCGACAGGGCAATCGGCCATTCTAGGAATGGCTGCCGCGCCGTCGGAGTGGCGGGGCATCGGGCCGGCGGTGGTCGTGGGCCGGCCGCCGGAAGCCGCCGTGCGCGGCTGCAGGGCGAGGCGAGGAATCACCCGTCGGCCAGATCGACCGCGATGAGCCGGAACTGCTCCAGCGCTGCCTCCAGGTCATTGACGATCTCCTGCGCGATCAGATCGGGCGGCGGCAGGTCGGCGCTGTCGGCGAGTGATTCATCCTTGAGCCAGAAGATGTCCAGGCTGGCCTTGTCACGCGCGATCAGTTCGGCGTAGTCGTAGCAGCGCCAGCGGCCGTCGGGCGTCTGCTCGTTCCAGGTGGCCGTGCGGTCGTGACGATTGGCCGGGTGGTAGAGCCGCACGAACTCGTCCAGATCCTCGCGCCTGAGCGGCCGGGTCTTGAGCGTGAAGTGCTGGTTGGTGCGCAGGTCGTAGATCCAGAGCTTCTTGGTCCAGGGCGTCTCGCTGGCCGGCCGCCTGTCGAAGAACAGCACATTGGCCTTCACGCCCTGGGCGTAGAACAGGCCCGTGGGCAGGCGCAGCAGGGTGTGCAGCTCGCACTCGTGCATCAGCTTGCGGCGTATGGTCTCGCCCGCGCCGCCCTCGAACAGCACGTTGTCCGGCAGCACCACCGCGGCGCGGCCATGCACCGCCAGCAGCGTCTTGATGTGCTGCACGAAGTTGAGCTGCTTGTTGCTCGTCGTGGCCCAGAAGTCGTCGCGCTCGATCACGTCCTTCTCGGTGCTGCGCTTGCCGTCGGCGCCTTCGATCTGCGTGCTGCTCTTCTTGCCGAAAGGCGGATTGGCCAGCACCACCTGGTAGCGCTCCCCCGGGTCGGCGGCGAGGGCATCCGTCACCTTCACCGGCACGTGTTTCTCGCTGCCGATGCCGTGCAGCAGCAGGTTCATGGCGCACACCCGTGCGGTGGCCTGCACCAGCTCGTAGCCGGTGAAGGCTTCCTCCTTCAGGAAGCGCTTCTGCTCGCGCGTCAGGTTGGGCTGTGTGGCCACGATGTGGTTGTAGGCCGTGAACAGAAAGCCGCCCGTGCCGCAGGCCGGGTCGCACACCTTCTCGGCCGGCCGCGGCGCGATGCAGTCCACCATGGCCTGGATCAGCGCGCGCGGAGTGAAGTACTGGCCTGCGCCGCTCTTGGTGTCCTGGGCGTTCTTCTCCAGCAGGCCTTCGTAGGCGTCGCCCTTCACGTCCACGCCCAGGGCGGTCCAGTTCTCGGCGTCGATCAGGTCCACCACCAGCCGGCGCAGCTTGGCCGGATCCTGGAACTTGTTCTGCGCCTTGCCGAAGATCAGCCCCAGCGTGCCCTTCAACTGCCCCAGCGCCTCCAGCGCATGGCGGTAGTGGTCGAACAGCTCGTCGCCGTCACGCGCCAGCAGCGACGGCCAGGCATAGGCCGCCGGAATGATGCTGGCCTGGCTGTACGGCGGCTGCGCCCGCTCCTCGGCCATCTTCAGGAACAGCAGGTAGGTGAGCTGCTCCACATAGTCGCCGTAGCTCATGCCGTCGTCGCGCAGCACGTTGCAGTAGTTCCAGAGCTTCTGGACCAGGGTCGATGCGTTCATGGGGTGGCCGGTGGGGGGATGGATGGCAGCGCCCGCACCTTGGCCGCCACGGCCTGGCAGGCGGTGATCAGGTCGGTGACGATGCGTGCGTCGATGTTCAGGTCGCCCTCGTACTCGCCCAGGTTGCGCAGCTGGTGGCATTTGTCCAGCACCCGCCACACCTCGGGCCCCAGCCCCAGCGTGTGCGGCAGCAGCTGGAAGACGATGTAGCGGTTGCCCGAGCGGTAGCCGTGCCAGCGCAGGGCGGCAAAGCTCAGCGCGTGCGCGGCGTTGTAGGCCAGGTCGAAACGGCTTTCGAGCGCCAGCGTGGCCACGCCGGCATCGTCCAGCCGCGCCGCGCCCGAGCGCAGCAGCCCGGCGAACTCGGCCGCATCCGGCGGTTCGGCGCGCAGCGGCTTGCCGGGGCCGCACAGGTTTTCAAAGGGCGAGGGCATCGTCACCTCCTATCAACCAGATCCTGGGTTGAGACAACACGCGCTGCATGAAGGCATCACCATGCGCCACCCGCTGCGCCAGCTCGGCCGGCGTGTAGACGGTCGGGTTCACCTTGCGCCCGAGCTGCTCGCTCAGCGCGTCGATGGCGGTGAACAGCTCGGCGTAGCTCAGGTCCTCGCTCACCAGCATCAGGTCGATATCGCTACTCGCCGTGTCCTGCCGCTTGGCCACCGAGCCGTACACGAAGGCAGCCCGTATGCGCGGCGCCAGCGGCGCCAGCGCAGCCCGCAAGGGCTCGGCCAGCCCCATCGTCTTCTGCGTGATGCCGCACAGCTCCGCAAAGATCGGCGACTTCGGATTGGCCTGGTAATGCTTCTGCTTGCCCGACTGCCGCACCGTCACCAGCTCACTCTGCGCCAGCCGCGCCAACTCCCGCTGCACTGCGCCCGAGCCGCCGCGCACCAGCGCAATCAGCTCGTTGGCGTAAAAGCTGCGCTCCGGCTGGCCGAACAGCAACGCCAGCACGCGCTGCTGCGTGCCGCTGAACAGCGCGTCGGCCAGGCTAATGCGGGTGGGCGCTGCCGGGCCTGCGGAGGTAGCTGGGGAGGTGTCTGTGATGCCCATTTTGGGTTGCATAATACCCGTATTGGGTTGAATCGGGCCCGATTTGGGTTTGTCAAAATGAATAGCCGAAGCTGGATTTTCGAAAATGGCGATGTGCCTATTTTTCAGGTAATAGCTCACGAATTCGGAGCCGTGCCAGGGCAATTGTTCCAGTTGCTACCGCCGATGACAAAACACCTGCGACCAAAGTCGTTGCACCTAGATGTGGATTTACATCAGAGGCGACCATCCAAGTTCCAGCTATTGTTAGAGAAATACCTAGTGTGCACCATGCCATTGCTGTTACTACTCTTGTCTTGAGCATGAAGTAGTCTGGCCACTCAAGCAATATTGCTTTTGCCCCACTTGGGTTAAGAATGTCGCTTCCTTCCTTATAGCAAAAAGCTAGTGCGGCGAGATTTATGCCGGACGCAGATAGTCCAAAGGAGATTCCTTCCTTCATCGGTTTCTGTAGAAATTCTGACCATTCGGGTGTGTATAGATAAATAACGAACGGCAACGCCAGTGCAACAATTTCAGGTGACAGGAGCAACATTCGGCACCAATCAAGCAGGCGTTTCACGGGTGTTCCAATCCTTGCTCTATCGTATTTTTTTGGAGTTGATCAAATGCATATTCGAACAGTTTTCGAGGGTTCGGGTCTGAATCGAACATAAAGCTCTTCTGATTTTCACTTGTACGAATGACTACATCTTTGCCTGCCTCTGATCCTTTAACTCGCCCACGGCCATAGCCATCGGCGGCCATCAGAATGGCCGCGTCGCCTACTCCATCCAAAAGCGGCTCCATGAGTTCCGGCCAAGATTTGGGTGATTCGTCTTCCAGAGCTGCAGCGGCGATTTCCTTGAGGCGAGTCTTAATACCGCTCGCGCTTTCCTCGGTAATCTGTGCAGAATCAAGCTTTCTTTGCTTTAGGTATTCGCTAAGCGACTTCCAGCACGGGCCAAACAAAGGATTAGGTGGGACAACCTTTGCCTGCAATTCGCTGATTGAATCTAGTTTTGATAACCGGGTTACGAATGTTCGGAAGTCGCTTATAGGCTCGATGTCACAGCCGACAAAGAACTTCTGAAACTTTGTTTCGACGAGTTCTTTGAAGACTCGTTCAAACTGATCGCTCGGCAGGGCGTTCCAAATGTGCCTATATGCAATGCCGCTGAACTGAGGTACATATACAAAGGGACTTGCGGCATCGATAAGGTTTTGCACTTCCGCCGAAAGAGAGGCATGGCGCTCCTCGTGGACAACCGTGACGGCACCCTGTTGCTTATACTTGACAAGTTTTGCGTAGAAGCCCCCGCTCGGCCCGGATGCACTAGTCGGCTCAAAATCTATAAAACTGTAGCGTGTGCCACGATACTCAACGGTAACGGGCTCTCGAACTGCTGTCGCTATTTTGTCGGGCGTCAGTTCGCCTCGCTTGAGAACACGTCCAAGATAGTAGCGTGCTTGCTTGTTCATCTGTTTTATCCCTGTTTGAAATGCTTCTCTAATATAGCCGACCTCAGTGCTTGCGCTCGCTTGAGATTGGCATCTACCTCCGCCTCAACCCCACGCACGATCGAGAATCGCCGTTCAACTTCATCGACGATACGCTGTTGTTCATCAAGCGGCGGCAATGGGAACGGCGCCGCCTTGAATTTCTCCAGCGTCAGATGCCCGATATTGGTCGTGATCGAACCAAGCTTGCGAAACACGCCGGATCGCACGTGCGATCGAAAAACGATCTGAGCAAACTCTGGCGTTGTCATCGCTGGGTCTGCACGAAAGCGATGCAGGGTGCTCTGAAAGCACAGTGCTTCTGAATGGCCACGGAAGATCGCGCTCTGGCCCAACTTCTCCGGACTTTGCCCTTCACTGACCAATACGTCACCGGTTTGCAATTCGTAGCGCGCAAGGTGCATGTCATCGAAACGCATCGTTTCGAGGTCCCCGAAATCGACAAAGTCGTCCTTGATATTCGCGACTCTCAGGTACTTCCGCTCGTGTGCACTCGTGACATATTCTGGAGCACGTCGCCGGCCCAGCAATATGTCGCCAACTTCGGCGACTTCGACTGCCTTCCATGTCGCACCTGATCCTGTGATCAGTCTGCCGGCAATTGCTTCACCCAATACGCCGCTCACGTAGCGTTTCAGATTGCCCTTAACGCGCCGTAGGTTTGTGACTGCGTCGTCGAGACGGGAAAACTGCTTTTCAATCTCTGCGACGATTGACCGTTGTGTCGTCAGATCGGGTAGTGGGAATTGCAAGCCGTCAATGGTGCTGGCCTTGACTCGCATTAGCGAGCCACCAACGCCTGATACATTGGTCGCCATGAACTCGCGAACCCACTCTTGACGCAACGTATATTCAAGATATTTGGGTTCGAGATCGGCGTGTGGCGGAAACGTCAACCACTCCGTTGATGCAATCTTCGTGTGGGACGTCCACGATTCAACGTGCCATGCTCGGTTAATCCGTGGATTGATTTTGCTCAGCAGTACCGTTCCTGGTGAAACGATCTGCTTACTTGAACCAATTGCCGAGCCGGGAATGATTTCGGGTCGACGACATTCAAATGATGGGATGCTGTATAGCTCGAACACTTCATTCGGCGTGTCAGCAGGGACAATGCCTCTACCCTTCTGTGCCAAGAACTCGCCCAAGTAAGCCTGCCGTATCACGCCACCAACTCCCGATTCAACTCTTCAATCACCATACCCAATTCCGCTCCAAACAGTTGATGCACCTTGCCCAGGCCGCCTTGCTGGCTGAAGGGTGCGTAGTCGAAATCGTCGAGTGTCACACCGAGGTTGGCGGCGACGTGGTCGCGGATCATTTCGAGCCAGTGTTGCTGGTCGGGGGTGAAGGTCTTGCCGGCCGAGGTTTGCTGGGCGAGCCAGGCCTTGAAGTTGGCGGCGACGCGTTCGGGGTAGGGCACGAGTTCGTTGTCCTGCTGCATGGCAAAACGCACCAGGCTGACCAAGTCGGTGAGGATGCGTTGGCGGCTGGTGCCCTTGACGCGGCTCTTGTCGAGTGCGGCGTAGGCCTGCCAGAGCGCGCCTTCGTCCAGCAGGTGGGGCGGGGCGTGCAGGGCGTCGGCCAGAGCCTGGATGTCGTCGAAGCTCAGGGGCGCGCGGGTGGGGCGGTTGTAGAGGATCTGCAGCGCGGTGATCTCGTCCTTGTGCTGGGTGATGAAGGCTTCGAAGCTCTGCACCAGGGCCTGGGCGCGTTCGCGCGCCGCCGGGTCGTGGCCGGCGCTGATGAGGCGGTCTTGCGTGACGGTATCGATGACCAGATCCTTGCTGGCGCGCAGGCTCAGGATGAGCTGGCGCAGCGCGGGGTTGTCCAGCGGCTGCACGGCGCGGCGCAGGCTGGCTTCGTGCTGCTGCGGGCTGACGTTGGCCTCGTCGGCCGGCTGCAGGGCCTGGACGATGGCGCCGGCCAGCATCTTCAGATCGAGGCCGCCGCTGGTGCTGCGCACCTGGGCGCGTTCGGTCTCGGTGAGGCGGGTGTCCAGGCGCGCCAGGCGGACGGCCACGCTGGCCAGCACCTCGTCGTCCACGTTGCCCAGGCTCACGGCCTGCAGCAGGGCGGGCAGGGGCACGGTCTTCTTGGTATCGAGCGGGCGGCTGTCGGTGAGGTCCTGCTCGCACACACCCACGCAGTCGACGATGACGAAGTGGTCCTTGTGTACGTGGTCGCCGGGGTTGACGCCGCGCAGGTCGTCGTCGCGGATGATGCGCACGCCGCGGCCCTTCATCTGCTCGAAGAAGCTGCGGCTCTTCACGGCGCGCATGAAAACGACGATCTCGACCGGCTTGATGTCGGTGCCGGTGGCGATCATGTCGACCGTGACGGCCACGCGCGGGTAGTAGCTGGTGCGGAAGGCCTTGATCAGGTCCTCGGGCTTGGCGCCCGTCGTGCGGTAGGTGATCTTCTGGGCGAACTCGTTGCCGCGGTCGAACTCCTCGCGCAGCAGTTCGACGATCTTCTCGGCGTGGTTGTCGTCCTTGGCGAAGACCAGGGTCTTGGGCAGTTCGGTGCGTTGCGGAAACAGCTCGGCCTGCCAGCGCTCGCGCAGGGTGCGCAGCACGGTGCGGATCTGGTCGGGCGTCTGTACCTTGCGGTCGAGGTCTTCGGGCACATAACCGAAGTCGTCGTCGAGCTGCCAGGCATTGCGGCGGCGGGTGGCGCGGTCCATGGTTTCGAGCCAGTAGCCGGCCTCGACGCGCGCGCCTTGTTCGCCTACTTCGGTCTTGATGCGGTAGACGTCGTAGTTGACGTTGACGCCGTCGGCCACCGCCTGGGCGTGGCCGTACTCCATCACCAGGTTCTGGTTGAAGAAGCCGAAGGTCTGCTTGTTGGGCGTGGCGGTCAGGCCCACCAGGTAGGCGTCGAAGTACTCCAGCACCTGGCGCCACAGCTTGTAGATGCTGCGGTGCGCCTCGTCGGTGACGATGAGGTCGAAGCTCTCGATCGGAAAGCGTGGGTTGTAGGCGATCGGGTCCGGGTCCTTGAACAGGCTTTCGACCTGTTCGGTGCTGCATTCGTCGTCTGCCTCGGCCAGCTCGCGGCCCTTGAGCAGGCTGTACATGCGCTGGATGGTGCAGATGCACACGCGCGCCGTGCCGTCCAGCTGGCTGCCGGTGAGGTGCTGGACGATGTATTCCTCGCCGAACTTGTAGTTGTTGTAGGGCGAGGCATAGGCGTCGAACTCCTTCCTGGTCTGGCGGCCCAGGTTGCCGCGGTCGACCAGAAACAGCACACGCCGAAAGCCGGCAAAGCGGATCAGGCGGTAGATGGCGCTGATGGCGGTGAAGGTCTTGCCGCTGCCGGTGGCCATCTGGATCAGTGCGCGCGGCTTGTCGGCCGCCAGGCTTTTTTCCAGGTTGCGCACGGCCTGGATCTGCGCCGGCCAGAGCTTGAAGTCGCCCCAGGTGGTGGCGAGTTCGGGCATGGCCTGCAGGCGGGTCAGCAGCGTGGCGGGTGCGGCATGCACCGCGCTGGCGTCAGCACAGCTGCCCGCGCTGCCGGTGCTCAGCACCGCCGGGGCCGGCAGCAGATGCAGCCAATGCGCCAGCGTCTCGGGTCGATGAAAGGCAAAGACGGCGCGGGCGCGCGGCCGCGGGTCCAGGTAGCTGGTGAAGTGGGTCTCGACGCCGGTGGATTCGTACAGAAAGGGCAGGGGCCGCGTCCAGGCCGGCAAGGATGCGGGCAGGCCCTGCGCATACCGGCTGGACTGCGACTCGACGCCGCTGAGCGTGGCGCCGTGTTTCTTGGCCTCGATCACGCCGCAGGCGCGGCCGTCGACGTACAGCAGGTAGTCGGCCAGGCCATGGCCGGGCGCGAGCGGGAACTCGCGGATGGCGACGCCACGCCCGGCGTTCAGCTGGGCGGCAGCCAGATCCTGCACCACCCAGCCGGCGGCCTGGAGCAGCCGATCGATCTCGGCGCGGGCTCTAGCTTCTGGTGTATCCACCCCTACCTCCCGGACAACTTTTTTCCGTGTGCCCCGCCGTCGCCGGGCGGCTGGACGGTCAACCTGTCAGTTAGCCAAGCAGCCGGGCTGACGATCCCTTCAGTCCGCCCTGGCCCCGCTGCTCGCCACCAGGGCCTTGTATTTCACCAGTTCGCTGCTCACCAGGGCGGCCAGTTCTTCGGGGCTGCCGCCGGCTGGGGCGGCCATCAGGTTGGTGAGCACGACGCGCAGTTCGGTGCTGTCCAGTGCCTTGCGGAAGGTGGCGTTGAGTTTCTCGATTACCGGGCCGGGTGTCTTCGCCGGGGCGAACAGGCCGAACCAGGTGTCGATGGCAAAGCCGGCGAGGCCGGTCTCGGCCAGGGTCGGCAGCTCGGGCATGGCGTAGTTGCGCTTGCTGCCGGTCACCGCCAGCGCCCTGAGCCGGCTGGCGCGGATGTTGGCCGCCGCCGAGGCCAGGTTGTCGAAGTTGAAGGTGACCTGCCCGCTCAGCAGGGCGATCTGGGCTGCCGCTGCGCCCTGATACGGCACGTGGGTGTACTTGAGCTGGGCCATGGTGCGCAGCATCTCGCCCGCCAGGTGGCCGGCGCTGCCGTTGCCGCCCGAGCCGTAGTTCAGTTCGCCGGGGTTGGCGCGGGCGTAGGAGATGAGGTCGGCCACGCTGTGGATGCCCAGGCGGTCGGCGGTCTCGGCGCTCAGCACCAGCACGTTGGGCACGCGCGCCACCAGGGTGATGGGCGAGAAGTCGCGCACCGGGTCATACGGCAGCTTGCTGTACAGCCAGGGGTTGATGGCGTGGGTGGCCACGGCGCCCATGACGATGGTGCGGCCGTCCGGCGCGGCCTTGGCCACCAGGTCGGCGCCCAGGTTGCCGCCGGCGCCGGGCTTGTTCTCGACCACGATGCCGCCCAGGGCGTCGCGCGCCTGGTTGGCCAGGGCGCGGGCGATGACATCCAGCGGGCCGCCGGCCGGGTAGGGCACGATGAGGCGCAGCGGGCCGCGCGGCGCCGTGGTGCTTGTGGGTGAGGGTGAGGGTGCTGATGCGGGTACGGGCGCGGCGGTCTGGGCCTGGGCGAGGGTGTTGCCGAGCAGAAGGCCGGTGGTGGCCGGTCCTGCGGCGGCCAGACCGGCCAGGCGGGTGAGATGGGTCAGGCAGGTGCGGCGTTGCATGGTGGTGGATGGCGGTGCGCGCCGAGGCGCGGCGGTCGGTGGCTCGTGATGCGGGCAGTATCCGCCGACCCGGACGTGGCCTGTCCGCACGAACAGGGGTTGGCTGCCGCCTGGTTCGTGACGTGCGCCGGCTAAGCAGGAGAAGCAGCTAGGAGAAGAAGCCGCCCACCAGCTCGAACTGTGCCGGCACGTTGAGCGCCGGGGCGTGGCCGCAGCCGGCGAGGGTGACCAGCCGGGCGCACTCGGCACCCCATTCCATGTAGTGAATCTCGCGCACCAGGCAGGTGAGGTCTCTGGAGCTGCCGCGCATGGGGAGATTGTCCTGGCTGGAGTGAGGGCCGGTGGGCCGATCAGTCGGGGATCTTGAGCGTCGTGCCCGACAGGACGATCTGGTCACCGGCCACCGGCGTCGCTGCGATGTCGGGCACATTGGCCAGCGTCAGAGCGGGGGCCGCACCCGTTGTGCCGCCGCGCACCACCGTGCGTACCACCTGGCTGGCCGGCAGGGCGGCGCCGGTGGTCAGGTGCTTGTACATCAGGTCCAGCGCACGGTTCAGGTAGGGGTGCAGGGGCACCAGCCGCGTGTCGTAGCCCAGCAGTGCGCCCAGGCCGATGAAGCTGTCGAAGTGCTGCGCATTCGTCACCTCGTAGTAGCGCACCTTGGCGGCGTTGCTGCCGTCCATCAGCTGGTTCTTGCCGTAATAGGCGCGGGCGGTGTGGTTGACGGGCAGCAAGGTGTCGCTGCGTCCGGCCACGATG
This sequence comes from Pseudomonadota bacterium, assembly GCA_041169165.1. GTDB lineage: Bacteria > Pseudomonadota > Gammaproteobacteria > Burkholderiales > Burkholderiaceae_C > Sphaerotilus. Next base: position 29,977 of record JBEEJN010000051.1, read on the forward strand.
AGGGTCGGCTTGCCCTGCAGTCTGGCGCTGAGCTGCACCTCGTTGATGCCGGCGATGACGCGGTCGGACTGCGCCTTGAGCGTGCCGGTGAGTGCCGCACCGGTGGCGGTGTCCTTGCCGGTCACGAGCGAGCGCATGCACAAGGCGCCGTCCAGGGCGAAGTCGGCCACGCTGGCGCTGGCCGAAGTGGCCAGGAAGTCCAGCTTCGCGCCGCCCGCCGAGGCGTTGTAGACCACGTTGATGCCCGTCGTCGGTGGCACGCCGTTGCCGCTGGCGAACAGCCCGGCCTGCGCGGCGGGCAACTGGGCGAGCACGCTGCCGGTCGCGTCCGTGTTGGCCAGGCTGTAGCCGCACACCTTGTCCGTCACGCTGAAGCGGCCGTAGGCGTTCACATAGGTATAGACGATGGAGTTGGTCGCCAGGCGGAAGTGCGACTGCTGGAAGAAGTCCTGCTCGCCCTGCCAGCCGTAGGCGTGCAGCCTGGCCAGCGCGTCATTGGCCTGGCTGGCCAGATCGGCGCCGCTCAGCAGGCCCAGGGTGGTCAGCGCGGCGCAGCGCGTCTGTGCCGCGGCGGTGAAGGCCGCCGGCCAGAAGGCTGCGGCCACTGCGCTGCCACCCCCGGCGGCAGCCGACAGTGCGGCGCAGGGCTGGTAGAGGTTGGCGTAGGTGAAGTAGTCGATCAGCGGTTTGCTGTGCATGGCCACCGCCGCCGCCGTGCCTTGCTGGATGGACAGGCTGGTGTTGCTGCCGGGCTGGGCGTTGGGCTCGGTCACGGCCACGCCATCGATCAGGCCTTCCGTGTCCTGCTCGGCCGCAGCCAGGGCTGCACCTGCGCCATTGGACACCGATGAGGCGATCACCACCGTGTTGGCCGGCGTGATGGTGCGCACGCGCTTGCCCGCCGTCACCGCGCTGGGCGTGCCGTAGCGCTCGTTGAGCACGTAGAAGGCCAGGCGCACCGCGTCCAGCGTGTTGCGCCCCCAGTCCTTCTCCGGGTTCTGCTGCGAGTGGGCGTGCTTGTAGCCCATGCGGTTGGGCGTGGCCGCGTTGAAGGCGGCCAGGCTGGCGGCGCTGTCCGGCAGGCGGAACTGCGATTCGATGCCCGCAGCGGCGGCCGTGCTGGGCGTGCCGTCGCGCAGCAGCACGGTGTCGTTCACCGGGTCGTGCAGGCCGTTGCCCGTGCCCTTGTCGGTGTAGGCCACGGCGCAGCCGTGCTTGAGGCCCCAGTCGCCCGCCGTGCCGATGGCGCCGTAGATGCCGCGCGAGCCTGACGAGGTGGCGGTGACGATGCAGGCCTTGGCCGGGTCGAAGCCGGCCGGCACCTGCACCATCAGCGTCACGTTCTGGCGGCCGCTGCCGCTGTCGGCCCAGGCGATGTATTCGCTGCCGGCGATCCTGCCCTCGCCGGCGGTGATGACCCCGTTGATGTCGACATTGGGGCCGTAGAGCGTGGTGAAGCCGCCGGCAGCGGTGGCGTCCACCAGCGCGCGGTAGTTGGTGTGAATGGCGTTGCGGCGCAACTCGGCCGCCGTGGGGGCACCCGGCACGGCGAAGGCGGGTGCAGCGGCGAGCAGGCCGGTCTTGCCCAGGCCGGCGGTGAGCAGGTCGTCGGCCACGCCGTCGTAGGTCCTGACCTGCACATTGCCGCGTACTGCCGCCGGCAGGCTGTTGAGATCCTCGGCCGGCACGCCGCTGGACGGGATGCTGGCGCTGCCGCAGGCTGCCAGCGCCAGGACGGCCAGTGTGAGGCTGCCCAGCCGCAGCGACTGCCGGGACAGGGGATGGGGCAGATGGCGGAACAGGGGCGCGGATCTCGTCGAAGGCATGCGAAGGTCTCCTCTACGGTGGTGGAACAGGTCCTGCCGTCGCGCCGGGTCGACCGGGCAGACCGGGTCGACGCGCTGCACCCGGCACGGCATGACCACCGATCAGAGCGCAAAGCGTGTGCCGGCAATCACGTTCCCGGTCGCTTCGAGGGAAAACACTGATTGGGTCAACCCTGGCCGGCCCGGCGATGTGCCAGGTGTGGCGCCGGCTGTCCTATGCACAGGCCAAGCGACCGTGTATCAACGCCCGGAGATTGGACGCGATCGAACGAATTGTCTGGAAATTGGATTGAATGCTTTTAATTTAAGCAATATGTCCAAATTTCAGGCGCCACTGTGGCCGCACAGTCCTTCAGGACATCGTCGCCAACTTTTCGTACAAGGTGGCGCGGGCGATGCCCAGCATGCGTGCGGCGGCCACCTTGTTGCCGTGGGTGGCGACCAGGGCTGCGCGAATGGCACGTGTCTCCAGCTCGGCAATGGCCTGCGGCAGGGTGATCTGTGCCGGCGCGGCACCGGCGGCGCCACCCTCCAGGCTGCCCAAGCTGCCGAAACCGCTCGACATGCCGCTGTCGACGTCCACCAGGTCGACCATGCCGGCGCCGGTCAGGCCGTGGCTCATGTGCGGCAGGGTGTTGCCGTTGCTGCCGTTCAGGGTGGCCGCAGGGGGTACGGCAGCGCCCTGTTGTGCTGCGCCCAGGGTGCCTGGCACGGCCAGCGGCACCAGGCGCGGCAGCACGGGGTTGAAGTGTTCGGCGCCCAGCAGCAGCTCGTCGTTGAGCAGGCAGACCTGCTCCAGCACATTGCGCAGCTCGCGGATGTTGCCCGGCCAGCTGTGGCGCGCCAGCAGGGCCAGGCCGTCGTGGCTGATGGCGCGGCCGGACTGGCCGCTGCGCCGCGCGATGTCGTCCAGCAGCGCCTCGACCAGGGCTTCGAGGTCGCCCAGGCGCTCGCGCAGCGGCGGCAGGCGCAACGGCAGCACGTTGAGGCGGTAGTAGAGGTCGGCGCGGAACTGGCCGGCGGCCACCATGGCCGGCAGGTCGCGGCTGGTGGCGGCGAGCAGGCGCACGTCCACCTTGTGGACGCGGTTGCTGCCCAGGGGCTCGACCTCCTGCTCCTGCAGCACGCGCAGCAGCTTGCTTTGCAGCACCAGCGGCATGTCGCCCACCTCGTCGAAGAACAGGGTGCCGCCGTCGGCCAGCTTGAACTTGCCGTCGCGGCCGCGACGGTCGGCGCCGGTGTAGGCGCCCGGGGCAACGCCGAAGAACTCGGCTTCGAGCAAGGTATCAGGCACGGCGGCGATGTTGACCGCCACGAAGGGCCGGGCCGCACGGTGCGAGGCGGCGTGGATGGCCTGGGCCAGCAGCTCCTTGCCGGTGCCGGTCTCGCCCAGCAGCAGCACGGTGGAATCGGTGGCGGCCACGCGGCGTGCCTGGCGCTTCACTTCCATGGCCGGCGCGCTGTTGCCGATGAAGCTGGCGATGGTGTACTTGGGCCGGCGCTGCTCGGCCAGCTGGCGGCGCGCGTCGTCCAGCTCGCGCTGCAGCCGCGCGAACTTGTTCATCAGCGGCTGCATGGTGGTCTCGGGGTGGTCAAGCAGCACCAGGCCCAGGGCACCGATCACCTGTCCGGCGGCGTCGCGCAGCGGCAGGCGGCTGACCAGGAAGGTGCCGGCCTGGTTGGTCAGCAGGTCGACCAGCACGGCCTGGCCGCTGTCGATCACCTGGGCCATCAGGCTGTTGGGCACGACCTCCTCGACGCGCTGGCCGACGAAATCGGCCTCGCCGTCAAAGCCCAGCGCGGGCAGAAAACGCTTGTAGCCGTCGCTGATCCAGACGACGCGGTGCTCGTGGTCGACCACCATCATGCCCATGGCGTTGCTGGCCAGGGTGTCGAACATGGACTGCGCCGCCAGCCTGAGCACGGCGGCCGAATCCAGGCTGGCATCCAGACCGGACTCGCCGGTACGCGGGGAATCGAAGGGCGTGGGCGCAGGCATGGGTGATCGGCAACCGGTCGGCTTCAGGGCAACAAGGTCTCAATGTAACTTGATGCTTCATGAAGTAAGACCGCATTTCTGGTAACCGATGCCGGCGGGGCGTCGTGACTTCACAACGGGCAAGTGATGCGAACGCCCGACGCACTCAAGGTCGAAGGTCTATCCCCAGGCGCATGACGCCGCTGGTGCTGATGCCGGTGCCGCCCGAACCCACGCTGCCCGTGAAGGCCTTTGCGGCCAGGGCGCGGATGACGAGGGGATGGTGGTCGAGGGGGGTCTGGTGGATCAGCATGTCAGGTGCAGGAGTAGGTCGCAGCAGGGTGGCCGCAAGGCTAGGGCCGTACTGCGGCGGCGGGGGTGTGCAGCTGTCACTCAATTGCGACCGGCGGTGAGATCCATGTCGACCTCGCGCAATTGGCACCAGGATGTGTGTGGACCGTGATGCGCTGTGCGTCCATGGGCTCCGATTGCAGGCAGCGACTCTTGGCTCCGGCGAAGACCGGGCCGGTGTCGGTTTCATTCACTTCACAACAGCGGCCGCAGGCTCTGCGCCGCTTCATGCAGCAGCGGCAGCAGCTTGTCGACCATCAGGGCACTGGTGTAGTTCTGTGCCGGCAGGGTCATGCTCAGGGCGCCGGGGCAGTCGCCCTTGCGGTCCTTCAGGGCCAGGCCGATGCCGACCAGGCCCATCTCCAGCTGCTGCTCGGTGATCCAGTAGCCCAGGCCGCGCGCGGCCTGCACGGTGCTGCGGAACTGTGTCGGCGCGGTCACCGTGTGGGCGGTGTAGCGGGCGAAGTCGTGCGCAGCGATCCAGGCATCGAGCGCCTCGTCCGGCCAGGTGGCCAGGATGACCACGCCGGGCGTGACGCCGTGCGCCGGCACACGTACACCCACGTGGTAGCCCACCGAGACAAAACGCGGCGGGTTGCTGCGCGCCACGTAGACCACCTCGTGGCCGTCCAGCACGCTCATGTTGACCGTCTCGCCCGTGGCCATGGACAGGCGCTGGATGAAGGGCTGCACCAGGCGCGGCAGGCGCGCCGACTCCAGATAGCTCTGGCCCAGGCGCAGCACGCGCGGCGTGAGCCAGAACAGCTTGCCGTCGCTGCCGGCGTAGCCGAAGTGCAGCAGCGACAGCAGGTAGCGCCGCGCGGCGGTGCGGCTGATGCCGGTGCGTTCGGCCACCTGGCTGGGCGTCAGGCGCGGGTGGGTGTCGTCAAAGGCCTCGATCACGCGCAGGCCCTTGCCCAGGCCGTCGATCACGTCCTGGCGCGCCACCGGGCGTTGGGTATCGTCCATCGTGCTAACCCTAGGAATGAGCGCAGATCGCGCACTGCGCGCGACTATCGCGCATTCGACTGTCTTTGTGCTTGTGAGCGAGTGGGTCGGCCCCTACCCTGACGGCACCCGATCACGCCACCACCATGCACATCACCGGCACCACCCGCGTCTATCTCATCTTCGGCGATCCGGTCGCCCAGGTGCGTGCGCCCGAGATCTACAACGCCCTGTTCGCCCGTCACGGCGTGGACGCGGTGCTGGTGCCTCTGCAGGTGGCGGCCGAGCAGGCCTCGGTGCTGGCTCATGCCGGGTTGGCGGCCGGCAATGTCGGCGGGCTGTGGCTGACGATTCCGCACAAGTCGGTGCTGCTGGACGAACTGGCCAGCTGCGACCTGCAGGGCCGTGTGGCCGGTGCGGTGAACGCGGTGCGCCGTTCGGCCGACGGCGCCCTGCACGGCGCGTTGTTCGACGGCACCGGCCTGGTCAAGGCGCTGCGCCACTTCGGCCTGGCGCTGGCCGGCCGGCGCGTGCTGCTGCTCGGTGCCGGTGGCGCCGGCTCGGCCATCGCCGCGGCCCTGAGCCGCGACGCCACACGCGCCACCGGCGAGGCGCCGCTGGCCGAACTGGCCCTGTTCGACGCCCAGCCCGGCCGGGCCGATGCCACCGTCGCCCGCCTGGTCGAGGCGCTGGCTGCAGGCGCGGCGCCGGCCAATGTGAACGCCGATGCCGACGCAGATGCCGCGGCCGACCTGCCCCGCATCCGCGTGGCCGCGTCGTCCGACCCGAGCGGGTATGACCTGATCATCAACGCCACGCCGCTGGGGTTGAATGCCGCCGACCCGCTGCCGCTCGACGTCGAACGGCTGCAGGCCGGCGCGGCCGTGGTCGACATCCTCATGAAACGCGCCACCACGCCGCTGGTGCAGGCCTGCCTGGCCCGCGGCATCAAGGCCTGGCCGGGCCACGAGATGATGACCCAGCAGGTGGGCGACTACCTGCGCTTCTTCGGCCATGCCGAGGTGGCCGATGCCGTCGAGGCCGACCTCGACCTCGTGCGTGAACTGTTCGCCGCCAGCGCGCAGCGCACCGGCTGACGCATGTTCCTGGCCACCCACGATCTCGCCTTGCCTTGCCTTGCCTTGTCCACCCACCGCTGACCCCCGCTCAGCATTTCCAGCACCTCAACCCTGCGACCTTTCCTGGAGACAACACCCATGACCACCCTGTTTAGCCGCACCTTCATCGCCCTGGCCTGCACCGCTGGTCTGGCCAGCGCCGCCCAGGCCGCCGACATCAGGATCGCCAACATCGTCGAGCTCTCGGGCGCCGGCGCCACGGCGGGCACCAACTTCAAGAACGGCGTCGAGCTGGCCGTCAAGGAGATCAACGCTGCCGGCGGCATCCTGGGCAACAAGATCGTCACGACGACCAGCGACACCCAGAGCAACCCCGGCGTGGCCAAGGGCCTGACGCAGAAGGCTGCCGACGACGAGGTGTTCGCGGTGTTCGGCCCGGTGTTCTCGGGCTCCATCATGGTGAGCATGGCCGAGACCAAACGCGCCGAGATCCCCAACTTCACCGGCGGTGAAGCCGCTGCCATCACCCAGCAGGGCAATCCCTACGTCTTCCGCACCAGCTTCACCCAGGCCACCGCCATGCCCAAGGTGGCGCGCTACATCGCCACCGGTGTGAAGGCCAAGACCGTGGCCGTCATGTACGTGAACAACGACTTCGGCAAGGGTGGCCGCGACGCCATCACCAAGGCCCTGGAAGCCGCCGGCGTGAAGGTGGTGGCCGACATCTCGACCGACTCCGGCCAGGTCGACTTCTCGGCGCCCGTGCTCAAGGCCAAGGGTGCCAATGCCGACGCGCTGTTCGTCTACACCAATGAAGAGGAATCGGCGCGTGCCCTGCGCGAGCTGAAGAAGCAGGGCTACAGCAAGCCCATCATCGGCGAGACCACGCTGACCGGTCAGAAGGTCATCGAGCTGGCCGGCGACGCCGCGAACGGCGCCCTGGCGCATGTGGGCCTGACGGTGGATGCGCAGGAACCGCTCATCAAGGACTACAAGGCCAGGTTCGAGAAGGAATACAAGTACACCTCGGACCACAACGGCATGAAGGGCTACACCGGCATCTACGTGCTCAAGGCTGCGATCGAGAAGGTCGGCAAGCTCGACCGCGTGGCCGTGGCCAAGGCCCTGCACACCCTGGAAGTCAGCGCTGCCAAGAACCCCGGCGTGCTGATGGACGTGAGCTTCGACGCCAACGGCGACCTGGACCGCGAGAGCTTCCTGGTCGAGGTGAAGAACGGCAAGCAGGAAGTCAAGACCACGCTGCCCCCGCTGGGCAAGAAGTGATATCCGTCTGACGAGATTGCGCCACCCCGGTTGAACAGGACGACTGAGCCATGACCGACTTCCTCCAACTGCTGTTCTCCGGTGTGGCCACCGGCAGCATCTATGCGCTGGCCGCGCTGGGTTTCACCCTGCTGTGGCAGGCCAGCGGCACCATCAACTTCGCCCAGGGCGAGTTCGTGATGCTGCCGGCCTTCATCATGCTGGCCTTCGCGGCCACCGGCCTGCCCATGTTGCTGGCGTTTGCGGCCACCTGCGTGGTGTCGGTCTTCCTGCTGGGCTGGCTGTTCAAGCGCGGCGTGGCCGATCCGCTGCTCAAGTTCGGCCTCATGCCCATCGTGGTGGCGACCATCGGCCTGTCCATCGCCATGCGCAACGGCATCCGTGCCGGCTACAGCGCCGAGGCCCATCCCTTCCCCAGCCTGTTCGCCGACAAGCTGTTCAACATCGCCGGCGTCAACCTCACCCTGGCCGACATCGGCACCCTGGTGCTGGCGCTGCTGCTGGTGCTGGGTACCCAGGCCTTCCTGAACAAGACCGTCACCGGCCGCGCCATGCAGGCGGTGGCGCAGAACACCGAGAGCGCCACCGTGCTGGGCATCAACGTGCCGCGCATGGTGTTCTACACCTTCGCCATCAACGCCCTGCTGGCCTGCGCCGCGGCGCTGCTGGTCACGCCCACCTATCTGGCCAAGTTCGACATGGGCGAAGGCCTGGGCAACAAGGCCTTCTTCGCGGCCATCATCGGCGGCTTCAACAACAGCCGCGGCGCGCTGCTGGGCGGCGTCATCGTCGGCGTGGCGGAGAACCTGGCCGCGGCCTACATCTCGCCGGCCTACAAGGACGCGGTTGCCCTGGTGCTGTTCATGGTGGTGATCCTGTTCAAGCCGCAAGGGCTGCTGGGCACCAAGGAAATCAGAAAAGTCTGAGGCGCGCACCGTCATGAAAACCATCCACAAGATCGCCATCCTGGCTATCCTCGCCCTGCTGCTGGGCGCCCCGCCGCTGCTCAAGAGCTACGGCGTCTACCTCTTCACCTACTGGCTGGTCTATGTGATCGCCACCATGGGGCTGAATCTCACCATCGGCTACGCCGGGCAGAAGAGCCTGGGCCATGCGGCCTTCTTCGGCATCGGCGCCTACACGGTCGCCATCCTCATGAAGGCGGGCATCAGCTTCTGGATCGGCCTGCCCGTGGCCATGGTCGGCTGTTTCGCCATCGGCCTGGCGCTGGGCTTTCCGGCCCTGCGCGTGCAGACCATCTACCTGGCCTTCGCCACTCTGGGCTTCAACACGGCCGTGTGGCTGGTGATGCGCAACGAGGAGTGGCTCACCGGCGGCACCTTCGGCATCAACAACATCGCCCGGCCCAGCCTGTTCGGCTTCTCGCTTGACGGCAAGCTGGCCTACTACTACTTCGTGCTGGGCGTGACCATCATCCTGGCCACGCTGCTCTACGGCCTGCTGCGCTCGCCCTGGGGCAAGGCCTTCACCGCGCTGCGCGACAACCCCATCCGC
>JBEEJN010000052.1:0-37255 GCA_041169165.1 Pseudomonadota bacterium
CGGGGTATCGCCGGCATCAAGCTCACGCCCAGGCACTACGCCTACCTGAAGATCAGCGAGGGCTGCAATCACCGCTGCAGCTTCTGCATCATCCCCAGCATGCGCGGCGATCTGGTGTCGCGGCCGGTGGGCGATGTGCTGAGCGAGGCGCGCGCCCTGTTCGAGAGCGGCGTCAAGGAACTGCTCGTCATCAGCCAGGACACTTCGGCCTATGGCGTGGACCTGAAGTACCGCATGGGCTTCTGGGACGGCAAGCCGGTCAAGACCCGCATGCTCGACCTGGTGGCGCAACTGGGCGAGCTGGCCAAGGCGCACGGCGCCTGGGTGCGGCTGCACTATGTCTACCCCTATCCGCATGTGGACGAGGTGCTGCCGCTGATGGCCGAGGGCCTGGTGCTGCCGTATCTGGACGTGCCCTTCCAGCACGCCCACCCGGACGTGCTCAAGCGCATGAAGCGCCCGGCCAGCGGCGAGAAGAATGTCGAACGACTGCTCAAGTGGCGCGAGGCCTGCCCGGACATCGTGGTGCGCTCGACCTTCATCGCCGGCTTCCCGGGCGAGACCGAGGCGGAATTCAACTATCTGCTGGATTTCCTGAAGGAGGCGCAGATCGACCGTGCCGGCTGTTTTGCCTATTCGCCCATCGAGGGCGCGCCGGCGAATCTGCTCGACGGCGCGCTGCCGGACGAGGTGCGCGAGGAGCGCCGCGCACGCTTCATGGCGGTGGCCGAGGCGGTGTCGACCGCCAAGCTCGAACGGCGCATCGGCCAGCGCATGCAGGTGCTGGTGGACATCGCACCGGCGCTGGGCCGCAAGGGCGGCGTGGGGCGTAGCTATGCGGACGCGCCCGAGATCGACGGCACGGTGAAGATCCTGGCGCCGACCAAGGCCTCGAAGACCATGAAGGTGGGCGAGTTCGCGCGGGTTGCCATCGTCGGCACCTCGGGCCACGACCTGGTGGGGGAACTGGTGTGAGCAACGCGCACCGACACACCGAGCGCTCGATCTCGACCGAGCTGATCAACCACCCTTATGAACCGCCGGCCGGCTGGGCGGCCACCCTGCCGGGGGTGCACAAGGCGTCGAGCGTATTCTTTCCGGACATGGCGGCATTGCGCCAGCGCCGCTGGATCGACAAGAGCGCCTACACCTACGGCCTGAAGGGCACACCGACCACTTACACGCTGGAAGAGCGCATCGCCACGCTGGAAGGCGCCGAACACGCCATGCTGGTGCCCAGCGGGCTGGCGGCCATCACGCTGATCGACATGGCCCTGCTCAAGGCCGGCGACCACCTGTTGCTGCCGGACAACGCCTACGGCCCCAGCCTCTCGTTCGCCCAGCACGAACTGGGCGGCTGGGGCGTCACGCACAGCCGTTACGACCCGCTGGACCTGGCCTCGCTCGCCGCAGCCCTGACGCCGGCCACCAAGTTGGTCTGGCTGGAAGCGCCGGGCTCGGTGACGCTGGAATTCCCGGACCTGCCCGGCACGGTGAAACACATCCGCGAACACGCGCCGCAGGCCCTCATCGCGCTGGACAACACCTGGGGCGCGGGCATTGCCTTCAGGCCCTTCGATCTCGGCGACGGATTGGCCGTGGACCTGAGCGCCCACGCGCTGACGAAATTCCCCTCGGGCGGCGGCGACGTGCTCATGGGCTCGGTCACCTGCAACGACCGCGCCCTGCACGACAAGCTGGCCTGGAGCCATTCGCGCCTGGGCTTCGGTGTGGGCGTGGACGATGTGGCCGCGGTGTTGCGCGGCCTGCCCACCATCGAGCTGCGCTACCGCGCGCAGGACCAGGCGGCGCGCCGCATCGCCGCCTGGGCGGCCGGGCAGCCGCAGTTCCGCCGCGTGCTCAACCCAACGCTGCCCGGTTCGCCGGGCCATGAGCATTGGGCCGCGCTGTGCAACGACGCCGCCGCCGGGCTGCTGACGCTGGAGGTCGACCCGCGCTACAGCAGCGCGCAGGTGGACGCCTTCGTCGAGGCACTCAAGGTCTTTCGCATCGGCTGGTCCTGGGCCGGCCCTGTCAGCCTGGCCGTGCCCTACGAGGCGCGCCATATGCGCAGCCTACCGTCGCCCTATCAGGGCACGCTGGTGCGGCTGTGCATCGGGCTGGAAGGGGTGGAGGATCTGATCGCGGATCTGCAGCAGGCGCTGGCGGTGCTGGTGCCCCTGGCCTGAGCGTTTGCGCCGGTCGTCCTGAACGAGCTGTACCGCAGCGACCCAGCTTGGCGACGCACGTTGCCGCCCTACAGGCAGCGTCGTGTCGTCAAGGCGATGTGAAGCCTGCGCTGCGGACGAACAAGTCCGTCGCCCCCACCAGCGCGGCCGCGATGCCCGGCTCGTAGCCCGAATGCCCGGCGTCTGGCACCACCTTGAGCACCGCGCCCGGCCAGGCGTCGGCCAGGGCGTAGGCGTAACGCACCGGGCAGATGACGTCGTAGCGGCCGTGAGCGATGAAACACGGCAGGTGGCGGATCCTGGCTACGCCCTGCAGCAACTGGTCGGGCGCAAGAAATGCCTGCTCGCGGAAATACAGCGCTTCGAGCCGGCCGACGCCCAGGGCTACCTCGTCGCTGCCAAAGGCGTGGGCCACATCGGGCGTTGGGCGCAGCTGCAGGCATGATCCTTCGTAGCGGCTCCACGCGCGCGCGGCGGGCAGGTAGACGGCCGGGTCGTCGCTTTGCAGGCGGCGGCTGTAGGCGCCCAGCAGGTCGGCACGTTCTGCCTCTGGCAGGTGGCCGGCAAAGGCCTCCCATTCGCGTGGGAAGAACATGCGCACGCCATATAACCACCAGTCGATCTCCGCGCTGCTGGCCAGCCACACGCCGCGCAGCACCAGGCCCAGGGCACGTGCGGGGTGGGCCTGTGCATAGGCCAGCGCCAGGGTCGAACCCCAGGAGCCGCCGAAGATGAGCCAAGTCGTGATGCCGAGCAGCTGGCGCAGTTGTTCGATGTCCTGGATGAGCAACTGCGTGGTGTTGCGCCGCGTCTCGCCCAGCGGCGTCGACAGGCCCGAGCCACGCTGGTCGAACAGGATGATGTGGTAGCGCTCGGGGTCGAAGAAGCGCCGGCTGCGCGCCGAGATGCCGGCGCCTGGCCCGCCATGCAGGAACAGCACCGGCACGCCTTCAGGGTTGCCGCAGGCCTCCCAGTACAGCGTATGGAGCTCGTCGACCTTCAAATGACCGCTGCGGTAGGGTTCGATCGGGGGGTAGAGCGACGGATCGGTCGCATCGCGCCGTGCCATTGAATCCGGTCTGCCGGACGGATAGTTGCCCGGGCCATGCGCCAGGCTCGGGCGGCGCACGCCGGGGGCAGGGTCGCGATCGTTCATGGTGGTGGCGCAGCGCGGGCTGGGGTCAATCGCGGGCCGCCGAAGACACCTTGTTGCGCATCAGGCGTCCCTGTTCGCGCTGCCAGTCGCGGTCCTTGATGGTGTTGCGCTTGTCGTGTTCGGCCTTGCCCTTGGCCAGGGCAATGTCAGCCTTCACGCGCCCGCCTTTGTAGTGCAAATTGAGCGGCACCAGCGTGTGTCCCTTCTGCTCGACCTTGCCGATCAGGCGGCGGATCTCGGCCTTGTGCATCAGCAGCTTTTTCGTACGGTCAGGCTCGGGCTTCACATGGGTGGACGCGCTGCGCAGTGCGTTGATGCGCAGGCCGATCAGAAAGAGTTCGCCGTCCTTGATGACGACGTAGCCATCCGTCATCTGCACCTGGCCGGAACGGATGGCCTTGATCTCCCAGCCGTTCAGCACGATGCCCGCCTCGAAGCGCTCTTCGATGTGATAGTTGAAAAAGGCTTTCTTGTTTTCGGCAATGCTCATGAGCGCTTTGTTCGTGGGTCTGCGAGGGATCTGGTCGCGCTGTCGCGCTTTCACGCCGCACAGCATGGTGGGCTGGGCGCCGCCTAGAATCCTCCCACAGTATGAAGCACGTCAAGAAGTCGATCCTGCTCTGGTACTCGCCGCGCGAGATGTATGAACTGGTCGTAGGCGTGCCGGATTACCCGCGGTTCCTGCCCTGGTGCCAGAAGGCCGAGGTGAGCGACCTGAGCGAACACGGCATGACGGCGCGGCTGTACCTGGCCTATGCGGGCGTGAAGCACGCATTCACCACGCGCAACCAGCATGTGGTGAATGAATCGGTGCACATGCAACTGGTTGACGGGCCGTTTTCGCATCTGGATGGCCAATGGCGCTTCGTGCCGCTGGGCTCGGCCGCGCCGCACGGCGCCCCCGATGCCGGACCGCAAGCCTGTCGGGTTGAATTCGAACTGAGCTACGAGTTCTCCAGTCGCATGCTGGAGTTGGCAGTCAGCCCGGTCTTCGATCGCATCGCCAATACCTTCGTGGACGCCTTCGTGGCTCGTGCCGAGCAGGTCTACGGCGCGCGATGAACACGGGATTGATCGCTGCGGACTGCTCCGGCGTGACCGAGGCGCAGCCTGTGCGGGTTGAACTGGCCTGGAGCGCGGCACCGCGCCGGGTCGAATTGCTGGTGATGTTGCTGCCACCAGGCAGCCGGGTCGCGGACGCGGTGCAGTCCGGTGCCGCCTGTTGGCTGGCGGATGGGCTGTCAGTCGACGATTGGGTCGCAGCGGTCTGGGGGCGACGCGTCGCACCTGATACGGTGCTGCGCAACGGGGACCGTGTCGAACTGTGCCGCGGCCTCAAGGTCGATCCGAAGGAAGCGCGGCGCCAGCGTTACCAGGCCCAGGGCGGCCGGGCGGCGCGCCTCACACGCGGCAAGCAGGCCCGACGGCAGTCGACCGAAACGGCCTGAATGCGGCGGTCGTCACGGCGCCATCCATGCGCTGATGGGCCGGCCGTCCGGATTCAGCGGCAGTCGCTGGCCTGTAACGCGCGTGCGCGCTCGAGTTCCCGCCCGCGGCCGGCGTCATCCAGGATTTCGCGTTCGCCTTGTGCGTTGATGCGCGCCAGGCGCACGCCGTCCTGGATGAGCTTGATCTGGTCGCGCGCCAATTGGCAGTTCTCTGCCCGTGCCTTGTGCTGCGCTGCCTCGTTGCGCTGGCGCTGCTGTGCCTCGTCGGCAAGACGCCGCGTTTCTTCCGCGTCGGGCGGTGAGCGGCGACGCGAGGCCGCATCGCTCGCCGCAGTCGCCGCCGGGCCACTGGCGGCCGCGGTGGCAGCCGGCGGGCTGGCGGTGGGCGCAGCCAAAGGCAGGATCGCCGGTGGGCCGGACAAACCGCCGGGGCGCTGCAGCACCTCTCGGTCGGGCACGCTCGCCGGCGGCGCACGGTCGCTGTACTGGACTCGACCTTGTGCGTCGCGCCATTTCCACTGCGCCTGGGCGACTGAGCACAGACATGCCGACGTCAATGCCAGCACGAGCCCGAGGCGCAGGGGCAGACTGACTCGGGCGGGGCGTGAGCTGAATGACATGTTTTGCAGTTTAGCGCCACGTGTATGGCTTTCAGCCGAGCTGACTCGTGGCAGGACATGCCGCGCCTGCCCTGTGTCGAGTCTGTCGCGGCTTGCCTTGCTGAGATGTTGTACGGGTGCTCGGCATGCATCCCGGACGAACGTTGCGACGTCTGCGACCAGGGCACACCCCAGCGAGCCTGCAGGACCGAGTTGCCGCCGACCATCCTGACTTTGGATGAAGCGGCTTCTATAATCCGCTTTTGCGACTGGAGTTAAACCCATGCGTCTGCTGGGCAAAGCGCTCACCTTTGACGACGTACTGCTCGTCCCCGCCTTCTCTCAGGTCCTGCCGCGCGATACCTCGCTGGCAACCCGCCTGTCCCGCAACATCACGCTGAATCTGCCGCTGGTCTCGGCCGCCATGGATACGGTGACCGAGGCACGCCTGGCCATCGCCATCGCGCAGGAAGGCGGCATCGGCATCATCCACAAGAACCTCAGCGCCAAGCAGCAGGCGGCCGAGGTGTCGCGGGTGAAGCGATATGAATCCGGCCTGCTGCGCGACCCGATCACGATATCTCCGGCAGCGCGCGTGCGTGACGTCATCGAGCTGTCGCGCCAGCACGGCATCTCGGGCTTCCCGGTGGTCGACGCGGGCCGCGTGGTCGGCATCGTCACCGGCCGCGACCTGCGCTTCGAATCGCGCCTGGACGCGCCGGTGCGCGAGATCATGACGCCGCGCAGCCGCCTCATCACGGTCAACGAGGGCGCCAGCCTGGCCGACGCCAAGGCACTCATGCATCAGCACCGCCTGGAGCGTGTACTGGTGCTCAACGAGCGCGACGAGCTGCGCGGCCTGTTCACGGTGAAGGACATCACCAAGCAGACCAGCTTTCCCAATGCCGCGCGTGATGCCCAGGGCAAGCTGCGCGTCGGCGCCGCGGTGGGCGTGGGCGAGGGCACCGAGGAGCGTGTCGAGCTGCTGGCCAAGGCCGGTGTCGATGCCATCGTGGTCGACACCGCACACGGGCACAGTGCCGGCGTGATCGAGCGGGTGCGCTGGGTCAAGCGCAACTACCCGCAGGTCGACGTCATCGGCGGCAACATCGCCACCGGCGCGGCTGCGCTGGCCCTGGTCGAGGCCGGTGCGGATGGCGTCAAGGTCGGCATCGGCCCGGGCTCGATCTGCACCACCCGCATCGTCGCCGGTGTGGGTGTGCCGCAGATCACGGCCATCGACAACGTCGCCACCGCGCTGGCCGGCACGGGTGTGCCGCTCATCGCCGACGGCGGCGTGCGCTACTCGGGCGACATCGCCAAGGCCATCGCTGCCGGTGCCCACACGGTGATGATGGGCGGCATGTTCGCCGGCACCGAGGAAGCGCCGGGCGAGGTCATCCTGTTCCAGGGCCGAAGCTACAAGAGCTACCGCGGCATGGGCTCGATCGGTGCCATGCAGCAGGGCAGCGCCGACCGCTACTTCCAGGACAACACCGGCGCCAACCCCAACGCCGACAAGCTGGTGCCCGAAGGCATCGAAGGCCGCGTGCCCTACAAGGGCTCGATGGTCGCCATCATCTTCCAGATGGCCGGCGGCCTGCGCGCCTCCATGGGCTATTGCGGCTGCGCCTCGATCGAGGACATGCGCGCCAAGGCCGAGTTCGTCGAGATCACCTCGGCCGGCATCCGCGAGAGCCATGTGCACGACGTGCAGATCACCAAGGAAGCGCCGAACTATCGCTCGGAGTGACACCTGTCGCCCCGGTCGGCGGCACCTGGTGTGCCACCGGCCCCACCCCAGCGCCCTGCCCGTGCAGGGCGCCTTGTTTTCCAGACCGAGGACGCCTTGAGCGCACACGCCACGTCTGTCGCCCCTGATGCCGCCGTGAAGCCGGCCGGCCGCCAGGCCGCCATGCCCTTCATCATGCTCACCGTGCTGCTGGACGTGATGGCCATCGGCCTGATCATCCCGGTGCTGCCGGCGCTGGTGGGCAGCTTCGTCGCCAACCCGGGCGAGCAGGCCTTCTGGTATGGCGTCGTCACCTTTGCCTTCGGCTTCGCCAACTTCTTCGCCGCGCCGGTGCTGGGCGCGCTGTCCGATCGCTACGGCCGCCGGCCGGTGCTGCTTGTGGGCTTTTCAGGCCTGGCACTGAGCTTCTTCACCACCGCCATGGCGCACACCATCTGGGTGCTGGTGGTGGTGCGGCTGTTCAGCGGCGCCATGCAGGCCAATGCCGCGGTGGCCAATGCCTATGTGGCCGACATCACTGCGCCGGATCAGCGCGCCAAGCGCTTCGGCATGCTGGGGGCGATGTTCGGCCTGGGCTTCATCCTGGGCCCGGTGATGGGCGGCCTGCTGGGTGCGCACGACCTGCACCTGCCCTTCTTCGCCGCTGGGGCACTGGCGGTATGCAACTGGTTCTACGGTCTGCTGGTGCTGCCCGAGTCGCTGCCGGTCGAGCGCCGCCATGCGGTCGAGTGGAAACAGGTCAACCCCATCGCCTCGCTCAAGCGCCTGGCCGAGCTCAAGGGGGTGGGTGCGCTGGTCGCCGTCATCGGCCTGAGCTCGCTGGCGCAGATGGTGCTGCACACCAGCTGGGTGCTTTACACCACCTTCAAGTTCGGCTGGGGCCCGGCCGAGAACGGCTGGTCGCTGTTCGCCGTGGGCGTGATGGGCGTGATCGTGCAGGGCGGCCTCATCCGCCTGGCGCTCAAGCGCTGGCCGGCCGAACGCATCGCCGTCATGGGCCTCATCTCTTCGACCCTGTGTTATGCCCTGTGGGGCCTGGCCAGCCAGGGCTGGATGATGTACGCAGTGGTGGCGCTCAACGTCTTCGGCTTCATGGCCAACACCGCCGTGCAAAGCCTCATCTCAAATGCCGCCGACGACACCACCCAGGGCCAGACCATGGGCTCGGTCGCCTCGCTCACCAGCCTGACCGCCGTGCTGGCGCCGGTGCTGGGTGCCGCGCTGCTGGGCGTGGTGTCGCACCTGCCGCGCGGCGACTGGCGCATCGGCGCGCCCTTCTTTTTGTGCGCCGCGCTGCAGGCGCTGTCGACCGGCTTTGCCGTGTTGCATTTCCGCCGCTCCGGGCGCCAGGCACGCGCTGTCGCGGCCTGATCGGCCGGCCGGCCTATCGTTCGCCCGCCTGCTGCCAGTAGCCGCCCGCAAGTTCCCGATCTCCTCCCCACTGCCATGACGCAACACGACAAGGTCCTCATCCTCGACTTCGGCTCGCAGGTCACGCAACTCATCGCCCGGCGCGTGCGCGAGGCCCATGTCTATTGCGAGATCCATCCGAACGACGTGTCGGACGACTTCATCCGCAGCTTCGGCGCCAAGGCCATCATCCTGAGCGGCAGCCACGCCAGCACCTACGAGGACCACCAGCTGCGCGCGCCGCAGGCCGTGTGGGACGCCGGCGTGCCGGTGCTGGGAATCTGCTACGGCATGCAGACCATGGCGGTGCAGCTGGGCGGCGAGGTGTCCTGGAGCGACCAGCGCGAGTTCGGCTATGCCGAGGTGCGGGCGCGCGGCCACACGAAGCTGCTGGACGGCCTCCACGACTTCGCCACGTCCGAGGGCCACGGCATGCTCAAGGTCTGGATGAGCCACGGTGACAAGGTCACCGCGCTGCCGCCGGGCTTCAAGCTCATGGCCAGCACGCCCAGCTGCCCCATCGCCGGCATGGCCGACGAGGAGCGGCGCCTTTATGCCGTGCAGTTCCACCCCGAGGTGACCCACACCGTGCAGGGCGCGGCGCTGCTGACGCGCTTCGTGCGCGACATCGCCGGCTGCCGAGGCGACTGGATCATGGGCGACTACATCGCCGAGGCGGTGGCCAGGATCCGCGAGCAGGTGGGCGACGAGGAGGTCATCCTGGGCCTGTCCGGCGGCGTCGACTCCAGCGTGGCCGCGGCCCTCATCCACCGCGCCATCGGTGAGCAGCTCACTTGCGTCTTCGTCGACCACGGCCTGCTGCGCCTGAACGAAGGTGCGATGGTGATGGACATGTTCGCCGGCCGGCTGCACGCCAAGGTCGTGCATGTGCAGGCGGCGGACCAGTTCCTCGGCCACCTCAAAGGCGTGACCGACCCGGAACAGAAGCGCAAGATCATCGGCCGCGAGTTCGTCGAGGTCTTCAAGGCCGAGGCGGCCAGGCTCAAGGCCGGTGGACATGGCCACAAGGGTGCGACCTTTTTGGCCCAGGGCACCATCTACCCCGACGTGGTGGAAAGCGGCGGCACCCACACCAAGAAGGCCACCATCAAGAGCCACCACAACGTCGGCGGCCTGCCCGAGCAGCTGGGCCTGAAGCTGCTGGAGCCTCTGCGCGAGCTGTTCAAGGACGAGGTGCGCGAACTCGGCGTGGCGCTGGGTCTGCCGCCCGAGATGGTCTACCGCCATCCCTTCCCCGGCCCCGGCCTGGGCGTGCGCATCCTGGGCGAGGTGAAGCCTGAATTCGCCAGCCTGCTGCAGCGCGCCGACCACATCTTCATCGAGGAGCTGCGCGCCACCGTCGACCCGGCCAGCGGCAAGAGCTGGTACGACCTCACCAGCCAGGCCTTCACCGTCTTCCTGCCGGTCAAGAGCGTGGGCGTGATGGGTGATGGCCGCACCTACGACTACGTCGTGGCCCTGCGCGCCGTGGTGACGAGCGACTTCATGACCGCCGACTGGGCCGAGCTGCCCTACAGCCTGCTAAAGAAGGTCAGCAGCCGCATCATCAACGAGGTGCGCGGCATCAACCGCGTCACCTACGACGTGAGCAGCAAGCCGCCGGCGACCATCGAGTGGGAATGAGCCGGGCGCGACCGGCCCGCAGCCCTGCCACTGGCACAGGCGCCGGCAGCATCAGCTAGACGTCGGTGCGCAGACGCGCGGGCGCTGGCGCGGAGTCGTCCTTAAGCGCAACGCCCGACAGGCCGCGCCGGCGCGCCTGGTCGAGCAGGTGCATGAGCCGGCGCGCAGCCTCGTCCGGCGCCAGACCGGCCGGACGCACATTGGAGATGCAGTTGCGGCTGGCGTCGGTCAGGCCGGGGCGCGGCATCCAGGTCAGGTACAGGCCCAGGCTGTCGGGCGAACTCAGGCCCGGACGCTCGCCGATCAGGATGACCGCCAGTCGCGCGCGTAGCAGTTCGCCGACCTCGTCGGCCACCGCGACCCGACCCTGGCTGACCACGCTCAGCGGTGCCACCGTCCAGCCGCTGAACTGCAGCGCGGGCAGCAGGTGGCCGAGCAGCTCGACCGCATGGCTGGCGACGGCCAGCGCCGACAGCCCATCGGCCACGACCAGGGCGAGGTCGAACTCGCGCGCTGCGCGTGGTGGGTCGTCCGTGGCGTCGGGATCTGCGGCGGAATCGGCACGCAGGGCTCCCGCAGGCCGTCCTTCGAGCCGGACCCGCAGTTGCTCGCGCGACGCGTCGTCCAGCCGTCGTCCCAGGTCGGGGCGCTGCAGATAGATGTGTCGGTCAGCGGCCGCACTGTGCAGGGCCAGCGCCGGGCCGGGCAGGCCATGGCGTATGGCGAGCGCATCCAGCGCAGCGCGCAGCGCCTCGGCGTCCAGCGCCAGATGCACGGCGTCGCGCGCCTGCGCATGGGCGAGCTGGAAGGCCAGATGGGGCTGGGTCGGCAGGCTGACGCCGGCGCGACCCAGGGCGATGCGGGCGCAGGTGTGCTGGCGCAGCGCCTGCCAGGGATTGGTCGTGACGGCCGGCGCGGCCTTGATGGCGGTCGGCGCCGCTGCCGGCGCCAGCGTTGCCGGGATCTCGGGCTCGTCGGCCGTCATATTGAATTGCCCGGCATCGGTTTGTCAGCGTCGGCAGGGCTGGGCGGCATGGTGAGCAGGCTGTTCGACAGACCGTCGGGGAAACCGCTGGACAACGCGTTTGACAAATCGTTGGACAGCGCGGCCGGCAGCCCGGACGGCAGGGCGAAGTGCTGGTCGGCGGTGCTGAAGATGCCCATGTGAGTCAGCCAGGCCTCGAATTCCGGTGCCGGGCGCAGGCCGAGCAGCCGACGCAGGTACAGCGCGTCGTGGAAGGACGTGGTCTGATAATTCAGCATGATGTCGTCCGAACCCGGCACGCCCATCACGAAGTTGCAACCCGCCGTGGCCAGCAGGGTGAGCAGCACGTCCATGTCGTTCTGGTCGGCCTCGGCATGGTTGGTGTAGCACACGTCCACACCCATGGGCAGGCCCAGCAGCTTGGCGCAGAAATGGTCTTCCAGACCGGCGCGGATGATCTGCCGGCCGTCGTAGAGGTATTCCGGCCCGATGAAGCCCACCACACTGTTGACCAGTAGCGGCTGAAAGGCACGTGCCACCGCGTAGGCGCGCGCCTCGCAGGTCTGCTGGTCCATGCCGTGATGGCTGTTGGCCGACAACGCGCTGCCCTGGCCGGTCTCGAAATACATCACGTTGTTGCCCAGCGTGCCGCGGCCGAGCGACAGCGCGGCGGCGCGCGCCTGGCCGAGCAGGGCCAGATCAATGCCGAAGCTGAGGTTGGCCGCCTCGGTGCCGGCAATGGACTGGAACACCAGATCGACCGGCGCACCGCGCTCGATGGCCTGCAGGGTATTGGTCACATGGGTGAGTACGCAGGACTGGGTCGGGATGGCGTGGCGGTCGATCACCTCAGCCAGCAGGTGCAGCAGCCGCGTGACCTGTGCGACGTTGTCGGTTGCCGGATTGATGCCCAGCACCGCATCGCCGCTGCCGTAGAGCAGGCCGTCCAGCAGGCTGGCGGCGATGCCCGCGGCGTCATCGGTCGGGTGGTTGGGCTGCAGACGGGTGGCCAGGCGGCCGGGCAGGCCCAGGGTGTTGCGAAACGCGCTCGTCACCCGGCAACGGCTGGCCACCAGGATGAGGTCCTGGTTGCGCATGAGCTTGCTCACCGCGGCCACCATCTCGGGCGTGAGGCCGGGCGCCAGCGCGGCCAGGCTGGCGCTGTGCGCCGCGTCGCTCAGCAGCCAGTTGCGCAGGTCGCCGACGGTGAGGTGGCTGACCGGCGCGAAGGCCGCTGCGTCGTGGCCGTCGATGATGAGGCGGGTGACCTCGTCGAGCTCGTAGGGCACCAGCGCTTCGCTCAGGAAGGTGCGCAGCGGCAACTCGGCCAGCGCCATCTGCGCCGCCACGCGCTCCTGCGCGCTGTGCGCGGCCACGCCGGCCAGCTCGTCCCCCGAACGCGCCGGCGTGGCCTTGGCCAGCAGATCCTTGAGGTCGCGGAAAACGTAGCTGCGTACGCCCACCGGGTGGCGATAGGCCGCAGGCGCCGTCATGGCCGAGCCACCCCGCCGCGCCGGCGACAAGTGTTTGCCGTTGGCACGGCAGGGCGGGGGTTGAGGTGCGACATGGCTGGGCTAGGGTGCGCGCACTGTAGCCCGACCTGCGCCGCCGGCGCAGGCTGCCGACATCAGCTCGGGTCGGCTTCGGTCGACCAGTGGCGCAGTGAAGTGCGCACAGCGGTGACGCCAGGCACGGCGCGTGCGATGGTGCGCACCATCAACTCGTCATCGGCGTAGGGGATCCAGCCGCTCACCTGAACCCTGCCGTCAGTCCGCGCCATCACCTTGAGCTCGGTCTCGCTGGTGCTGAAGTGCGGATCGTTCAGCAAGGCTGCCTTGACACTGGATTCGAGTGCGGTGTCCTCAGGCCCGGTGTACGTCGCCGGCATGGCGGTGCGCAGCATCATCGACGGCGCGACTGTGGCGCCGCTCGGGTCGTAGCCGCTGGACCAGGCGTGCAGCTGGGTGCTGGCGCCACTCACCCCGGGCACGGCCAGGGCCACGCTGCGAGCGCTGTCGGCGTCGCTTTGATAGGCCACCCAGCCGCTCACCATCACCTGGCCGCCGTGGGCGGACACGCTCAGATCGGTGCCGGGGTGCTGGAAGCTGGGCAGGCGCAGCAACTCGGCCTTGACCAGATCGGCCAGGGCGGAATCGCCTGCGTAGCCGGATTGCGACTGGGCCTGGGCCGGCAGCGCGAAGGCAGCGGCGGCGACCACGAGGGCGGCGGCGAGCGCCAGACGGGGGGTGTGATGGGCAGACATGATGATGAACTCCTGGGCTGTGAAGCCGGGCGGAACTGCACCGGTGAAGTCAGTGTGTCCATCGGGATCGACATCCGCATTGCAGTTGGCGTGCGACGTATTACGCATGAAACATGACTGCGTCGGACCCGGTTCGACCGCCTGAGCGGCCTTGGCGGTGGGTTGGTGAACACTGACTTGATCGCGAAGTGACGCAAAAAGCCAACGTTCTAGTCAGAAACTATGGTGTAACTACAACACCCTTTGCATGGGTGGGTTAGCCCTGAAACGCACATCGAGACACGGCCGAAATCGACCCCCTGCACTGGGGCGGCAGCGCTTTTTGCCCACTGTCGAGAACCCTGACACGACGCTGAAATGGGTGCTAACCCTAGGCCAGTGCCCGGTCACAGCGTTTGCGGAACGGACCGCGATCTGGGAATAATTTGGCAGCTGCTAGACGCAACGCCCCCTAGGAAACCAAGGGGTCTGGGTGCTGCCGACGGCTGCAAGGCAGGTCAAACCGCAAGGTGAGACATGCCGCGATAGCACCCCCGAGGAGGCCAATCAGAGTACTGATCGGGCCCGGGCGGTCAGCCACCGTTACCGCGGCGGCTAGCCACCGGGACATGCTCCTCTGTGTTCCGACCGTGGTTCCGTTTTGTTTGAAGCGGACCATCCATCAACCGAAAGTAGGAGATACAACCATGACCTTTCAAAGCAAGAGCGCTCTGATCGCTGCCGCCGCCCTGACCGTTGCCGCTGGTGCCAATGCCGCCGTGTCGTTCAACGGCGATGCGAACGTCGAACTGGACACCACCAACACCTCCGCGAAGACCATCGCCGGTGCTTCGAACAACAGCTTCACCCAAGGCGGCCGCGTTGAAGTCAACATCGCCGGCAAGAGCACCAACGG
This sequence comes from Pseudomonadota bacterium, assembly GCA_041169165.1. GTDB lineage: Bacteria > Pseudomonadota > Gammaproteobacteria > Burkholderiales > Burkholderiaceae_C > Sphaerotilus. Next base: position 14,343 of record JBEEJN010000052.1, read on the forward strand.
TGACTCGTTCGTCGCTGGCCGCGGCACGCTGACCCTCCAAAAGGGCGGCGCCACTGGCACCGATGACATGTGGGTCCAGTTCGGCAACTCCAAGGCCGACGTGAAGCTGGGCCGTTTCGAAGCCGCTGATCTGTATCCTGCCGGTCGCGACACGGTCGTGAACCGTGCGGGTTCGGGCAACTACGCAACCAATACGTTGCGTGGCCGTACGAACGAAGCTCACGCTGCTCTGACCCTGAACCTGGGTGGCGGCTCTTCGGTGGAAGTGGGCATCATCGAAACCAAGACGACCGCTGCCAAGGGCGTTCGCCCCGTGGTGTCGTTCGGTGCTGGCCCCGCTTCGGTCAAGCTGGGCTTCGAGTCGGGCAAGTCCGGCGGCAACAGCTTCTCCGGCATGGGCGGCACCGTCGGCCTGAAGGCTGGCCCTGGCGCTCTGAATGTGAACTTCGCCAGCGGCAAGACCAAGGTGACTACTGGCGACGTGAAGCGTTCGGCTTTCGCCGCTAACTACACCGTCGACATGGGCGTGTGGGTGTTTGTTGAATCGGCCAAGAACACCACGGGTGCTGCTCCCTCGGAAAAGATTTCGACCTTTGGCCTTGGCTATCAATTGCCGTTGCTCGGCGTGAATGGCGCTTCGATCACCCCGGCTCTGTCGAACTCGTCGGCCACCAACGGTGCCAGCGGCAACAAGAGCGACACCTCGCTGCGCGTGCGCGTCAACTACAGCTTTGCCGCTTTCTGATCGGATAGCCAGGATGGTCGCCAGCTCGCTGGCGGCTGACCCGGCGTTCGGCTGAACGCAGCCAAGTTGAAACGCCCTCGTCTTTGACGAGGGCGTTTTTCTTTTTCCATATCCAGGCCCGGCCGGGACGATTGCCCCGCGCCGGGCCAGGTCACATCAGGCGAGTTTGCGTGCGGCCGAGGCCTGCAGCGCGGCGCTGAACCGTTCGGCCGGCCAGGCTTCGCCGAGGGCCTGCAGCATGAGGGCCTGTTGCGTCTGCGGCGCCAGGCCGTAGAGCGGAGGGTCGAGGTCGAGGTTGGTGGGGAAGGAATAACCTTCGGCGCAGGCCGCCACGGCGCAGCGTGCGCCCGCCGGGTCGAGCCGGCCCGACGCCAGGGCGGCTTGCAGGGCCGGGTAGAGCGCCAGGCTCATTGCCAGGCGGTCGACACTTTCCATCGCACGGCCGAAGGCGGACGAGATCTGCAGCAGATTGCCCAGGCGGCGGATGTCGGTCGTGACGTTGTCGCCGGCAGCATGGATGAGCGCCGGGTTGAAGAACACCGCGTCGCCCTTGCGCAGCGGCAGTTGCACATGGCGGCGCGCAAACACCTCGGCGAAATCGGCGCGGGCGGCGACCAGGTAGCCGCCCAGATACTTCTGCGCGTGTGGCAGCAGCAGCGTCGGGCCGCTGGCCAGTGGCATGTCGACATGGGCTACCGCGCCTTGCAGCGTCAGCAGCGGCGAGAGCCGATGCACCGAGGCCGGATAGGCCGCCGCCTGTGCGGCGCTGCAAAAACCCAGGTGGTAGTCGCGGTGCGGTTTTTGCGCCGCGCCGCCGGGGTTGACGCAGTTGACCTGCGAGGTGACCTGGTAGCCCGGGCCCAGCCAGGCGGTCGACACCCCGTCCAGCATGTCGTTGGCGTAGTACTGCGCGAACAGCGCCGGGTCGGCCAGACACAGCTTTTGCAGCGCGTTCCAGACGCGGTCGTTGGCACCGGCTTTGGCGAAATGGTCGCCGCCGGCACCGCTGGAGCGTTCGGCAGCGATCAGGGCATGGAACTGGGCGGTGACCGCGTCGACCACCGCCAGGTCGGACCAGGCGCCGGCCAGCACCAGCACGCCGGCGCCGTCGGCCAACACCTGGTGCCACTCGGCCTGAAGTTCGCGCCGGGCGGCGGCGTCGGTGCACCGCGCGCGCAGGGCGGCGCAGTCGTACACCGGCACACCGCGCGCCAGTTCGGCGGCCAGGGCGGGCTTGGGCTGGCTCAGGCCGGCGTCGAGCACGGCTTCGAGGTCGGCCGGCGCGCAGTCGGCCGGGTCGAGCCAGACAGGGTTGCGGCGAGCGGTGGCGGCCTCGGCTGAGGTCGACGCGGGGGCAGGTGAGGGCAGGGTCATGGCGGTGGCGTCCATGGGGTTGAGATGGCCGCGAGCGTACGGGGCAGGGGGCGGTCGGCGCCATCTGACATCCATCAATAATCCATCAACCCACGCCCATTCGCGGCACTGCCGCACCGCCGCGGCGTCTCGAACCTTGCCGCACTTTCGCCATGGCTTCACGTCCCTTTCTCGTCAAGGACATCGCCCAGCAGGCCGGCCTGAGCACCGCCACGGTCGACCGGGTGCTCAACGGCCGGCCGAATGTGCGTGCGCATACCGCGCGGCGGGTCGCACAGGCCATCGACGAACTGCAGCGCCAGAGCCAGCAGCTCGGCATGGCGGGGCGCAAGTTCATGATCGATCTCGTGATGGAGACGCCGGCTCGTTTTGCCGCCGTGGTGCGCGGCGCGCTGGAGGCCGAGATGGCGGCGCTGCATCCGGTGGTGTTCAGGGCGCGCTGCCAGTTGCGCGAGGTCTGGACGCCGGCCGAACTGGTCGCGGCACTCGACCACATTGGCGCGCGCGGCAGCCACGGCGTGCTACTGAAAGCGGCCGATCTGCCCGAGGTGGCGGCGGCGGTGGATCGGCTGGTCGAGCGCGGCATCCCGGTTGTCACCGTGGTGACCGACCTGACCGGCTCGCGCCGGCTGGCCTATGTCGGGCTGGACAACCATGCCGCCGGGGCCACCGCGGCCTACCTGATCGGCCAGTGGCTGGGCGCAAGCTCCAACGCGCGCGCGGCGGGCGCTGCGGCCGGCGACGCCGCCGCCGGTGTGCTGGTGTCGCTCAGCAGCGTGCGGTTTCGCGGCGAAGAGGAGCGGGTGAACGCGTTTCGCCAGACGCTAGGGCGGCTGTGTCCCGGCCTGGCCCTGCATGACGTGAGCGAAGGCCAGGGCCGGCACGACCAGACGGCCAACCTGGTGCGCGAACGTTTGAGTGCCTGCCCTGAGCTGGCCGCGGTGTATTCGATCGGTGGCGCCAACCGCGCCATCCTGGGCGCTTTCGAGCAGGCTGGGCGGCCCTGCCGCTGTTTTGTCGGGCACGACCTGGACGCCGACAACCTGGCGCTGCTGCGCGCCGGGCGACTCAGCGCGGTGCTGCACCACGACCTGCGCCATGACATGCGGCAAGCCTGCCTGCAACTCGTGGCGGCGCACGGCGTGGCAGCGCCGGACGCACTGACGCGGGCCGCTGCCGCCCGTCTGTCCAGCGTGGTGGTGGTGACGCCTTACAACCTGCCGGAAAACCTGTCTGTCCAGCCGGTGGACTCGGCAAGCTGAGGCGCTGTGCCGCTGAACTTGGGGTGGGTCATGGCCAGGCCATGGGCCGACTCAGCGAGCTCGCCCGACGCGGTTAAGCTCGGGCCGCCAGCCGCCGTGAGCTGACGGGGGCAAACCCTAAACGGTATGCACTCTTACAGTGCCTAGAATTCGGGCGATTTTGTCCGCTTGACCCAGGAGATCCGCGCATGCCATCGGCCAGACGAGCCGGCACCGAGACCGAAGGTGCCGCCACAGCGCTGCGGGTGCTCAAGAAGTATCCCAACCGCCGCCTCTACGATACCCAGACCAGCACCTACATCACGCTGGCCGACGTCAAGCAGATGGTGCTCGGCGCGCAGGACTTCGAGGTGCGCGACGCCAAGAGCGGCGAGGAGATCACGCGCAGCATCCTGCTGCAGATCATTCTTGAGGAAGAGACCGTCGGCATGCCGATGTTCTCGACCCAGATGCTGGCCCACATCATCCGTTTCTACGGTCACACCATGCAGGGCATGATGGGTGCCTACCTGGAGAAGAACATGCAGGCCTTCGTCGACCTGCAAAAGCGCTTCACCGATCAGGCCGCTGGTTCGGCCTTCGAGGGCCAGCCCTTCAACCCAGAGGCCTGGACCCAGTTCCTGCAGGTGCAGGCGCCGGTGGTGCAGAACATGATGAGCAGCTACCTCGATCAGTCGAAGAACATCTTCGTGCAGATGCAGGAGCAGGTGCAGGAGCACGCCAAGAGCTTCTTCCCGGCCGTGCCGGGTTTTGGCGTAGCACCGCCGCCCTCGGGTTCCGGCAAGGAGTAGGCAGCGCGCCGAGTTGCCGCCCTGGGCGTCGTCGACGTTTCAGGGACGCCGTTTCAGTGGCGGCGTTTCAGCGGCTGTCCTTGAGCCAATCGGCCATCACCGGCCACACGTTATCCAACATGCGCGGGTGCGCGGCTTCCACCGGGTGGATACGGTCGGCCTGGAACAGCCTTTCGGCGTCGGCTGCGTCGGCCACGCCCTTGAGCAGAAAGGGCACCAGCCTGGCTGATTCGGCGCGCGCCACCTTGTCGAACAAGGCAGCGAATTCGCGCGTGTATTGCGCGCCGTAGTTGGGCGGCACCTGCATGCCCAGCAGGGCCACGCGACAGCCGGCCGCCTTGCCGGCACGAGCCATGGCGGCCAGGTTGGCCTCGGTCATAGCCAGTGGCAGGCCGCGCAGTGCATCGTTGGCGCCCAGTTCAAGCAGGAGGTGGCTGGGCTGATGCTGGGCCAGCAGCGCCGGCAGGCGCGCTCGTCCGCCCGAGGTGGTGTCGCCGCTGATGCTGGCGTTGATCACCTCGGCGCCGGCCCGCGCCGCCTGCAACCGCGCCTGCAGCAATGCCACCCAGCCGCTGCCGCGCCGCAGGCCGTATTCAGCCGACAGGCTGTCGCCCACCACCAGCACCCGCCAGGGCTGCGACTTGGCTGTGGCGGCGCGAGCCGGCAGGGGCCCGCCCAGGCTGGCCGCGAGCAGCGTGGCTGAAGCGCCTGCGGCCTTCACGATACAGTCGCGCCGGTTCAGCAGCGGCCGGGGCGAGTTCTTGAGCAATACAGACAGCAGTGAATCGATCATCGAGGTGCAGGGCATCGGCAAACGCGTCCAGGACGCCAGTGGTGCGCTGACGATACTGCATGACATCGCGTTCAGCCTCGGCCCGCGCGAGTCCGCCGCCATCGTTGGCGCCTCGGGCTCGGGCAAGAGCACGCTGCTGGCCATCATTGCGGGCCTGGACACACCCAGCAGCGGGCAGGTGAAGCTGGCTGGCGTCGACCTGTTCAGCCTGGACGAGGACGCCCGGGCCGCGCTGCGCGGCGACACCATGGGCTTCGTGTTCCAGAGCTTCCAGTTGCTGGATCACCTGACCGCGCTGGAAAACGTCATGCTGCCGCTGGAACTGCGCGGTGAACCGCGCGCCCGCGCCCTGGCCACCGAGATGCTGGCGCGCGTGGGCCTGGCCGAACGTCTGCGCCATCGGCCGCGCCTGCTTTCCGGCGGCGAGCAGCAGCGGGTGGCGCTGGCGCGCGCCTTCGTCATGCGCCCGCGTCTGCTACTGGCCGACGAACCCACCGGCAGCCTGGACCACGCCACCGGCGAGGCCGTCATGCAGCTCATGTTCGAGCTCAACCGCGAAGCCGGCACCACGCTGCTGCTGGTCACGCACGACCCGGCCATCGCGGCGCGCTGCGACCGCCAGATCCGCATCGAGGCGGGTGCCATCGTCGCCGCGTGAGTGCCGGCCTCGCCAGGGCGCAGGCCGGCTGGACCGCGCCGGCCGCTGCCGCATCGGGCAAAGTCCCACCCCGGCGGCGGCCCGGAGTGCCCGAGCCAGCGACTACCATCGCCCCATGAGCAATTCACCCGCCACCGTGCTGTTCGGCTTTCACGCTGTCACGGTGAGACTCAAGACTGCTGCCGGCTCCATTCGCGAGATCCATTTCGACGCCAAGCGCCATGACGCACGCATGCGCCAGTTCCTGGAGCGCGCCCGCGAGGCCAACGCGCGTCTGATTGAATCGGACGACACCCGCCTGGCGCGGCTGTGCGGCAGCGACCGCCACCAGGGCATCGTGGCGCGCGCCGAAGTGCTGCGCCCCAGCCATTCGCTCGACGACCTGCTCGACAGCCTCGAGGTGCCGCCGCTGCTGCTGGTGCTGGACGGTGTGACCGATCCGCACAATCTGGGCGCCTGCCTGCGCAGCGCCGATGGCGCCGGCGCTCATGCCGTGATCGCGCCCAAGGACCATGCCGTGGGCCTGAACGCCACCGTCGCCAAGGTGGCCAGTGGCGCAGCCGATACCGTGCCCTATCTCATGGTGACCAACCTGGCGCGCACCCTGGGTGAGTTGAAGGAGCGCGACATCCGTGTCATCGGCACGGCTGACGACGCTGGCCAGACGTTGTTCCAGGCCGAACTCGGCGGCCCGGTCGCCCTGGTCCTGGGTGCCGAAGGCAGCGGCCTGCGCCAACTCACCCGCAAGACCTGCGACGAACTGGTGAACATCCCCATGCTCGGCGCGGTCGAAAGCCTCAACGTCTCGGTCGCCGCCGGCGTGTGCCTGTACGAGGCGCATCGCCAGCGCAGCCGGTGAATCAACCGGCTGTTCGCCTGTCGGCCACCGGCTTGCGGCCATGGTGCGGCGTCCAGGCTCCGGCACTCATCGTCTGCCGGATGGGCGCTGCGCCGACAACGACGGCCTGTGCAGACTCCACACCTCCTGCCCCTCCACCTATTCCTGATCCGACCTCACGATGACGTCCATGCCCACTGAACTGCGTGCTGCCCTGACGCCCCGTACTCGCGGTCCTGCCGCACAGCTGACCGGCGGCCTGTTGGCGGTCGGCCTGATGGTGGTCGGCCTGATGGGCGGCTGCACCCAGGAGCGTCAAAACGAGATCAAGCGCGGCATCCAGAACTGGACCGGCACCAACGGCGTGCTGGAGATCTACGCCGGCGACAAGCTGGTGCGCCGATTCCTCAAGATCGACAAGCTCAGCACTGCTTTCGGCACCGACGACAAGTTGCCGCGCCCCTACCGCTACGGTTATGGCGTGCTGGACGAGAACCTCAACGGCCAGGCTGACGACAGTGAAAAGCGCGTGTACTTCGAGATCAGCGAATACGCCACCCATTACGTCTTTTATGAAAGTCCGCGGTGAACCCAGGACCGTCAGCCGACTCACTCCATGCCGACGCGCGAGCCGCGTCTTGACCGCCTCCAACACGAGCCGCATCTGCCCCCATGACACTTGCACGTCCTCTTCTTGACCGCCGCCGCCTGCTGGCTGGTGTGACTGGCCTGGCCGGCCTGACCCTGGGCCCGGCTGCGCTGGCGCAGTTCCGGGTCGAGATCTCCGGCGTCGGCGCCACCCAGGTGCCCATCGCCTTGCTCAAGTTCCGCGACGAGGACAAGTCGCCGGTTCCGATCTCTGCCGTGGTGCGTGCCGACCTCGAACGCAGCGGTCTGTTCCAGCTGAGTGACGGCGGCAACGCCGCGCTGGACGACAACAGCCGGCCGGCCATCTCCGACTGGCGGGCCCGCAACGTCGACGCCCTGGCTGCGGGCTCGATCACCCGGCTGGCCGACGGCCGCTACGACGTGCGTTTCCGCCTCTGGGACGTGCTCAAGGGCGTGGAGATCACCGCCGAATCGATCGCCGTGCCGCGCGACGACCTGCGCCTTGCGGCCCACCGCATTGCCGACACGATCTATGAAAAGCTGGTTGGCGAACCCGGCGTCTTCTCGTCGCGCATCGCCTATGTCAGCAAGGCCGCCAACCGCCACACCCTGTGGGTGGCCGACGCCGACGGCGAGCAGGCCCAGGTGGCCGTGGCCGGGCCCGAGCCCATCATCTCGCCGTCCTGGGCGCCGGATGGCAATGAACTGGCCTATGTCTCGTTCGAGAGCCGCAAGGCGGTGGTCTATGTGCAGGATGTGCTGAGCGCCAAGCGCCGCGTGGTGGCCAACTTCCGCGGCACCAACAGTGCGCCGTCCTGGTCGCCGGATGGCAGCCAGCTGGTCGTCACGCTCACGCGTGACGGCAGCTCGCAGCTCTACGTCATGAACCGCAGCGGCGAGAACCTGCGCCGCCTGACCAGCAGCAACGCCATCGATACCGAAGGCGCCTGGTCAGCCGATGGTCAGTTCATCTATTTCGTCAGCGACCGCGGCGGCGGCCCGCAGATCTACCGGGTGCCCGCGGTGGGCGGCAACGCCGAGCGCGTCACCTTCCAGGGCAGCTACAACATCAGTCCGGCGCTCAGCCGTGATGGGCGCTACCTGGCCTATGTCAGCCGCACCGGCAACAGCTTTCGCCTCACCTTGCAGGAGATCGCCAGCGGAACCATCACCTCGCTGACCGACACCAACGACGACGAGCACCCGAGCTTTTCGCCCAACAGCCGGCTCATCATGTACGCCAGCCGGGCTGGCGGGCGCGACGTGCTCATGACCACCTCGCTCAACGGCCGCATCAAGACCCGTCTGGCCGTGCCGCAGGCTGACGTGCGCGAACCGGTCTGGGGGCCCAAGGTCCGCTGAATCCTGGCCCCACCGGCGCCGATATCTCCCACACCTACCACCGGAGACTCCCCATGACGATTGCCCCCACCGCAACCGCCCGGCGCGCCCTGCGCCTGGGCAGCGCTGCCTGCCTGGCCACCTGCCTGGTGACCTGGCTGGCGGGCTGCAGCACACCGGTGCGCCTGGACCCGCTGCCGCCGGTCGAGAACCGCGCGCCGACCAACGCGCCGGCGGCCAGTGCGGCCGGCGGTGCCCAGGCGCTGCCGGCCGCGCAGTCGCGCGTGGGCTCGGTCGACCTCGGCCGCCAGGGCGGCGCAGGCTCCACGGCCAACGGCCTGGCGCCGCTGGGCGCGGCGAACGGCAAGGCCCTGGGCAACAACGGTGGCGCAGCGGGCGGTGCCGATCTGGCCAGCGGTGACGGCCGGGTGATCTATTTCGATTTCGACAGCATGGCTGTGCGTGACGAATACCAGCCCATCATCGCCACCCAGGCGCGCCGCCTGAACAGCGACCGCAGCCGCAAGCTGCTGCTCGAAGGGCATACCGACGAACGCGGCGGGCGCGAATACAACCTGGCGCTGGGCCAGCGCCGGGCCGAGGCCGTGCTGCGTTCGCTGGCGCTCATGGGCGCCCAGGAGACCCAGATCGAGGCCGTGAGCTACGGCAAGGAACGCCCGGCTGCCACTGGCAATGACGAGGCCGCCTGGGCCAAAAACCGCCGCGTCGAACTGAAGGACCGCTGATGAACACCCTCAGGTTGTTATCCACCGCACAGTCCCAGTCTGCGGACGTCAACCCCCGGCGCCGCCGCGCCGCGCCGCGGCTGCGCCAGCTGGCTCTGGCGCTGCTGCTCGGCGGCGGCAGTCTGGCGGCCCACGCCGGCCTGTTCGACGACGAGGAGGCGCGCCGCGCCATCCTCGACCTGCGGGCCCGCATCGACGCCCTGCAGGCCAAGGGCGACGCGCGCGATGTTGAACTGCGCAAATTCATCAGCGAAGGCGACAGCAAACGCGGCGCCCAGACCAGCGCCGACATCGCCGCGGCCACCAAGGATCAGGCCGCCCAGCTGACGACACAGATCACGACGCAGATGCGCGCCGAGTTCACGCAGTCGATGACCGAGCAGTTCGACCAGCTGCGCCGCAGCCTGCTCGACCTGAACAACCAGCTCGAGGCCATGCGCGGCGAACTGGCCAAGCAACGCGGCCAGGACGAGGTGCAGCAGCAGGGCCTGCGCGAGCTCGGCAAGGACGTGGCCGAGATGCAGCGCAAGAGCACCGACCAGGCCACCACGCTTGAGGCCCGCTTGCGCCGTCTGGAGCCACAAAAGCTCAGCCTGGACGGCCGCGAAGTGCTGGTTGAGGCCGACGAGAAGAAGTCGTATGACGAAGCGGTGGCCTTGCTGCGCAACAACGACTTCGCCGGTTCCATCGCCGGGCTGCAGACCTTCATCCGGCGCTACCCGGCCAGCGCCTTCGTGCCGCATGCGGTCTACTGGCTGGCCACCGCCCACTACAGCAAGGGCGACCTGAAGGATGCCATGGCGGGCTACCGCAACGTCATCACCGGTTATCCCGAGCACCCGCGTGCCCCCGAGGCCATGCTGGCCCTGGCCAACTGCCAGGCCGAGGCTAAGGACATCCGCGGTGCCCGCCGCACGCTGGAGGACCTGGTGCGGAGTTATCCGCAGTCCGAAGCGGCGGCGGCCGGGCGTGACCGCATCGCGATGCTGCGCTGATGTCCGCGCTCGAACTTTCGCGCCTCACGGCCCAGTTGCTCTGGGCCGTTTTTGCGCTTGGCGTTCTGCTAGGCGTGGTCGGCCAACGCAGCCGTTTTTGCACCATGGGTGCGGTGGCCGACGTGGTCAACATGGGCGACTGGACCCGCCTGCGCATGTGGGCGATGTCCATCGGCCTGGCCGTGCTGGGCTTCAACGCCATGGTGGCGGCAGGCCTGGTGCAGGCCGGCCAGTCCATCTATGGCGGCAATCGTGTGCTCTGGGCCTCGGCGGCGGTGGGCGGTGCGCTGTTCGGCGTGGGCATGGTGCTGGCGTCAGGCTGCGGCAGCCGCAATCTGGTCCGTCTGGGCGCCGGCAGCCTCAAGTCGCTGGTCGTGCTGCTGGTGCTGGGGCTGAGTGCCTGGGCCACGCTGCGTGGCGTGACCGCGGTGCTGCGTGTGGCCACGGTCGATCAACTGGTCGTCACCCTGCCGGTGGCGCAGGACCTGCCCAGCCTGCTGGCGCGCGCCAGCGGCCTGCCGGTGCGCAGCCTGGCGGCCGGCCTGGGCCTGCTGCTGGGCGGCGGTCTGCTCGCCTGGTCGCTGGCATCGGCCGAGGCACGCCAGGCTGGCCCGCTGCTGGGCGGGCTGGGCACGGGGGCAGCGGTGCTGGGCGTGTGGTGGGTGTCCGGCGTGGCCGGCTTCCTGCCCGAACACCCCGAGACGCTGGAGCCGACCTATCTGGCCAGCGCCTCGCAACGCATGGAAGCACTCAGTTTCGTCGGCCCGGTCGCACAGGGTCTGGAGTGGCTGGTCTTCTACAGCGACAGCTCGCGCCACCTCAGCCTGGGCGTGGCGGCCATCGCCGGCGTGGTGCTGGGGGCCTACCTCACGGCCAAGCGCCAGCGCGAGTTCCGGTTTGAGTCCTTCCGCGACGCGGCCGACCTCAGCCGCCATCTGATCGGGGCGGTGCTCATGGGCGTGGGCGGCGTGACCGCCCTGGGCTGCACCGTGGGTCAGGGCATCAGCGGCGTGTCGACGCTAGGGCTGACCAGCTTGGTCGCGTTGGCCGGCATCGTGCTGGGCGCGCTGGCCGGCCTGCGTCTGCTCGGCTGGCTGCTGGATCGCGAGGCATGAGTCCGGCGGCGCTGGCGCCTGCGCACCACGCCCACGCCGAGCACGCCGGTCGTGCCGACGCCGACCCGCACGAACTCGAACGCCGCTTCGGCGGCCTGCGTCGCCTGTGGGGCGACGCAGGCTATCAACGCGTGCGCACAGCTCGGGTGGCGGTGGTCGGCGTGGGTGGGGTGGGCTCGTGGGCGGTCGAGGCACTGGCGCGCTGCGGGGTGGCCGAGCTGGTGCTGATCGATTTCGACCAGGTGGCGGTGTCCAACATCAACCGCCAGGTGCAGGCCCTGGGCGCCACCGTCGGCGCGGCCAAGGTGCAGGCCCTGGCCGCGCGCATCGCCGACATCCACCCGGGCTGCCGCGTGCACGCTGTCGAGCAGTTCGTCGAGCCGCCGTTGCTTGTTCCGCCAGCGGCTTCAGGCCTGGCGCCGCAGCCCGGCAACTGGCCGGCGCTGCTGCCCGTGCCGGTCGACGTGGTGATCGACGCCTGTGACCAGGGCGCGGCCAAGTTTCATCTGGCGGCCTGGAGCTTGGCCGGCCACGGGCGGCTGGTCATCGCCGGGGCGGCCGGCGGCAAGACGCGGCCACAGGACGTCGAGGTGGCCGACCTGGCCGAGGCCAGCCACGATCCGCTGCTGGCGACCCTGCGCCAGCGCGTGCGCCGGCTGCGGCGCGAGCAGGCGCAGGCGGCGGGTCGGGTCGTGCCGACCCGCGCGGCGGCTGCACCCGCAGCGGCCAAGTCGCCGGCCCTGGGCCTGCGCTGCGTGTTCTCGCGCCAGCCCATGGTGCGGCCGGGCGACGCAGCCTGTGGGGTGGCGGTTGATGGCGAGGGCAATGGCAATGGCAATGGCATTAGCAATGGCATCAGCAATGGCATCAGCAACGGCGATGGATCATCAGGACCGTCCACCACCCCTGTCATCAACGCGGCCGGCCTGAACTGTGCCGGCTATGGCTCCAGCGTCATGGTCACCGCCAGCATGGGCCTGGCGGCCGCCGAAGAGGCCTTGCGCCTGCTGCGCGAGGCGCGCTGAGCTACGCTGAGCCGCAGTCTCGAGGAGGTTCGCGGCGCCTGGGCGGTGCTGACGACGGCGGGTGACAATGGCTCGATGTCCGCCCTGATGACCGTGCCTGGCCTGCTGCTGCTGGCCGTTTTTGTCCTCGCCCTGCTGGGCCTGCTCGTCCTGTTGAGCCGCCTGCCCGACGCCCGGCAACGCCGCGAGGCGCTGGACGCGCAGCTCGCCGCCAGCGCGGCCCAGGCCCAGGGCCTGGCCGAACAACTCGGTGCCCAGCTGCGCGCCGAGCTTCGCACCGACCTGCGCCAGGATCTGCAGGCCAGCGCACAACGCAGCGAACAGCTGCTGCGCGCTGAGGTGCAGACCAGCGCGCGCGACAACCGCCAGGAGCTGATGCAGGGCCTGAGCCTGTTCCAGCAGCAGCTCATGGCCCAGTCAGCCGAAGTGGCGCGCGGCCAGAACGAACAGATCGACGCCCTGCGGCTGCAGATCGGCAGCCTGCAGACGCAACTCGGCGGCGAACTGCAGGCGCAGGCGCGCATCACCAGCGAGACCCTGGCGCAGCAGGCCCAGGCCGGCCGCGAGGCTCAGGACGCCGCTTTTGGCCGCCTGGCCGCCAGCCAGGCCGACAGCCTGCAGCGTGTCGGCCAGGGCCTGAACGAGATGCGCGGCGGCGTCGAGCAGCGCCTGGCCACGCTGCAAGGCGGTGTGGAACAACGCCTGGCCGGCATGCAGGCCGGCGCTGACCAGCGCCTGGCCGAGCTGCAATCCGCCGTGGTGGCCGGCCTGCAGGCCATGCAGCAGGCCACCGAGCAGCGCCTGCTAGCCCTGCAATCGGCCACCGACCAGCGCCTGGCGGCGCTGCAGGCTGACACTGAGAAAAAGCTCGAGCAGATGCGGGTGACGGTGGACGAGAAGCTGCACGCCACGCTGGAACAACGTCTGGGCGAGAGCTTCCGCCAGGTCGCCGAGCGGCTGGAGCAGGTGCACCGAGGCCTGGGCGAGATGCAGACCCTGGCTCAGGGCGTGGGCGACTTGAAGCGCGTGCTGGGCAACGTCAAGACCCGCGGCGTGTTCGGCGAGGTGCAGCTGGCCAATCTGCTTGAACAGGCGCTGACCATCGAGCAGTACGCCAGCAACGTCGCCACCGTGCCGGGCAGCAACGAACGGGTCGAGTTCGCCATCCGCCTGCCGGGCCGGGCCGGGCCGGGCGGGGCCGCGGCCCTGGGCGGGGCGGGCGGCGAGGCGCCGGTCTGGCTGCCGATCGACGCCAAGTTCCCGCGCGAGGACTACGAGCGCCTGCTCGACGCCCAGGACCGCGCCGACAAGGAAGCCGCCGACGCGGCGGCCAAGGCGCTGGAGCAGCGCATCCGCGACGAGGCCCGCAGCATTGCGACCAAATACCTGGCGCCGCCGCACACCACCGATTTCGCGCTGCTTTTTCTGCCCACCGAGGGGCTCTACGCCGAGTTGCTGCGCCGCCCGGGCTTGAGTGACGAGCTGCAGCGCCGCCACCGCGTCATCCTGGCCGGGCCGACCACGCTGCTGGCCCTGCTCAACAGCCTGCAGATGGGCTTTCGCACCCTGGCGCTGGAAAAGCGCAGCTCCGAGGTCTGGCAGGTGCTGGGCGCGGTCAAGACCGAGTTCGGCAAGTTCGGCGACGTGCTGGAAAAGACCAAGAAGAAGCTGCAGGAGGCCAGCAACAGCATCGAGAGCGCCGAGGTGCGCACCCGCGCCATGGCACGCCAGCTGCGTGGCGTCGAGGCCATGGACAGCGCCGGTGCCCAGGCCCTGCTCGGGCTAGATGGCGTCGAGGCCGGTGTGGCCGGCGTCGGCGCTGCAGCGGCGCGGCTGGACGCCTGATCGCCGGCGCGCATGAGCAGCGTCGTCGCCCCGTCAGGCCCTTCCGCCGCGCCGGCCCGGCTGCCACCGCGGGTGCTGTTCGCCCTGGTGGCCGGCCAGGTCAGCCTGCATTCGTCCATGGCCGGCCTGCGCCTGTGCCTGCCGCTGATGATGCTCACCCAGGGCGGCTGGGCCGGCTGGCCGGCGGGTGCCGCGGCCGGTGTGGTGCTGGGCCTGTTTGCCGCCGCGCCGGTGCTGCTGGCGCTGCCGGCCGGGCGATGGGTGGACCGGCGCGGCTATCACAAGCCGGCCTCGGCCGCCGTCGGCCTGGGCGTCTTCGGCGGCGCAGTCGCCTGCCTGGCGGCGCTGCTCAGCCCGGCGCTGACCGGCGCCAGCGGCCTGAGCGCACTGGCCCTGCTCCAGGCCGTGCTGCTGGTGGTGGCCGGCACCTGCATCGGCACCGGCTGCAACGTCGGCCTGATCGCCATGCAGCGCATCGCCGGCAAGCTGGCCCACGATGCTGCGCAGGCGGCCGGTGCGGACGCCGCCACCGCCTCGGGTGAACTGCGCCGCGTCTTCAGCTGGCTGGGCATTGCACCGGCACTGGGCAATGTGGGTGGGCCGCTGCTGGCCGGCGTGCTGATCGACCACCTGGGCTCGGCCTGGGCCTGCGCCCTGCTGTGCCTGCTGCCGCTGGGCAAGAGCTGGTGGAGCCGCGCCGTGCCGCCGGATGGCCCACCGCGCCCCCGCGCCGACGCCCACGCCAGCAGCGCGAAGGCCGGACACGGCTCGGCGGCGGGTGAGCGTGATGGCGATGGTGATGGTGGTGGTGGCCGAGGTGCGCGCGGCCTGCTGGCCCTGCCGGGCGTGCGCCGGCTGCTGCTCATCAACTGGTTCTTCTCGTCGAGCTGGGACCTGCACGGCTTCGTCGTGCCGCTGCTGGGCCATGAGCGCGGCCTGAGCGCCTCGGCCATCGGCACGGTGCTGGGCCTGTTCGCCGCGGCGGTGGCGCTGGTGCGCATGTGCATCCCGCTGCTGGCGCGCCGGCTGCACGAGCGCCAGGTGCTCAGCGGCGCCATGGCCCTGGTGGCGCTGGTGTTCGCCGCCTATCCGCTGGCGCACACCGCCGTGCAGATGGGTGTGTGCGCCGTGGTGCTGGGCCTGGCCCTGGGCTCGGTCCAGCCCATGATCATGACCGCGCTGCACCACCTCACCCCGCCCGAGCGCCAGGGCGAAGCCATCGCGCTGCGCTCAGCCATCATCAACCTGTCCAGTTCGCTGCTGCCCATGGCCTTCGGCGTGGTGGGCGCCGCACTCGGCGCCACGCTG
The DNA here is from genome assembly GCA_041169165.1 of Pseudomonadota bacterium. Classification (GTDB taxonomy): domain Bacteria; phylum Pseudomonadota; class Gammaproteobacteria; order Burkholderiales; family Burkholderiaceae_C; genus Sphaerotilus. The sequence goes on from JBEEJN010000052.1 coordinate 29,788, forward strand.
CTGTTCCGCGGCATGGCGGTGGTGCTGGTGCTGGGCCTGCCGCTGGCGCTGCGCATGCCGACGGCCGCCTCACGTTGAGCGTCTGTCGAGCTTGAAGCCCGGCCCCCGATCCTGACGACCATGCCCCAGCCCCAGCCTCGCCCCCAGCCGCAAGCCCAGCTCCGCATTCCCGCCGTCTACATGCGCGGCGGCACCAGCAAGGGCGTGTTCTTCCTGGCCCGCGATTTGCCGGCCGACCCGGCCGTGCGCGACCGCCTGCTGCTGCGCGTGATCGGCAGCCCGGACCGCTACGGCAAGCACATCGACGGCATGGGCGGCGCCACCTCGAGCACCAGCAAGGTGGTGATCCTGGCGCCGTCCGCGCGGCCGGGCTGCGACGTCGACTACCTCTTCGGCGCCGTCGCCGTCAACGCCCCGGTCATCGACTGGAGCGGCAACTGCGGCAACCTCAGCGCCGCCGTCGGGCCCTTTGCCCTCAGCGCTGGCCTGGTCGCTGCCCCGCCGGCCGACGGCCTGGCCACGGTGCATATCTGGCAGGCCAACATCGGTAAAAAGATCGTCGCTCACGTGCCCATGGCGGGCGGCGAAGTGATCGAGCTGGGCGACTTCGAGCTTGACGGCGTCACCTTCCCGGCCGCCGAGGTGCAGCTCGAATTCCTCGACCCCGCGGCCGACGAGGACGGCGGCAGTGCTGGTGGAGGCGACGGCGGCCCAGCCAGCGGCGCGATGTTCCCCACCGGCAACAGGATCGACCTGCTCGCCGTGCCCGGCCTGGGCCGCAGCATCCCGGCCACGCTCATCAACGCCGGCAACCCGACCCTCTTTGTCGACGCGGCCAGCCTGGGCCTGACCGGCACCGAACTGCAGGCCGACGTCAACGCCAGGCCGGACATCCTCGCCCTGGCCGAAGCCGTGCGTGCCCACGGCGCGGTGGCCATGGGCCTGGTGCGCACCCCCGACGAGGCCACGGCCAGGCGCCCGCACACGCCCAAGCTGGCCTTCGTCGCCCAGCCCGCCAGCTACACCGCCTCGGACGGCAAGCCCGTGCCGGCCGCGTCGATCGACCTGCTGGCCCGCATCTTCTCGATGGGCCAGCTCCACCACGCCATGACCGGCACTGGCGCCGTGGCCATCGCCGCCGCAGCGGCCATCCCCGGCACCCTGGTGCACCGCTGCCTCCGCCTCGCCCCGGTGGTGGGCGGCGATGCCCACGCCCCCACCCCCGGCCGCGTCTGCTTCGGCCACCCCTCGGGCCGCCTCAGCGTCGGCGCCGAGGCCGCCGAAGTCGACGGCGGCTGGGTGGTGAAGAAGGTGCTCATGAGCCGCTCGGCGCGGCGATTGATGGAAGGTTTTGTGCGGGTGCCCGCCGGCGAGGCGTGATATGGGTGAGCCTCTTCATGCTCTGGCGCCGAACCTGGCGCAAACGCATGGTCAAGGCCGCAGAAGCGATTGCGGGTGGGTGCAAACGGGCAGACACACCGCGCGATGCGGTAGCGGGCTGCGCTCAACACGCGCTTCTGTGGCGAGCACGCTCGGGGCGGAGTGATTGCAAAGCGTATTCGGCTAATGACCCAAATGTGTCGGTCGCAGCAGCACATTGGTCTGCCGAAAACTTGCCGTTCTCTGATGCCCGGTATCGTGTAGACACTTCCGACCTAATTTCAACATCAACGAAGCAGGATCCGGCCTTTGTATTTGGAGTTATATCGTCAAACCAATCGCGCCCTCCAACCTGATGCAACGTCGGTTAATATTGTCAGATACGGGCGATGTTGACCAAAGAGCAACTCCTACAAGGCAATGTCACTGAACATCTCAAGTTCGACTAGAAACAGCGCTGCGATGGAAATCGTTATGCCGTTGCAGATGTGGAGGTAACGGCTGTATGCCATGTCCTTCTCGGCACCTGTACCGCCACTGCGGAATTTGATCAGGTCGCCTTCCCTCCAGATAGCCGCATGGTGTGACCCATTCCGCAAGCTACTATTTTCAAATTGGGTAAATGCGTGCAAGACCGGCACGCTCGCAAACGGATTGGATTTCTTTGCCTTTTCGACGTCATTGATATATTTTGTCAAGGTCATCGACTGGAATTGATCGAACGCGCGTCCAGCAGCAATATTATTCAAACATGCTAGTGTCGTGTAGCTTGACGTCAAGGTCTCATATGCTTGCCCAAAATAAAGCTTGATCTCGTCAAAGCGTTTCGACCCAACAACCAAGTCATCAACGTCGTCGCTGCCGACACGAACATGGGTCAGCACCTGTCGGAATTGATCGAACAACCTGAAGTAGTCGCTAAATATCGAGAGATACCGCTCCAAAGCAGGTCGCTGAATATCAGTCCGGTAGTATGTTGAGAAGCGATTTAGTTCGGCAAGATGGGCTATCTTCTCGGTCCGCACGAAGTTCTTCAACGGCGATCGGAGATTGCCTATTGTCGGATAAAATAAATCATCAAAAAATGACGCAATGCATTTAAACGCCGTCGTGCAACCAAAGTCAGGCTTGAATTTCTTTCGATTGGCTTCATAGGATCTAATCTGTTTTTGCAGGATATTGCCGGGGTCGCTTTTTAAGGCTAGCGTCAATACGCTTCGAACAATGGTCCACACTTCCCGTGTTTCCGGGATTTCGAACTGAGTCGCAAAATCTTGATACTTCCCCGAGACTAATCGCATCTTGCCGAAAGTCAGCTTTATGTGCCCCACAGACGCAAACGAATATTTCGAGTGATATTCATCTAATGTAAATGCAAACGCCGGATGGAGATTTATGCAAGTTTCGATATCATCGTCTCGTTTAATTATTTCTACATTTTCTTCCGGCTCAATCCAAGCCTCACCTGGCTTGCACGTCTTTAGATTGATCGAAATTGGCGTATGACAGTATGGGCAGTCGAATGTATGAGTGCAGCTTGATTCAACGCCAACACCGACGCGGAGTACAGCTTTGCAGCCGCATACCGTGCACCTTGCGTAATCTCTCACAACTCCCATGGAAGCTCCTTTATTTTGCGCGTGCTTTACTTTATTCGAGATCTCCAGAAGCAGACTGCCACAAATGGCCGCTCCTGGCCTATTGCGCTTGCCCAGATTGTCATGCTGCTCAGTCTGATGGCGATCCAGTTGATCACTCAGACGTGTGTACGGTCAAAGGCCAGTCTCCGATAGAGTTCGAACGACGTCAGTCCCAACGGCTCAATTCTGTCTAGGAAGGCCGGGGCATTTCACCCGCGAAAACGCATACGACAGGAATTGGTTCAATGAGTAGCGATAGTTCTATTCTTCTATTTTTCTTGGGGGCACTCGCCGGCGGCTGCGCCATCGGATATTTACGAGGGTTCAAGATTGCCGAACTCACATCGTCTTTGCGTTATGCTATTCAGAAAAACAATGAGATATCCAGAAGCAATATGCAACTCGAAGATCATGCCAGGGAACTCACAGAAGAGAAGGCGTCGATAGAGAAGCAGAAGCAGGCGCAATTCGATATTTTCAATGAAACCATCGCACGACTGAAGCAGGAGTCTGCCTTGTTGCCATCAGTCGTTAAGTGGGCAAATCGGGTCCAAGAAGCTATTGATGAGCAAATTGCTCGCGACTTGACCGAAAAAGCGAGGCCCGCACTGAAGGCCGCAGAAGCCGTACGGGAAGCTCGGGAGCTTGCGCGCAACAACAAGGCAGAAGCGGAGACGCTGCGCAACCATCTTGCATTGTATGAAGCTCAAGCCCCATGGCTTGCTGAACTTGTCGACTGCAGCTTGACAGATATCTTAGAGGGGCTAGCGCAAGCACAGGCAATGAAGGATGCGGGCGCTAACGGACGGGATCCAGCAAGTCTATTTTTAACGCGTGCTGAGTGGTCCGCTCTATCCCCGTCCAAGCGAAACCAACTTGCGCTGGACCGGTACTGGGATTATCGACAACGTAACGCCTGGCTGGCCGGCATCCAATACGAGCGGTATATTGGCTATTGCTACGAACAAGAAGGGTTCTCTGTCGAATACCACGGTGCAATAGAAGGTGTTGAGGATCTAGGTATTGACCTCATATGCACGAAAGGTGACGTCATTCAAGTGGTGCAGTGCAAGAGATTATCCTTGGCCAAACAACTGCCGGTCAGGGAAAACGCGGTAGCTCAAATTTATGGTGCTGCTTTGTATTATGCAATTTCGAATCAAATAGATCGAAGTAACGTCAAGCCTGTCTTGATCACAACCTTTGAGCTATCACCACGTGCCAGAGAATTTGCAAGTGCGTTGGGTGTCTATACGAGGGAAAATAAATCCATTGAGCGCTATCCCTGCATTAAGTGCAATTTTTCATCTTCGGGCGAAAGGATCTATCACCTTCCGTTTGACCAGCAATACGACAAGACACGTATCGGAAAAGGGTCGAAAGACTTCTACGCAATGGATATTGACTATGCTGAAAAAATGGGGTTCAGGCGGGCGTACCGGTGGAGTGGCACATGAACTTCAGTGCCCAACCTGCCGACTGGAATGCTTAACACCATAATTACGGCAGATCGCGTGTGATCTGCCGTGTTCGGGTATGTTGTAAATTCATTTGGCAACGGGTATGAATAAATGTAGTTGACCGCTTATGGTCGATTGTGCATGCACATAATGTCATACTCATCGGTCGAAGCAGATCTCAGCCTGTTCGCAACTGTGCGGGATGGGTCAGGATATCGGCGTGATTCGGTGGAGTGCTCCGGCAATGCTTCAAGAGATTCGACTCAGGCTTCTGCGCACTGGCCAGGATGTGATCACGTATCACCGGGCTTGCCGGCGTGTAGCGTCTCCCCACGCGCCAGCATCGCGACGAACTGGGCTATGCGCCGCGTGCGGGTCTCGGGCTTTACGGCGGTCTGGATGCGCCACAGGATGGCGTAGCGGTTGGCGGCGTCGATCGACGTGAAGAAGGCCTTGGCCTTGGGTTCGGCGTCGAGCGCGGCCTGCAGGTCCTCGGGCACCGTGGATGTGCGCGCGCCGTCGTAGGCTTGCGCCCAGCGGCCGTCCGCCTGGGCGGCTTCGATCTGTGCGTGGCCGGGCGATTGCATGCGGCCGGCCTCGATGAGGGCTGCAACCTTGTCGACGTTGATCTTCGACCAGAGGCTGCGCGCGCGGCGAGGCGTGAATCGCTGCAGGAAGTGCTGGCTGTCGAAGGCCTTCTTCTGGCTGTCGATCCAGCCCCAGCACAAGGCGATGTCCACTGCGTCGGCATAGGTCACGCTGGGTCGCTCGGCGCCGCGCTTGGCGATCTTCAGCCACAGGCCCTCGGAGGTGGCGTGGTGCCGTTCCAGCCAGGCCTCGAAGGCCTGGGCGGTCTTGAACAAGGTCGGCTCGGGGGTGGGCAGCGCAGCGGATTTCGTGGCAGGCATGGCCCGGAGTGTCACGCGAACGCGCGTGCCGAGGCGCCTGTCTATGGGTGCCACGCTGCTGTTCAGCGGCATGGCGGTGGTGCTGGTGCTATGCCTGCCGCTCTGGCGCTGCGGCTCAGGCCGGGCGAGGGCTGTAGTGCGCTCGCCCGGCGCGGGCGCGACCTGCGAGGCCGCGCCCTGGAAGGTGTGGCGTGTGCCGGGCACACCGGCACGCCACGTTCCTCGTCTATCGTTTCGGCAGGTTCAGGGGTTGGCGGCGCGGTAGGCCGCGCGCTTGGCCTTGTGCATGGCCAGGCGTTCGCTGGCGCCGAGCAGGCCGCGTTTTTCGGCACGCTGGGCGCGCTTGACGCGGTCACGCAGGACATGGAGCTTGTTGCGGTGCTTGCGTGCGGCGAGGGCGATGGGCATCGATGGTCTTTCGTCGGTGGTTGAGTCGCCGTGTATACCCCCTGGCGCAGCCCGAATCCGCCCGCGGACGGGTTTATTTGCTAGGGGCGCGCCGCTACCGCTGCTGGTGCCGTTGCTGGTGACGGTGCATCCTGCGCCGCCAGCCGGGCGGACTCCTCGTCGGTCCACAGCCGCAGGCGGGCGACGAAGTGTTCGCCGCAGCCGTCTTCGAGCGAGAAGGTGCCGGCGTTGCCGGGCATCACGTCCAGGGTGAGCTGCAGGCCTTGCAGGTATTCGTTCTGGCCCACGCTGGCGTAGAAGGGCACGTCGCCGGCCAGGGTGCCGAGCTGCACGTCTCCTGCATTGATGCCCATCTCGCCTTCGACGAAACACATGGGCATGCTGCCTTCGCAGCAGCCGTGCGACTGGTAGAAGAAGATCTTGCCGTGCTCGCTGCGCAGCTTGTGGATGCGGGCGAGCGCAGCGTCGGTGGCCACGACGCGTTCGATCGCGGGGGTGTGCTCACCCTGGGTCATGCTGGGCTCCTCTGGTCGCCCCATTCCATTCATGCGGTGTCTTTGATGTTCGTCGGCGCCCCGCCGCTGCGCACCTGGCGTCGGACGGGACGGCCCGGGATCATCAAAATCAGAAGAAGCCCAGCTTGTTCTCGCTGTAGCTCACGAGCAGGTTTTTCGTCTGCTGGTAGTGGTCGAGCATGACCTTGTGGGTCTCGCGGCCGATGCCCGATTCCTTGTAGCCGCCGAAGGCCGCATGGGCCGGGTAGGCGTGGTAGCAGTTGGTCCACACACGGCCGGCCTTGATGGCGCGGCCCATGCGGTAGGCCACGTTGCCGTTGCGGCTCCACACGCCGGCACCCAGGCCGTAGACGGTGTCGTTGGCGATGGCCAGGGCATCGGCCTCGTCGCGGAAGGTGGTCACGGCCAGCACCGGGCCGAAGATCTCTTCCTGGAAGATGCGCATCTTGTTGTGGCCCTTGAACAGCGTGGGCTGCACGTAGTAGCCGCCGGCCAGGTCGCCGCCCAGCTGGGCCAGGTTGCCGCCGCACAGCACTTGCGCGCCTTCCTGCTTGCCCAGTTCGAGGTAGTTGCCGATCTTGTCGATCTGCATCTGCGAGGCCTGGGCGCCGATCATGGTGTCGGTATCGAGCGGGTTGCCCTGCTTGATGGCGGCCACGCGGGGCAGCACACGCGCCATGAACTTGTCGTAGATCGATTCCTGGATCACGGCGCGGCTCGGGCAGGTGCAGACCTCGCCCTGGTTGAAGGCGAACAGCACCAGGCCTTCGATGGCCTTGTCCAGGAAGCTGTCGTCCTGGTCCATCACGTCGGCAAAGAAGATGTTGGGCGACTTGCCGCCCAGCTCCAGCGTGGCCGGGATCAGGTTGTTGGCGGCGGCCTGGGCAATCACCTTGCCGGTGGCGGTAGAGCCGGTGAAGGCGATCTTGGCGATGCGCTTGCTCGTGGCCAGTGGCATGCCGGCTTCACGGCCGTAGCCGTTGACGATGTTGAGCACGCCCGGGGGCAGCAGGTCGGCGATCAGCTCGGCCAGCACGAGGATGCTGATGGGGGTGGACTCTGCCGGCTTGAGCACCACGCAGTTGCCCGCGCCCAGGGCCGGGGCCAGCTTCCAGGCCGCCATCAGGATGGGGAAGTTCCAGGGAATGATCTGGCCG
>JBEEJN010000053.1:0-36873 GCA_041169165.1 Pseudomonadota bacterium
GCACGATCTGCCCTCGTGTAATCTCGCTCATGGGACTTCTCCTTTCCAACACAGATTGACCTTCCACATGGCAATCTTGGTACCGCGATACCGTCACCGGATTGGGGAAGTCCCTTCGTATTCGTTGGGGTGACCCGCAAAAATCTACGCTTTTTGCGGTCGTCTCACGACCAACGTTAAGAGAAAACGATGGCCTGGCCGAAATATGCGCTTGTGCTTTTAACCTTCGATAATGCCAGAGCGTGGTTCACTCGAGTACTGGACTAAGCTAATGCCCTGCCGGGAGGCGATACGTCAAAGTCGTTCCCCGCAAATGCTTGGTTGCTTCCCCTGGCTGAACATTGGCACAGTATTTGTGACTTAACGGTTGCGTGCCGGCAGGGCGGAGTCCCGTGTCACGTATCGCTGTTTGAAGGACCCCCACAGTTTTTTCTAACCTTCTAATTTCGAGCGGGCACTGCGGGGTATATTAAGGGACCAAAGCACCCACTCCCACTCGCACCCAAATAACATCTAGTCTCATCCGACTTTCGCTTGGAGAAGAAAATGCAAGAAAGAAATCCGGTTGACAAGCAGATAATCGCCGAGCAGCGCAAAGAAATAGCGCGCTTGCAAAAGCGACTTGCTAAATTAGAGGTGAGGAAAGACTCCGAAATAGCAGCGCTTAAGGCGAAAATCGCGGAGAAAAAAGCTAGCAAGGTTATTGTTGTCACCGGAGTTCCGGACAGAGGTGCGCCTTGATGTTATATCGCTATTCCTATTAACCTGGCAATTAAATAACGAACTTGCTATAATTTCTGCATGAATAAGCAAGACGCCCGCTCACTGTCAGAAGAATCATTGGAACTGCTTCGCAAGCAACCCCATCGTCTCACTTCGGGATGGGGATGTCCCTTTCATTCGTTATGCCATAGAACTGTAGCGCACCGAGAGAGATTACGTGCCCATATTCATTAGCTACTCTCATGCTGACAAGAAGTTTATCGACAAGCTTGCGATTCAGCTTGTTCGTCGCAATGTGAACGTATGGCTGGACAGATGGGAGTTGTCAGTCGGAGATTCTCTGCTCGAAAAGGTACAGGATGCCGTCGATGGTGCAAGCGCTCTTCTTGTAATTCTCTCGAAAGCATCGAGCGCATCGGAATGGTGCAAGAAGGAGCTATCCGCCGGCTTGCTGCGTGAGTTGGAAGAAAAGCGCGTTGTCGTAATGCCTGTAATGCTTGAAGACTGCGACGTTCCAGTATTTGCCCGCGGCAAGATGTTCGCCGACTTCCGGAAAGACTTCGATGTTGGGCTCCGCTCGGTCGTAGAGGGAATCGCCAAGGTTACAAACCCATCCCTAGCACGTTTCAAAGAACCGACGTACCACACCGATTGGTCAATCGACTGGGGCGACGTGAACGGGAACCTGGCGATCATTCTTAATTTCATCCAAATACCAATCAAGCAGCCGTACACGTGCCTCACCACTATCGAGATATTGGCAAATCCTGTGGCGACAGAGGTATTCGGCAGAAACAAGAGAGAAAGCGGAGTCGATGCCGCGAAACTACATGTGCTTGCGGCGCTCAATTCTCATCTGTCTGCCTCGCGTGAGCTAAAGCCCTTGCTTGCAGATGAGCGGGAACGTGTTCACAGATTGGAACTCACTGGCCCAACGAAAGCGGAAGGCTACTCAGTACGCATCGGAGTGCGGCGTCTAGGTGAAGATACCGGTCGCGACATCTTAGTAAACATCACTGGTCTAGTTACTGAAGCATACAAGTTCATGTCTGATGTGCTTCTTAAACCAAGCCGAGGCAAGTGAGCCATGTGGCATAACCCGGCAGTCAACCGGACCTGCGCGAAAAGCCGTGCAGGCCGGTTACTTCTACGTTATACATCTGAAAAACCATGATCGATTGGTATATCAAGTGCAGGCATCATATTCGAGCCATGCACACAAAGGCCGTAGATGCTCTTCGCCATTGCGAGGACGACGAGACGCAATCTGCCAAAACAATTGCCAGCTACATGAAGACTGACTTTCAGCAGCTTCGTGATCATTGGCACACACGCTACCCTGAGGAATTATTCGGCTACCTCGGACGTCACATTGCCTTCGCAGAGAAGACTGACTTCAACGACATCATCAAACATGATCTTCCGGCAGTGGCGGTCAAGCTAGATCAACTACTTGTCGAGTTCGAGAGGTCACTGCCTATTCACAAATCAGCTCCGTATGTCGCCGAAGAGCGAATCGAAGAACTAGCAGAAATTGAGATGCCGAAATTCTCAACTGCAAAGCTGATACGATTGCTGCGCGAGCTAAATATCGCGTACAACAACGATTCTCATTTCGCGGTAGGCATTCTGGTCAGGGCAATTATTGACCACATACCTCCTATATTCAGTTGCACATCGTTTGCAGAGGTCGCGAACAACTACAAGGGTACCAAGTCTTTCAAAGGTGCCATGCAGCGACTGAATGACTCGCTGCGAAACCTGGCTGACTCTTACTTGCACGTACAGATCCGCAAGATCGAAAGCTTGCCCACAGTGAATCAAGTCGACTTTAGGGCTGAACTAGATGCACTTCTGTCTGAAGTCTCGCGCTTGCTGCAAGACGTATAACACGTCCATCGAGCCGCTCGGCAAAAATCCGCGCTTTTTGTCGTCGGCTCATGGCCAACGGTAGAATAATCATCATCCCAAGTTCGGGCGTCTCACCAAAATCAGGCATTTCGTTATATATGGGTATTTTTTCAAAACTATTCTCAAAAACACCTCGACAACAGGAAACAGCTTTTGAGGTGTTTCTAAATCGCCTATCTCGCAATGGAAACGAAGCCGATACATTGCTTCGAGGAATAAAATCCAGCGGTGAAACTAAGATTGCATATGCGGTATGCCTTGGTGTATTCATGCACACAGCCTTGTTTATATCTGGCTCAAAAAAAGCAGACACGGAATTGGATTTTCTAAAGCAAAACACAGTTCCACGACAATTTAATCATGATGCCTTGGCGCAAGAGGAGATTGCATTTGCTTTTTACTATTTGCTGCAAGACTCCTTTCCCATGCCTGCCTCTGAAAAATATTGGTACGAAGATCACGAGGATGAAAATGGGCAACAATCTACATCGCTAGAGCACGAATATGTGAAAATCATTATATTGGCGATTCATCTGGCAGATGCTATCTGCAATGAGTTTATTGAAACGAGGCATCACGAAACATTCATATCAAATCGTGTGTTTGGCGGGTATAAAGAACTGAGGCGACGCAAGAAAAATATACTGGATGCCTATAAAACAAACATACACAAGGCATGGGATCCTGCTTGGGATGGCCTAGATTTAGGAGGGCTTTCCAAAGTATTTGCGCTAGACATTCATATGGCATCTGGAAGTTTTGATGCCTTGGAGCAAGGAACGAAAGAAATATACAAAGAATGGCGGAAAGATCCGAACCTATTTGGCTGAATTGTACAGTGTGCTTCATTGGTTATCGGCCCGGCTTGTAGTGCCAAGCGCAACACCAAAAAAACCTGACTATGTCAACCAAAATGCTATTCCACTTCGTGCCCCAGCGTATTGGTAGTTTAACGCGGACGCCGATACAGGCCATGCCTTCGGCATTCTCATGGCCTGTGTCGGAACTCTCCGAGCTTCGCACTCCAGCGCCGGTTAGCTAGGGCGTTCGGCAATTCACGATATTCGTTTAATTTTCAGCCTATGCACAAAGCCCGCCTCGAAGCCTTCTCGGATGGCGTCATCGCCATTATTCTCACGATCATGGTGCTCGAACTGAAGGTGCCGAAGGAGCCGACGCTGGAGGCGCTGGCGCAGTTGTGGCCGGTGTGGGTGGCGTATGCGCTGTCGTACTACAACGTCTTCGTGCTCTGGGTGGCGCACCACGAGGCTTTCGGGCGCATCGGCACGGTGAGCCGCGAGGTGTTGTTTGCCAATGGACTGTTTTTGTTCTGTGTGTCGCTGATTCCGTTTGCCACGGCGTTTGCGGGTGAGGAGCACTGGTTGTCGGCACTGCCGGTCGGCGTTTATGGCCTGGTCATGTTGAGCGTTTCTCTCACCTTCGGGCGCTTGCGCATGAAGATGGCTGCGCATTCAACAAGCAGTGATGCGCAGGTGGCGGCCCATCATCTGAGCGAGGGCTGGCGCAGTTACCGGCAGGCCTTCTTCTTTTTGGTCGGCGCGGCGTCGGCCTGGGCGCATCCGCGCATCGGCCTGATCCTGTTTGTCGCCATTCCGGTCGCGCTGCGGGTTTTGCGGAGTTTCCAAGGCCCGGCGGCGCGTGCGGTCTAGTTCAATCCCTGCCTGTCGGCGACGCCTGCCCCGCCTCGGCCAATATGGCCTGCGCCCGCAGCAGCACCGGCTTGTCGACCATCTTGCCGTCCACTGCCACGGCGGCGCCGCCGGAGTTGTGGATGGCCTCGACGATGCGCCGGGCCCAGACCACCTCGGCCTCGCTGGGGGCGAACAGGCGGTTCACCGGCGCCACCTGTTTCGGGTGTATGCACAGCTTGCCGCCATAACCCAGGCGCCGGGCGCGCGCCACGTCCACGGCCAGGCGGGCTTCGTCGTCGATGGCGGTGGTCACGCCGTCCAGCGGTGCAGCCAGGCCGGCGCGGCGGCTGGCCATGAGGATGGCCAGGCGCAGGGGCAGCAATTCGTCTTCCAGCGCGTCGCGCAGGCCCAGGTCGACCTGGATGTCGATGGAGCCAAAGGCCAGGCGCAGCACGCCGGGGGCCTGGGCGATCTCGTCCAGCGCGTCCAGGCCGGCCAGGCTTTCGATGAGGGGCAGCACCGCGCGGGCGCCGGCGCTGCGCAGGGCGGTGATGGTGCCGGCCGAGTCCGCTTTGGGCAACATGATGGCGGCCAGGCGTGCGTCGGCCACCAGGGCCAGGTCGCGGGTGAACCACGCGGTGTCGGCCGCGTTGATGCGCAGCATCAGCGCCGGTGCCGGTGCCGGTGCCGGCACCGTGGCCGCCGGCGGGCGGGACTGCAGCCAGGCGGCTACGGCGGTGCGGGCGCTGTCCTTGTCGGTGGGCGCGACGGCGTCTTCCAGGTCGATGATGACCGCGTGGGCGCCGCTGGCTAGGGCCTTGTCGAAACGTTCGGGCCGGGTGGCGGGCACGAAGAGCAGGCTGCGCAGTTGCTGGTGGTGTTTCATGTTCGTTGTCATGGTCGGGCCCGTGCTCAGGCCGAGGTGGGCAGGAAATGCGACGGCACCGTCACGGCATCCGCCAGCGCCCACACCTGGGCGATGACGCCGCGCATCTCGGCTTCGCTGGCGCCCTGGCGGTAGGCGGCCAGGCTCAGGGCCTTGGCTTCCAGCTCGGGGCGGCTCAGGGTGTTGCCGGGGTCGCCCTTGGGTTCGTCGACACGGGCTTGGAGTTCACGGCCGTCGGTGGTGAGCACCTGCACCTTGCCGATCCAGCGCGCCGGGTAGGCGGCGTCCACCTCGGCGTCCAGCACCATGGTCACCTTGTCGCGGAAGTTGACGACGGCCGGGTCGCGGTAGGCGGTGTCGAACCGGGTCAGGTCGGCCGCCCCTTGGGTCGCCACCAGGCCCAGCACCGTGCCCATGGAGAACTTGGCCTGGTGCACCGTCTGCGGGTCGGTCACCGGGCCCAGCACGTCGATGGCACCCTGGTGCACCTGGGTCGTCACCTTGGCCACCGCATCGGCCGCCAGTGCGTGGGTGCGCATGAGCTGTTGCAGCGCATCCGCCGCCGGGTGGGTGTGGCGGCAGGAGGCGTGGAACTTGAACGAGGTCTCGGCCAGCGCCCAGCGGGTGCCCAGGCGGTCGTTGAGCTTCGCCGGGTCGGCGTCGCTCGACATGCCGGCGGCCAGGCCCTGCGGGCCGTCGAAGATGCGCTTTGCGCCGGTGAAGCCGTCGGCCGCCAGGTAGGCTGCGGTGAGGCCGGTGCCGGCGGCGTGGGCGGTGTGCAGCTGCTTGCTGTCGGCGGCAGTGCGCAGGAATTCCCACAGCCCGGCGCTCTGGGTGCCAGCCGAGCCGAAGGCGTGGCCCATCTGCTCGGGCGTGAGTTTCAGCAGATGACCCACGGCCGCCGCCGCGGCGATGGAGCCTGCCGTGCCGGTGGTGTGGAAGATGCGGTAGTGCGAGCGGCCGAGGAACTCGCCCACGCGGATGCCCACCTCGTAGCCCACCACGCAGGCGATGAGCAGCTCCGCGCCCGAACGGCCGAGCGCCTGGGCGACGGCCAAGGCCGGCGGAAACACCACCGCGGCCGGGTGGAAGACCGAGCCGTTGTGCACGTCGTCCTGTTCGGCGAAGTGCGATGCGGCGGCGTTCACCACCGCCGCCACCAGCGGGCTGCTGCCGGTGCGGTGGATGAGGATCTCGCTCGGGCCCCCCGCCGGCCCCATGGCCTGCATGAAGCGCGCGATGCTTTCCACCGGCCGCGCGCCCTTGCCCGCCAGGGCGGAGGCGAACCAGTCGAGCAACAGGTCTTCGCAGCGGCGCTGCACGGCGGGCGGCACGTCGGCCCAGCGGGCGGTGGCGGCGAAGTGCGCAAGGTCGCGGCCGGGGTCGGTGCCTTCGGGCGTGGGCAGGTTGCTCATCGTGGTCAGGGGCTGTCGGGTTGCGTGGTGAGTTGATCGACCAGCTCGGGCGCCAGGCCCAGCTCGGCCAGGATGGCCATCGTGTGCTGGCCCAGAGCCGGGATGGCGTCCATGCGGCCGTCGTCGCGCCCGGGCGGCAGCAGCGCGGGCACCGGGCCGGCGGGCGTGGCCACCTCGGTCCAGCGCTGGCGGGCCTTGAGCTGGGCGTGGTTCCACACGTCGGCCATGGTGTTGACCTGGGCGTTGGCGATGCCGGCGTCTTCCAGACGCTGCACCACCTGCTCGGCGGTGAGCGCGGCAAACACCTCGACGATCAGCGCGCGCAGCTCGGCCCGCGCCGCATTGCGTTTGGCGTTGGCGGAAAAGCGCTCGTCCCTGGCCAGCTCGGGCTGCTGCAGCACCTGCTCGCAGAAGATCGCCCATTCGCGCTCGTTCTGCAGCCCCAGCATCACCGTCTTGCCGTCGCCGGCCGGGAAGGGACCGTAGGGATAGATGGTGGCGTGGGCCGCGCCGCTGCGCGGCGGCGGCGGCGCGCCGTCGAAGGCGTAGTACATGGGAAAGCCCATCCACTCGACCATGGCCTCCAGCATCGACACGTCGATGTGCCGGCCCTTGCCGGTGCGGCCGCGCTCGATGAGGGCGGCCAGCACATTGCTGTAAGCCGCCATGCCGGCGGCGATGTCGGCGATGGAGCAGCCGGCCTTGCTCGGCTCCTCGGGCGTGCCGCTCACGCTGAGAAAGCCCGATTCACTCTGGATCAGCAGGTCGTAGGCCTTCTTGTCGCGGTACGGACCGGGGTTGTCCAGGTTATTGCCGTAGCCCGAGATGTCGCAGACGATCAGCTTCGGGAATTTCGGGCTCAAGGCCTCGTAGCTCAGCCCCAGCCGCGCCGCCGCACCGGGCGCCAGGTTCTGCACCAGCACGTCGGCCTGGGCCAGCAGGGCTTCCAGCACCGCGCCGGCCTGGGGATGTTTCAGGTCCAGCGCAAGGCTTTCCTTGCTGCGGTTGGTCCAGACGAAGTGGGAGGACAGGCCCTTCACCCGCTGGTCGTAGCCGCGCGCGAAGTCGCCCACGCCCGGGCGCTCGACCTTGATGACGCGTGCGCCCAGGTCGGCCAGCTGGCGGGTGCAGTAGGGCGCGGCGATGGCGTGTTCCAGCGCGACGACGGTGATGCCTTCCAAAGGGCGCATGGCGTCAGAAACTCCGCGGCAGCCCGAGCACATGCTCGGCCACATAGCTCAGGATGAGGTTGGTCGAGATGGGTGCGACCTGGTAGAGGCGCGTCTCGCGGAATTTCCTCTCCACGTCGTATTCGCAGGCAAAACCGAAGCCGCCGTGGAACTGGATGCAGGCATTGGCCGCCTCCCAGCTGGCCTTGGCCGCCAGGTACTTGGCCATGTTGGCCTGGGCGCCGCAGGGCTCGTGGGCGTCGAACAGGCGGCAGGCCTCCCAGCGCATCAGGTCGGCGGCCTCGACCTCGATGTGGGCCTCGGCAATGGGGAAAGCGACGCCCTGGTTCTGGCCGATGGGGCGGCCGAAGACGATGCGGTCTTTCGTGTACGCGGTGACGCGGTCGATGAACCAGCGCCCGTCGCCGATACATTCCGCCGCGATCAGGGTGCGCTCGGCGTTCAGGCCGTCGAGGATGTACTTGAAGCCCTGGCCTTCCTGGCCGATGAGGTGCTCGGCCGGGATCTCCAGGTTCTCGAAGAACAGCTCGTTGGTCTCGTGGTTGACCATGTTGGGGATGGGCCGCACGTCCAGACCTTTGCCGATGGCCTCGCGCAAGTCGACGATGAAGATGGACATGCCCTCGCTTTTCTTCATCACCTGATCCAGCGGCGTGGTGCGCGCCAGCAGGATCATGAGGTCGCTGTGCTGGATGCGGCTGATCCAGACCTTCTGGCCGTTCACCACCCAGCGGTCACCCTTCTTCACCGCCGTGGTCTTGATCTTGGTGGTGTCCGTGCCCGTGGTCGGCTCGGTCACGCCCATGCTCTGCAGGCGCAGCTCGCCGCTGGCGATTCGCGGCAGGTAGAGCTGCTTCTGTTCGGCCGAGCCATGGCGCAGCAGCGTGCCCATGTTGTACATCTGGCCGTGGCAGGCGCCGGAGTTGCCGCCGCAGCGGTTGATCTCCTCCATGATGACCGAGGCCTCGGCCAGGCCCAGGCCCGAGCCGCCGTAGTCCTGCGGGATGAGGGCGGCCATCCAGCCCGCCTTGGTCAGCGCATCGACGAAGGCCTCGGGGTAGGCGCGCGCGGCGTCCACCTTGCGGTGGTATTCGTCCGGAAACTCGGCGCACAGGGCGCGCACCGCGTCGCGGATGTCTGGGAAGTTCTGTGGGCCGGTGTGCATGGGAGGGATGAAAAAGGTTGGATGAGGGGCGCTCAGGCGATTTGCGCCGTGGCCTGCATGGTGAGCAAGCCTTCGTGGTCGCGCGTCCACAGCTGCACCTGGCCGGCGCCTTCGCGGCGGCCGCAGACGTGAAAGTGGTGGATGTCGAACACCGGCCGCAGCGCCTTGAAGTCGAAACGCGTCACCGTGGCCTGCGGGAACTGGCGGTGCAGCAGGTCGAGCAGCAGGGTGGCGATGAGCGGGCCGTGCACGATCAGGCCGGGGTAGCCCTCGACCTCGGTCACATAGGGCCGGTCGTAGTGGATGCGGTGGCCGTTGAAGGTGAGTGCCGAGTAGCGAAACAGCAGCACCGCGTCGGGCACGATCACGCGCTCGAACTCGGCGCCCGCCGGCGCCAGGGTCGGCGGCGGTACTGGCGCACCGGGCGTCGGCGCGTCGCGGTAGACGATGTCGTGTTCCTCGGTCACGGCCAGGCCCAGGGCATTGGTGATCTCGTGGCGCACGGTGACGAAGACCAGAGTGCCACTGCGCCCCTGCTTGATGTCGACCGACCTGATGCGCGAGACGCGCGTTACCTCGTCGCCCACCCGCAGCGGCTGCAGGAACTCCAGCCGCCCGCCAGCCCACATGCGCCGCGGCAGCGGCACCGGCGGCAGGAAACCGCCGCGGCGGGCATGGCCGTCCGGCCCGATCTCGCTGGCGCGCGGCCGCGGCGTGAAGTACAGCCAGTGCCACAGCGGGCGCAGCGTGCTGCCGGGCGGCACGGCGGCCGGCTCGTGGTTTAGCGTGGCGGCCAGGGCGGTGACGGGGGCGGCGCTGATCTCGTCAGCGGATTGTTCGCTGCGGCCTATCCAGGTGCGCAGGCTGTCGAGCTCGGTCATGCGGGGTGTCCTGGCCAGGGTGACGAGGGGCGATGAAGCAGGCTGGCGAGTGTGCCCAGCCGGCAGTGCCGACAGCAATTCGTGATCCGCGAAGCCGCCCTTCGTCTGCCATGAAGGACCGCAGCGCCGAAGGGGCGGGGCGCTGCACGGACGGGAAGGGCGGGCCGGAAGGGGGGGCTGCCGCGTGATCAGACGCCCTGGATGGCCAGCAGGTGCCCGTGCGAAGCGCGTTGCCGCACGGCCTTCAGCGCCTGGTAGTCGGGCGCGTGATAGAAGGCTTCGAGCGCCGCAATGTCGGGAAACTCCAGCAGCACCTGGCGCTGCGGTGCAAGCTCGCCCTCAAGCACCGTCACCGCGCCGCCGCGCACCAGGTAGCGCCCGCCGTGGGCGGCGATGAGGGCCGGCACCTTCTGGCGATATTCCTCGTACAGCGTGGGGTCGGTGACGTCGATCTGCGCGTAGATGTAGGCGGCCATGGTGGCTTGTCTCCTGTGCTGGGTGATGGGCAATGGGTGACGGGTGTTGGGTGTCGGGTGTTGGGCGGGGGCGGGCGGCGGGCGGGCTGGGCCGCTCGAAGGCCAGGGTACCCCCGGTCGGCGCCGGCTGTGGCTTGATGTCAGCGGTTCATGACGTCGACCCGGTGCCGCCGCCCTTGCTTGCGGCGGCGCGGCGGGCCGATGTTGCCTTGGGCGCCTTGGCTGGCTTGGGCTGCTTGGGCTGCTTGGGTGGCTTGGGCGCAGGCAGCGGCAACTCGGCGGCGGTGAGGCGCACCAGCCGGGCCAGCACGGTGCGATCCTCCAGCAGGTCGCCCAGCAGCAGGCAGGGTTTCGCGCCGGGGTAAGGGCTGGCCTCGATCGGTGTTGCGCCGGCCGCCTCGCCCAGCGCAGCGCGGCCGGCTGCGGTGGGCTTGAGGTAGAACTGGTTGTCGCACACCAGTGCCACCAGCTTGGCGTCGCAGTACAGGGCGTATTCGCCAAACATGCGGCGAAACGAGACCTGGCCGGCGCTGCCGCCGATCTGGTCCTGCAGCCAGGCGATGTAGCTTGCGTCGGTGGACATGTGGCTGGTGCTGCGCTGGATGCGGCGGTGGATGGATGATCGATCAGTCGGCCATCACGCGCAGCTGCCAGAGCTGGCGTTCGGCGGCGTCGGACAGGTCGCGGGTGGACAGCACCGTCGCCGCAGCCTTGCCTGCGCCGCCGCGGCCGCTGGTGCCGGCCCCGGCTGCGCCAATGGCTGCGAAAGTGGTCCAGCGGCCCATGGGGGTGACCAATTGGGTGCTCACGCTGCGGCTCTGGGTCGCCGGCACGCCCTGCTGGGCGCGGGTGGTGTCGAGCGCACGGGTGTCCAGCGCCAGGTCGACCTTGACCGGCGCCCGTCCGCCCGGCCAGCTGGCCTGCACGGCCAGGGTCTGGCCGGCCTCCAGCCAGATCAGGCGCTGGTTCAGCAGGGCACCGGTCTGGCCTCTGCCGGCCTGGGCCTGGCCTTGCACAGCCGCCGCCTGCAGCCAGAACACCGGCATGCGGCGCACATTGCGCAACACGCCGCGCCCGCCGTTGGCCAGGCGCAGCATCTGCGGCGGCGGCAATTCGTCGGCCAGGCTGCGGGTGGACAGCACCGTGGCCGGTGCCACCGCCACCGCCGCGTTGCTGTCACTAGCCCCGTCAGCCGCCACGTCGGACTCTCGCACCACACGCAGCTCCACCAGCAACTCGCCGCCGGCCGCCACGGCGTTGTGGGCAGGCAGTCCGGCCACCCCGGTGGCCAGCGCGAACAGCAGTCGCGAAGCGGCTGCAGAGGGGCGGCGCAGGTTTTTCAGTAGCACGGTATTTGGGGGGGGCGAACAGGGTGGATGCGGGGCGTGCAGGGCGGGCTGGCGCGCCGGGTCGGCCATCGGCAGCAACAGGGCATGGTGCCACCCCACGGCCACAGCGCGCTTGTAGCAGCTTCACGGCCGCTGCGCTCGATGTCCCGGCCGACGCGTGGCGCCAGAATCGAGCGCGGCGCCCGGCTGCCACGGCGGGGTGTCTGCGCAGGAGAGCCCTTCATGAACACCCCGACCGACCCGACCCGCCCGGCCCCGGCCCCGACCCCGACCCTTCTGCGCCCCGCCCTGGCCGGCGTTGAGACCTGGGCCTGGCCGCGCTGGGTGGCGCACCGTGGCGCCGGCAAGCTGGCGCCCGAGAACACGCTGGCGGCGTTTCGCGTCGGCGCCGGCCACGGCTTTCGCGCCTTTGAATGCGACGTCAAGCTCAGCGCGGATGGCCTGCCCTTTCTGCTGCACGACGCCACCCTGGACCGCACCTGCAACGCCCAGGGCTTAGCCGGTGAGCGGCCCTGGGCCGAACTGGCCCGCCTGGACGCCGGCTGCTGGCACAGCCGTGGCTATGCCGGCGAACCGCTGCCCAGCCTGGACGCCATCGCGCGCTTCTGCCTGGCCAACGGCTACGCGCTCAACCTCGAGATCAAGCCCACACCCGGCGACGACGAACGCACCGGCCGGGTCGTCGCCCACGAAGTGCAGCGGCTCTGGGGCGCAGCGGTGGCCGCAGGCCACGCGACCTGGCCGCTGCTGAGCTCCTTCAACCCCGACGCGCTGGCACCCGCCCGCGCCGCCGCGCCCGGCCTGCCGCTGGCCCTGCTGGTCGACGCCTGGTGGCCCGGCTGGCAGGACGTGGTCCAGGCCCTGGGTTGCGTGGCCTGCGTCTTCAACCACACCCTGGTGAGCGACGCCGCATTCATCCAGCACCAGCACGCCCAGGGCCTGCGCCTGCTGGTCTACACCGTCAACCAGCCCGAACGCGCCGCCGAGCTGCTGTCCTGGGGCCTGGACGGCGTGATCACCGATGCGGTGGATGTGATGACGCCGGCGCGGTGAGGGCGGGTGAGCGGGGCGGACGGTCCGAAATTGTCTGCAGCGACGACAACAAGACACCTGACGCCTGCACCACACCTCACGACTTCGCGCAGCCAGGCCCGATACAACCACTTCATGTCTTGCGGCACAGCTGAATACGAGGTAAATCGTTTATACCGAATATTGCGTTTATGCTTGCCGGATGGACGCGAACATTCATGTGTTGTGGTGGTGGGGCTTGCTGTGTACCGTGAGCATCTGCAACATCCTGGCCTGGGCCTGGTCGGCGCGCCGGCTGCGCAGCACGCGCTCGCAGATGGATGCAAGCATCTACCGGCTGCGTCGCCTGCAGTTGCTGCTTTCTGCCGGTTATGTCGCCGGCTGCGCCTGGCGCTCGGCCTGGCCGGTGTTCGACGTGCGGCGCCAGTGCCTGTTCGACCACTGGGTGTCCAACGTGCTGGTCGGACGTTCGGTCGCCACCATGGCCGAGCTGTGTTTTGCCGCGCAGTGGACGCTCATGATCGGCGTGGCGGCGCGAGGCGTCGACAGCCGCTGCGGGCGCTTCGCGGCCTCCTTCATCGTGCCCATGATCGTGCTGGCCGAGATCTGCTCCTGGTATTCGGTGCTCACCACCTCCAACCTTGGCCATGTCGTCGAGGAGACGTTGTGGGGCCTGAGCGCCCTGGCCTTCGTGGCCGGACTGGTCACGCTGTGGCCGCGTTGCGAAGATGAGGTACGGCGCAGTCTGGCCCTTTGGGGCACGGGCGGCCTGGCCTACGTGAGCTACATGTTCACCGTGGACGTGCCCATGTACTGGAGCCGCTGGATCGCCGACGAAGGTGCAGGACGGCGCTATCTGGACCTGGGCCAGGGCCTGGTCGACATCTCGACACGCTGGGTGGTGTCCCGCCAGTGGCAGGACTGGCGCAGCGAGGTTGTCTGGATGACGCTGTACTTCAGTGTCGCCGTGTGGATGAGCATCCACCTGGTGCATGCACCGCTGCCCGGCACACGCAGGCGCAACAGGCTAGAGGGCACCAAGCGCAAGGAGGCCCCTGCCACCGCGTCCCTCAGGACCGGCCGGGCCGCAAGCGCCTGAGCCTGCTCCTGCGGTTGCACTTGCTTACTTCTTCGGCGGCATCAGCACGCGGTCGACCACATGCACCACGCCGTTGCCGGCCGGCAGGTCGGCCTGGGTGACGATGGCCTCGTCCACGGTCACGAAGCTTCCCGCCTTGGCCAGGGTCAGCTTGGCGCCTTGCACGCTGGCCAGGCTGCTGTTGGCGATGGCGGCCGACTCCAGCTTGCTGGTCACGACGTGGTAGCTCAGCACATCCTTGAGCGCGGCCGGGTTGGCGGCCAGATCCTGCAGGGCCTTGGCCGGCACGGCCTTGAAGGCCTCATTGGTCGGCGCGAAGATCGTGAACGGCCCGGCGGCAGACAGCACCGGCTCCAGGCCGGACTTGTGCACCAGGTCAGCCAGCGTCGACAGCTCGGGGCGGGATGACAGCACGCCTGCCACGCTGGCAGGTTGCCCGGACTTCATGAGCGACGAGCAACCGGACAGGCCGAGAAAGAGCGTGCTGGCAGCGAGCAGAGTTGCTGCAGACAGGGTGGAACGGCGGGACGACATGGGCAGACACTCCTGTGGGTCTAGGGGATGGACGCCGGTTGCAATGGAGCAGGCAAAAGGCACGAGGCACGAGGCAACCAGCCTGGCCCGACAGCGTAGGCAGGCCATGTGACAGCAGGAAGTCGTTCGCATGACACATCCGTGACTATCGAGCGACTAGAACCGGCCGCGACTGCGATTCGGACCCGGGCGCATCGTCCTGCCACGAAAGTGTCATCAAGCCTGCCTAGCATGGCTGCATCGACCCGCCGCTTGCCCATGCTCCAGCAGAGCCTTCAAGAGCGGTGGCCCATCGTTCGCTGTCACACGGATCCCACAACATGTCCTTCACCTCCAAGTCCCTGAGCGCCGTTGCGTTTCGCCTCACCGTCGCCGGCCTCACCCTGGGCGCGGCCGGACTGGCCCATGCCGAAGACGTCACTGGCGCAGGCGCCAGCTTCCCCGCGCCCATCTATGCCAAGTGGGCCGACGCCTATCACAAGGCCAGCGGTGCCAAGGTGAATTACCAGTCGGTCGGTTCGGGCGCCGGCATCAAGCAGATCACCGCCAAGACGGTCGACTTCGGCGCTTCGGACATGCCGCTCAAGGACGACGAGCTGGCCAAGCAAGGCCTGCTGCAGTTCCCCACCGTGATCGGCGGCGTGGTGCCGGTGGTCAACATCAAGGGCATCACCCCAGGCCAGATCAAGCTCACCGGCGCGGTGCTGGGCGACATCTATCTGGGCAAGGTTGCGAAGTGGAATGACGCTGCCATCACTGCGCTCAACCCCGGCGTGGCACTGCCGGACGCCGCCATCGCTGTGGTGCGCCGTGCCGACGGCTCGGGCACCAGCTTCATCTTCACCAACTACCTCAGCAAGGTGAACGCCGAGTGGAAGAGCAAGGTGGGTGAAGGTGCTGCCGTGAACTGGCCCACCGGCGCGGGTGGCAAGGGCAACGAGGGCGTGTCGGCCTTCGTGGGTCGCCTTCCCAACTCGATCGGCTACGTGGAATACGCCTATGCCAAGCAGAACAAGATGAGCTACGTGCAGCTCAGGAATGCTGCAGGCAATTACGTCGCGCCCGACGACGCCAACTTCAAGGCCGCCGCGGCCGGTGCCGACTGGAGCAAGAGCTACTACCAGGTGCTGACCGAGCAGCCGGGCAAGGACGCCTGGCCGCTCACCGGTGCCACCTTCATCCTGATGCACAAGCAGCAGGACAAGCCGGCTCAAGGCGGTGCCAGCCTGAAGTTCTTCGAGTGGGCCTATGCCAACGGCGACACCATGGCAGCCGACCTGGAATACGTGGCTCTGCCCGACGCGCTCAAGGCCCAGATCCGCAAGCTCTGGGGCGAGGTGAAGGATGCTGCCGGCAAGCCGGTGGCCTACAAGTAATCAAGGACCGCCCACCATGGCTGCCACCCTGCCCGTGCCCACCTCCGGATCGGTCGGTTCGGCGGAAAGCGCAGCCCGCGCCGTCCGCGGTCCGGCCCCTCAACCGGCCCCCGTTCACCGCTCCGCCCTGGGCGACATCCTGTTCGCCCAGGCCGCGAAGTCGGCAGCCTTGTTCACCCTGCTGCTGCTGCTGAGCATCATCACCTCGCTTGTTGTCGGCGCCCTGCCGGCGCTGCGCGAATACGGCCTGGGCTTCCTGTGGCACAGCGAGTGGGATCCGGTGCAGAACCGCTACGGCGGCCTGGTGATGATCTACGGCACGCTGATGACCTCCTTCATCGCGCTGCTGATCGCGGTGCCGGTGTCCTTCGGCATCGCGCTGTTCCTGACCGAGCTGTCGCCCGCCTGGCTCAAGCGCCCGCTAGGTGTGGCGGTCGAGCTGCTGGCGGCCGTGCCGTCCATCGTCTACGGCATGTGGGGCCTGCTGGTCTTCGGCCCGCTGCTGGCCCAGTATGTGCAGCAGCCGCTGCAGTCCGCCTTCGAGGGCGTGCCCTTGCTGGGCACGCTGGTGTCGGGCCCGCCGGTGGGCATAGGCATCCTGTCGGCCGGCATCATCCTGGCCATCATGATCATCCCCTTCATCGCGGCGGTGATGCGTGATGTGTTCGAGGTCACGCCGCCCATGCTGCGGGAATCGACCTATGCCCTGGGCGCCACCACCTGGGAAGTCGTCAGCCGCGTCGTGCTGCCCTACACCAAGACCGGCGTCATCGGCGGCGTCATGCTGGGCCTGGGCCGGGCCCTGGGCGAGACCATGGCGGTCACCTTCGTCATCGGCAACATGAACCAGCTGAATTCGCTCTCGGTGTTCGAGGCCGCCAACTCCATCACCTCGGCCCTGGCCAACGAGTTCGCCGAGGCCGGCGAGGGCCTGCACCAGGCTTCGCTCATCTACCTGGGCCTGGTGCTGTTCTTCATCACCTTTGTGGTGCTGAGCCTGTCCAAGCTCATGCTGGCGCAACTCAAGAAGCACGAGGGGCGCTGAACATGAACATGGCTGCATCCCCCAGCGCCACGCTGGCCGGCATATCGCCCGCCAAGCTCGCCCTGCACTACCGGCGCAAGCGCGTCAACCAGATCGCGCTGCTGCTGTCCCTGGCGGCCATGGCCTTCGGCCTGGTCTGGCTGATCTGGATCCTGGTCGAGACCGTCCGTCTCGGCCTGGGCGGCATCAACCTGGCCCTGTTCACCGAGATGACGCCACCGCCGCAGGCGGAGGTGGGCGGTCTGGCCAACGCCATCGTCGGCTCGCTGCTCATGGTCGGCCTGGCCACGCTGATCGGCACGCCCATCGGCGTGATGGCCGGCATCTATCTGGCCGAATACGGCCGCAGCAGCTGGCTGGGCAGCACCACGCGCTTCATCAACGACATCCTGCTGTCGGCACCGTCCATCGTCGTGGGCCTGTTCATCTACTCGCTCTGGGTGGCGCGCTTCAAGAGCTTCTCCGGCCTGGCTGGCGTGCTGGCGCTGGCGCTGCTGGTCATCCCGGTGGTGATACGCCAGACCGAGAACATGCTCATGCTGGTGCCGAACGCCTTGCGCGAGGCGGCCTATGCACTGGGCACACCCAAGTGGAAGCTCATCCTCACCATCACGCTCAAGGCCGCCCGCGCCGGTGTGCTGACCGGCATCCTGCTGGCGGTGGCGCGCATCTCGGGCGAGACGGCGCCGCTGCTGTTCACGGCCCTCTCGAACCAGTTCTACACCAGCAATCTGGGCGAACCCATGGCCAGCCTGCCGGTGACCATCTTCAAGTTCGCCATGAGCCCCTACGAGAACTGGCAGAAGCTCGCCTGGGCGGGGGTCTTCCTGATCACGCTGGGCGTGCTCGTGCTCAACATCGTGGCGCGCACCTTGCTGCGCAACAAACACTGAACCGCGAGATCCTTACCTCATCATGGACGCCAAGACCAACGTCAACGCCATCACCAGCGGCGAACGCATCAAGCTCTCGGTGCGCGATCTCGACTTCTACTACGGCGAGTTCCGGGCGCTGAAAGGCATCAACCTGGACATTCCGGAAAAGAAGGTCACCGCCTTCATCGGCCCCTCGGGCTGCGGCAAGTCCACCCTGCTGCGCACCTTCAACCGCATGTTCGAGCTGTATCCGGAACAGCGCGCCGAAGGCCGCATCCTGCTGGACGACAGCGACATCCTGCAACGCGGGCTGGATGTGGCGCTGCTGCGCGCCAAGGTAGGCATGGTGTTCCAGAAGCCCACGCCCTTCCCGATGTCGATCTACGACAACATCGCCTTCGGCGTGAAGCTGTTCGAGCAGCTCTCGCGCACCGACATGGACGAACGGGTCGAATGGGCGCTCAAGAAGGCGGCCCTGTGGACCGAGGTGAAGGACAAGCTCGACCAGAGCGGCGCCGGCCTGTCCGGCGGCCAGCAGCAGCGGCTGTGCATCGCACGCGGCATCGCCATCAAGCCCGAGGTGCTGCTGCTGGACGAACCCTGCTCGGCCCTGGACCCGATCTCGACCGGCAAGATCGAGGAGCTGATCGACGAACTCAAGGGTGAATACACCGTCGTCATCGTCACCCACAACATGCAGCAGGCCGCACGCTCCAGCGACTACACGGCCTACATGTACCTGGGCGACCTGATCGAGTTCGGCCCCACCGAACAGCTGTTCATGAAGCCGCAGAAGAAGGAGACCGAGGACTACATCACCGGTCGTTTCGGCTGATCACGCACGGGAGCACGCCCTCATGAGCGACAGACATCTCTCCAGCCAGTTCGACGCCGAGCTGAGCGCCATCTCCACCCGTGTGCTCGAAATGGGCGGCCTGGTCGAGTCCCAGGTGGCGCGGGCCGTGGAAGCGCTGACCCGGCTCGATGGCAACACGGCCGACGAGGTGCTGCACATCGAGACACGCGTCAACGCGATGGAAGTCGAGATCGACCGTGACCTGTCCAGCATCATCGCCCGGCGTCAGCCCACGGCGCGCGACCTGCGCCTGCTCATCGCGGTGTCCAAGACCATAGGCAACCTGGAGCGTGTGGGCGACGAAGCCGCCCGCGTGGCGCGTACGGCACACCGCCTGCTGAGTTCGGGCGCCATGCTGCCGGGGCGACTGCCGCTGGCCGACCTGTCCTTCGAGGCTGGTCTTGCCACCGCCTCGCTGCGCGGAGCGCTCGACGCCTTTGCCCGCCTGGATGCCCGCGCCGCGCTGCATGTCATCCTGGCCGACGACGCCATCGACCAGGAGTTCGACGGCCTGATGCGCAAGCTCATCACCTTCATGATGGAAGACCCGCGCACCATCAGCCTGTCGATCGACATGGTGTTCGTCGCCAAGGCCGTCGAGCGTGTGGGCGACCATGCCAAGAACCTGGCCGAGCAGGTGATCTACATCGTCGAAGGCACGGACGTGCGGCACAACCCGCCGGATGTCGTGGCCGCCGTCGTGGCGCGTTGAACAGCAGGTGTGGCATGAGCCGGCTACTCCTGGCTGACGCTGAACCGGGTGTGAGCGACCTGCTGGCCCTGAGCCTGCAGCATGAAGGGCATCAGGTCACGCTGGCACGCGACGCCGCCGAGGTGCCGCGGCTCATCCAGCACGAGCTGCCCGACATGGCCCTGATCGGCTGCACCCAGGACGACCTGCGCGGCCTGCAGCTGGCCCGGCGTCTGCGCAGCGAGGCTCGCACCCAGCATCTGTCCATCATCCTGATGCCCGAACAGGGCTGCGCGGTGCCTCTGACGACCGCGCTCGACGCCGGTGCCGACGACTGCCTGCCCAAGCCCTTCTCGCTGCAGGAACTGTTTGCGCGCATGCAGGCGGTGCTGCAGCGCAAGTCACCCCACAGCCTGGGCCTGCCGGTGGAAGTGGCGGGCCTGCGCCTGGATCCGACCACGCGGCGTGTGAGCCATGCCGGCCATGACATCCGCCTGGGGCCGACCGAGTTCCGCCTGCTGCATTTCCTGCTCGCCCATCCCGAACGTGTGCACAGCCGAGAGCGCGTGCTCAGCCAGGTATGGGGTGAACACGACGACATCTCGCTGCGCACGGTGGACGTGCACATCAAGCGCCTGCGTCAGTGCCTGGTGCCAGCCGGCTGCGCCCATCTGGTGGAAACCATACGCGGCTCCGGCTACCGGCTCAGCGCCCTCGCGGTTGCGTCGCAGGTGGCCGGCGTGTGCGCTGCTGATTCATGACGTCGCTGCAGCTGCAGCCCCTGCCGACCGGCGCAGGGGCTGCCGGGCTGCGCCCACGCCGGCGCATGCCCCAGGGCTTCCACGCCCTCATCGCCGCGCAGTTCGCCTCGGCCCTGGCCGACAACGCCCTGCTCATCGTCACCATCGCCCTGCTGGTACAGCTGAGCATGCCGGGCTGGTGGGCGCCGCTGCTCAAGTTCGGCTTCACGCTGTCCTACGTGCTGCTGGCGCCCTGGGTCGGCCCGCTGGCCGACGCCTTTGCGAAGGCGCGGCTGATGGCCTGGATGAACGGTGTCAAGATCATCGGCGTGCTGGCGCTGCTGGTCGGTCTGCATCCGGTGGCGGCCTTTGTCATCGTCGGCCTGGGTGCGGCGGCCTATGCACCCGCCAAATACGGTCTCATCACCGAACTGGTGGAGGCCGACCGCCTGGTGGCGGCCAATGGCTGGCTGGAGGTGTCGGTGGTCTGCGCCGCCCTGCTCGGCACGGTGCTGGGCGGCCTGATGGTCAGCCCCTGGCTGCTCGGCCTGCCCCTGCTCAGGCTGGTGTCGGCCGAAGCGGCCGTGGTGCTGGGCAGCCAGGCCGGTGCACTGGTTGCCTCGCTGGCCCTGCTGCTGACGGTCTACGGCCTGTCC
Source organism: Pseudomonadota bacterium (assembly GCA_041169165.1). Lineage (GTDB taxonomy): Bacteria > Pseudomonadota > Gammaproteobacteria > Burkholderiales > Burkholderiaceae_C > Sphaerotilus. The sequence continues at coordinate 20,553 of JBEEJN010000053.1, forward strand.
AGCCTGCTCAATCTGGGCGTGCCGGACAGCGGCGCACGCTACCCCGCCAGCAGCCTGCATCCGCGCACCCTGCTGCGCAACTTCCGCGCCGCCAACCTCACCTTGTGGCGCGATGCGGATGGCGGCCTCTCGCTGGCCGTCACCACCATCTTCTGGGGCCTGGCCGCCACCCTGCAGTTCGCGGTGCTGCGCTGGGCGGCCGAGGTGCTCAAGTTGCCGCTCAGCCAGGCCGCCTATCTGCAGGCTGCGGTCGCGGTGGGCGTCATCGTGGGCGCGACAGCGGCCGGGCGCTGGGTCAGGCTGGAGCAGGCCAAGCGGCTGCTCTGGGCCGGCGTGGCGCTGGGGCTGCTCATGCCCCTGATCGCCTGTACCCGCCAGCTCGCCCTGGCCCTGCCGCTGCTGGTGCTGGTAGGCGCCGTGGGTGGGCTGATGGTGGTGCCGCTCAACGCCCTGCTGCAGCACCGTGGTCATGTCCTGCTCAGCGCCGGGCGCTCGGTGGCGGTGCAGGGCTGCAACGAGAACGCCAGCGTACTGCTGATGTTGGGCAGCTATGCCGGCCTGCTGGCCCTGGATCTGCCGGTGGTGGCGCTCATGGCGCTGTTCGGCCTGCTGATCGCCGCGGCCATGCTGGGCCTGATCTGGCGCGAACATGGCCGCGCCAGGGCCAGCCGCGCGGCCGTTGCGGGCGCGCCCCCGGCTTGACCCGCAGGTGATGCCGGCTCTGCAGGGCCAGAGGCCGCAGGCTGCAGCAGCGCCCCGACCGCGGATGGTCGGGGCGCTGTTGCCGATCGCAGCTCAGATGCTCGGGTGCTGCGGTGATCAGACCGCCGGATGTTGCAGGGCTGCGCCCACGGGCAGCACATTGCGCACCGGCAGCAACTGCTGCGAGGCGCCGATCAGCACGTCCTCGAAACGCTCGACGATGCTGTCCCAGCTCAGCGTCAGGGCGGTCTCGCGCGCACGCAGGCCCATGTCGCGCCGCCAGGCGGCGTCGCCGGCCAGGCTCACTGCGGCACGCACGAAGGCAGCCTGGTTGTCGCAGGGCACGACCACACCGTTGTCGTGCGTGCGGATGAGCTGGGCGGCGGCGGCGTGGTCGAAGGCCAGCACCGGCAGGCCGCTGGCCATGGCCTCGGTCACCACATTGCCGAAGGTCTCGGTCTGGCTGGGGAAGATGAACAGGTCGGCCGAGGCGTAGTGCGCCGCCAGGTCCTTGCCGCTGCGCTGGCCGGCAAAGATGGCCTCGGGCCAGCGAGCCTGCATCTCGGCGCGCTGCGGGCCGTCGCCGACAAAAAGCAGGCGGGCGCTGGGCAGGGTGCGCACGATGGCCTGGAAGGCCGCGTCGAGCATGCCCAGGTTCTTCTCGGCGGCGATGCGCCCGACATAGGCCACCATCAGATCGCTGCTGCGCACGCCCCAGCGTTCACGCAGTTCGGCGCTGCGCTTGAGCGGGCTGAACTGGCGCGTGTCCACACCACGGGACACCACCTTGAGATGCTTGAATCCGACGGCCTCCAGCTCGCGCCTGAGGGCATCGGTAGGCACCATGGTGGTCAGGGTGCGGTTATGGAACTTGCGCAGATAGGCCATGATGGGCTTGTGCAGCCAGCCCACGCCGTAATGGCGGCTGTAGGCATGGAAGTTGGTGCGGAAGTCCGAGCACACCGGCAATCGCAGATGCTGGGCCGCGTTCAGCGCCGACCAGCCCAGCGGACCCTCGGTGGCGATGTGCACCACGTCGGGCCGCTGCACCGCCCACATCTGCACCAGGGCGCGCTTGGACGGCAGGCCCATGCGCAGATTGGGATAACGCGGGATGGGCATGCCGCGCGTGAGCACCTCCTCGAAGCGCGCCGCCCTGCCGGCGGCCTCGCCCTGTTCCTGGCGCGGGCGCACCAGTTGCACGTCATGGTTGCGCCGGTGCAGACCATCGACCAGCCTGGCCATGGTGAGCGCCACACCATTGACCTCGGGCGGATAGGTCTCGGTGACGAAGGCGACCCGCAACGATCGCTGCGGCGCGGGAATGTTGTCGACGACGAAGCCCGGGGTGCTGGGGGTAAGGGTGGTGTCCATGCGGACATGCTGAACAGGGCCCGCAACAGGCCGATGACAGGCCGGTGACGCTTTCAAGACAGGCGCAGAGCCAGCGCAGCCCTCCCTGTCCCGCCTCTGTCGCACAGCCATCACGCAATCGTCACGGGGCTTTCACGCAGCCTGGTCAACATCCGTTCATGCAGGCTGACCGGATGGCAGCCTGATGACCAGCCGCTTGAAGACACCCTCCCCGTACAAGGAACATCCACGTGAAGCAATACCTGCAAGACCTGCGCACCCAGCGCTGGGACGACCACCGCTACTACCACCACAGCCGCATCAACCAGAGCCTGCACCTGCTCAGCGCCCTGAGCTTTCTGGTGTCCTACGGCCTGCTCTTCGTCGACCCGGCCATGGCCGCCATCCTGGCCTGGACGGTCTCGATGGTGAGCCGCCAGGCCGGCCACTTCTTCTTCGAGCCGCGCGGCTACGACCACATCAACCAGGTCACCGACGAATACAAGGAAGAGATCAAGGTCGGCTACAACATCCGCCGCAAGATCGTGCTCATGTCCGCCTGGGTGGCCATCCCGGCCGTGCTGTGGTTCCAGCCTTCGGTGCTGGGCATGATCGAGCCGGCCACCGACGTGAACGGCTGGATCCACGACGTGGGCATCGCCTGGCTGGCCCTGGGCGTGGCCGGCCTGGTGTTCCGCGTGCTGCAACTGTGGTTCACGCAGAGCCTGGCCACCGGCCTGGTGTGGGCGTGCAAGATCATCACCGACCCCTTCCATGACGTGATGCTCTACCACAAGGCCCCGCTGCACCTGCTGCGCGGCGAGCTGATCGACCCCATGGACCATGTGCAGCAGCATCAGCACTGAACGCCGGCCCTGCGGTGCAGCGGCAAGCGCCGACACCGGAGCGACCCCATGAAGAGCGACGCCGGGCAAGCCCGGCGTTTTGCTGTGCGCAACCACAGGGCCTGGCGCAGCAGCGGCGGCCGGCCTGCATGCCGGCTGCCGTCACGGGCCCCAGCCCAGGCGCTGGCGGATGAGCTCGCGCAGGATGCCGCGGCGGATGGCCTTGTTGCTCAGGCTCGCGTCCTGCCACCACCAGCCGTCGGCCACCATGGCCAGTCCGGCGGCAAGAAAGCGCTGCAGCACCGCCTCGAAGTCCTCTTCACTGTAGTTGTGGCTGAAGATGAGCCGGCCGCTGCCTACCCAGCTCAGCGCCAGGCCCTGGGCGCGCAGGTAGTACTGCAACATCCAGTTGTAGCGCGAAGGTTGGTCGAAGGTCAGGGTCCAGATCGAGCTCAGGTTGGCGGCACGCAGCGGCAGGCCGGCCTCCTTCATGGTGCGGTTGAAGCGCGCTGCGCGGGCGTTCCAGCGCTCGTCCAGGCCCTCGTAGCTGGCCTGCACGGCGAGCGTGTCCAGCCGGTCGAGAAAGGCCCTCATCGCGCCCATCACATAGGGGTGGGCGTTGAAGGTACCGCGCGCGAAGCAGATGTCGGCCGGGCGCTCCTCGCGGTAGCGCTTCATCAGGTCGGCGCGGCCACACACCACACCTACCGGCAGGCCACCACCCAGGGTCTTGCCGTAGGTGACCATGTCGGCCTTGACGCCGAAGTATTCCTGCGCGCCGCCCGGGGCGAGACGGAAGCCCACGAAGATCTCGTCCATGATCAGCACGATGCCGCGCGCGGTGCAGACCTCGCGCAACTTCTTCAGCCACGCCGTGTAGGCAGCGCGGTCGAAGCCGGCCTTGCGGCCGCTGTCGACCAGCGAGGAATCTCCCGGCGCGGGCGAGTTGGGATGCAGGGCCTGCAGCGGGTTGATCAGCACGCAGGCGATGTCCTTGCGGGTGGCCAGCACCTTCAGGGCCTTGTCGTCCATGTCCTTCAGGGTATAGGTCTCGCGCGGAGGCAGCGGGTTGCCCGGGCCGGGCTGCACATCCTCCCACCAGCCGTGGTAGGCACCGCAGAAGCGCACCAGGTGGCTGCGTTTCGTGTGATAACGCGCCAGGCGCACTGCCTGCATCACCGCCTCGGTGCCCGACATGTGAAAGCTCACCGCGTCCTTGCCCGAGATGGCCTTCAGGCGCTCGACGTTGTCGGTCACCACCGGGTGGTAGGCACCCAGCACCGGGCCAAGTTCGGCGGCCGTGCGCGCCCCTTCGGTGATGCAGTCCTTGTAGAAGTCATAGCCGAACAGGTTGACGCCGTAGGAGCCGGTGAGGTCGAAGAACTCGTTGCCGTCCAGGTCACGCACATACACGCCGTGCGAGGCTTCGAGGAAGCTGCCGCCCTTGAGGTGCTCACGCACCATGGGGCTGAACTGGAAGGGCACGCGGTAGGCGCCGGTGAACTGCAGGTCGGGGATGGACTCGCGCGCCTGCGCGGTCAATGCCGCGCTCGTCGGGTAACGCTCGGCGTAGAGCCGGGCCAGGCCGTAGAAGCCGGCGCGGCGGCGCTCGACGACCTCGGCCGGCGCGCCGTCGCAGCCGAAGAAGGCCTCGTCGCCATAGGCATAGCCGGGAATCAGGCCGGCGATGCGCTTGGCCATCTTCGAGTGCCCGGCCAGCGATCGGTGCTTGGCGCGCGACAGCTCGATGCGGCGCTTGATGCGCGGCAGGTTGACCGCCAGCAGCGCTGCCAAGGCAATCGACGAGAAGGAGAACAAGGCGTCTTCCATGGTGCTTTCGACTCAGGAGAAAAGAAGTTCAAGGAGCGCCGCCAGGGCGTGACGGCATGGCGATGACGCCGGTTTAACTGCATGAATTGACAAGCGTATGAATGACAAATCGATGACAACCCCGATGAAGGTGGTGCCCCCGGCCCGCCCCTCCCTGCTGCAGCGCTTGATGGCGCAGGAGGACCTCAACTTCCTGCTCACCAACCGCGTGCCGCGTATCGCCCTGACGCGATTCATGGGCTGGTTCAGCCAGATCCGTTCGCCGCTGCTGGCGCGCACCTCGATCGCCGTGTGGCGGCTCTTCACCGACCTGGACCTGAGCGAGGCCAAGCCCAGGCGCTGGGCCAGCCTGCATGATTGCTTCGTGCGTGAACTGGTGGAAGGCGCGCGGCCGGTGGACGCCGACCCTTGCGTGCTGAGCAGCCCGAGCGATGCCATCGTGGGTGCCTGCGGGCCGGTGGCCGGGCTGGAGGTCTTCCAGGCCAAGGGCTACCCCTATACCCTGGGCGAGCTGTTCGGGCCGACGCAGGACGTGTCGCCCTTTCGCGACGGGGTCTTCGTGACCTTGCGCCTGACCTCGGCCATGTATCACCGCTTCCACGCGCCGCAGGACCTGACGGTCGACCACGTCACCTTCCACAGTGGCGACACCTGGAATGTCAATCCCATCGCGCTCAAGCGGGTGGAAAAACTCTTCTGCCGCAACGAACGCGCCGTGCTGCGAACGCGGCTGGCGTCAGGTGATCACCCCATCGCCATCGTGCCTGTGGCGGCCATCCTGGTGGCCAGCCTGCGCCTGCATGCCCTCGACCTGCTGCTGCACCTGGGCTACCGCGGCCCGAAGGAGATCCCCTGCCAGGCCCGCTACACCAAGGGCGAGGAGATGGGCTGGTTCCAGCATGGCTCGACCATCATCGTGTTTGCGCCGCGCGGCTTCGAGCTGGCCCCCGGCGTCGAGAACGGCAAGCGCCTGCGCATGGGCGAAGCGCTCATGCGTGTGCCAGCGGCCGACACCTGTCACGACAAGGACATGGTGCCTTCACCCTGGGGTCATATGCCCAGGTGAGCATGGACGGCATGAAGCGCCCCATCATCGACCTGATCTACTTCAACGCGGGCGGCGGCCACCGCGCCGCCGCCCTGGCCCTGCAGCAGGCCATCAACGAGCAGGGCCGGCCCTGGCAGGTCCGCCTGGTCAACCTGATGCAGGTGCTGGACCCGGACGACATGCTGCGCAAGTTCACCGGCACGGCGCCCGAGGACTTCTACAACAAGCGACTGGCGCGTGGCTGGACCCTGGGCATGAGCCAGGAGTTGCGCCTGCTGCAGGGCATGATCAGGCTGCTGCATCCCCAGCTTGTCAGGCGGCTGCAGCAGCACTGGCTGGCGGCGGGATCGGACGAACCCGACCTGGTCGTCTCGCTGGTGCCCAACTTCAACCGCGCCCTGTGCGAAGCCGTGCAGACCGGGCTGCCTGGTGTGCCCTTCGTGACGGTCATGACCGACATGGCCGATCTGCCGCCGCACTTCTGGATCGAGCCCGGGCCCTTGTCCCGGCAGGCACAGCGCCAGACCCAGCATCTGGTGTGTGGCACAGCCGAGGCCCAGCGCCAGGCGCTGGCGGCCGGCCATCGGCCGCAGGACGTCACGCTCACCTCGGGCATGATCCTGCGGCCGGATTTCCATCGCCCGCAGGCGATCGACCGGGCGGCCGGGCTGCGTGCGCTGGGTCTGGATCCGACCCGTCCCACCGGCGTGCTCATGTTCGGCGGCGTGGGATCGGCCCGCATGGCGCACATCAGCGAGCAGCTCGGCAGCGTCCAGCTCATCGTTATGTGCGGGCGCAACGAGGCGCTGGTGCAGGCCATCCGGGCCCGGTCGACCCCGGCAGCGCGCGCCGTGCAGGGCTATACCCTCGAGGTGCCGCGCTGGCTGGCCCTGGGTGACTTCTTCATCGGCAAGCCCGGGCCAGGCAGCCTGAGCGAGGCGGTGCAGATGGGACTGCCCGTCATCACCTTCGACAATGCCTGGACCATGCCGCAGGAACGCTGGAACACCCGCTGGATCCGAGACAACGGCCTGGGTCTGGTGCTCACCAGCCAGCGCAGCCTGCCGCGTGCGGTGAAGATCCTGATCGAGCGCCTGCCCGAGTTCCGCGAGCGCGTGGGCAGGATGCACAACGAGGCGGTGTACGAGGTGATCGATGTGTTCGCGCGGATGCTGGGCACAGCCGCCCACATTGCGCCGGCTGTTGTTGCCCACCACGGCTTGGACAGCAAGACCAGCCAGCTGCAGATCAGCTCATGAGTCCAGCAGCTTGAGCACAAGGTCGCCAGCACGCGCCCAGGCCTGGGCCTCCTCGCGCAGCAGGTACATGGCGCGAGGGTTGGCCTGGCCCCAACTTGCCGGCAGGGCCAGGCGGACCTGCACACCTTCCGCGGCCACGGCGGGCGCCGCGTCCTGCAGATCGCAGCGCGCGTGGCACAGCAGCACCGCCAGGCGCAGCGCCAGCACCTGGGCGGCGCGCTGGGGCTGGGCGAGCAGGTGCTCGATCTTGCGCAGGCCGCCGCGCTGGCCCAGCACGACGTCGGCGATGCGGCGCTGCTGACTTTGCGAGAAGCCCGGCGCGTCGATGTGGGCCAGCAGGTAGGCACTGTGGCGATGGTGGTCGTGGTGCGACACGCTCATGCCGATCTCGTGCAGCGCAGCCGCCCAGGCCAGCTCCTGACGGCTTTCCAGGGCGGGTGCGGGCACCAGCTGGTCGAACAGCGCCAGGGCCAGGGCCTGGACCCGTGCCGCCTGCACCAGGTCGACATGGAAGCGCTGCTGCAGCTCGGCCACGGTCTCGTCGCGCCAACCCAGGCTGTCCGGCTCGCGCCGGGCGCGGATGCGCTCGGCTAGGTCGAAGATGACGCCCTGGCGCAGGGCGGCGCGGGTCGGACGCAGTTCGGCGATGCCGAACTCGTCGAACAGGGCCGCCAGGATGGCCAGGCCACCCGGCAGCACGGCCCGGCGTTCATCGCGCAGGCCTTCGAGCTTGAGCGCCTGCATGGAGCCCGCGGCGACACATTGGCGGATGAGCCAGCGCAGCCCCTCGGGCGTGATGGTGCCATCGCTGCGGCCGTGGGCTTCGAGCAGCTGGCTGACCGCACTGGCGGTGCCGGACGAGCCCAGCGCATCGCTCCAGCGCACATGGCTGAAGGCCTGCAGCGCCTCCTCCAGCTCGGCGCCGGCGGCGGTGCGGGCCTGACGGAAGGCCAGCTCGGTGCAGCGCCCCTGCGGGAAGAAACGTTCCGACAGGCTCACGCTGCCGATCTGGAAGGACTCGGCCAGGCGCGGCGTCTGGCCCTGGCCGACGATGAGTTCGGTGGAACGCCCGCCGATGTCGACCACCAGGCGGGCATGCGGCGACGGCTCCAGGCGCGACACGCCGGCATAGATGAGGCGGGCCTCCTCGCGGCCCGAGATCACCTCGATGGGATAACCCAGCTCGGCCTCGGCGCGCGCCAGGAACTCGTCGCGGTTGCTGGCTTCGCGCAGGGTCTGGGTGGCGACCGCACGCAGCTGCGTGGCCGGCAGGCCGCCCAGGCGCTGGCGGAAACGCGCCAGGCAGGCCAGGCCGCGTGCCATGGCATCGGGGCTCAGGCGACCCTGTTCGTCCAGGCCGCCGCCCAGGCGCACCATGTCCTTGAGGTAGGCGATGCGGCGGTATTCACCTTCGCGGATCTGCGCCAGTTCCAGCCGGATGCTGTTGGAGCCGATGTCGATGGCCGCCAGCACGCCACGCCAGTGTGCGCCGTGCCCCGCCTGGGGCGCAGGCAGGCTGGACTGCGGCAACGGCTGCGTCAGCGCCGGAAAGACCGAGACCGGATCATCGTCGTCGTCATTGAGGCTGTCGATCAGCGCCAGCTCGTCGCCCAGCTTCATGTCGACACCATCCAGCACCACCCGGCCATCACTGCTCATGTCACACCGTGAACTGCAAAGACGGCCAGCTTAGGCCGCTTGTGTGACACAACGATGGCAGTCCGGCCGAGGCTGCAGCCGCCGCCCTGCGGAAGAAGAGACTCAGGACTGCCTGGGGCGGCCGGTCTTGAGCAGTGGCACGGCCTGCAGGGCCTGCAGCAGCTGGGTGTCGTCCATGGCGGCCAGGGTGGCGACGCCGGCACGCAACAGCTCGCTCTTCTTGACGTGGTGGGCCAGGTCCAGGGCACGGCGCTTGAGCGCTTCGAGCTGGGCATATTCCAGCTCGGGCATGGTGAAGCTGTCGCGCACCAGCTTGAGCTTGGGACCTGCCGGCACTGCGGCTGCGGCCTCGGCCTTGGCGGCCTTGTCGATCCTGTCTGCCTTTCCGGCCTTCGCCACCTTCGCCGCCTTGGCAGCCTTGCCCTTGTTGCCCGACCCGGCGGGCGCGGCCAGTGCGACGTCCTGGGCCGCAGGCACGGCCTTGGCGGCCTTCACCTTGGGCGCCTTGACGGGCTTGTCAGCCTTTCCGGCCTTGACCGCCTTGACCGCTTTGACCGCTTTGACCGCTTTGGTAGTGCCGGCCACCTCGGCGGTGGCCGCGGCCGGCGCAGCCGCCTTGGCGGGCTTGGCGACGGCCTGGGTCGCTGCCTTGGCCTTGGCACCTGCCTTGTCGAGCGCCTTGGCGGAAGCGGCAGGGGCCGCAGCAGCGGTGGCAACTGTGGAAGGAGCAGCGGCGGGCTGGGACGAGGGCATGGTATTTCCTTGCAAATAGTAAACCGTATAAACAGTTTACAAGGATTCAATCGTCACCGCGCCGCCGGAAGGCCAGCCAGCCGGCCACGACGGTAAAGCTGATGACGATGGCCACGATGATGAGAAAGCCGTGCTTGTTCTCGGCCAACGGGATGCCGCCCACGTTCATGCCCAGCAGGCCGGCGATGATGTTGATGGGCAGAGCCAGCACGGTGACGATGGTCAGCACGAACAGGCTGCGGCTGTTCTGCTCGTTGACCTCGGCCGCCACCTCTTCCTGCAGCAGCTTGACGCGCTCCTGCACCGCCACCATGTCGCGCAGCACGACCGAGAACTCCTCGGTGGCATCGCGCAGGTCCTGGCCGTCCTGCTCCGCCATCCAGGCCGGTGGATGCTGCAGCAGCCGGAACAGCGCCGCCGGCTCGGGCAGCAGCAGGCGCTGCAGGCGCACCAGCAGGCGGCGCAGCGCGCCCAGGCGGGCGCGCTTGTGCGCCAGGCGGCCCGACAGCAGGCGGTCCTCCACCTCGTCCACCCGCGCGGTGGCCTGGCGCACCAGGTCGACCAGCACATCGGCCTGGCGGCGCAGCAGCTGGGCCAGCAGGTCGGCGGGTGAACGCACCGGCTCACCTTCACGCACGGCCATGCGCAGCTGGTCGATGGAGCGCAGCGGCTTGCGCCGTCCGGTGATGAAGACGCGTTCGTTCAGGCAGATCCACAGGGTGGCGGTGTCGGAGGGCTCGAAGGCAAAGTCGAACTGCAGGTCGTTGACCACCGCCAGCAGGTCCTGCTCGAAGCGCTCGACACGGGTGGAATGCAGGCCGCCGCGCAGGGTCTCGAAGAAGGCCTCGGGCAGCTGGGCGTGGCGCGCCAGCCAGCGTTCGGCATTGGCATGCGCCAGATTGAAGTGCAGCCAGACAAAGCCACCCTGGTCTGCATCGACTTCATCCATTGCCGAGGCAGCGCCCTCGACCACTTCTTCACCTGACGCATCCGTGGTGCCGAATCGTGCGTCCAGCCAGGCCTGGGCAGCTGCGGCGTCCATGACATGGCCGCGCAGCTCCGGCGGCGTGCCGACCTCCTGACCGAACCACGCGGCCGGATCGAAGTGGTAGGCCCAGATCATCCCGGTGTCGTCGCTGCCATAGCTGCCGGCCGCCCTGGGCAGGGCAGGCGGTAGAACCGTTCGATCAGATGAGGGCGAAATCAGGGGCATGTGGCGATCGGCTGGAAAGTGGCGAGGCAGGCTTGCGCGGCAGTCTGCCCCATTCCCGTCACTGCTACATGTCGCGGCGAGCTGTGGCCGCGTCACGCAACCGTCACGGCTTCATCAACACCGCGTCATCTGCGGGCACGACCATGGACCGCATGAACGCGTCCGCTTTGCCATTCCTCGGTCTGCCGTCGACCACTTTCCAGCGCGTGGGCGAGGAAGTTGGCGAAACTGAGGTGCACGAACCCAGCCCGCCTGATGCAGATCATCACCACGACGTGCATCGTCTGTCGGTGCGCAGCATCTTCATCTCGGACGTGCATCTGGGCACGCCCGGCTGCCAGGCCGACGCGCTGCTGGACTTCCTCAAGAGCGTGAAGTGTGACTACCTCTACCTGGTGGGCGACATAGTCGACGGCTGGCAGCTGCGTCGGCGCTGGTACTGGCCGCAGGCGCACAACGACGTGGTGCAAAAGCTGCTGCGCAAGGCCCGCAAGGGCACGCGCGTGGTGTTCGTGCCGGGCAACCACGACGAATTCGCGCGCCGCTACGTCGGCCTGCACTTCGGCGGCGTGGAGGTGGTGCACGACTGCATCCACCGCGGCGCCGACGGGCGCCAGTTCTGGGTCACCCATGGCGACCTGTTCGATGGCGTGGTGCAGTGCGCGCGCTGGCTGGCGCTGCTGGGCGACCGGGCCTACGAGTTCACCTTGAGACTCAATGCCCATCTGAACTCGGTGCGCGCCCGCATGGGCCTGCCCTACTGGTCGCTGTCGCGCTACCTCAAGCTCAAGGTCAAGCGCGCGGTGAACTTCATCGGCGACTTCGAGGCCGCGGTGGCGCGCGAGGCACGTCGGCGCGGCGTGGACGGCGTGGTCTGTGGCCACATCCACCATGCCGAGCTGCGCACGGTCGAGGGCGTGATCTACGCCAACGACGGCGACTGGGTGGAAAGCCTGACCGCCCTGGTCGAGCACGCCGATGGCCGCCTGGAGATCATCGACTGGTCCGAGGTGATGCGCCTGCGCAGCCAGGCGGTGGCGTCCACGCTGACAGCCGACACGCCGGCCTGAGCCAGTTGGCCGGCCCTGGGGCCGCAGCCACGGTCCAGGATGGCCGGGCTTGTCAGTCCAGCAGATCGGAATATTCCTTCTGCACATAAGCACCCAGGTTGGACCAAGGCAGAGTGACCGGCATGGCTTCGCGCGTCACGATCATGGTGCTGCGCTGGGTTCCGGCCGAATTCGCCGAGTCGATGCGGCGCGGATAGAGATCCTTCTCGTCCCACAACACCTGCACCTTGACATCCTTGCCGCCGCCTTCGTACCAGCGTGCACCGGCCGGTGCGTTGCGGGTCAGCGGCTTCATGCGCTTGATCTGCTCCGGATCGAGCAGTTGGCTAGCGCTGGTCCACTGGCCGTCGAAGCCGATGTTGCCGTAGTCGACCGGCGCCACGTCGACCACTACCTTCTCGTGGGTGTCGACGACCCGCACACGCAGCTTGCCGGCGTCGTCGCGCACGACCCAGCGCGCCGCGGCTGCCAGGTCCATGTGCTTGTGGCCCTTGCCGCCGACGGCATGGTCGGCCTCCTCGTGGGCGCCGGCCGGCAGGATGCGGGCCATCCAGCTCTGGTTGTCGCGCCTGACCAGGCGCTCGCCGAAGCGGATGATGCGGGTGACGCCATCCGCGCTCAGGACGGTCGTCTCGTGCTCCACCTTGATGGCCAGGTCCTGGGCCGCCACAGGCAGCGACAGCATCACGACTAGAGGCAGCAGAATTCGTTTCACGGACAAGACTCCAACAAGAAATGTTCAAGGCTCCCGCGTCTGTTGACGCGGGAGCCGACTGCAGGGTCAAGCCTGCGGATCAGTCTTCACGGCCTGCCAGGGCTCAAAGACCGAGGGCAGCCTTCACCAGCGTGAACACCTTGGTGTTGTCGATGGTGCCCTTGAAGCCGGAATTTCCGGCGCCGCCAGACAGCAGCATGACGTCGCCCCCACCGTGTGTCTCGGATCCCACGGCGCCCATCTGCACGCCCACCTCCTGGAGGTAGCCGTCCGCCGTCGTATCGACATTGGTCAGGTCATCGCGGACGGCCTTGCGCGGGCCGCCACCATTGCCGAACACCAGCGTGGTGTAGGGCAGCCCGTCGCCGGCCTTGGCCAGGACGGTGGAGCCCGCCACGGTGGTGGGCTTGATGTCGCTGACCTTGCCCAGGATGTTGTTGCCCTTGTGCGAATAACCGTTGAAGGTCATCGTGTGGTCATGATCGGCGGTCACGACGATCAAGGTGTTCTTCAGGTCAACCAGCGACAACGCGCGCTTGATGGCGTCGTCGAAGGCGATGGTGTCCTGCAGGGCGCGCTTGGCGTTGGTGCCGTGCAGGGCATGGTCGATACGGCCGCCTTCGACCATCAGGAAATAGCCCTTGGCGGTGTTCTTCTGCAGCAGCCGGAGGGCCTTCTCCGTCATGTCGGCCAGGCTGGGCTCGTCGATGGTGCCACCAGACTTGGCACGATCCAGGTCGTAGTTGAGGTGATCGGCGTTGAACAGGCCCACCAGCTTGGTCGTGGTTGCCGGGTCGACGGCCTTGAAGGCCGTGCCGGTGTTGACATAGGTGTAGCCGGCCGTTGTCAGCAGGGCGGTCAGATCCTGGCCGTCGGTTCGCTTGCCACCCGCAGTGGCCGGAATGAAGAAGCGCGAGCCGCCGCCAAGCAACACGTCCAGTCCCGTGCCCAGCGCTGCGTTGAACTTGCCCGAACCCGGCACCACCTGAGCGGCGATGTCGTTCTCGCCGTCGCGGTGACAGATGTGCGAGTAGGTCGCCGCCGGCGTGGCATGGGTGACGCGAGTCGTCGTCACCGCGCCGACCGACTTGCCGGCCGCCTTGGCCAGTTCGAGCAGCGTCGGGACTGCGGTGCCGTTGCCGGTGGCCGGGCAAGTGCTGTCGCCGGTGGCGCTGTTCACATACGGCGTCGTGCCGTTGTACGCCTTGGTGTCGGCGCTCATGGCGATGACTTCGTTGTTGGCCTTCACGCCCGTCATGTAGGCACCCATGGACGGTGCACTGTCGGTGGTCTGCGCGTCATTGGAATAGGTCTTGACACGTGCCGTGCGCTTGAGCGACTCCATCGTCAGCTGGCCGGCCTCGCCGTACTTGTAGATGCGGCTCGCCGTCACGGTGGTCGGGCCCATGCCGTCACCGAGGAAGAAGATCACGTTGGTGGCTTCGCCCGCGGCGAAGGCTGAACCGGCGCCGGCCAGGGCCAGGCAGACGGCGGTGCGCTTGATGTGGAAGTTCATGATGTGGTTTCCTGCTGCGACTTACAGACCGACCGACTTGCGGATCAGTGCGAAGACTTCGGTGTTGGTGATGACGCCGGTGAAGTTTTCTGCGCCCAACCCGGTCGCGCCGAGGAACACGTCCGCGCCGCCATGGGTCTCGCTGCCTGCGGCCATGGGCACAGCGGCTTCCTGGTGGTAAGTCTTGATGGCCACCTGGGCGTCGGTGAGCGCCGTGCGGGTGGCGGGACGGTTCTCGCCGTTGCCGAAGCCGATGATGGTGTAGGGGTTGCTGCCGCTGTCCAGGCTGAAAGCGCCGGTGACGAAACTCCTGAGCAGACCCAGCACGCCCGGGTTGGTCGGCGTGGTCCTGCCGGTGCGGGCGGCGTAGCCGTTCAGCACCAGGGTGTGGTCATGGTCGGCCGTGACCACGATCAGCGTGTTCTTCAGCCCCGGATCCTTGGCGCTCATCCTGGTGATGGCGGTCTGGATCGCGTCGTCGAAGGCCACCGTGTCCTGCAGCGCCTTCTGTGCCGTCGTCTCGTGCAGCGCATGGTCGATGCGGCCGCCTTCGACCATCAGGAAGAAGCCCTTGCCCTTCCTGCTCAGCAGGTCGATGGCCTTGGTGGTCATCTCCGCCAGACTGGGCTCGACCGTCGGATCGCGGTCGATGTCGTAGCTCATGTGGCTGCTGGTGAACAGGCCCACCAGCTTGGTGGTGCTGGCCACCGCGGCCGCGTCGAACTCGGTCTTGTTGGCCACGTAGGTGTAGCCCTTGGCCTTGAGTTCAGCGGTCAGATCACGCCCGTCGGTGCGACGGCCACCCGCCGTGGTCGGCAGGAAGAACTGACGGCCGCCACCCAGCAGCACGTCGACACCGTCACCCAGCGCGGTGTTGTAGCCGGCGCCGCCAGGCACGGCTTGCGCGGCAATGTTGTTCTCGCCATCACGGTGGCAGATGTGCGAGTAGGTCGCAGCCGGCGTTGCGTGTGTGATGCGGGTCGTGGTCACCGCACCGGTGGCCCATCCAGCCGCCTTGGCAAGTTCGAGCAGGGTGGTGACTGACTTGCCATTGCCCGTGGCGGGGCAGGTGCTGTCAGCGCCGTTGAGGTAGTCCTTGCCGGTCAGGACATCGAAGGCCGAGGTATCGGGCGTCATGGACACCACCTCGTTGTTCATCTTCACGCCGGTCATGTAAGCCGCCATCGACGGTGCGCTGTCGGTGACCTGGGCATTGTTCGAATAGGTCTTGACGAAGGCCGTCTCGGGCAGCGTGTCCATCGTCAGTTCGCCGTCCTCACCGACCTTGTAGATGCGTGCTGCCGTCTGGGTCGTGATGCCCATGCCATCGCCCAGAAAGAAGATGACGTTCTTCGCATTGGGTGCAGGACTTGCGGTGGAACTTGTTCCGCCGCAGGCGGCGAGTGCCGTCGCGGCGATGGCCGATGTGATCAACCAGGTCTTCATGTGGAACTCCGTCGTGGTGCTGTGGGGTAAGAGCACACGGAGTTTCTTCACGGGTCATGACAAGGCTGTGAAAGGGCGGCCTCGCTGGCGATGTAGCCGGCAGCTTTTGCTGCGTCCAGCCGCACTCATTGCGCTTCAGCGCCCCTGCTCGACGATCACCGGCTCGATCTGGAACAGCTGCGCCGCGGCCGGGTTCACCGTCACCTTCACCCAGTGCAGGTTGGGGCTGCCAAAGGTCTGCAGGCGGGTGAAGTTGGGCAGCAGCCGGGTCGGGCTGTGCAGCGGCTTGTCGATCTTGAAGAAGTGGGTGTCGCCGTGCACGAACAGCACCTCGCCCTTGAAGGCGGCGGTGAGTTGCTCGACCTGGCCCATGAAGTTGCGGTAGCCGCTGAACTCGGGCAGCTTGCTCTCGTCAGTGTCCTCGGTCTCGGGCCAGTCGAAGCCCGGATCGCCCTGCACCACGATGACCACGCCGCGCGCCTGCGTGTCCTTCGCCTTCTGGAAGGACTGGGTCAGCCAGGCGATGTTGGCGGCGTCACGCTCCAGGTATTCGGCATTGGCGGCGTCACACTGTTCCTGCTTGCGCGCGCTCTTGCTGCTGCATTCCCTGGCGTTCAGGATGACGTTGTTGTTGCTGCCCGGCACGTTCAGGCCGACGAAGAGCACCGGCCCCTGGCTGAAGCGCACGTTCTCGATGTACTTGTCGCCGGCCACCTTGCCCTGGTGCTCCAGCGCAAGCCGGGTCTGGCCCAGGCTGTCGAGCGAGGGATACATGACCTTGCGGATACCTGATTCGAAACCATCCTCCGCCAAGCTCACGTGGTGAGCCAGCGGTGGCATAGGCTGACAGCCTCTTTTCGAGGAGTCGGCGCCATGTCCAGCAACCCCATCCAGTTCCAGCACGGCATGTCC
>JBEEJN010000054.1:0-36157 GCA_041169165.1 Pseudomonadota bacterium
CCGACATTTCCTTGGGCCTGCAGGGCTGTCTGCGCCTGGGCCGCATGAAGGACGCCGGCACCGCGAGCGTGGAAGCCACCAGCATCATGAAGCGCAACAGCTGCGGCAAGGCGCTGGACATCGCCCGCCTGGCGCGCGACATGATGGGCGGTAACGGCATCAGCGACGAGTTCGGCGTGGCGCGCCACCTGGTCAACCTGGAGGTGGTGAACACGTATGAGGGCACACATGACGTGCATGCGCTCATCCTGGGCCGGGCCATCACCGGCATCGCGGCGTTCAGCTGAGCCGATGAACGCAGCAGGCATGAGCGAAGCTCGTACGCCCCCCCGCCCGCTGGCGGGCGTGAAGGTGCTGGACCTGTCGCGCGTGCTGGCCGGCCCCTGGACGGGCCAGCTGCTGGCGGACTATGGCGCGGATGTGATCAAGGTCGAGCGCCCCGGCGCGGGTGACGACACGCGCGGCTGGGGCCCGCCCTGGTGGGGCAGCGGACAGGGCGGTGCGGATCGTGTCGCCGCCTATTACCTCAGCGCCAACCGCGGCAAACGCTCCATCGCCATCGACATCGCCACGCCCGAAGGTGCAGCCCTGGTGCGCCAGATGGCGGCCGCGGCCGACGTGCTGCTGGAGAACTACAAGGTCGGCCAGCTGGCGAAATACGGCCTGGACCACGCCAGCCTGGCCAGCCTGAACCCCGGCCTGATCTACTGCTCCATCACCGGCTACGGCCAGGACGGGCCCTATGCCCAGGCGGCAGGATACGACTTCGCCATCCAGGCCACAGGCGGTCTGATGAGCGTGACCGGCGAGAAGGACGGCACGCCCGGCAGCGAGCCACAGAAGGTGGGCGTGGCGGTGGCCGACCTCTTCACCGGCGTGTACGCCACCACCGCCATCCTGGCCGCGCTGCACGAGCGCCAGCACACGGGCAGGGGTCGCCACATCGACGCCGCCTTGCTCGATGTGCAGGTCGCCATGCTGGCCAACCAGGCGAGCAACTATCTGGTGGGCGGCAAGACGCCCAAGCGCATGGGCAACGCCCACGTCAACATCGTGCCCTACCAGGTGTTCGCAACGAGGGACGGCCACATCGTGCTGGCTGTCGGCAACGACGGCCAGTTCCAGCGCTTTTGCGAACTGGCTGGCCGGCCTGAAGTGGCGCAGGACGCGCGTTACGCCACCAACGAAGGCCGTGTGAACCGCCGCGCCGAGCTGGTGCCGCAGCTGGCCGGCTGGATGCTGGAGCGAACGACGGCCGAATGGATCGCCCTGCTGGAGCCCAATGCCGTGCCCTGCGCGCCCATCCTGGAACTGCCCGGTGTCTTCCAGCACCCGCAGGTGGTGGCACGCGCCATGCAATACACCCTGCCGGACGCCGATGGCGCAGCCGTGCCCATGGTGGGCAACCCCATGCGCTTCGATGGCCAGCGCCCCAGCGCCGAGCTTGCGCCGCCGCAACTCGACCAGCACGGCGCAGCGATACGGTCGGCGCTCGCTGACGCCGCATCCTCCCCCGCCAGTGCCCCCGTCTGGCCAGCCCCCCAATTCGAGCGATGACCACCCTGACTTCTGCCCGCCCCATTGCTGCTGCTTCCACCAGCCCGAGCGACGACACCCTGGTGCGCTTCAATGCGGTGCAGAAGAGTTATGACGGCGTGAACCTGGTGGTGCGCTCGCTCGACCTCTCGATCCGCCGCGGCGAGTTCCTGACGCTGCTGGGCCCCTCGGGCTCGGGCAAGACCACCACGCTCATGATGCTGGCCGGCTTCGAGACGCCCACCGAGGGCGAGATCGAGCTGAACGGCGCGCCCATCACCCGCACCCCGCCGCACAAGCGCAACTTCGGCATGGTGTTCCAGAACTACGCCCTGTTTCCGCACATGAGCGTGGCCGACAACGTGGCCTACCCGCTCACCGTGCGCAAGCTGGCCAAGGACCAGATCGCCGCCAAGGTGGCCAAGGCGCTAGACATGGTGCGTCTGGGCAAGCTGGGCGACCGTCGCCCGGGGCAACTGTCGGGCGGCCAGCAGCAGCGTGTGGCGCTGGCGCGCGCCCTGGTCTTCGAGCCCCAGCTGGTGCTGATGGACGAGCCCCTGGGCGCGCTGGACAAGCAGCTGCGCGAGCACATGCAGATCGAGCTGAAGGAACTCCATCGCCAGCTCGGCGTCACCTTTGTCTATGTCACCCACGACCAGGGCGAGGCCTTGACCATGAGCGACCGGGTGGCGGTGTTCAACGACGGCCTGATCCAGCAGATCGCGCCGGTGACCGAGCTGTACGAGACACCCAGCAACCGATTTGTCGCCAACTTCGTGGGCGACAGCACGGTGCTGGACGGCGCGGTCGAGAACGCGGTGAACGGCTCCTGCGAGCTGGTGCTGGACAGTGGCGTGCGCCTGGCCGGCGTGAATGTCAACGGCGTGAAGAGCGGCGCACGCGCCCAGGCCGCCGTGCGGCCCGAGCGCATCGAGGCCCTGCTGCAAGCCCCCGCGCCCGGTACACCCAACATCGTGCCGGCCAACGTGCTGGACGTGCTGTATTTCGGCGACCACCAGCGCCTGCGCTGCGCGGTGGCCGGCGCCACCGCATCGGCAGCGCCGTCACAGGCCACCGTCAAGTTGCCCCTGGCCACGGCCAGCCCCGCGCCCGGCCAGCCGGTCTGGTTGCGCATCGCCCCCGAGTTCCTGCGTGTGTACGCCTGAGGCGGCCGACCGGCTCCTTCAGACGCCACGCGCAGAACACCCCCCGCTCGACCATCGAGACAACACCTCACGTTCATCATCACCGTCCCGCAGAGGAATCGCCGCATGAAGCTCTTCAGCAAGCTCTCCACCCTGGCCGCCCTGGCCGCCGGCATGGCCGTCGCCGGCAGTGCCATGGCCCAAGCACAGATCACCGTCGTCAACTTCGGCGGCGCCAACGGCAACGCGCAGAAGAAGGCCTACTTCGAGCCCTTCGAGAAGGCCAACAGCGCCAAGGTCGTGGGCGTGGAATACAACGGCGAGCAGGCCAAGATCAAGGCCATGGTCGAAGCCAAGAAGGTCACCTGGGACGTGGTCGAGGTGGAAAGCCCCGACGTCTCGCGCGGCTGCGACGAAGGCCTGTTCGAGAAGCTGGACTACAGCAAGATCGGCAACAAGGCCGACTTCCAGCCGGCGGCCGTCACCGAATGTGGCATCGGCACCTTTGTGTGGTCGACCGTCATGGCCTACAACGCCGACAAGCTCAAGACCGCCCCCACCACCTGGGCCGATTTCTGGGACACCAAGAAATTCCCCGGCAAGCGCGCCATGCGCAAGGGTGCGCGCTACAATGTCGAGTTCGCCCTCATGGCCGACGGCGTGAAGGTGGCGGATGTCTACAAGGTGCTGGCCACCAAGGAAGGCGCCGAGCGCGCCTTCAAGAAGCTCACCGAACTCAAGCCCAGCATCCAGTGGTGGGAAGCCGGCGCCCAGCCGCCGCAGTTCCTGGTGGCCGGTGACGTGGTCATGACCACTGCCTACAACGGCCGCATCGACGCCGCCCAGCGCGAAGGCAAGAACCTGGCCATCACCTGGACCGGCGGCATCTACGACCTGGACTACTGGACCATCCCCAAGGGCAGCCCCAACAAGGACCTGGCGCTGAAGTACATCGCCCTGGCCTCCAGCCCCGATGCCCAGGCCGTCTACGCCCAGAACATCAGCTACGGCCCGACCAACACCAAGGCGCTGGCCAAGCTCGACGCCAAGGTGCTGGCCAAGCTGCCGACCGCGCCGGGCAATGCCAAGGACGCGCTGCAGTTCAACGTCAAGTTCTGGGCCGACCAGGGCGAGGAACTGGAAAAGCGTTTCGCCGCCTGGGCCGCGCAATAAACCGCGTGAGCCCCGCGGCACCCGCAGCGACCTGAGCCCCACGGAAGTGACCCAGCAGCACAGCAGCCCGACATGAGCACTGCCACCACCACCCTGCCCGCCGCCGCAGCTTCGCCTGCGGCCGGCGCAGCTCCCGGCGCGCCGCGCAACGACCTGCGCGCCACGCTGGCGCGCGCCGAGCGGCGGCGCAAGCTGGTGGCGGTGGGGCTCACGCTGCCGCTGCTGGTCTTTCTGCTGCTCACGCTGCTGGTGCCCATCGCCGCGCTCTTGATGCGCGCGGTCGAGAACCCCGAGGTCGCCAACGCCCTGCCGCGCACCGGCGCGGCGCTGGCGCGCTGGGACCGCCAGGCCGAGCCGGCGCCCGAGGCCTTTCACGCCTTTGTCACCGACCTGGACCAGCTCAAGGAATCGGCCGAGGCCGGCGCCCTGGCGCGGCGCCTGAACAGCGAGGTGGCGGGTGCGCGTTCCCTCGTGATGGGCAGCTACAAGGCACGCGCCGAGCTGCTCGCCCCGGCCGACGGTGCCGCCGCGGCGAACCCAGCCCAGGTGCGCGAACGCCTGCTGGCGCTGGACGCGCGCTGGAGCGAACTCAAGTACTGGCAGGCCATTGCCAAGAACGCCGAGCGCTGGACGCCCGACTACCTGCTCGCCGCGGTCGACCTGCGCCGCAGCGCCGCGGGCGAGGTGGAACGTATGCCCGAGGACCAGCGCGTCTTCGGCCGCATCCTGTTGCGCACCTTCAACATCAGCGGTGTGGTCACGCTGGCCTGCCTGCTGCTGGCCTATCCGCTGGCCTACTGGCTGTCCATCCTGCCGGCGCGCAAGGCCAACCTGCTGCTCATCGTCGTGCTCGTGCCCTTCTGGACCTCCATCCTGGTGCGCGTGGCCGCCTGGATCGTGCTGCTGCAGCGCGAGGGGCTGGTGAACAAGGCGCTGATGAATCTCTCCATCATCCAGGAGCCGCTGACGCTGCTGTTCAACCGCACCGGCGTGGTCATCGCCATGGTGCACATCCTCTTGCCCTTCATGATCCTGCCGCTCTACAGCGTCATGAAGGCGGTGCCGCCCACGTACGTGCGCGCGGCGGTGTCGCTCGGCAGCCCGCCGCTGGCGGCCTTCTTTCGCGTGTATGTGCCGCAGACCTTTGCCGGCATCGGCGCCGGTGCGCTGCTGGTCTTCATCCTCAGCATCGGCTACTACGTGACGCCCGCCCTGCTCGGCGGCGCGGACGACCAGATGCTGAGCTACTACATCGCCCAATACACCAATGTCGAGGTGAACTGGGGCATGGCCTGCGCCCTGGGCGGCGTGCTGCTGGCAGCCACGCTGCTGCTGTACGGCGTGTACCGGCGCTTTTCGGGCGCCGAACTCAGCCTGGGCTGAAAAAGCATGCATGAAGCTGCTGCGCAACCCGATCTCGCGCCTGCGTTCCTCACCGCACGGGAGTGCGGTTGCGGTACTCGACACAAGCTCGGGCCGCTCGCGACGCTTCCTGCACGCTTTTTGATGGTGATGTCATGAGAACCACCCCCGCCGCCGCCCTGGCCACCTCTGGCGCCCCCGCCGCCCTCGCGCCACGCCGCTTCGCCGGCCTGCTGCCGGACTTTCCGGCCTATGCCACGCCGCTGGACAAGCTGGGCTGGTGGGCCCTGCGCCTGCTGTGTGTGGCGCTGCTGGTCTTTCTGCTGCTGCCCATCCTGGTCATCGTGCCGCTGAGCTTCTCGGCGTCGAGCTTCCTGGCCTATCCCATGCCGGGCTGGTCGATGCAGTGGTACCGCGAGCTGTTCAACGCGCCCGAGTGGGTGCGTGCGGCACAGAACAGCTTCATCGTGGCGCCCGCGGCCACCCTGGTCGCCACGGTGCTGGGCACCCTGACGGCGGTCGGCCTGGCGCGGGTGAGTTTTCCGGGCAAGGGCCTCTTGATGAGCATCCTCATCGCGCCCATGGTCGTGCCCATCGTCGTGGTGGGCGTGGCCTGCTACCTCTTCTTCGCGCGCATCGGCCTGGCGGACAGCTATGTCGGGCTGATCATCGTGCACGCGGCTCTCGGCGCGCCCTTTGTCGTCACCACCGTGCTCGCCACGCTGCAGGGCTACAACCACAACCTCACACGCGCCTCGCTGAGCCTGGGCGCCGGGCCGCTGGAAACCTTCCGTCGTGTGACCCTGCCGGTCATCGCGCCAGGCGTCATCTCGGGCGCGCTGTTCGCCTTCGCCACCAGTTTTGACGAGGTGGTGGTCACGCTCTTCATCGCCGGCCCCAGCCAGGTGACGCTGCCGCGCCAGATGTTCACCGGCATCCGCGAGAACATCAACCCGACCATCGCCGCCGTCGCCACGCTGCTGACGATCTTCACCACCGGGCTGATGCTGGCGCTGGAGTGGCTGCGGGCGCGGCGCGCCTGAGCGGATAGCCCGTCCGGCCTGAGGTCGAACCATGAGCCGCACCCCAAACCAGCCCTTGAACCAGCCTCTGGGTGGCAACCAGATGCCCCGTTTCGGCGGCATCGCCAGCATGATGCGGCTGCCCGTGGCCAGCAGCGCTGCGGGCCTGGACGCCGCCTTCATCGGCGTGCCGCTGGACATCGGCACCAGCAACCGCCCCGGCGCACGGTATGGCCCACGCGCCATCCGCGCCGAATCCGCGCTCATCCGCCCCTACAACATGGCGACCGGCGCCGCGCCCTTCGACGCCCTGCAGGTGGCCGACCTGGGCGACGTGGCGATCAACACCTATTCGCTGGAAAAGTCGGTGCCGCTCATCTCCGACTTCTACCGCGGCGTGCTGGCCGCCGGCTGCATCCCGCTGACGATGGGCGGCGACCACACCATCGCCCTGCCCATCCTGCGCGCCGTGGCCGAGCGCCACGGCCCGGTGGCCCTGGTGCATGTGGACGCCCATGCCGACGTCAACGACGAGATGTTCGGCGAGCGCATCGCCCACGGCACGCCCTTCCGCCGCGCGGTGGAAGAAAAGCTGCTGATCAACAACAAGGTCTGGCAGATCGGCCTGCGCGGCAGCGGTTATGCCGCCGACGACTTCGACTGGCCGCGCCAGCAGGGCTTTACCGTTGTGCCGGCGCACGAAGTCTGGTGGACCTCGCTGGCGCCGCTGATGGCCCAGGTGCGCGAGCGCATCGGGCCCGACACGCCGGTCTACCTCAGCTTCGACATCGACGGCATCGACCCCAGCTATGCCGGCGGCACCGGCACGCCCGAGATCGGCGGCCTCACCGTGCCGCAGGGCCTGGAGATCATCCGCGGCCTGCGCGGCCTGAACCTCATCGGTTGCGACCTGGTCGAAGTGGCGCCCGCCTACGACACCAGCGGCAACACCGCACTGCTCGCCGCCAACGTGCTCTACGAGATGCTGTGTGTGCTGCCCGGCGTGCCGGTGCGCTGACGCACACACGCTGACTTGACCTGACCATCCCAGTCTTATTGCGGAGACACCCCATGGACATGAAGACTTCACCCCTGGCCCTGCTCAAGGACGCCGGCCTGCTCAAGACCGGCAGCTACATCAACGGCGCCTGGGTGGGCGGCGATGAAAAGTTCGCCATCACCGACCCGGCCACCGGCCTGGAGCTGGTGCAGGTGGCCCGCCACGGTGCGGCGCAGGCCGAATCGGCCATCACCGCCGCCAACGCCGCCCTGCCCGCCTGGCGCGCCCGCCCGGCCAAGGAACGCTCGGCCCTGCTGATGAAGTGGTTCCAGCTGCTCGTGGCGCATGCCGACGACCTGGCCCGCATCATGACCGCCGAGCAGGGCAAGCCCCTGGCCGAGGCGCGCGGCGAGGTCATCTACGGCGCCAGCTTCATCGAATGGTTTGCCGAGGAAGCCAAGCGCGTCTACGGCGAGACCATTCAGACGACGGACGCCAACAAGCGCTTCATCGTCATCAAGCAGGCCATCGGCGTGTGTGCGGCCATCACGCCCTGGAACTTCCCCATCGCCATGATCACCCGCAAGGTGGCGCCGGCCATTGCGGCCGGCTGCACCGTGATCATCAAGCCGGCCGAGCAGACGCCGCTCTCTGCCCTGGCCTGCGCCGAACTGGCCGAACGCGCGGGCTTCCCGCCTGGCGTCATCAACATCGTGCTGGGTGATGCGGACAGCTCCATCGCCATCGGCAACGTGCTGTGTGCGTCCGACGTGGTGCGGCATCTGAGCTTCACCGGCTCGACCGAAGTCGGCCGCATCCTGATGAAGCAGTGCGCGCCGACCATCAAGAAACTCAGCCTGGAACTGGGCGGCAATGCACCCTTCATCGTGTTCGACGACGCGGACATCGACAGCGCGGTCGAAGGCGCCATGGTCAGCAAATACCGCAACGCCGGCCAGACTTGTGTGTGCGCGAATCGCCTGTATGTGCAGGACGGCGTGTACGACCAGTTTGTCGCCAAGCTGGCCGAAAAGGCCAAGGGCATCAAGGTCGGCAACGGTTTCGAGGCCGGCATCAACCAGGGCCCGCTGATCGACGGCCAGGCCATGAGCAAGGTCGAATCCCATGTGGCCGACGCCGTGTCCAAGGGCGCCACCGTGGTGGTGGGCGGCAGCCGCCTGGGCGGTGAACTCGGCGAACGTTTCTACCAGCCCACCGTGCTGGCCAATGTCACGCCCGAGATGTTGTGCTCGCGCGAGGAAACCTTTGGCCCGGTCGCCCCGGTGTTCCGCTTCAAGACCGAAGCCGAAGCCATCCAGCTTGCCAACAACACCGAGTTCGGCCTGGCCAGCTATTTCTACAGCCGCGACATCGGCCGCATCTTCCGCGTCGGCGAGGCGCTGGAATACGGCATGGTCGGCATCAACACCGGCCTGATCTCGGTGGCCGAGGTGCCCTTCGGCGGCGTCAAACAATCCGGCCTGGGCCGCGAAGGCTCACGCCACGGCATCGAGGACTATGTGGAAATGAAGTATCTGTGCCTGGGGGATATCAATCGCTGAGGCCACAGACTACCCCTGCCCCATCCTGTCGTCATTCCCTCCCCCAACGGGGGAGGGTCAGGGTGGGGGCGGGGCTGGGGGTGGGGTTTATAGGCTTGGCTTTCCCCCCCCCCCCCCTCCCTACCTCCCCCCGCTGGGGGGAGGCGTTGATGGCAGCGGCTGTGGTCGGGGTGCTGGCTGCGCGTGGAGTTCTTGCCAGATCCGGGTGAGGACACCTTCCAGATCGTCCAGCACCTCGTTGTTCAAGAACCTCAGCACACGGATGCCCTGGGCCTCCAGCAGTGCAGTCCGTTCGGCATCGCGAGCGCGGCCTTCGTCACTACCGTGCTGGGAGCCATCCAGCTCGATCGCCAGTCGCGCCGAGGCGCAATAGAAGTCCAGTACGACGCGCTGCAGCGGGTGTTGCTTGCGGAACTTGAATCCACCTAGTTGCCGGCCGCGCAGACACCGCCAGAGCAAGTGCTCGACGTCCGTCATTTCGCGGCGCAAGTGCCTGGCGGCCTGCAGCAGGGCCAGCGGCACGGGTGTGGGGCGCCAGGTGGCTGCTTTCTCGTCCATCAGCTTGTCGTCCATCTGGAACTGCCCTTACGCCGGGTTGAACCACTTCAGCGCATCACGTTTGAGGATGACGGCAACAGGGTACTGTGCCTGGCCGTCAACAAGCGCTGAAGGCCTGCAGGTATCGTCAAGGTCTGCACCGATCGTCCATCGACAGGTTGGCTGGGTGCTTACCGAATAATGGAGACGAACCGATGACCTCACCTGCCACACCCTGGCCCGCAACGACAACCACACGCCAATCCTGGAGGGCCCGCCTGCGCGCCCGCCTGGCGACTGCCGCCAGTGCCGCCGCTGCCGCCGCAATGACGGGTGCCTTCCTGCTGACGGGCTGCGAGGCGCTGCCCGGCGCAGGCTCGGGCGCCTTGAGCGCCGCGCAGGTGTCTGCCATCGTTGCCAGCCCCGACCGCACGGCGGCCGACCGGGAGAACGACAAGCGCCGCAAGCCGGAACAGATGCTGGCCTTCGTCGACCCGCGCCCGGGCATGGTGGCGCTGGACCTCGTGTCCGGCGGCGGCTACACGACCGAACTGCTGGCGCGCGCCATCGGCCCCACGGGCGAAGTGACCGGCCAGGCGCAGCCGCGTGACCCGAACCGGCCAGTCCCCGCCGGCGCCCGCGCGCCCGGCGCCGGTGTGCTGGAGCGCGAGGCCCGCCTGGCGAAGAGCAAGACGCCAGCGGCACCCATCAGCCTGGCGATGAAGCGCCTGGTGGACCCGGTGCCGCCCACGCTGCAGGGCAAGTTGGACCTGGTGACGCTGATGTTCAATTACCACGACCTCGGCTATCTGGGCGAAGGCCGCGCCCAGATGAACCGCGCCATCTTCGCCGCCCTGAAGCCGGGCGGCGCCTACGTCATCGCCGACCACGCCGGCCGCCCCGGCACCGGCATTTCGGAATCCACCACGCTGCACCGCATCGAGGAATCCTTCTTGCGCAGCGAAGTCGAAGCTGCCGGCTTCAAGCTGGTCGAGACCGGCAACTTCCTGCGCAACCCGGCCGATCCGCGCGACCGTGAAACACCCGAGCCGCCGATGGCGAAGGATGAGTTTGTGCTGAAGTTCGTGAAGCCGCGGTGAGGGCGTGACGGCCAACGGATTGGCCGCGCCTGGCGCTGACGAGTGCCATGCGGGCCCTGGTGCAACACCTTCGATTGAACGGCATCCCGGTCGCCTACTCGTCGGCTTCCGACTCGCCTTGATAGCCGACAGTACCTAGATTGGCCTAGTAGAACAGCGCCCCCAGTTCCCTGATGTCATGGTGGGACATGGGGCGCACGTCACCGTGCACTTGAACAAATAGCTTGGCTTGGTATTCGCGATCAAAAGGCAGCGGGAAGTCGTCGTCCATGATGGATAGTCCTCGACTGCTTGCAGGGCGCAAGCGTCAGAATCGACTCATGTGCCGCAACCTTACGGAAGCGTTCCGGGCGCAATGTCATGCCGAAGTTGTCGGTCGACCTCCTGGCCAGCAGCTGCCGCGTACGACGGACGCCGTCACGCTGCGCGCGGCGGGTTCGCCGGGGCACTCCGCGTAACGGCTTGGTCCAACAACAGCCTCACGCGGCGTCCATTTTTTGCGCACTATTCACAGTCCGCTGCGCGTTGCTTGCGGCTCAAGTTTTGAGTTCTACCGAACCGCATGCGAGAGCATGGCACTTTTGCATTTCGCCCACCTCCCGAGTGAGATGTCGAATGATTTTTTAAAAACATGAAGCGAAAATAGAAAGAAGAAAACAGTTTAGGAGTGGTCGTGAAAACACACTTTGTTGATCAACGGAATTTCTTTCATCTGCTTCCCGCAAGTGGAAACTCGCTATTAATTTCCCGACTTGAACATTGCTTGCAGGAAATCAACAGAAAGTGCGGTGTGATTGATCAGCTGATTCAACAAAATCAGAATACCGTTAACAAAAGTGTAGGTACCGAGCGCCTGGTGTCGCTTTCATTCGATATTGCTCAGGCTATCGCTGCTGACAATGGAGGAATACTTACACAGGCAGTGATCAAACCACCTAATGCCCCACCTTTCTATCATTGCATACTTGGTTATCAGAACGGCGTCGCGCACAAGCTAATTATTCCTCTTCAGTTTTTACTCAAAGGCTGGGGAGATGCAAATATCGGACATCAATGCTACATCCACACTATTTCTGGAAATATACCAAGGCGCGTGACTTCAAGTGAACTGCAATCGCTCAACATGCGGAAAAGTGACAACTATTATTATGTCGGCATCACCAGCAGGAATTGGATGATGCGACTCAACGAGCACGTTCGAGAAATGGCGAGCGGAAGCCAGCGTCGATTCTACAAGGCGTGGCGAGACCACTATGGAACGCCGGGAGTGCTGTTTACATCGACACTCCGCAATCTAAACCTGTCCTATGAAGCCGCAATGAATTGGGAAGAAGCCATGGTTGAGGACATTGCGAGCGATAAGTATGGACTCAACATGATCCCCGGTGGCTTCAAAGGGCTCAAGCTACTCCACTCGTGCAGGCTCATCCAAAATGAGACCATTACGCTGGATGAACGCGACGTAGCAATCGCCAATTACGTTCATCTGAATCCGAGAAAAGGTCTGCCAAATCCATTTATTTCTGAACTTTGGAAAGATGACGATTTTTACGTGAAGGTAATCGAGGCAAAAGAAAAGACTCTAAGGGTAGAGCAGGTAAGGAAGATCAGAGAGCTAAACGCCCAGGGTATGGCGGTAAGTGACATTACAAAAGCAGTCAGTGCGATTAACGACCAACAGGTCAAGGGAGTTTTGAACGGAAAAAGCTATACACGTGTACGGTAGACGCTCCTGTTGTTCATTTCGAGGTTGACTTCCACGCCGTGCCCCGCAAAACAGGGACTTCAATCTGTTCAATATGGGCCTGAAAGTCTTTGCGAGCACAAGTTCCCCGCCTTTCGACACGCAAGGTTATTGCACTTAAGCAAATGCCATCATGACAGACTATTTGTGGAATCAACTGCGGTCAGAAGCAATGGCGACGGCATCCGCAGAGCCGCTGCTGGCCGACTATCTAAGCAGCACAATCATTGGCTGCAATTCACTCATTCAATCTCTGGCCCAGTTGCTGGCGGTCAAACTGGCGGCATCAGATCTTTCTGTCAGCGCGTTAAGGGAGCTTTTCTACACTTCCTATGAATCGTCCCCTGAGGTTCAGAGTGCCATACAACTGGACTTGTCGGCAATCATCGAGCGCGACCCGGCGTCTCGCGGAGTTGTCAATCCCTTTCTGAACTACAAAGGTTTTCACGCACTTGAAGCCTACCGCGTCACGCATCTACTCTGGATGAATGGTCGCCGTGCCTTGGCCAGCCATCTACAAGGAAGAATATCCGAAGTCTTTGCGGCCGATATTCACCCGGCAGCCGTGATCGGCCACGGTGTTTTCTTTGACCACGGGACCGGCATCGTCATAGGCGAAACCACGGTCATCAGCAATCATGTCTCCATACTGCAAGACGTGACCTTGGGCGGTACGGGCAAATTGAGCGGTGATCGACATCCCAAGATCGGGGCCGGTGTTCTGATCGGCGCTGGCGCCAAGGTGCTGGGCAATATCCGCGTGGGCGAAGGCGCGAAGATAGGCGCAGGCAGCGTTGTTTTGAAGGAAGTGCCAGCGCATACCACGGTTGTTGGTGTGCCGGCCCAGCCGGTGGGTCGTCCGAGCACAATAGAGCCGGCATTGGAAATGGACCAGCATTTTGATGACAACGGCGAAGGTGGTTGAGTATTTGTCGCCTGGCCTGGCGCTCCTGTGAGCGACAGAGAAAGAGCCACCCCGAGTTCGGGTAAGTCTTGGCGTCACTTTCGCCGGAAAGCGGGATGCTCTGCATCCCGCTTTCTTTATTTTGGAATGCCGCTTGTGAAGACGTCCGCCCCGCGCCCGCATCGTTCACCGTGTGCCTTGCTGGCCAGTGCCGCCGCACTGCTGCTCGGCCCTGCCCTGCTGTTCACCGCACCCGCGCCAACACACGCCCGCGTCACCCGCATCGTCATCGACGACACCAAACCCCTGGCGGCCGAGCCGGGCCAGACGCTGGCCTACGAGCAGATCTCGGGCCGCGTCTTTGGTGAGTTGGACCCGGCGCTGCCGGGCAATCACATGATCCAGGACATCGCGCTGGGCACCGATCTGGACGGCAAGCTGCGTTATGTCGCCAGCTACGTCATCTCCCGGCCGGTTGTTGCTGCGCAAGGCAGCGGCCTGATGTTCCATGACGTGCCCAACCGCGGCACGCCGATCGCCGTGCCCGTGGCGGAGCGCAATTTTGGCGACATCAACCTGGCCAGTGCCTGGCAGGGCGACAACGCGGCCATCAACGCCGGCAACGGCACGGCGGTGCGTGCCAGCATGGCGGTGGGTGGGAGGCACTTCCTGCGCCTGCCGATTGCGCGCAACGCGGACGGCTCACCCGTCACCGGGCGGGTGTTCGGCCGCATCGTCAACCGCGCGGGGCCGGATTCGCAGCCGCTTATCGTGCAGACCAACCCGGTGCCCTATCCGCCCGCCACGCTGGACACAAAACAAGCCCGGCTGGTGACGCGCACCGGCGAGCTGCAGGACGGCACGGCCCTGGGCGAGGTGGAGGTGGCGCCGAGCGACTGGGCCTGGGCGCGCTGCAGCGCCAGTGAACCCTTTCCCGGCACGCCGGACCCGACGCAGATCTGCGTGAAGGGCGGCTTCGACCCCAAGCACCTTTACATGGTGAGCTACACCGCCACCAACGCCTATGTGCTGGGCGCCGGTTTTGCAGCCTGGCGCGATGTGGGCCACTTCTTCAAGACCGCCCGCGCGGACGACGCCGGCACGCCCAATCCGCTCGCCGGGCGGGTGACACACAGCATCGCACGCGGCAATTCGCAGTCCGGCAACTTCCTGCGCGGCTGGCTGCACCTGGGCTTCAACCAGGTGGAGACCGGCGAGGCTGGCCAGGCGGTGCACGACGGCCTGTGGCCCATCATCGCCGGGCGGCGCATCGCGCTGAACTTCCGCTGGGCCCAGCCGGACGGTGTGCTGGAGCTTTACCAGGCCGGCAGCGAGGGCCCGCAGTGGTGGAGCCGCCATCCCGACCCCGTGCGCGGCGATGGAGGAGGTGGACCGGCCGGCATCCTGGACCGCTGCGAGGCCACGCGCACCTGCCCCAAGGTGATCGAGCATTTCGGCTCGGCCGAGGTCTGGGCCCTGAAGCTCACGCCCGAATGGGTTGGCACCGACGCCCGGGCCGACCTGCCGCTGCCGCGCAATGTGCGGCGCTACTACATCGCCAGCTCCAACCACGGCGGCGGTGCGGGCGGCTTCGACACCAGCCTGCCGGGCGTGGGTCTGCCCACCAGCGGGCCAAACTGCCCGGGCAACAACTTCGGCACCGGCGTGCTGCCGGCCAATCCGGTGTCGCATGTGCAGACGGTCAACGCCATTCGTGTGCACTTTCGCGACTGGGTGATGAAGGGGGTTCCGCCGCCGCCCAGTGTCTACCCCACCCTGGCCGGGCGCAACAACACCGGCGTGCCCGACCTGGTGGACGCCCACAAGGCGGCCATGGGCTTCCCCACCCTGCCGGGCCTGCGCCACGGCGCCCGAGCCCGGCTTCATCATGCCGGTGCTGGACTACGACTGGGGCCCGCAGTTCAACCCCATCGACGCCTCGGGTGTGCCGACGAACGCGCCGCCGCCCATCCGCCAGGTGCTGCGCATGCTGGTGCCGCGCGTCGACGCCGACGGCAACGAGCTGGGCGGCGTGCCCCATGTGCTGCTCGATGCGCCACTGGGCACCTATCTGGGCTGGAACATCACGGCTGGCGGTGCGCGGCCCTTCCACCAGGGCCAGATCTGCAACTACGTCGGCGGCATGATTCCTTTTGCCCGCAGCCGCGCTGAACGGCTGGCCAATGCCGACCCGCGCCCCTCGCTGGAAGAACGTTATATCGACCACGCCGGTTATGTGGTGGCTGTGAGGAAGGCCGCCGCCAACGCTGTGGCGACCGGCTTTCTGCTGCCGGCGGACAGCGAGGCGCTGATCAGGGCGGCCGAGGCGAGCCGGGTGCTGCGCTGATTTGCAAACGTATTGCGCTGGATGTGTCAGACCGCCAACACAGATTTGGCGACTCTTATGCAAGACAAAGGAATAATCAGTCACATATAGGTGACATGCCAAATATACCCCGCGATTCGAGGAAGCCCTCTAAACAGGGTGTATCAAAGCCAAGCATGGCCACAGTATTCTAGGTGCCGCAGATTTTCTGCTCATCTAAAACTGGGATAATCATGAAGTTTCAAAAATCTTCACTCGGCGCAGGTATTGTTTGGCTTGCCATGGCCGCATCCGCGAATGCTACAACCGTCGACTTCCTTTCAAATAACGCCTATACGACAAGCGGATGGAACGCCACTGTTCAGACCTTTCAGTTCGACACAAATACCATGTTGTTGAATTACGCGTTCTCCGGCGGAAGCGGCTCGCAAGGCAGCTATATGTTCAACCTGTACGATTGGACAGATAACACTCTGATTTTCAGTCAATCTTCCAATAACTGGATCGTCGGCGTCAACACGATTAGCAATATAGATACGCTTCTTTCTGCGGGTCATACATACGCCGCAGAAGTTAACTATCTCGGGGCCACCAATGGTGGAGTTCAATTCTCCGGAGATGTGTATGCTGGCGGATCTGCCTCCTGGGCGATGTCGCCTCCTTCAGGAAAAATCGGCGATTACACCAATTTCGCAGGTTATGATACTGCGTTCAAATTGGAAACGTCGCCATCCGCAGGACAAACGGTAAGTGCGCCAGTCCCGGAGCCTGAGTCTTATGCCATGTTGCTTGCGGGACTTTCCGTCATGGGTATCATCGGGCGCCGCAGGAGAAATAACGCGAGCAATTCGGCTTGGACTCGCCAATAAGCCGACTCACGCCAGCTAGACGCACTTAACCAACGCAGAGCGGATTTCTGGCTATTGCAATGCCGTATACATGGCGGTTTAGACGGGAATATAAGGCGCGTAAGAAAGCGCTGTGGTTGCCTGCCTGATCGCCGCTTCAGCGCTGCGTAGAGCTGCGCTGAAGCCGGCGCAAGGACTTGCTCAGCCCATAACCGCCCTCATCCACCCGCCGCTTGCTCCAGTCGCGTTTGCGCCAGTCTCGCCCCCTGCGCCAGCGCACGCAGCTTGGCTTCGGCGACTTCGCGCTCCATGGGCGCCAAGCCGCAGTTGGTGCAGGCGATGAGGCGTTCGCGCGGAACATGCTGCAGCGCCAGGGCGATGGTGTCGGCCACTTCCTCGGCGGTTTCGATCTGGTCGCTGGCCACGTCGATCACACCCACCATCACATCCTTGCCGGTGAGCATGGCCATGAGTTCGGGCGGCACGTGGGAATGGAAACACTCCAGCGACACCTGGTCGATGCTGCTGGCCGCCAGGGCGGGGAAGACCTGCTCGTACTGGCGCCACTGCTCGCCCAATGTGTGCTTCCAGTCCACGTTGGCCTGGATGCCGTAGCCGTAGCAGATGTGCACGGCCGTGGTGCAGGTCAGGCCGGCGGCGGCGCGCTCCAACGCCTGCACACCCCAGTCGGCCGCTTCGGCCATGTAGACGTTGAAGGCCGGCTCGTCGAACTGGATGATGTCGATGCCCTGGGCCTCAAGGGCCTTGGCCTCCTGGTTGAGCAGGTCGGCAAAAGCCATCGCCATGGCCACGCGGTCGCCGTAGTAGCGGTCAGCCACGGTGTCGACGATGGTCATGGGCCCGGGCAGGGTGAACTTGGTCTGGCGGGTGGTGTGGGCGCGCAGCAGCGCGGCCTCGGCCTCGTGCACCCGGCCTTTCAGGCTGAGCGGGCCGACCACCTGCGGCACCATGGCCTTGTAGCGGTCGTTGCGGATGCCCATCTCGACCTTGTGCTCGAAGTCGATGCCGGCCACCTGTTCGACAAAGCCATGCACGAAGTGCTGGCGCGCCTGCTCGCCGTCGCCGATGACGGTCAGGCCAGCGTCCTCCTGCTGCTTGATCCACAAGAGCGTGGCGTCGAGCTTGGCCTGGGCCAGGGCCTCACCTTCGCGCGCCCACCGGGGCCACAGCTTATGGGTCTCGGCGAGCCAGTCGGGTTTGGGCAGGCTGCCGGCAATGGCGGTTCTGAACATGGTGGGGCGGACTTTCCTGGGTTGAAGGGCCTGGTGGCACAGGCTGATGGCACACGCTGGTGCTACACGCGGTTGGTGCAGCAGCGCCATGGGGTCAGTCTGCATGAGGCAGCGGCCACCTGCCATGGGGGTCAGCCACAGGCTGGCGGCAGGCTGGATTCAGCGTCGCACCGAACTGCACATTTCCTGCATCTGTGGGCAATAGTCCGGGCAAAAATGCGGCCAAGCTGCACCGGTTTGATGGGGCTCGCCGGCCGGTCGACCTGGCTCGGCGATGATGCCGGCGTCAGCATCAACCCTCATGACCATGCACGCTTCTATGGCCTCCTTCCCGATGTCCCTGATTTCTTCCTCGTCGCCGCTGCTGCGCCGCCTGACGCTGCTTGCCGCCGCCACCCTGTTCGCCGCGACCGCCGCACAAGCCGCCGACGCGAACGATGTGGCCGCCGCCGCTGCCAAGGAGCCCGGCGCCCAGGTCAGCGCCAGCGGCCTGGTCTACCGCAGTCTGAAGGACGGCACCGGGCCCAGCCCCAAGGCCACCGACGGCGTGCGGGTGCACTACCGCGGCACCTTCCCCGACGGCAAGGAATTCGACAGCTCCTACAAGCGCAACTCGCCGATCGACTTCCCGCTCAACGGCGTGATCAAGTGCTGGACCGAAGGCGTGCAGAAGATGAAGGTCGGCGGCAAGGCCAAGCTGACCTGCCCGCCGTCCATCGCCTACGGTGCCAGCGGCGCCGGCGGCGTGATCCCGCCCAATGCCACCCTGCTGTTCGAGGTCGAGCTGCTGGGCATTGCCGGCAAGTGACGCCCCCTTGATGCACGCCAGCCCTGCCGACGCAGCGCCCCCCGGCTGCGGCGGCGGCGCGCGTCAACGCAGGTTCATTTCGCCTGAAAGACGGCGAACCAGCCCCTGCGCGGTGGGCAGCTCACCCAGCAGGGCGCCCGCCACCCGCGCTGCCGTGATCGGCCGGTAATTGCGCGGCACCAGCGGGCCGAGCCAGCGTGCCACGCGTTCGCCGTGGCGTTCCCCCGGGCGCAGCGGCTGGCCCAGGGCGGCACGGTCGCCGATCAGCAGCGACGGCCGGGCGATCACCAGGGCATCGAAACCCAGGCTGGCCAGCGCCTGCTCCAGCTCACCCTTGACGCGGTTGTAGAACACCGACGAGTCGGCGTTGGCGCCCATGGCGCTGACGAGCGCTGCGCGACGTGCGCCCGCAGCCTGGGCGGCACGTGCCACCGCGAGGTTGGCGTCGAAATCGACCGCCCTGAAGGCCGCCTGACTGCCCGCCACCTTGATGGTGGTGCCCAGCGCCAGATACACCTCGTGGGCCGCTGGCAGCGCCGGCAGGGCGGCGAAGTCCACCACCAGTTGCCGCAAACGGTCGAGTCGAGCCGCAGCGGGCGGGTCTACGTGCAGGGCGCCAGACTGGGCACCCGTCAGGGCGTCCGGCGTCAGTGCAGCCGGTGTCAGTGCAGCCGGCATGGCGAGCGGCCGGCGCACCAACGCATGGATCTCGGCCACCGTGGGGTCGGCCAGCAGGCCGGCGAGCAGTTCCCGGCCGACCAGTCCGGTGGCCCCGGCCAGGATGACGATGCGATGGGGCGCGGCAGCAGGCATCAGCGCATCATCGGTCACGCGAATGCCCGCAGCACTGCGGGCTTGCCATGAGCCCGGCGAAGCGACAGCGGCCTAGGATGGACCGGCCCACCGGCAGACCGAATGACTACAAGAGTGACCACACCATGTCGCACGCCCACCACCCGGGCCACCGCAAGGTGCCGCCCGCCAGCCTTCGTCCCCGCCTGTTCCTCCTTCTGACGCTGACCCTGCCCGCCCTGCCCTCGTTTGCGGCCGGCCCGCCGGGCACCGCCGGTGGGGTGCGCGAAATGAGCTTGCGCAGTTGTGTGCTGGGTAGCCCGCCGCTGAAGGCGGCGGTCACGGCCGAGCGGGCCCAGCTCGACGCCGGCGACCGCCAGCGCTTCCAGGCCGCCGCCGAGGCACGTTACCCGCTCTACCAGCGCGGCGGCCTGCAGCCGCACCAGGTGCTGATGTTGCGCCGTGCCGGCCAATGGCAATACGTCACCCTGGGCCAGGACGGCCGCAGTGGCGGGCCGTGCGTGACGGCGGTGTTCGCCGCCGAACGCTTCGCCTTCACGCCGGCCTGGCTGGACAAATACCAGCCGCGTGCCGGCGAGCCCGACGACTGAGCAGGCAGCCGGCGGTCCGCCCGCCGGGTCGCCGATCGTGCGCGGCGGCGGCGGTCCGGCGTTCAGCCGGTTCCGGAGGCTGCGCCAGGCGCGGGCGGCTCGCCGGGCTTGACCGGCTCGCGCGGCAGGATGATGCGAAACGTGCTGCCTTCCTCCAGCGTGCTGCTCACCTCGACCCGACCGCCCTGCGAACGCGCGAGCAACTGCACCAGCGCCAGGCCGATGCCGGTGCCGCCGTGGGTCTTGGTCGTGCCCGCGCTCAGTTGCAGGAAGGGTCGGAACAGCCGCGGCAGGTCGAACGAGGCGATGCCGATGCCGTGGTCGCTCACCGTCACCTGCCACCAGGCCGCGTCGACGAGCTGAGCGCGCAGCTCGACCTTGCCGCCCAGGTGCGAATACTTGATGGCGTTGCTGGTCAGCGCCATCAGCATCTGGCGCAGCCGCAGCGGATCAGTGACAACGGCCTCGACGCCTTCGTCGACATCGATCTGCAGCGTGATCTGACGCTCGTGGGCCTGCGCCTGCAACAGCTCGACGACCTCGTACAAGGCATGCGGCAGCGAGACGGTATCGGGCTCGAACACCATCTTGCCGGCCTCGGCGCGGGCAAAGTCCAGCACCTGGTCGATCAGGCTGAGCAGCTTCTGGCCACTGTCGACGATGTGTTCCAGGTGGCTGGCATAACGCGGGGAATCCGGCCCGACCCGGCCCGACTTGAGCATCTGGCCAAAGCCGAGGATGGCGTTCAAGGGCGTGCGCAGCTCGTGCGACATGTTGGCGACGAATTCACTCTTGAGGCGGCTGACCTCGCGCAGCTGCGCGTTCTGGCTTTCCAGCTCGATCGACCGGACGCGGGCCTCCTCGGCCTCCTTGAGCGCGCTAATGTCGGCCAGCAGCAGCATCACCTCGGTGTTGTCGGCAGACAGCCGGGTGGCGCTGACATCGATCCAGATGCCGTGGCCGAGCTTGTGGCGCATCAGCAGATGGGTCCGGTAATGCCCGCCCTGCCGCAGGGCTGCCTGCAGCTCCTTGCCCACGAGCCGATGACTGGCGTCGTCGAAGTACAGCGCCCGCGTGGGCAGATCGCGCCACTCGCTGCTGCTGTAGCCAAAGATGCGATTCATGGCCTGGTTGGTCCACACCATGCGCCGATCGACCAGGCGCACGATGCCGATCAGCTCGTTGTCCAGCATCACGCCTTGCTGCTGCGCCAGCACGCGCAACTGGGCGCGGGCCTCGTCCAGCGCGGTGATGTCGTGGAACACCGAGCTGGTGTGCAGGAAGCGGCCCTTGTCGTCGCGCACGATGGTGGCGGTCACGGCCACCCGGCGGGTCTGGCCGTGCCGGCCGACCAGGTCGTACTCCACCCCGTTGACTTCGCCGGTGCGCAGGAACTCGGCAAATCTTTCGGCGAACTGGGCCCGCCCGGCCTCGGTGTAGAAGTCGCTCGGCTTGAGCCGCCCGACCACCTCGTCGCGGCTGCAGCCCAGCCAGCCAAGCTCGGTGGCGTTGATGCTGAGGTAGGTGCCGTCCGCCGCCAGGGTGTGGTAGCCGCAGGGCGCGTCGTTGTAGAGCCGCAGCGCCTGCACCTGGCGCTGCATGGCGTTGATGGTGCTGCGTCCGAGCAGCCCGCTGATGGCCGCGAACAGCAGCAGGAAGGCGCCGGTCCAGGCCACCTGGGTGCGCCAGCCGGTCAGGATGAAGTCGACCGACCGCCCCTCGAACCAGTACAGCGGGTAACGGTCGAACTTGCGATAGGCCACCACCCGCTCCATGCCGTCGCCGGGCGTCACCGCGATGTAGGTCGCCTCGGCCGGCGAGCTCACGATGCTTTCGCGCAGCGCGGCCGATACACGCCGAGCGGCAGCGGCGGCGTCCGCACCGACGTATTCGGGCTGGCGCAGGATGGAGGCCAGTTCGGCGTTGCGCAGGCCGACCGATCCGCCCGGCCCGGGGTCGGTCACATCCAGCAGGGGACGCAGCCAGACCATGGGCAGCAAGGCCGCAGCCACGCCCGCAAACTGACCATCGGGCAGGCGCATGGCCCGAGCCAGCACCAGGCCCAGACGACCATCGGGCCGGCTGCGCAACGGGCCGAACAGCCGCACCGGCCCGTCGGGGTGATCGCGCAACTGACGGAAGAGGTCGAGATCCGACACGTCCAGGTGCTGGCAACGCTCGGCAGGCAGGCCGCACAACTGCCGGCCCTGGGCGTCGAACACATTGATGCGGTCGATCTCGCCCACCTGCTCGATCTGGGTGTCGATGAGCGACCAGAAGGTCGACGCGTCCACGCCGCCGCCATGAGCCAGCTGGCGCTCAACCTGCACCGCCACCGCCACCACCGCGATGCTGGCCTTGTCCAGGATGGCGCCAAGTGCACGTTCGCCCAGGCGCACGTCATTGAGCGCCTCGGTCCTGGCACTGGCCAGGTCGTCGTTGCGCGCGTGCACCAGCAGGTTCGCGCACAGCAGCACCATCAGCACGTTGAGCAGCAACAGCCCCAGGCCGACGACCTGGTGAGGATGGCGGCGGGTCAGCGTGGATATATAGCCGGGGGGGGCCAAGGCCTCCAGCGGCCGTTCGGGCGCCATGCGGCCTCCTCGGGGTCGAACAACTCCCTGCGTCGATGTTGTGGGGTCCATGCCGGCTGTCCCTCAAGGTACACGCCGACGTTGCCATGATAGGTCCCAGGCCCGTGGTTCCGTGCCAGTGCCCCCGGCCCATGCAGTGCGATCAGGCGAGGTGACAAGACGCCGCCGGGCCGCACAACACGGGCCACGCTACACGGGCCACGCAATCAGGCGGCAGCGCCGACACTGGCGACAATCCAGCATGCACACACCAGAGGCCAGTCCCCGCCGTACGCGTCGCAGCAGCGGCGCCGTCACCCTACACGAGGTGGCCAAGCTCGCCCAGGTCTCGGCCATGACCGTATCGCGGGCGCTCAACACGCCCGAGCTGGTCTCCGAGGACGTCCGCCGCCGCGTCGCCGATGCCATCAGCCGCACTGGTTATGTGCCCAATCTGCTGGCGGGCGGGCTGGCCTCCAGCCGCAGCCGGCTGGTCGCGGCCATCGTGCCCACACTCACCGGTCCGGTCTTTCTGCCCACCGTCGCCGTGCTGACCGAGGCACTCGCCGAGCGCGGCTATCAACTCATGCTCGGGCAGTCGGGCTATGAGGGGCATCGTGAGGACGAACTGCTCGAAGCGGTGATCGGGCGCCGGCCGGACGGCATCGTGCTCACCGGTGTCATGCATTCACCCGAAGGCCGGCGCCGACTGCAGGCTGCCGGTGTGCCGGTGG
Organism: Pseudomonadota bacterium; assembly: GCA_041169165.1. Lineage (GTDB taxonomy): Bacteria > Pseudomonadota > Gammaproteobacteria > Burkholderiales > Burkholderiaceae_C > Sphaerotilus. The sequence goes on from JBEEJN010000054.1 coordinate 23,031, forward strand.
TGGAAACCTGGGATTTGAGCCTCGCGCCGATCGACATGCTGGTCGGTTTCTCGCACAGCGCTGTCGGCACCGCGGTGGCGGACTACCTGCGGGCCCGCGGCCGGCGCCGCCTCGCCGTCGTGACGGGCAGCGATCGGCGCGCCGGGCTGCGTGCGCAAGGCTTCGTCAGCGCGGCGCTGGGTGCCGGCCTGGCCGAGCCCGAGGTGGTCACGGTCCCGGCCCCCACCACCATGCGCAGCGGCCGCGCCGCCATGCAGCAACTGGCAAGCCTGGGCCTCGACGGCATCTTCTGCAGTTCCGACCTGCTCGCCATGGGCGTGGCGGCGCAGGCCCAGGTCGATGGCCGGGTCGTGGGCCAGGATCTCGCGGTGGTCGGCTTTGGTGACCTCGAGTTCGCGGCCGACACCGTGCCGGCGCTCACCACCGTGCACATCGACGCCCAGGACATCGGCCGCCAGGCGGCACGTTTCATCGTCGAACGGGCCGAGGGCCGCGAAGTCGGCGAGCGTGTGGTCGACGTGGGCTTTCGCATCGTCGAACGCGCCAGCGGCTGAGCCAGCAGGGGCGCTGGGCAGGCGTCAGCTCAGCGCAGCGTCCGGTTGAACAGCGCCAAGGTGCGTGACCAGGCCAGTTCGGCGGCCTGGGGCTCGAAGCGCGGCGTGGTGTCGTTGTTGAAGCCATGCTGCGTGCCGGGGTAGCGGTGCGCCATGTAGCGCACGCCGGCACGCGTCAACTCGGCCTCGTACGCCGGCCAGGCGGCGTTGATGCGTTCGTCGTTGTCGGCGAACACCAGCAGCAACTCGGCGCGGATGGCGGCCACCGCCTCGGCCGGCGCCGGCGCGCCGTAGAAGGCGGCGCCGGCCAGCAGTTCGGGCAGCCGGCTGGCCAGCAGGTTGACCATGCCGCCGCCGTAACAAAAGCCCACCGCACCGAGCTTGCCGCTGCCGCCCGCCACACTGCTACTCGCCCAGGCCGCGGCGGCGACGAAATCCTCGCGCGTCCTGGCCTGGTCGAGCTTGGCGAACAGGGTGCGGGCGGCGTCCTCGTCACCGGGGTAGCCGCCGAGCGGAAACAGCGCGTCGGGCGCCACCGCGATATAGCCGTCCAGCGCCAGGCGGCGTGCGATGTCCTCGATGTGCGGATTCAGGCCGCGGTTCTCGTGCACCACCAGCACTAACGGCAGCGGGCCGCTGGCGGCGGCCGGCCGGGTCACATAGGCGCGCACCCGGCCGTAGCCGGCCGGTGAGGCGATCTCGACCCACTCGGCGCGGAGGCGTGCATCGGCCGGCGCCACCTTCTGCGCCCGCGCGAAATCCGGGCTCAGCGCCGCCAGCAAGGCCGCCGCTGTGGTGCCGCTGGCGGCGGCAAAGCGCGCCGCGCGGTACAGAAAGCCGCGCCGGTCGATGTCGCCGTGCACATATTGGTCGAACAAGCACCACAGGTCGGGGTCAAAATCAGCCGGTCTGGGGGTGTGTGTCGAGCTGGTCAGTGTCGTCATGCAGGGGCTCCGGAGTGGTGAGGTCACGGGGGGCGGCGGGCCGTCGGGCGCCTTTTTGCTGCGCTGAGGAGCTAGTACTGCAAAAACCGCCCTGGCCGGGCAGCCGGGGTGATGGCGCGGTCGTCGACGGCAAGAGCAGCCCAGGCGGCGGCCTAGGCCGGTAAACGCAGGCCACGGCCCGCCGCAGGCTGCGAGGTCACTCGGCGCCGACGAGAAAGAACGGCGCCCAGTAGCGCGGGTGATCGAAGCCCGGCTGAGCGCGCAGGCTGCGCATGCTTTCACGCAGCGCCTGCGCCTTGTCCAAGCCCATGCCGAGGTAGCGCTCATAAAAGCCGGTCATCAGCGCCGTGGTCGCCTGGTCACTCACGCTCCAGTGGCTGACCAGCACAGTGCGGGCGCCGGCGAACAGGAAGGCGCGGCTCAGGCCCAGCACACCTTCGCTGGCGATGCGGCCCAGGCCGGTCTGGCAGGCGCTCAGCGCCACCAGGTCGGCCTTGAGCGCCAGCGTCATGACCCGCTGCGCGGTCAGGCGCTCGCCGCAGGGTGAGGGGGCGAGCAGCACGAAGGACTTGAGCGGCTCGTCGCCGGACACCACGCCGTGGCTGGCCAGGTGCAGCACGTCGACCTCACCCGCCTCGCGCACCACGGTCGACAGATCGGCCTCGGCGCCGCGCAGCAGCCTGGCATGGGGTGGGGCAAACATCGCCGCGATGCGGCGCGATTCCTCCTCGGCCCCCGGCAGCGGCGCAAAGCCCAGGCGGAACAGCTCGGCCTGGCCCGGCTCGATCTCCTTGACGATCGGGTTGCCGATGATGAGGCCGCTGACGCCGCGCTCGCGCGCCAGCGCCGGGCTGTTGCGGCTGGCCGCCAGCAGTTCGGCCGACGGGGCGTAGAGCAGCGACCAGCGCGCGCCCATCCAATCGCTGCCGCCGGCGTCGAGCGCCGCGTAGGGCAGCAGCCACAAGGCGTCATGGGGTTCGATCACGACGGTGCCGCCGGGCGCCGGCAGCCAGGCCTGCACCGGCGCGACCAGGGCCTCGTACAAGCCGCGGCTGAGGGTGGCCCAGCCGCGGCGGTCGTCGCCGGCGACCAGCAGCCCGTCCTCGACCGTGCCACGCAGACCGCGGGCCTCGCCGCCGGGGACGAGCGCACGACGCAGCAGCGCGACCTCGCGCGCCAGGCGCTCACGCCCCAGCGGCGCCACATGGCCATGCACCCGGCCGTCGGCGCCGGCGACCAGCACGAGGGTGGCGTCGTCGAAGACGTAGTAGACCAAGCGGGTCAGCGCTGGCGCGAGCTGGATGGACGCGGCCCGCGGCGCATTGCGCGTGCCAGGCGGGAAGGCGCGGGCGTTCGGGAAGGCTGCCGCGTTGGCGAATGCCGAGGAGTTCGGCAAGGCCGAGGCGTTCGGGAAAGCCGCCACATTCGGCAGGGCAGACAGGTTCGAGACGGCCGCAGTGTTCGACGCCGCGGACGCGCCAAGCGCAGGCGCGGTCGGTGCCAGCCCCCTCGGCGACGCCACGCTGCTGGCTCGCTGCTCCTGCGGCCGGCCGATGAACACCTGCTGCGCCGATTCTTCGGCACGCCCCTGGCCGCCTGGTCGACCCGGGGCGGCCGGATCGACACATTCCGGCAGACCGAAGCTCGCCGCCTGCGGGCGCCGGGCGCCCCAGCCGCCGATCAAGGCCGTGAGGGCCTTGCCGCGTGCAGCTTCGGTCAGCTCGAGCAGGCGTGCATAGACCTCAGGGCGGCCCGGCGCGCGCTGCAGTTCGACTTTGAGCAGTTCGTCCTGCAGGTCCTGGGCGCTTTCGAGCAGGCCGACCTTGCCTTCGTCGGTGCGCAGGTCGTCCTGCGCCGCCTGCAAGGCGTCGACGCTGGCCGCCAGGGCGAGTGCGGCGGCGTCGAGCCGGCCCAGCGCTCGCTCGGCGCGGCCGAGGCCGAGATAGGCCGGCCACAGCCGGCTGCCCACACCCAGCCTGGACGCCAGCCCGACCGCCTGTTCGTACTGCGCCGCTGCCTCGCGGTGGCGGCCCTGGCGGGCCAGCAGATGGCCCAGGCCGGTGCGTGTGCTGGCCTCGCCGCGGCTATCGCCGGCCTGCTGGTGCAGCAGCAGTGCCTGCTGGTACAGGCGCAGGGCCTGGGTGTCTTCGCGCCGGTCGCGGTGGATGCCGGCCAGCAGGGTCAAGGCGCGCCGCTGGTCGATGCGCGGCGCCGCCTGCTCGAAGCCGGCCAGCGCTTCGTTGAGGCTGGCCTCGGCAAGGGCGAGCTGGCCCTGGCGGCGCAGCGCCTCGCCGCGGTTGGCGAGCAACTGGGCGCGCAGCAGCGGCCGGCGCGCGGTTTGCGGGCGTTCGAGCGCACGCTCGTAGGCATTGAGCGCTGGGCCGTCCTGCAACTGCTGCAGGTAGCCGTTGCCGACGCCCAGCAGCAGCCGCAGCACCAAGGCCTCGTCGTGCTCATCGGCGGCGAGGTCGCGCTCGACATCGGCGTTGTACAGCGCCATCGGCACCGGCAGTTCGCGGCGCGGCAGGCCCTTGGCGACCGCGCCCAGCCGCCCGACCAGGCGCTCGATGTCGGGCTGGCGCCGGTCGGCCAGCGCCACCACGCCGGCCTCGAAGGACAACACCGCGTCCTGCACCCGCCCGCTGGCCAGTTGCAGCTGGCCCAGGCGGTGCAGCAGCGCGGCGCTCAGCGCCGGCCGGCCCAGTTCGCGGGCCAGTTGCAGCGCCCGGCCGCGCGCCTGCATGGCGGCGTCGGTGTCGCCGCGCGCCGCGGCCTGTGTTGCCGCGGCTTCGAGCGCGACCACCACCTTGGCGGTGTCGCTGGCGCCGCCGATGTCGCCGACGTCGCCCGCGTGCTTCTGGCCCTGCGCCGGACTGAGCCACAGGCCGGCGGCCAGCGCCACGACGGCCGCCAACAGCCAGTGGCCGCGTCGGTCGACGCGGGGGACGCGGCCACCGTGGTCGCTGTGGTCGCTTTGGTCGCTTTGGTCGTTGCGGGCGATCGTGCAAAGGCTGTGGCCAGTGGTCATGGTCTATTCCGCTCCATCGTTCTCAGTCGGGCTTGCGCGCCGCCTGGCCAGGCGTTCAACGCAACTGAGCGGCCGCATCGACGATTTTTTGCTCCATCGCCGACGCGCAGGCGTCGAGCGCCGTGCTGCGGCAGTCGAGCTTCAGGCTGGCCCTGGCCTCGCCGCGGCGCAGCAGCAGTTGCACCTGCAGGCCGGGCGTGTTGACGGTGTACAGACCACTGAGCTGGATGGCGCCGGCCATCTCGTCGGCCTCGACGTAGACGATGGGTGCGGCAGCTCCACGGGCAAGCGCGTGACTGGTCTCGCGCAGCCGGTCGCGCAGCAGGGCGCCGAGCTTGAGGTCATCCTCGATCGTGGCGGTGTTTTGCAGCCTGGGTGTGAGCAGCAGCGGCCGCGGACTGTGCAGCACGATCTGCCGGCGCTCGTCGGGGCCGAGGCGGCCGATGTCGAAACTCGCGCTGACCTTGCCGGTCACGGCGCCGCTGCCGGGGCTGGCGACATAGGGCTTCTGGATGCCGCCGATGCCGCGCGCCAGCAGCGGCACCTGGTCGGCGACATAGTCGAGCAGCGGCGCGATGTCGACGTACTGGCCCTCGCGCAGCCGCTCGCCGCTCATGCCCTTGAGCAGCGCATAGGTGAGCAGGCCCTGCTGGTATTCGCTCGATTCGTAGCTGACCCGGTCGGCTGCCGCGCCCATGAGCACATAGACGCCGGCCCGGTCCTTCATGCGGTCAAGCGCGCGGATCTGGTCGGCCGGCGTGTCGCGCACCGCCAGCAGGCTTCTGGCCGCGGCGCCGGCGGCGCAGGTATCGAGCAGCAGCACCTGCTTGAGCGCCGGCGAGTCCTTCAGCCAGACGGCGAGTTCGTCGCTGCTGACGGCGCGCTGGGCCCACACCGCGGGGTCCTCGACCAGCAGCGAGCCGGCCTCCTGGCTCGGGTAGTAATACAGGTCCTTGGCCGCCACGCCATGGCCGGCGAGGTAGACGACCACGATGTCGCCCGGCCTGGCCTGCTTCAAGGCTTCGAAGGCGGCGCGCAGATTGGCCCGCGTCGGCTGTTCGGCCTGGTTGCCGTCGCTGCTGAGCAGCTTGAGCTTGACCCTGTCGGCGCCGAACAGTGCCCGCCCGCCGAGCTCGAGCGCACGCGCCATGTCGCGTGCGTCCTTGGCTGGAAAGCGCAGATCGATCTTCGCGTCGGCGTAGGTCGAGGTTCCGACGACCACCGCCCACAAGGTCGGCGGGGCAGCGGCGGCAGCATTGCTGGCGGCTTCATAGGCCTCGACCTGGCCGCGGCTGCTCAGATAACCCGCGGCGTTGTACGCGAGCACCTCGATGTGGTTGGCGCCGGCGGGGTCGAAGCCCTTCAGGGCGGCAGCCATGTCGAGCTGGAGCAGCAGCTCCTTGGCGTTGTCGTCTTGTGCCGTGCGGGGGCGGGCGTCCTCGCTCAGCTCCCTGCCGTTGACCCGCACGACGACGCGGCCGATGCCGCCGCCCTGGTTGCTCAGCCGCACCCGCAGCAGCGGCTGGGCCGGCGTCGGCCGCTGCACGATCTCGACCCGCGGGTACAGGGCCACCCCGGTGAGCGCCGCAACCTCGCGCAGCGGCGTGCTGCCCAGGCCGAGCACCTTGGGCAGCAGGCCGGGTTCGAAGTAGCGCTCCTTGAGCTGGGCGAGGCCTATCGTCTCCAGGCCGACGACCCAGTAGAGGTGGGCGTTGTGTCCACCGTTGGGGGCGTCGAAGCGACCCTGGCGGTCGATCACCGCCGAGCTGCCGTCGTTGAAGCTGTAGAGCGCGGCGAGTTCCTCGCCGGTGTCGCTGCGCCACAGCCGGGTCGAGCCGTCGTTCGAGCCGCTCAGCACCAGCTCACCCCGGGGCGAGAACGCCACTGCGGTGATGGAGCTGTCGTGGCCCTGCAAGCTGCGCAGATGCCTGCCGCTGGCCAGGTCCCACAAGTGCACCTGGCCGGACCAGTTGCCGCTGAGCGCCCGCGCGCCATCCGGCGAGAAGGCCACGCCCTGCACCCACTCCCGCGCGCTACCGTAACGGCCGAGCTGGCGTCCGCTGGCGACGTCCCACATCACGGTGGCGGCGGTGCGGCCGGCGAGCAGGCGGCTGCCGTCGGGCGAGAACGCCAGCGCGTGTACGCCGCCGGCGTTGCTGAAGCGGCTGTCGCCGCCGAGCGGCACCGCCTCGCGGCCCGTGGCCAAGTCCCAGAGGCGGACTTCGCGATCGGCCGTCGCCAGCCGCCGACCGTCGGGCGAAAAAACGCCATGGGAGCCGCTGAAGGTCGCCAGCCTGCGGCCGCTGGCGGCATCCCACAGCCATACGCCGCTGCCGACCATGTCGCCGGTCAGCAGCTGGCTGCCGTCGGGCGAAAAGCCGACCGACAGGATCCGCGACGGCATGGGGCCGTAGCGCCTGAGTTCGCGGCCAGTAGCGGTGTCCCACAAGCGGGCGGTCTGGTCGTGACTCCCGGTCAACACCTGCTTGCCGTCGGGCGAGAAGGCGACCGCGGCCACCGCCATCGAGTGACCGGTGTAGCGCCTGATCTCGCGGCCGCTCGCCAGGTCCCACAAGGCGGCGCGGCGGGCGCCGCCGCCGGTCAGCACTAGCCGCCCGTCGGGCGAGAAGGCGACGGCCATCACCTCGGCGGCCTGGGCCTCGAAACGCCGCAGCTCGCGGCCGCTGCTGGCGTCGCTCAGCGTGGCCACGCCGTCCTTCAAGCTCACCAGGCCGCGGCCATCGACGGTGAACTGGGGCGCGTCAGGCGCCGAGCTCGACAGGCCGTAGGTCTCGCGCCTGGCGCTGGCCAGGTTGGCCGGCAGGGTTTCCATCTGGCCGCTGGCCACATCCCAGACCTGGGTGGCGCCGTCACACTCGACAATGATCTTGCGGCCAGCCTGGGCCGAGCCCTTGAGCTGTGTCCTGACCTCGGGCGGGCAGGAAAACCGGCGCACGACGCGTCCGGTCGACAACTCCCACAGGCGCAGGCTGTCCTCGCCGTTGGCAGCGGTCGAACGCTGGTGGGTGAGCAGATGCCGACCGTCGGGCCAGATGGCCAGCTCGTCGATGAAGTTCGCCGACGCCACGCCGAGGCGAGCCTGGCCGGGCTCGACGACCGGCGTGGCCGCCCTGGCGTACGGGGCGCCCAGCGCGGCGATCAGCACTAGGCGGATGACAACGGCGGCGTACCTGCACAGGCTGCTCATGAGCTGCTCCTTCTACGCTGATCGCAGCGGCCGTCGGGCGACCGGCTGCGCATCAAAGCACGAATATGTCGACGCGTGCATCACGCAGGCGGGGCGGCGGTCAAGGGCGCGCGCCGCCGTCGCCGGCCAGCTCCAGCGTGATCGACTGGGCGCCCCAGTCGACCACCTCGTCCGCACTTTCGACGCCCCGGCTCAAGCTGCCCAGGCTGGACAGCCGGGACAGCCGCTGCAGCGCACCGTGGCCCGGGGTGCCGCGCAGGCCGGCGGACTCCAGGCCCGGCATGGGTGTCTGCCGATCGCCGGCGACGAAGAGCAGGGTCTCGCGGCCCGGGTCGCTCAGGCGATAGAAGGTGGTCGTCGTCAGGCCCTTGCCGGCGTCGACGCGCGCCTCGTCCTCGTTCATCCTGGCGGTCGGCCAGACCCGATCGATCCTGAAGTCGGGGGCGACGCTGAGGAGGTAGCCGTACCAGGGTTGGCCGCCGCGGTTGTGGATCTGAAAGCTCAGGCAGTCGCGCAGCTGCACCTCATCACTGCGAAGCAAGGCGAACGGCCGCGGCCCCAGGCGCTGCCAGCCCGAGCCGTCACGGGCGCCGGCGGCGCAGCTCGCCGTGTTGCCCGCAGGCGGACGCAGCACGGTCACCTGCACATGGAGCGGCGTCGCGTTGCCCTGGCGGGCGATAGCGCGCAGCGCCTGGGCACGCGCGTAGGCGGCCAGGTTGTCCAGCAGGCGCGGGATCTGCACGGCAGGGTCGGCAAGTGCAAATCGCATCTTGGGGTGCATCAGCTGGCCATAGGGGTTCACCACCCAGAGTTGCGGCGCCGCGCAGTTCGGCGGGGTGCAGTTGTGGTGCGCGGGCAGGCTAGCGGCCGCCGCGTCGGTATTGCCCGGGCGCACGAGTTCGAGCCGCCACTGCGCCGCCTCGCGGCGATCGACAAGCTCGAAGTTGTGCAGGCTGGTTGCGCGGGCCTGTTCGATAGCCCGGCGGATGTCGCCGGCCAGCGCCGCGTCCACACCGTCGACCTGCGGCCCGCCGACGTGGAGCTGGATGGCCGCTTCGCTGTCGCCGTAGGTCGAGACCTTGAGCTGGGCACCCGGCTGCACCTGGCCTTGCAGCAGCCGGGCCTGGGCGCTAGCCGCCGCAACGCCGGTCACCACCAGTCGCGGCGGCTGTGCGACTTGCGCGCTCTGCACCCCCTGGACCGCCGGCGCCGCCTGCTCGTCTTGCACCACGACGCCCACGAGTTCGCTGCCTTCGGTGAGGCCGGCCAGGCGGCCGGCGCCCAGCAGCACCTCGCCATTGCGCTGCACCGCCTGCACCGGTACGGTGGCGGTAAGCGGCGCGTAGCGGCCGCCGAACACCGCACGGTCGGCCGCACCTTCTTTCTGGGCCCGTTGCAGCACCTGCGGCTGGGCCTCGATCGCCGCCAGCGTGCGGTCGTAGACGTCGCCCCAGGACTCGCCGGGCCGGCTGTTGTGCAACGCCTGGGCCCAGTGCCAGGTGAATATGCCGTAACAGCGACGCGCATCGGTGCAGCGCGTGTTGCGCAGCGGGTCCAGCTCGATGGCACTTTCGTTGTCGCGCGCTGCGCCAATGCGCAGGCCCTGGTCGGCGGGAAGCTCGATCAAGTCGGGGAACTGGTCGCGCAGCGGGTGGGCGTCGGGCACGCCGTCGGACGAACGCACGCCGACCTGGACGTCGCGCGTCATGCTGGCCGAGTGGCAGGAGTCGGACACCAGCACGACGTCGGGTGTGATGACGTGGAGCTTGAGCAGCCAGCTGCCGACTTCCTTGTCGAGCACGTCGACGGCGTCCTTGCCCTTGAACTTGCTCGAACGAGCGCCGCGTGTCACCCACGTCTGGTCCTGCCCGCGGCCACCCTTGGCCGAGGCAGGTGCGTCGTACCAGGAGCCGTGGCCGGAGTAGTGGACGTAGACCTGATCGCCCTGCTTTACGCGCGCGGTGAGCTCGGCGAAGGCCTGCTCGACCTGGCTGTGGGTGGCGTCGACGAGCTGGGCGATGTTGGCCTCGGGCACTTTGAAGCGCCCGCTCAGCACCTCCTTCATCAACTGCAGGTCATTGAGCGGGCCCTGCAGGCTGGGTACGCCGGGTGAGTCGCGGTAGTCGCCTTGTGCGATCAACAAGGCCTGCACCGCCGCCTGCGCCGGCGCGGCCAGGGCCAGCAGCGAAACACCCAGGGTGAGGCCCAGGGTGATGCCCGAGGTGATGTCCAAGGTGAAGCCCCGGGCGAGGCGGCGCAGGCTGGACGTGCGGGTGACGGGCCGTATCGGGGTCATGACGGGCAGCTCCGGCAGTGGGGAGGACCTGCCCGCCTTGTTGTCCACGCGGTGAGTGGCACCACGAAACGTCAGGCGTCATCGAGCAGATCCGCCGCAGCAGTCTACTGGCCGACGTCCGGCGGACAGCAAAGCGATCCAAGAAGCGGCCTACCGCCAGCGACCGTTCCTGGCCGAGACTGCCAATTCGCCACAGTACCTGCGGAGCAGACCACCGCAGCACCTCTGCGGGAGCGCGAGTGCCTGATCCGGATTCACGCACCCGCAGCGGCTCCCCGCGCCGGTCAGATCGATCAACTTTGGGCGCCGCCAGCCGGCCAGCACGTGCCCGACCGGCGCGATGACGACAAGCTGGCAAGTGCCTGGCGCAGTGACCCAGGGGCGGCCCACAGGATGGCCATTGCGACGCGATGCTGTATCGCCACGACAAGCGTGGCGAGCCAGCCGTCAGCCCCCACCCCGCAAACGCGCACTCTCCCCCTGGCTCAGCACCCGCACATGCGCCCTGCCCTCGCGCCAGGCCAGGCCGTGCAGGTCCATGCCCTTCTGGCCTGAGAGCAGCCGGGCCAGGTAGGCCAGCACTTCGACGCTGATCTCCTGGCCGGCCACCAGCACCGGGATGCCGGGCGGATACGGCACGATCTGGTCGCAGCACACCCGGCCGACCAGGGCGGCATTGGGCCGGCCCTCATCGTCCAGCAACGGCAGGCGCACGCCGGCTTCGTAGAAGGCGTCGCGTGGCAGACAGGCCAGGCGGGTGAAGCCCGGCAGTTCGGGCGTCTGGCGGACCATGCTGCGCGCGCGTTGGCGGCGCGCCAGGCGCAGCATGGCGTCGAACAAGCGCGACACCTTGCTGCGCGTGGTGGCGATGGTGAGCAGCAGCGTGAGCGTGTTGTGGGTGTTCTTCTCGACCTGGATGTTGTGGCGGTCGATGAGCTCGCGGCGCAGTTCGTCGGCGTCCCAGCCGCTGGCGCTGATGTCGACGGTGAGCTTGGTCGGGTCGAGAAGGATGCCGTCGCCGCGCAGTTCGTCGGTGATGAGGTCGTCCAGCTCCAGCACCCTGAACACGCCGGTGGCGGCTATCTTCTCGCGCAGTTCATGGGCGTGGTCCAGCGAACGGCCGAGCAGCTTGTAACCTTCCATCACCGCCTGCTTGCGCGCCACATCCAGGCTGGCGATCAGGGTGTACTGCGGGCTGGTGCTGGCGTGCATGTTGAAGTTCTCGCGAAACAGGTGTTCGTCGAACTCCGGGTCGTTCACATGGATCATGCTGGCCTGTGAGAAGGCCGACAGCACCTTGTGCGTGCTCTGGGTGACGTAGTCGGCGCCGCATTCCAGCGCCGTGGGCCGCAGCGCGGGATGGAAGCGCGCGTGGCCGTACCAGGCCTCGTCGACGATCACCTTGATGCCCGCGGCATGGGCCGCCGAAATGATGGGCGCCAGGTCGTAGCGCAGGCCGTCGTAGGTGCAGCTGGTGAGGATGAGCACCTTGGCCTCGGCATGCGCCGTGATGGCTGCCAGGACGTGTGCGCGTGGCACCGGGCCGTAGATGCCCCAGCGGCGGTTCAAGGTGGCGTCCAGATACACCGGTCGTGCGCCCGAGAGGATGACGCCGTGATGCACGCTCTTGTGGCAGTTGCGGTCCAGCAGCAGGGTGTCGCCCGGCGCCAGCAGGGTCTGGAAGATGACCTTGTTCGAGGTCGAGGTGCCATTGGTGGCGAAATAGGTCTGGCGGGCGCCAAAGGCCTGCGCCGCCAGCTGCTGGGCGCGGGCGATGACGCCGGCCGGGTGCAGCAGCGAATCCAGCTCGGGCACCGAGACCGAGAGATCAGCGCGCAGCATCTGCTCGCCCACGAAGGCGTGGAAGTCGGCCACCCAGGCGCTGGCCTTGAACGCATCCCCGCCGGCGTGCCCCGGGGTGTGCCAGGCGTCCTTGGCCAGCGCGACGTAGGCCTTGAGTTCGTCGTAGAACGGCGTGGCGGACTTGGCCGCCAGCTCGGCGATGAGGATGCGCAGCCAGCCTTCGGCGTCCACTTCACCGCGAAAGAAGTAGCCCGACATCAGCTCGCCGGCCAGGCCTTCGATCGCCAGGCGGCTGTCGTCATCGTCCAGCAGCAGGTACAGCGACAACTCAGGGCGCAAGGCGTGCAGCCGCCGGGCCAGGTCGGCGGCCGCCACGATGCCAGGCGTCGGGTTGGTGGCGCTGGGCAGCCCGGCAGGCAACGCATGGTCGACCAGGACGAGTTGCAGGTCGCCGTCGGACCGGGCGAGGTCCAGCGCAGCAGGCGCATCCGCCACCCAGCGCAGCTGGATATGAAACGCCGTCGGCGCCAGGCGCTCGACGGCGTGGTGGAGCTGGTCCAGCAGTGGCTCGCTCAGGTGGGCATCGGCACAGACCAGCAACAGGCTGACGTTGGCGGCCGCTGACGAGTTGCTCGAGGCAGCGGCAGCGGCGGCAGTGAGAGGCGGCGCGGACATCGTCGCGCAGGCCAAGCGCGCAGGCGGATGGCGCGAACGTCAGTGCATGTCGCTCGGGATCACGGCCGGTGTGGCGTATTCGCGGCCCACCAGTTCCTGGGCGCGGTGATAGGTCTGGCGAGCGCGTTCACTCATCGCGTCGAGATGCACCCGGCCCTGAGCGTCGCAAGGGAAACTCACGCCGCGGCCGCTGTGGAACAGCGACTGGAAGCGGATCTCGTAGCGAGCCGATTCAAACGGAACAAACGTCGAGGGATTCATGATGAGTACCTCCGTGCCGGGTGCTGATGTCGTGGCGGGTGCAGTGGGCTGTAGGGCTGGGCGTTCGGGAGAGCGGTTCTGGCGTCGTGCAGCAGGCTCTTATTCAACGGCTCCAATGTGCCGTGGGATGACAGCCCATGATCCCGAAAAATGCTCCGTTGCGCGCCGTCATCTTTCACGCCGCAAGGCACCGTCTGGACCATTGCGCCAACAGCGTGAAATCTGAGCTAGCGGGGGTGCGGACGATTTCTTGGACTACCTGGAGGTAGTTCATGTATTCATACGAGGACCGGCTTCGAGCCGTACGGCTCTACATCAAGCTGGGCAAGCGCGTCGGCCTGACGATTCGCCAGCTCGG
>JBEEJN010000055.1:0-35909 GCA_041169165.1 Pseudomonadota bacterium
CCTCGGGGATGGTCACCTCTTCCTGGGTGAGCACGAAGCTGCCCTGCTCGCGGTCCAGGGTGAACATCATCACGCCGTCGCCCAGCGTCAGCACCAGGGTGGTCTGCGGGCCGTAGACGCAGTAGCCGGCCGCAGCCTGCTGCTTGCCTGGCTGCAGGAAGTCCTCCTCGCTCACGCCGCGCTGGTTGTTCACCTTGCGCAGCACGCTGAAGATGGTGCCGATCGACACGTTCACGTCGATGTTGCTGCTGCCGTCGAGCGGATCGAACAGCAGCAGGTATTCACCCTGCGGATAGCGGTTGGGCACGACGTGGATGGTGTCCATCTCCTCGCTGGCCATGGCGGCCAGGTGGCCGCCCCATTCGTTGGCCTCGATCAGCACCTCGTTGCTGATGACGTCCAGCTTCTTCTGCACCTCGCCCTGCACGTTTTCGCTGCCGGCGCTGCCCAGCACTTCGCCCAGGGCGCCCTTGTTGACGCTGATGGCGATGCGCTTGCAGGCGCGGGCGACGACCTCGATGAGCAGGCGAAGCTCGGCCGTGATGCGGCCGTGCTTGCGTTGCTGCTCGACCAGATATTGCGTCAGGCTGATGCGTTTGCTCATGGACGGGATTCCTCAGGCGGGGCGGATGGTGGACGACTGGGCGCGACTCTGCCTCATCCAGCCAGCGCGCGGCTGACGATCTCCCGCACGTCGGGGGAGAGCTCCGCCTTGGCGTCCACCCTCGCCAGCGCCTCGCGCGCCGCGCTGCGGAAGGGCTCGGCCAGGGCGCGCCAGCGGTCCAGGCCACGCGCGATGCGTGCCGCCAGCTGCGGGTTGAAGGCGTCGATCTCGATCACCTTCTCGGCCCAGAAGACATAGCCGGCAGCGTCCGGACGGTGCAGTGCCGCCGGGTTCATGTGGATCAGCGTGGACAGCAGGCTGCGTGCACGGTTGGGGTTGCGCAGCGTGAAGTCGGCGTGTTGTGCCAATGCCTTGATGCGGGCGAACACCCGCCCGCCGTGTTCGGGCGCGCTGGCCTGCAGGGCGAACCATTTGTCGATCACCAGGGCGTCGCCGGCAAACTGCTCGCGGAAACGCTGCAGCGCCGGCTCGGCCAGTTCGGCGTGGGCGTAGACCAGAGCCTGCAGCGCACCCAGGCGGTCGGTCATGTTGGTGGCGTCCTTGCATCGCTGGTAGGCGCGCCCAGGCCAGACGCCGTCGCCGTTGCGCGTGTCTTCCAGCACCAGATGGCCCAGGGCCAGATTGGCCAGCGAACGTCGGCCGCTCGAGCCGGCGTCCGGGCTGTAGCCGCCGGTGTCGGCGTTCTCCTCGAAGCTCAGCACCCATTCATCGCGCAGGGCATGGGCGAGCTGGCTGCGCAGCGCCTCGCGCACCATGTGCACCCGCTGTGGGTCGACCACTTCGAGCTGCTCGGCCACGTAGCCTTCGCCGGGCAGGGTGAGCACCAGCTCCTTGAAGGCCGCGTCCAGGTGCGGGTCGCGCAGGATGGCGCGCATGGCGTCGACATAGGGCGCGTCCAGCAGCGGCAGTTCCTCGCCCTGGATGCCGGCGATGAGCCGGGCCAGCGCCAGACGTTGTGCCGCCTCCCAGCGGTTGAAGGGGTCGTGGTCGTGGCGCAGCAGGGTCAGCAACTCGGCCTCGCTGGCTGCCCATTGCAGGATCACCGGCGCCGAGAAGCCGCGCAGCAGCGAGGGCACCGGCGGGCCGTCGATGTCGGTGAACACGAAGCTTTGCGCCGGCTGTTCCAGCACCAGCACACGTTCAGTGCCGGCGGGGGTGCTTTCGCCCTCCAGTTGCAGCGGCAGCGCCAAGCCGTTGCCGCTGATCAGGCCCATGGCGACCGGGATTACGAAGGGCAGCTTGTCGTCCTGGCCCGGCGTGGCCGGGCAACTCTGGCTCAGGGTGAGGGTGTAGCGCCGGGTGGCGGCGTCGTAGTCGCCGTGCGCGGTGACCCGCGGCGTGCCGGCCTGGGCATACCAGCGCTTGAAGGCCTCCAGGCGGCCGGACAGTGCCTGTTCGGGGTTGGCGTCGGCGATGGCGGCGGCGAAATCGTCGCAGGTCACCGCCTGGCCGTCGTGACGGCTGAAGTAGTTCTGCATGCCGCGCCGGAAACCGTCGCGGCCGACCAGGGCGGCCATCATGCGCACCACTTCAGCGCCCTTTTCGTACACCGTCATGGTGTAGAAGTTGTCGATCGCCTGGTAGGCGTCGGGGCGCACCGGGTGGGCCATGGGGCCGGCATCCTCGGGAAACTGGAAGCTGCGCAGATGGCGCACGTCCTCGATGCGGCGCACGGCACGTGCGCTCGGGCTGCCGGCCATGTCCTGGCTGAATTCCTGGTCACGGTAGACCGTCAGGCCTTCCTTCAGGCTGAGCTGGAACCAATCGCGGCAGGTCACACGGTTGCCGGTCCAGTTGTGGAAATACTCGTGCGCCACCACGCTTTCGACGTTGCCGAAATCGGCATCTGTGGCCGTGGCCGGGCTGGCCAGCACGTATTTGGTGTTGAAGATGTTGAGGCCCTTGTTCTCCATCGCGCCCATGTTGAAGTCGCTCACCGCGACGATCATGAAACGTTCCAGATCCAGGCTCAGACCGAAGCGGGCTTCGTCCCACACCACCGAGGCGATGAGCGAGTTCATCGCGTGTTCGGTCTTGTCCAGATCACCGGCCCGCACATAGACCTGCAGCAGATGTTCCTTGCCTGAGCGCGAACGCACGCGCTGCTCGCGGCACACCAGGTTGGCCGCCACCAGGGCGAAGAGATAGCTGGGCTTGGGATGCGGGTCGCTCCACACGGCGTAATGGCGGCCGTGGTCCAGTTCGCCCTGTTCGACCAGGTTGCCGTTGGACAGCAGCACCGGGCAGGCCTTGCGGTCGGCGCGCAGCGTCACCTTGTAGACCGCCATCACGTCGGGGCGGTCGAGGAAATAGGTGATGCGCCGGAAGCCCTGTGCCTCGCACTGGGTGAAAAAGCCGCCGCTGGAGGTGTACAGGCCGCTCAGCTCGGTGTTCTTGTCGGGCGCACAGGTGTTGCGGATCTCCAGGCTGAAAGGCTCGGCCGGCAGGTTGTCCAGCACCAGCTGGCCCTCGTCCATGCGAAATGAATGGCTGGCGCCGTTCACCAGCACCCGCGTCAGGGTGATGCCTTCGCCGTCCAGGCGCATGGCCGCGCCGGGCAGCGCGGGGTTGGGTTCGACCGCCATGCGGCTGATCACCAGCGTCTTGGCCGGCTCCAGCTCGAAGGTCAGGTCGACCGTGCGGATCCAGTGGCTCGGGGCTGTGTAGTCGAGCCGGCGCACCTGCGCTGCAATGCCATCACGCATCATGGTTGTCTTTCTCGGTGTTCTTCAGGCGGGCAGGGCGTGGCCGACGAAATCGGCCATCACCTCGACCACATTGGGGTAACTGGCAAAGGCCGACGCCGGCAAGGTGGTGGTGAGCGCGACGGCGCGCATGCCGGCGCGCCGCGCGGCTTCGATGCCCAGCGGCGCGTCTTCATAGACCAGGCAGGCCTCGGGCGGCACACCCAGGCGTCGGGCAGCCTCGGCAAAGATGTCCGGCTGCGGCTTGCCGCGCAGCGTCTCGCCGGGCGCGCCGCCGAACTTCGGCTCGGCCGGGCTGGTGACCGTGTCGACCAGCTCGCCCAGGCCGAAACGCTCGAAGGCGACGACGATGTTCTCCGGTGGCGAGGCGGTGCACACCGCCAGCTTGTAGCCGGCGGCGCGCGCCTGGCGACAGAACTCGGCCGCACCGGCGATGAGGGTCAGCTCGCGCGCGGCGATCTCGCGGTACAGCTCCTCCTTGCGCCAGGCCAGGGCGATCAGCTCGGCGCTGCTGCGCGCCGGGAACATGTCGCGCAGGATCTCCTGGTTGGTGCGCCCGGCGGTAGAGGCAAAAAAGCCCGCGTCGTCGAAGGGCAGGCTCAGCTCGGCATGCCACAGCTGCCAGGAGCGGTCGTGCAGCGGCATGCTGTCGATGAGGGTGCCGTCCATGTCGAACAGCAGCGCCTGGATGGGTGCCCCCGCCGCTGCGCGGCGACCGCCGAGGGCTTGGGTGGCTTCGGCCAGATCAGCCGCGGCTGTCATGGCCCCTGGCGTCGAGGTCGAACTGCTCGCCATCACAGCCCGGCCTTCAGGCTGGCTTCGATGAAGGCATCGAGGTCGCCGTCCAGCACCTTCTGGGTGGCGGAGACCTCGACGTTGGTGCGCAGATCCTTGATGCGGCTGTTGTCCAGCACATAGCTGCGGATCTGGTGACCCCAGCCGACGTCGGTCTTCGTGTCCTCGAGCTTTTGCTGCTCTTCCATGCGCTTGCGCATCTCGTGGTCGTACAGGCGGCTGCGCAGGCGTTTCCAGGCCACGTCGCGGTTGCTGTGCTGGCTGCGGCCGTCCTGGCACTGCACCACGATGCCGGTCGGGATGTGCGTCAGGCGCACCGCCGAATCGGTCTTGTTGATGTGCTGGCCGCCCGCGCCCGAGGCGCGGAAGGTGTCGGTGCGCACGTCGGCCGGGTTGATGTCGATCTCGATCGAATCGTCCACCTCGGGGTAGACGAACAGCGATGCAAAGCTGGTGTGGCGCCCGCCCGAGCTGTCGAAGGGGCTCTTGCGCACCAGGCGGTGCACGCCGGTCTCGGTGCGCAGATGGCCGAAGGCGTATTCACCTTCCACCTTGATGGTGGCGCTCTTGATGCCGGCGGTGTCGCCTTCGGTCTCGTCTTCCAGCGTGGCATTGAAGCCCTTGCGCTCGCAGTACTTCAGGTACTGGCGCAGCAGCATGCTGGCCCAGTCGCAGGCCTCGGTGCCGCCTGCGCCGGCCTGGATGTCGACGAAGCAGTTCAGCGGGTCGGCCGGATTCGAGAACATGCGGCGGAACTCGAGCTTCTCGACGATCTCGCGCAGCGCCTGGGCGTCGCCCTCGATGGCGGCGAGCGAGTCGAAGTCGCTCTCGGCCTTGGTCATCTCGTAGAGCTCGCGGTTGTCGTCGAGCTGGCCGCGCAAATGGTCGATGGTGCCGACCACGTCTTCGAGCGCCTTCTTCTCGCGCCCGAGCTCCTGCGCCCGCTTGGGCTCGTTCCAGACCGCCGGGTTCTCCAGCGCGGCGTTGACCTCGGTCAGACGCTTGGATTTGTCCTCGTAGTCAAAGATACCCCCTTAGCGCTTCGGTGCGCTCGCTGAGGTCGGCCAGGCCGTAGCCGATGGCGTTGATGCGTTCGATGTCCATGATCGCGTGTCTCGGTCGTGTAGGGTGCCGCAAGCGGCCAGCCGAGGATTTTCACACGCGCCGACCCGTGCGCCGCCGCCAGCCCTGCCTTCAGTCCGGTCAGTGCGCCAGGAAGTCGGCGAGATGCCCGGCCAGCGCCGCCGGCTGGTCGTGGTGCAGCATGTGGGCGCAGTCCTCCAGCACCCGGCGCTCCAGCTGCTTCACCTCGGCGATGCGGGCGTCGAAATCGGCGCGTGGATAGCGCTGGCCCCACCACTTGGCGACGTCGGTGTTGGCGCCTTCCACCCACAACACCGGCGCGCTGATCTCGCGCCAGCAGGCCAGCACCTCGTCGACGCGGTAGAGCACCGGGTTGCTGTGCTTGTGCGCCGGGTCGCCCAGGATGTGCCAGCGGCCGTCGGCGCGCTGCTCGGCCCAGTGGGGGGCCAGCCAGGCGGCCTTGTCCGGCGTGAGGCGCGGGTTGTTCTCGCGCAAGCGGCCGGCCACCGCGTCCACGCTGGTGTAGTGGCGCATCTGGGCGTGGTCCTTCAGCTCATCGAGCCAGGCGCGGTAACGCTTGGGCGCATGGTCGGGTTTCGTCTGCGGCAGGCCGAATCCTTCCAGGTTGATGAGTTTGTGCACCCGGTCCGGCCGCACGCCGGCGTAGATCATGGCGACGTTGCCGCCCATGCTGTGGCCGAGCAGGTCGACTGCCTGGCTGGGCAGCAATGCGTCGAGCAGGGCGTCGAGGTCGCCCAGATAGTCCGGGAACCAGTAGCTGTCGGTGGCCGGGCCGGTGCTCAGGCCGAAGCCGCGCCAGTCCGGCGCGAGGATGCAGGGCGGGGCGGCGCCGAGCCGGTCGAGTTCGTCGACCATAAACTGGAATGACGCCGCCACATCCATCCAGCCATGCAGCAGCACCAGGGCGGGCGCTTCTGGCGACACCGCCGCCGGGTCGCCCCAGCACAACACGTGATAACGCTGGCCGCGCAAGGGCAGGAACAAGTCGTGCGCCTGCCGTCGAGGCGTGTACGGCGGGCTGAGTTCGCTTGAGCCGATGGGAGCGGCAGGCGCGGGCGTGGGCGGCAAGGTGTCGGCAGGCATGCGGCTCACTTTAACGACGGCCTGTGGCGGCAGCCGTCCGGTGCGCGACGTGCAGGGCGCGACGTTCAAGGCGCCGGGGCTGCTGGCGGATCCTGGAAGCCGCCCGCGCGGTAGGTCAGCACCAGGGTGTCGCGCCAGCCCAGCGGTACGTCGTCGGGCTGGATGGGCGTGCTTTCGTGGATGACCCGGGTGTCGTCGAGCAGCAGCACGCTCCACGGCTGGTCGAGGGTGAAACGCAGGCCCTGCGGACCGTCGGCGGCAAACACGCGGGTCTCGCCGCCGATGATGTGATGCCGGCCCACCAGCACGACGGCGACGAAATCCACGCCGTCGCGGTGGGCACCTTCCGGCGTCGGGCGCCCGACGCCGCCGGCGGTGGTGATGCGAAAGGGGTGGGCTTCGATGTACCAGCGGCTGTCGGCCGGCGAACGCACGCGGCCGAACAACACGCCCAGGCCAGCCACCAGTGCGCGCCAGGCCGGCGCGTCAGCCAGCGCCGGCATCACCGGCGCAAAGTGGCGCAGCATGCCGCCGTGCAGAGCGTTGTAGGTGGTGGGCTGCCAGTGCGGGCGGTGCGGCACGGCCTGCAGCGCCGCGCTGCCAGGCGAATCGCCCAGGGTCTGCATCAGGCTGGCGTGGCGGCGCTGCCGGTAGCGGCCGCCGTCCTTCAGGTGGTCGTCGGGCGGCAGATCGTTCCAGTGTCCGGCCAGGGCGGGCAGGTCGGTCGGGCCCAGGCTGAGCAGGCGGCCCAGGCTGGCGGCGTCCAGCCGCGCCAGGCCGGCACGTTTGAGGTGCAGCACGCAGCTGTCGAGGTCGGTGCAGGCCAGGGCGTCGGTCGATGGGGGAGTCATGCAGGCACTTCGGGGCAGGGGGCGAAAAGTCGCCATTCTGGTGCCGGCACGCCACCCGATGGCCAGGCCTGGCGCAGGATCGAGGGGGCGCGCTGAAATCTGCTGCAGTGCACAATTTGGTGGGCTTCTTGCCCCCCATATCACCCGATCGCATTCGCCCGCCGCGCGCCACCATTGTGGCCAGCAACCCACGATCACACCATGTCAGCTTCTCCGGTCTCCCAGGTCCCGATGATCGTCAGCCCGTTCGCCGCCGCCGACGCGCTGGCCGCCTTCGCGGTCCTGCCCGGCGCCGAGGTGGCGCGCGACGCCTTCGAGCGCGGCGTGCTGATGCTCGACACCCTGCGCCAGCGCGGCAACATCTATGTCGAACATGTCAACGCCGGTGAGCCGGCGCTGCTGAAGTTCCAGCACGAACTGGTGCTGGACGGCCGCGAGCTGCCGCGCCCCTGCAACTACAGCTTGCTGCACCTGCTGCCGCCGGCCGGCGTCGAGATCGATCCATCGGCTGCACCGGTGGTGGTGGTCGACCCGCGCGCCGGCCACGGCCCGGGCATCGGCGGCTTCAAGAAGGATTCAGAGATCGGCGTGGCCATGCGCGGCGGCCATCCGGTCTATTTCGTCACCTTCCGGCCCCAGCCCGAGGAAGGCCAGACCCTGGCCGACATCCTGGCCGCCGAGGCACGTTTTCTCGAAGTGGTGGCCGAGCGCCACCCGCAGGCACTCAGCAAGCCCATCGTGATCGGCAACTGCCAGGCCGGCTGGGCGGTGGCCATGCTGGCGGCGGCGCGGCCGGAACTGTTCGGCACCACGGTGCTGGTGGGTTCGCCCATGTCCTACTGGGCCGGCAGCTCGCAGATGAACCCGATGCGCTACAGCGGCGCGACGCTGGGCGGTGCCTGGCTGGCCTCGCTCACCGCCGACCTCAACGCCGATCGTTTCGACGGCGCCCACCTGGTGCAGAACTTCGAGAACCTCAACCCGGCGCATGCGCTGTGGAGCAAGTACCACCACCTCTACGCCCAGGTCGACAGCGAGGCCGAGCGTTTTCTTGATTTCGAGCGCTGGTGGGGTGGCTATTTCCGCATGACCGGCGCCGAGATCGAGGCCATCGTCGAAAACCTCTTCGTCGGCAACCGCCTGGCGCGCGGCGAGATGACCATCGACGGCCTGCCGCTGGACCTGCGCAACATCACCGCGCCGGTGCTGTGCTTCGCCTCCTGGGGCGACAACATCACGCCGCCGCCGCAGGCGCTGGACTGGATCATCGACACCTGGGGCGACGAACACGCCATCGCCGCTGCCGGCCGCACCATCGTCTACGTGCTGCACCCGCACATCGGCCACCTGGGCATCTTCGTGGGCGGCGACATTGCCAGGAAGGAACACGACCAGATCGTCAGCTCCATGGACGCGATTGCCAGCCTGCCGCCGGGCCTGTACGAGATGAAGCTCGAGCCCAAGGACGGCGCAAGGCCTGAACGCTGGAACGAGCTGGAGCCCGGCAGCTACTCGGCCGAGTTCGTCGCCCGCACCATGGACGACCTGCGCGCCATCAACCCCGAGGGGCGGGACGAGGAACAACTTTTCTCCACCGTCGCCCAGCTCAGCGAGATCAACAGCGCCATCTACAAGACCTGGCTGCGGCCGTTCATCAAGCCGCTGGCGCAGCGCTGGCTGGCCGATGCCGTCACCCATCTGCACCCCATGCGGCTGCAGCGCCAGTGGTTATCCGATGTGTTGCCCGGTTCGGCCCAGCTGGCCCAGCTTGCCGCCCAGGTGCGCGAAGCGCGCCATGCCCTGCCGGCCGAGCACCCGGCGGTGGCGATCGAGCAGGGCGTGTCGGCCTGGGTCGAGATCGGCATGAACCTCTACCGCGACCTGCGCGACCAGGCGGTGGTGAACTGGACCCGCGCCGCCTTCGGCCCCTACGGCCTGGGTGCCTGGCTGCCGCCGCGACCGAGCGACGCCGAACGTGCAGCCGAACGCGCCCAGGCCGACCTGGCGCGGCACCGCCGCGAGGTGCTGCCTGATCTGGCCGTGGGCGGATATGCCCGCGCGGTCTGTCGCATCGTGCAGGCCGGCATGCAGGAAAGCGGCCACTTCGAGCGCCGCAGCCTGCGCCTGGCACGCCAGCTTGCCGATCTGCACCCGACCGACGCCCACGGCGCGCCGGTCGACTGGGACGCGCTGGTGCGCGAGGAAGCCCGCGTGCTCGCCGTGGCCCCGGTGCCCGCACTTATGGCAGTCGAGGCCATGCTCACCACCCCCGAACAACGCGTGCAGGCGCTGGCGGTCGCCGCCGCCGTGCTCATGGTCGACCCGCGACCCGAGGCGCCGCAGTACGACGTGGTGCAGCGCCTGATGGTGTATCTGGGCGTGTCGGCCGATGCCGTGTTCGCGCAGGCCCAGGCGCTGGTGCAACCGATCGAACATCCTTCTTCAGTGACTGCTTCGGCGGCAGCAGCCGTCGCACCGGGCCCGGCGGATGCGCCCGCGCCGCGTCCGCGGCGTGCGGCCAAGGCCGCGACCACCGCCAAGCCGAGCAAAAGCGCTAAAGCCGCCGCAGACCCGCCCCGCACGGCCAGGACATCGACGCCTCAGCCCGCCGACATCGGGGCAAGCCCCGTGCGCAAAGGCAGGCGCACTGCGTAAGCTCTGCGGATGACTGAACACCTGTCATCCGCGGCCGACCTCGCTGCCGACCACCACGAAGCCCTGCACGCCGGCCTGCGCTGGCAGGTGCCGGCCGAGTTCAACATCGCCCAGGCCTGCTGCGCGCGCTGGGCGCGCGAACGGCCGGACTCGGTGGCGATCTTCTACGAACACGAGAACGGCGCCACCGACCGCCACAGCTACCGCGAGCTGCAGCGCGTGGCCAATCGCCTGTCCAACGCCCTGGCCAGCCTGGGCGTGGCGCGCGGCGACCGCGTGGCCGTGGTCATGCCGCAGCGCTTCGAGACGGCAGTGGCCCACATGGCCATCTACCAGCTCGGCGCAGTGGCCATGCCGCTGTCCATGCTGTTCGGCCCCGAGGCGCTCGAATACCGCATCAACGACAGCGCCGCGCGGGTGGCCATCGTCGACGAGACGGCCATCCAGGCCCTGCGCACCGCGCGCGTCGCCTGCCCCGGCCTGGCCCATGTCATCGCGGTGGGCGGCGCCACCGGACGTGGCGACATCGACTGGCTGGCGGCGGTGGCGCGCGAGGCGGCGATCTTCAGCGCCGTGACCACCAAGGCCGACGACGCCGCGGTGCTCATCTACACCAGCGGCACCACCGGCCCGCCCAAGGGCGCACTCATCCCGCACCGCGCGCTGATCGGCAACCTGACCGGCTTCGTGTGCAGCCAGAACTGGTTCGACGGCGCCGAAGCGGTGTTCTGGAGCCCGGCCGACTGGGCCTGGACCGGCGGCCTGATGGACGCACTGCTGCCCACGCTGTACTTCGGCCGCCCCATCGTGGCCTGGCAGGGCCGCTTCGCGCCCGAACGTGCGCTGGCGCTGATGGCCAAATACGCCGTTACCCACAGCTTCATCTTCCCCACCGCACTCAAGGCCTTGATGAAGGCCGTGCCGGCGCCGCGCGACCGCTACAACCTCAAGCTGCGCGCCATCATGAGCGCCGGCGAGGCGGTGGGCGACACCGTCTTCGCCTGGTGCCGCGACCAGCTTGGCGTGGTCGTCAACGAGATGTTCGGCCAGACAGAGATCAACTACATCGTCGGCAACTGCACGCGCTACATCGACATCGCCGGCAGGCCGCAGCCTGCCTGGCCGGCGCGCCCCGGCAGCATGGGCCGGCCCTACCCGGGCCACCGCGTGGCGGTGATCGACGACGACGGCAACGAGTGCCCGCGCGGCACGCCCGGCGACGTGGCGGTGCACCGCCTGGACCGCCACGGCCAGCCCGACCCGGTGTTCTTCCTCGGCTACTGGAACAACGCCGCCGCCACCGCGGCCAAATACACCGGCGACCCGGCCAACTCGTGGTGCCGCACCGGCGACATGGCCGTCATGGACGAGCAGGGCTACCTCTGGTACCAGGGCCGCGCCGACGACATGTTCAAGGCCGCCGGCTACCGCATCGGCCCGAGCGAGATCGAGAACTGCCTGGTCAAGCACCCGGCGGTGGCCAACGCCGCGGTGGCGCCCAAACCGGACGCCGAACGCGGCGCGGTGGTCAAGGCCTACGTCGTGCTTGCTGCCGGCTACCGCGGCGACCCGGCACTCATCGACGCCCTCCAGGCCCATGTGCGCGACCGCCTCGCGCCCTACGAGTACCCCAAGGAAATCGAATTCATCGACGCGCTGCCCATGACCACCACCGGCAAGGTGCTGCGCCGCGTGCTGCGCCTGCGCGAACAGGAACGCGCGCGCCAGGCCGGCCTGCGCTGACGCCAGCGGCGGCACACGCGTCGCCCATCAGGCGGCTTACCGGTTTCGTCAACACAGGCGTAGTAGCTGCCCCTATCAAGGTGACGTGGAGAGGGTGAACGCCGTCAAGGTGTTGCCCGCCGGAACGACGAGTAGGCCATCACCCGCCGACAGACCGGAGATCGGCATGCGTGCGCCCCATCCCGAACCTGCGGGTATCGCCGCGCCAAGGTCTTTCGTCCAGAGCTGTTGACCGGTGCTGGCGTCCACCGCATACAGGCGCCCCGAACTCGCTCCCACGAACACGTACTGGTTCACGACGATCGGCGAAGTCGTCAGCGTTCCATCGCCCGCAAAGCTCCACTGCACCGTGTTGTTGGCCAATGTGACGCCGCGCAGCGTGCCGCTCTGGAGGAAGTAGCCCGACTGGGCGTCGATCGCGGGCAGGTTATCGGCCACGTAGGCACCCAGCAGCGAACCGGTAGCTGCATTGAAGGTGCTGCCGTTGTAGGAGCCAACGCCGTTCGGTGCGTACAGTGCCCCATTGGCCACCACGGGTGTGGCACCGCCACCACCGGAGCAACCGGTATTGTTGGACCATGTCAGCTCACCAGTTGATGGGCGGAATGCATAGGTCTGACATGGATAGGTGACGAACACGCCATCCGACGACACCGCTGGCGCACTGGAGTCGCCGTTGGCGACCGAGCGCGTCCAGGCGATCACGCCATTGGTCTGATCCACCGCGTACACGGTACCGCCAGAGCCGGCGCCGCCGGTATAAACGTAGCCATGTGCAGCAGTCGGCGGTGACGAGAACGAGTACTGCCCGGCAAGCAAGGTGCTCCACACGAGCTGGCCGGTCGCTGCATCGTAGGCTTGCATCAACGCCGCATTGCCGATGGTCGAGCTCAAAGCGAAGACCTTGCCGGCATCGTAGGTTGCGTTGGCCTGCCCCGACAACACGATCGGTCCCCAGACCCTGGCGCCGGTGGCCTGATCAAGCGCAACGAGCTGGCTGCTTGTCCCCAGATTGACGGTGACATAGACCTTCCCCTGGGCGATAAGGGCATACGACGGAGCGCCACCGAGATCGGTGGTCCACCGGACTGCTGCCGGGAGGCTGACGTTGTTGAACCGAACCACGCCCGAATGGTTGGGATCGATCTGGAACGCAGTAGCGTCGATCGAATGTGCGACCACGTTCAATGTCAAAGCGGTGGACACCTTGCCCACACCACCCGGCGTGAACACGGTGAGCTCGGCGCTGCCCACCTGAGCGATGTCAGCAGCGGAGATGTTTGCCACCACTTCGGTCGACGATATGAACGTTGTTGGTCGAGCTGCTCCGTTCCACTGCACCACCGAGTTGGCCGTGAAGCCGGTTCCGATGGCGGTGACAACGAAATCCGGCCCTTCTGCAGCCACGCTGGTCGGCGAAATCCGTGCCAGGGACAATGTCGCTGGGGGCAGCACGGTAAAACTGATAGCAATCGAGGTGCCCCCGCCTGCGGTCGAATTACTGACCGTGACCTCTATGCTGCCTGCGTTGGCCACGTCATCGCTGCTGATCTGAGCAGTGATCTGCGTTGGGGAGTCGTAGTTGGTCGGCCGCGCGACACCGTTCCATTGCAGTACCGATTGGGGGACGAACCCCGTTCCTGTGACAGTCAGCGCAAAGCTTGCGCCTCCAGCGGCGACAGCCGGCGGGCTCAACGCCAGCACCACCGGCGTTGCCTGCGTAGGCGCCTGCCCGGCAGTGACGCTGTAGTGCACCGTGATCGTCTGGGGACTGTTGCCAACCGGACTGTTGCAACGGTCGTCATAACAGACGTAGATCGTCACGGTGTCCGTGTAGACGCCTACTCCGAGCTGGGCCGGCGCGCGTAGCGACAGGATGATGGTGCCAGTCGAGTTCCCGTTGTCTGTGAAGTCAACGGCGTTGAGCGCCTGGGACGTGTTCGTGTAGCCGACGTAGACGCCCCCAGCCGGTGGATTCGTCAGGCTTGCGGTCAAGGTGGCCGACGGTGCAACCTCATCCGTTCTGGCTGACACGTTGACCTGGTTGGTCGACAACGAGAAGCTGGTATTTCTTTGCCCGCCGTCACTCCCGCCCCCTCCGCAAGCAGACACGGCTATCAGCAATGCCAATGCCACTGCCTGGAAGAACACACGTCTCAGACTCAGCGTCAGTAGGGCCTGTTCGCCAGACATGACAGCCTCCGCGGCGTCGTTATGTATGTGTGAAGGATCGCATACTCGACGAAGTCGTATTCATGATGCAACTCAATGGACCAGACGCGGGCTGCCATTGCCACCGCTACCGCCACCGCAGCCGAACCTCCAGGTGCAGTGCGCTAGCATCCTTTGCCAATTGCCGGTGTCGACCTTGTCCGTGATCCGTCGCGGTCTGCCAGCCGCGGTCGTTGGCTGTGGGAGTGGTCGGGTCGCGTGACCTTGACGCTCCATCGTCGTTTGCCTGCTGCATCTGGGGCAGCCCGAGTTCAACAATGCGTTATTCACCGTCAGGTGTAGTTTTCCGTCGGCTTGCTGTTGTGCTGCTGCTTGGTGTGTGCGGTGTGCTGGCGCTGGCCGCGCCTGAGCTGCCTGCGCCGGGTGCTGCTCGGCCCGCCGGCAAGGACGTGCTGATCCTGTCGGGCAACCAGATCGGTGCGCCGGTCACCGAGGCGTCGCTGAACGGCGCGTTCTACCGGCTCAAGGAGCGTGGCATCAGCGGTCGCAATGTCTATGTCGAGACGCTGGACCTGGAGCGCAACACCAATCCAGACTACCCCCAGAAGGCTGCCGACTACCTGCGATTCAAGCTGCAGGCGGCACGCCCTGGCGCGGTGATTGTGCTGGGCGTGGCGGGCATGAAGTTCTTCAACACGGTAGGCCAAGACCTGGTGGCACCAGACGTGCCGGTCATTGCCGCCAGGGTGCTGGACACCGCCTTGCCAGCAAGTGACTCCGGCCGCTCGTTGCTCGTGCTGCCTGACCGCATCGATGTGACCGGCACCGTGGACGCTGCGCTGAAGGTCTTTCCGGCTACCCAGCGGATCGTCGTCGTGTCAGGTGCTGCGTCGGGCTTTCTTCCGCATTACCTGGCGCAGGCCAAGGTGGCGCTTGCGCACCCGCCGCGGCCGGTGGCGGTCGAGTTTTTGACCGAGCTGCGTTATGACGAGATGCTCAAGCGCATCGCGGCCTTGCCGCCGGCGACGGTGGTGCTCTACCTGCCGTTTTTCCAGGACGGCGCAGGGCGCAGATTCGTGCCGGCCGAGGTGGCTGCCACCGTTGGCAAGACGGCCAACGCGCCGGTGTTTGCCATGTTCGCGCCCCACCTGGTGCCCGGCGTGGTCGGCGGGGCCATGGCCGACCCCAAGCAGGATGGTGAGCAGGCCGCCGATGCAGCCGCCGAGATCGCGTTGGGTCGCCGCCAGGTTGTGCCCGGGCGCACGGACTTGCCGCTCGCCTCGCCGCTGGTGCTGGACTGGCGCGAAATCAAACGCTGGAAGGGCGACACGCGCGCCATCCCGGCGGCGGCCAAGGTGCTCAACCGTCCGCTGTCGCTGTGGGACAGCTTCCAGGCGGAAGTCATCACGGCCGCGGTCGCGTTGGTGGTGCTGGCCGGTCTGGTCGCCGCCTTGGCGCATGCCAACCGCCGCCAGCAGCGCCTGGCGGCGGCGCTGCAGCGCAGCGAGCAGGAGCTGGTCGGCCTGAATCTGTCGCTGGAGGCCCAGGTGAACGAGCGCACCGCCGCGCTGGCCGAGCAGGCGCAGCAACTGCGCGTGGCGAAGCAGGAAGCCGAGGCCGCCAACCGCGCCAAGAGCGCCTTTCTGGCGACCATGAGTCACGAGATCCGCACGCCGCTCAACGCCATGATCGGCACCACCTTTCTGCTCGGCCAGTCCGGCCTCGGCGCAGCGCAGCGCAAGGATCTGAAGACGATCGAGGCCTCGGGCAAGAACCTGCTGGGGTTGATCAACGACGTGCTGGATTTTTCAAAGATCGAGGCCGGTGAACTGCTGCTGGACCCGCAGCCCTTCGCCCTGGCCGACATCCTGGATGATCTGCGCGCCATGTTCGGCGCCCAGGCCGCCGAGAAGGGGCTGGGCCTGACCCTGCCCGAGTTGTCGTCCGGCGCCATGCCCAGTCTGATCGGCGATGGCAACCGCTTGCGCCAGTGCCTGATCAACCTGATCGGCAACGCCCTGAAGTTCACCCAGAGCGGCCAGGTCGAGCTGACCATCCGCTTCGACCCACCGCCGCCTCAGCAACAGCACCAGCAACAAGCGCCGGCCGCCGTGCTGCCGCTGCGATTTAGCGTGCGCGACAGCGGCATCGGCATGTCGCCCGAGCAGCTGGCGCGCCTGTTCGCGCCCTTCACGCAGGCCGAGACGTCGACCGCACGCCGCTTCGGCGGCACCGGGCTCGGGCTGTCCATCGTCAAGCGCCTGGTCGAGCTGATGGGCGGCACGGTGGGCGTGGAAAGCACCGTGGGTGTGGGCAGCCATTTCTGGATCGACCTGCCGATGGCGATTGCTGCCCAATCGGCGGCGGCCGAAGCCGTCGGCATGCCCCACGCCGCCAGCCGACCGCTGCATGTGCTGGTCGCCGAGGACGAAGCACCCGACCGGGCGATGCTGGTGCGCATGGTCAGCGGCTTTGGCTGGAACGTCGACGGCGTGGAAAGCGGCGCGCACATGATCGAGCGGGTGTTGCAACGGCAAAGCCAAGGGCAGCCCATCGATTGCATCCTGCTGGACTGGCGGCTGCCGGACCTGGACGGTCTGGCGGCCTTGCGCGCCTTGGGCAGCTGGCTGGAGCGGGCGCCGATGCCGTCGGTCATCATGGTCACCGCCGCCGACCGCGCCGCCCTGCTGGCGGCGGTGCAGCAAGCAAACACCGTCGACGCTGCAGCCAGCGTGGCGCCGGACAACGTGCTGACCAAGCCGGTCAACGCGTCGACCCTGTTCAATGCCGTCAATGCGGCCCAGGTCGCACGCGGCATGGCCCCCGACCATCTGCTGAAGTTCACCCAGGTGCGCAGCGAGCAGGGGCGCTGGCTGGCCGGCGTGCGGGTGCTGGTGGTCGACGACAGCCGGCTCAATCTCGAGGTGGTCGGCCGCATCCTCGAGCGCGAGGGGGCTGTCGCCACCTTGCGCGAATCGGGCGCGGAAGCGCTGCAGACCCTGGCCGCGACGCATGGTGGCTTCGACGTCGTGCTGATGGACCTGCAGATGCCCGAGCTCGACGGCTTCGAGACCACCCGGCACCTGCGCCGGGCCGGCCACACCAGCCTGCCTGTCATTGCACTGACCGCCGGTGCCACCGCCGGCGAGCAGCAGCGTGCCAGCGAAGCCGGCATGGACGATTTCCTGACCAAGCCCATCGACCCGAGCCGCCTGGTGCGGGTGCTGCGTCAGACCGTGGTGCAGCGCCGTGGGGCCATGCTGCCGCTGGCGCTGCCGATCGCACCCGGATTGTCCGGCGCGCCCGTCGCACCCGTCGCACCCGTCGCGCCCCAGGCCGGGGCGACGGTTGCGGCCGCCGTGGTGGACCTGGCTGACCCGCCTGCCGGCTGGCCGCGGCTGGACGGCTTCGACATGGCGATGGCTGCCGAGCGGCTGGGCGAGCTCGAATTCTTCGGCGAGCTGCTGGATCAGTTTGTGCGCACCTACGCCGGCCTGGTGGAGGTCATCGAGACCGAGGTGGCCGCGGGCCGGGCCGCCGAGGCCGCGACGCTGCTGCATCGGTTCAAGGGCGAGGCCGGAAATCTGGCGGCCATCCGCCTGCAGGCGGCGGCAGCGTCATTGGAGTCGGCGCTGCGCAACGCCGCCCCGCAGCCAGCGCCTGGGCAGCCTGTGGCTGGCCTGCTGGCTGCGCTGGCCGCCGCGCACCAGGTCACATTTGCCACCGCCCGTGCCTGGCTGGCGACGCGCCACGGGCCGGCCTGAACATCCGGGCGCAGGGCGAGCCCCTGGCCCGCGCGCTTCAATGCGCCTCAGGTTCGGGCGTGCGTTGCCACTGCGCCAGCAGCATGGCGGCCAGCATCAGACCGCCGCCCAGAAAGCCCCGGCCGCCGAGTTGTTCGTGCAGGATCCAGGCGCCGCAGGCGGCCGAAAACAGGCCTTCGCTGCTGTAGATGATGGCGGCGTGCGAGGCCTTGGCGGTCTTTTGCGCCACCACCTGCAGGGTGTAGGCCACGCCCACCGAGAGGGCGCCGCCGTAGACGATGGCCGGCAGCGCCTGCAGGAAGCCGGGCCCGGTGAGCGGCTCGCTGCACAAGCTCCAGGCCAGCGACAGGCCGCCACACACCAGGTATTGCGCAATGGCCAGACGCAAGGGGTCGTGCCGGCGTGCCAGCACGCCGACGAGGACCACATGGGCGGCCCAGATGAACGCGCTGATGAGCTGCAGCCAGTCGCCTGGCGACACCGTGAAGTCCGCCTTCACGCTCAGCAGATACAGGCCGGCGGTGGCCAGCGCCACGGCCAGCCACAGGCTGGCCTGCATGCGCTGGCCCATGCCCAGTAGCATGAAGGGCACGATGACCACATACAGGCCGGTGATGAAGCCGGCGTTGCTCACCGTGGTGCCCAGCAGGCCCACCTGCTGGGCATTGACGCCCGCGAACAGCACCAGGCCCAGGCCCAGGCCAGCCAACCACAAGCTGAGTCCGCCGGCGCCGTGCTGGCCTTCGGGCAGCGGCTGGCCCAGCCAGGCCGGCCGGCGGCGCCACAGCGGCAGCACCAGCGCCGCGCCGAGCAGAAAACGCGCGCCGGTGAAGAAGAAGGGCCCCACGCCGTCCATGCCCAGGTGTTGGGCGACGAAGGTCGAGCCCCAGATCATGGCGGCGAGCAACATCAGTGCATCGGTCGCCAGGGTGGGGCGGGTCGTGAGCGCCGGGGCTGCGTCGAGCGACATGGCTGAGGTGGTTTGGACGGGTGAGGTCAAGCGTGGAAACTCCGGGGGTGGGGCGGGGCGATGCGGCCGTGAAACCGTGTGAAACCGACCGAAGATAGCGCACCTTGTGGTGCGTACCACCGGCACGGTTCCTGCGCGCCGGTCGCCCCTAACGTTGGAGATTTATTCATGAAGATGTCGATCAAGCACACCGCCCTGGGCCTGCTGGCCGCCCTGTCCCTCAGCTTGCTGACCCACGGCGCCGCCCAGGCGCGCAGCCTGGAGCAGGTGAAGAAGGCCGGCAAGATCATCGTGGCCACCGAGGGCCAGTTCGCGCCCTTCAACTTCTACAAAGGCTCCAAGCTCACCGGCTTCGAGGTTGAGGTGGCCGAAGCCATGGCGGCCAAGATGGGCCTGAAGATCGAGTGGAAGGCGCTGTCCTTCGACGCCCTGCTGACCGGCCTGGGCCAGGACCGCTGGGACATGGTGATCGCCTCGCACGGCATCACCGACGAGCGCGCCAAGGCCGTCACCTTCGCCGAACCGCACTACTGCACCGGCGGCGTCATCATCGCCAAGGACGGCGCCATCAAGACCGCCGCCGACCTGGCCGGCAAGGTGGTGTCGGTGCAGACCGGCACGACCTATCTGGACAACGTCAAGAAGGTCGCCTCGGTCAAGGAGGTGAAGAACTTCCCGCAGGACACCGACGCCCGTGCCGCCCTGGCCAGCGGCCGGGTCGATGCCTGGGTGACCGACCGCTTCGTGGCCCTGAACTCGCTCAAGGCCAACCCCGCGGCCGGCCTGAAGATGGGCGACTTCCTGTTCGTCGAGCGCATCGCCGCGGCGGTCTCCAAGGGCAACACCGGGCTGGTCGGCGAGGTCAACAAGGCGCTGGCGGCGATGATGGCCGACGGCAGCTACGCCACCATCTCGAAGAAGTGGTTCAACGAGGACATCCGCTGCAAGTGAGGCTGACCGGCCGGGGCGTCGCCCTGCGGCAACTGCCCGGCCCTGTCTGTCTTTCGACGGTGCCGGGGCCCGGTCGCCGCTGATGCCGGGCCGCGCACCCGTTCGACCTCCAACCCGCGAGCCTCGTTTGCATTCCATCCTGTCCCTGTGGCCAGCGGGCTGGTCACGCCAGCAGCGCAGCAGCGCCACCATGATCACCGCCTCGGTGGCCATGCTGCTCATCCTGTGGCTGATCAGCATTCCGCTGTCCTGGGCGCCCGAACCGATCGGCAACAACGCCCAGCTGTTTGCCGAGGGCACCCGGGTGACGGTCGAGCTCACGCTGGTGTCCGGTGTGGCCGGGGTGCTGCTGGGCGTGCTGGCCGCGCTGGGCAAGACCTCGCGCCTGCCGCCACTGCGCTGGATCGCCGGCGCCTACATCTGGGTCATGCGCGGCACACCTTTGCTGGTGCAGGTGCTGTTCGTCTACTTTGCCCTGCCCGAGATCAGCCCCTGGCTGCGGGTGGACGAGTTCAGCGCCGCCTGCATGGCGCTGGCGCTCAACGTGGGTGCCTACAACGCCGAGGCCATCCGTGCCGGCCTGCTGGCCGTGCCCAAGGGGCAGATGGAGGCGGCGCGCTCGCTGGGCCTGTCGCGCTGGCACACCTTCATCGACATCACCTTCCCGCAGGCGTTCAAGATCGCCCTGCCGCCGCTGGTGAACAACATCGTCGCGCTGCTGAAGGATTCGTCGCTGGCCTTCACCATCGGCGTGGTCGAGCTAACCAACGCCGGCTCGCAGGTCAAGAGCACCAGCTTCCAGGCCGTGCCGGTGTTCATCGCCACGGCCATCATCTACCTGCTGCTGACGACGGTGATGACGCAGATCTCGGACGCCGTGGAGCGCCGCTTCGATATCGAAGGAAAACTCCAGTGATGGCGCCCCCAAGCTCACTGCGTTCGCTACCCCCCGAGGGGGCCCTTTCCCAAGGGTCCCAAGGGCAGCCCTTCATCACCGTCGAAGGCGTGAACAAGCACTTCGGCCCCCACCATGTGCTCAAGGACGTGAGCACCACCTTCGACGCCGGCAAGGTGACGGTCATCCTGGGTGCCTCGGGTTCGGGCAAGAGCACGCTGCTGCGCATGCTCAACCGGCTGGAGAAGCACGACAGCGGCCGCATCATCGTCGACGGCATCGAGGTGAGCGACGACGCCAGGCAGCTCGACGCCCTGCGCGCCGAGGTCGGCATGGTGTTTCAGCAGTTCAACCTCTTTCCGCACCTGAGCGTGCTCGACAACGTCGCCCTCGCACCCCGGCGCGTGCGCGGCATGAGCCGGGCCGACGCCGAAGCGCGTGCGCACGAGCTGCTGGAGCGCGTGGGCCTGAAGGCGCACACCCACAAGCATCCCTTCCAGCTCTCCGGCGGCCAGCAGCAGCGTGTGGCCATCGCGCGCAGCCTGGCCATGAAGCCCAAGGTGCTGCTGTTCGACGAGCCGACCTCGGCGCTCGACCCCGAGATGGTCAAGGAGGTGCTCGACGTCATGAAGCAGCTCGCCAGCACCGGCATGACCATGCTGGTCGTGACGCACGAGATGGGCTTTGCCCGCGAAGTCTCGGACCGCGTGCTCTTCATCGACCAGGGCCGCATCGCCGCCGACGCAGCGCCCGAGGTCTTCTTTGGCGCGCAGGACAATCCGCGTATCCGCGCCTTCATCGGCCAGGTCTCGCACTGAAGCAGCCGAGCTAAGCCAGGCCGCTCCAAGGCCGCGCCGTGGCCGAGCTGGGCAGCGCCTGTCCGGTTTCGCGGATGCAGCCGGGCTTTCACTTTTCTCCTCCCCCATGAGCGACACCCGCACCACCCCCTTCGACACCACCGTGCCCCTGGGCCGCAGCGCCTTGCAGGTGCCGCGCATCTGCCTGGGCACCATGACCTTTGGCGAACAGGTCGATGAGCCGACGGCGCATGCCATTCTTGACCGTGCGCTGGACGCCGGCATTCGCTTCATCGACACGGCCGAGATGTATGCGGTGCCGGCGCGCGCCGAGACCTTCGGTGCCACCGAGACCATGCTGGGCAATTGGTTCGCCGCACGGCCTGGTGCGCGCGAGCGCGTGCTGCTGGCCACCAAGGTGGCCGGGCCGTCGCGCGGCATGCCCTGGATACGCAACGGCGCCACGGATCTGAAGCCGGCCGACATCGTCGCCGCCTGCGATGCCAGCCTGAAGCGCCTGCGCACCGACCACATCGACCTGTACCAGATCCACTGGCCGAACCGCAATGTGCCGGCCTTTGGCGCGATCTACTTCGACCCGGCCCGCGACGGCGCCAACAGCAGCATCCACGCCCAGCTCGACGCCCTGGCCGGCCTGGTGCGCGCCGGCAAGGTGCGCGAGATCGGTCTGTCCAACGAGACGCCCTATGGCGTGGCCGAGTTCCTGCGGGTGGCCGAGCAACACCCCGGCCTGCCGCGCATTGCCAGCGTGCAGAACCCTTACTGCCTGGTCAACCGCTCGTATGAGAACGGCCTGGACGAGCTGATGTACCGCCAGCAGGTCGGCCTGCTGGCCTATTCCCCGCTCGGCTTCGGCCTGCTGACCGGCAAGTACGACGCGCTGGGTGTCGACGACCCGGCCCGGCCCGGTCGCCTGGCCATGTTCGACAGCATGAAGAAGCAGCGCTGGGGCCGACCCGAGGCGCTGGCCGCCGCGCGCCGCTACAACGCGCTGGCGCGCGAGCATGGCCTCACACCCACCCGCATGGCGCTGGCCTTCTGCTACGCCAACTGGCGCGTGGCCAGCACCATCCTGGGCGTGACCAGCGTGGCTCAGCTCGACGAACAACTGGCAGCCTGGGGCACGACGCTGTCGCCTGAACTGCTCAAGGCCATCGACGCCATCCGCTGGGACGCGCGCGACCCGGCGCAGTGACGAGGAGCTCTGCGCCATGGCCCGTAAATCCGCCCATGTGAGCGAAACGCCCGCCACGCACTGGCTGCGCGAGCAAGGCGTGGCCTACACCGAACATGTGTACGAGTACGTCGACCGCGGCGGCACGGCCGAATCGTCACGTCAGCTCGGTGTGGACGAACATGCCGTCGTCAAGACCCTGGTGATGCAGGACCAGGACGCCCGCCCGCTCATCGTGCTGATGCACGGTGACCGCCAGGTGAGCACCAAGAACCTGGCGCGCTGCATCGCCGCGAAGAAGGTCGAGCCCTGCAAGCCCGAGGTGGCGCAGCGCCACAGCGGCTATATGGTCGGCGGCACCTCGCCCTTCGGCTTCAAGCGCGCCGGCACGCCGGTGTACGTCGAGGCCGGCGTGCTGGCGCTCGAACGCATCTACATCAACGGCGGACGGCGCGGCTACCTGGTCGGCATTGCGCCGGCGGTGCTGACCGAGCGGTTGGGCGCGGTGGCAGTCGAAGCCGTCGACCCGGCCTCTGCCGCCTAAACTCGACGCGTCCGTTTTCCCACCTTTCCTTCCGTCCCTACGTCGCGCATGTCTTCTGCCCTGTACGCCCCCTGGCTGGCGGCCGCCCTGGCCTACCTGATCGGTTCACTGTCCTTTGCGGTCATCGTCAGCCGTGTGATGGGGCTGAGCGACCCGCGCAGCTATGGCTCGGGCAACCCCGGCGCGACCAATGTGCTGCGCTCGGGCAACAAGAAGGCGGCGGTGCTCACGCTGGTGTTCGACCTGCTCAAGGGCCTGCTGCCGGTGGCTGCACTCAACCTCTGGGGCGATCGCTGGGGCGTGGACGAAAGCGGTGTCGCCCTGGCCGGCCTGGCGGCCTTTCTGGGCCATCTGTGGCCGGTGTTCTTCCGCTTCCAGGGCGGCAAAGGCGTGGCCACCGCGGCTGGTGTGCTGCTCGGCCTGCAGCCGCTGCTGGGCCTGGCCACCCTGCTGACCTGGATCATCGTGGCCTTCTTCTTCCGTTATTCCTCGCTCGCCGCACTGGTCGCCGCAGCCTTCGCGCCCTTCTATCACGCGCTCATCTGGGGCGCGAGCAGCAGCACCCTGGCCATCGGCATCATGAGCGCCCTGCTGATCTGGCGCCACGCCGCCAACATCTCCAAACTCATCGCCGGCACCGAGAGCAAGCTGGGGCAGAAGTCAGCGGCTGCTGCGCCGGCACCTGCCGCGCAGGGGCATCGCCACCACGGGCATCAAGGCAAAAAGCACTGAGTCCGCGGTTGCTTCACGGTCGTTCCGGGATCGAAAGCGATCTGGAACGTGGATCGGAATCCGGACGACTTGTCGACCCATCAAGCGCTGGCGGCGCGAAGGGGTCAGGCAAATGCACATATGGAGGTTGGCGGGCGCTAGCCCCGGCCACGGACTCGATGCGGTGACATTTTCTAGCCGAGCCCGAGTTCTTTTGGCGTAGCAGCGAAGCGCCCCGTACGGGCGCCAGCGTGGGCGCTGTTCTGGCACGCCCGTCGAATGGCGAGTCGCTACTGCAAAGTGCTGATGCTCAGTCGGTCAAGACAGTTCGTTCCAGTCCCAGTGTGACTTCGCTGGAGTCCAAGACCGAGAGGGTGAATTTGCCCAGAATCAAGCCACATCATTTCAAGGAGACAGCCGTGAAAAGCAGTACGTTGGCTTGGGGAGGACTCGTGGCGGCGGTAGGTGTGCTGGCCATTGTATACATCCCAGACGTAATCGCGCAGACTGCACCGCCAACCGAGAACAAGGGCGTCGCCGCCAAGTTGATCGGGACGCTGCCACTCGCGCCGGAAATCAGCGGCGTCGACAACCGGCAGCTGCGCATGCGTGTGGTCACTCTGGCACCAGGCGGAGTGTTCGCGGTTCACAGTCACGCGGATCGCCCGTCGGTCGAGTACGTACTAAAGGGCCAGGCCACGGAGTACATCGGGGATGCCTCCAGAACCTATGCCGAAGGTGACTCAGTGCTTGCCGGCAAGAACACCGTTCACTGGTGGCGCAACGACGGTACCGAGCCTGCCATATTTGTCGCCGTCGACGTCTTCAATCCGCCCAAATGATCGCGAGCGTCTCGCGCGGCGTCGGCCGGGAAGCCCGGCGCGCCGACGATGTCAGTTGAGTGTCAACCGTGGCACCTGTAGTCGCGAGGTGTGACGCCGAAGCGCCGGCGAAAGTGGCGGTTGAAGTGCGAGAGGTCCTTGAACCCTGCTTCAAACGCGATGCCGGCAATTGACCAGTCGGCATACCGCGGGCTGCGCAGCATTGATCGCGCAACATCGAGCCGGCGTTCGGTGACGAACTCACCGAACGTGATGCCGTGGCCCTCAAACAGCATCTGCACATAGCGTGGCGTCACGCCCTGGTGCGCGGCGATCGCGTCGATCGACTGTGTGGAGTCGCGGGTCAGATCGGCCTTGATCGCTTCCAACCGCGCAGCGCGCAGGCCGCGGCCGCGAGCGACCTCACGGGCTTCGCCTGTAGCACCCAGGGCCAGCGCCATCAGGTCATACACATGGGTGGTCACGAGGCCGCCGAGTACCGGGTCGGCCATTCGTTCAGGCAAGCTTGCGACGTACTGGCGCAGCAGCATCAATGCTGGCGTACTGCCTGGAATGCGGCGGCCGGCTACGGGCTCGACATCGATCAGCATTGCCAACGCCTCCAGCGGCACCCTCACAGACAGATAGGTCGCATCCTGGAAACTTAGCTGCGACGGCTGGCGATAGACCAGCAGCATGGCGTCGCCAATGTCGGGTATCGCCTCATGTCGGCCCTGACGAAGCGACATCTGACCACCGCTCTTGACCATCAGACATATCGTGTCATCGCCGTCGGATAGTCGGGTCGCAGGGCGTGCCGCCTGCGCGGTGAAGGGGCGCAACATCAACGCCCGTCGCAGCCCTGGGGCGGCGTTCACCTGCAGGTCGACGGGCTGGTCATTTTCGGCAGAGATCTCCATGCCGATGGACCGATCGAACAGATCGCGTAGCGCCGCCAAGCGCTGGTTGACCGGCAGGCTGCTGGTTTCGATACGCAGCGAAGTGGATGCACCTTGGTTGGCCGTCATTCGCACTGCTCCCTTGCAGCCATAACTTGCCAAATTATGTAAGCGCCGCGAGCGGGCTGTCGAGGGCTAGGACTCGCGAACTGAGTGCTCAACCCAGCCCCAGCACCGCCGGATCACCTCGGCCCAGACGCACCAGTTCAGGCTCGTCGCCCGTCAGGTCGACCACCGTGGTGGGCTGCATCGGGCAGGCGCCTGAGTCGACCACGGCTTGGAGCAGCTTTTCATAACGCGTGCGGATCTCGCCGGGCTCGTTGAGTGGCTCGGTCTCGCCCTGCGGGATGAGGGTGGTGCTGGCCAGGGGTTGGCCAAGGATGGCGAGCAGTTCCTGGGTGACGCGGTGGTCGGGTACGCGCAGGCCGACGGTGCGACGCGAGGGGTGCGATAGCCGGCGCGGCACTTCGCGGGTGGCGTCGAGGATGAAGGTGTAGGCGCCTGGCGTGGCGCTCTTGAGCAGGCGGTACTGCTTGTTGTCCACCCGCGCATAGTTGGCGAGTTCGGACAGGTCGCGCACAAGCAGGGTGAGGTGGTGCTTGTCGTCCACGCCCCGAATGCGCCGCAGGGCTTCGGCCGCTGACTTGTCGTCGAGCTGGCAGACCAGGGCGTAGCTGGAATCGGTGGGGATGGCCACCACGCCGCCGCTGGTCAGGATCTGGGCCGCCTGCTTGAGCAGACGGGGTTGCGGGTTGTCGGGGTGGACCTCGAAATATTGCGCCATGGCGGCTCAGGCGTGGACGATGCGGTGCGCGAGTGCCTGCCAGACCGGTCGCAGGTCGGCGCGCAGGTCGGGCAGGGTGCCCAGGTCGATGCGGCTTTCGCCGGGGCTGTGGAAGTCGCTGCCGCGTGAGGCGTAGAGGTCGAACTCGCCGGCCATGTCGGCGTATTTGCCGTATTCCGACACGCTGTGGCTGCCGGTCACCACTTCGACGCCCTGGCCGCCGTGGGCCTTGAATTCGCTGAACAGCGCGTATTCCTCGGTGGCGCTGAAACGGTAGCGGCCGGGATGGGCGATGACGGCGATGCCACCGGCTGCATCGATCCAGTTGACCGCGTCGCCCAGGCCGGCCCAGCGGTGCGGCACGAAGCCGGGTTTGCCGGGGGTGAGGTAACGACGGAAGACTTCGTTGGTGTCGTTGCACACGCCGGCTTCGACCAGGTAGCGGGCGAAATGGG
The DNA here is from genome assembly GCA_041169165.1 of Pseudomonadota bacterium. Lineage (GTDB taxonomy): Bacteria > Pseudomonadota > Gammaproteobacteria > Burkholderiales > Burkholderiaceae_C > Sphaerotilus. The sequence continues at coordinate 26,580 of JBEEJN010000055.1, forward strand.
TGCGCGAGATGAGGTCGGGGTTGCCGACGTATTTGAGCGCGCCGTCGTAGGCGCCGCGGATACCCACCCGCGCCAGTTCATCGCCCATTTCGCGGGCGCGGCGCTCGCGCCCCGAACGCACATCCGCCAGGCCGTCGACCAGCGCGGGGTGGTCGGTGTCGAAGCCCAGGCCGACGATGTGCACGGTCTCGCCGGCAAAACTCACCGAGATCTCGACCCCGCTGAGCCAGGCCATGCCATGGGCGGCGGCGGCAGCACGGGCTGCGGCCTGGCCGCCGATCTCGTCGTGGTCGGTGAGGGCCCAGAGGTCGACTCCGTTGGCCGCGGCGCGCCGGGCGATCAGTTCGGGCGACAGCGTGCCGTCGGAGACGGTGGAATGGCAATGCAGGTCGGCGTTGCGCAGCGCAGGTGTGCGGCTGGCGTGGCTGGTGGTGCTGGCTGGATGGGGGGTGGCGCTCACGCCTTCATTGTAGGGAGGCAGGCTACGTGACGCTTTCAAGCCGGCGGTGGGCGGTGCGTGCTGCTGGCGTCGATCAGGCTCGGTTCTGCCGGTGGTTGTGCAGCAGGCAGCGGCTGCACATCGGCGGCCCAGCCCAGCCAGTCGCGCAGCAGGCCTTTCAGCGTGTCGACCGAGCCACTCGTCCACAGCCGCAGGGCGCGCGGCGAGGCTGATGGCGTCGATGACGGGACCCATGAAGGGGCCGATGACGCAACCACAGGGTCGCGCATCGCCAACGCCTGGCGCGCCAGGGCCAGGGTGCGCTGGGCCACCGCGTCGGCGGTGTCGATCAGCTGCACCTCGGGCCCGAACTCGGTGGCAATGTGGTGCGCCACGAAGGGGTAGTGGGTGCAGCCCAGCACGATGGTGTCCACACCTTGCGCTCGCAGCGGTGCACAACAGTGGCTGATGAGGCGGCGCAGGTCGGGCGCGTTCAGGTCGCCACCTTCGATGGCGGCGGCCAGGCCGGGGCAGGGCTGCAAGGTCAACTCGACATGGGCCGCGTGGGCCTGGGCGAGCAGACGGAACTTGTCGCTCGCCAGCGTGACCTCGGTGGCCAGCACACCGATGCGGCCCTTGCGCGACAGCGCGGCGGCGGGCTTTACGCCCGGTTCCACGCCGACGATGGGCCAAGCCGGATGGGCGTCGCGCAGTGCCTGCGCCGCGACGGCGGTGGCGGTGTTGCAGGCGATGACGAGCACGTCCGCGCCCTGGCCGCGCAAGAAGGTGGTGACCGCCGCGCTGCGCGCCACCACATAGGCACTGCTCTTTTCTCCATAGGGCGCGTGGCCCGAGTCGGCGACATACAGCAGCTCGCTCACCGGCAGGGCGTGACCTTGCGCGGCGGCTTCATCGAGCGCGCGCACGATGGCGCGCAGCACCGACAGGCCGCCCAGGCCCGAATCGAAGATGCCGACGCGCAGGCTCATCGCAACGGACGTTGCTCAGCCCGCCATGCCCTGGTGGCGCAGCAGGGCGTCGATGGTCGGCTCGCGGCCGCGGAAGGCCTTGAAGTTGTCGATGGCGTCGCGCGCGCCACCGGCTTCAAGAATGCTGGCGCAGTAACGCCGGCCGGTGCCCGGGTTGAGCACACCTTCTTCCTCGAACGCGCTCCAGGCGTCGGCACTCAGCACCTCGGCCCACTTGTAGCTGTAGTAGCCGGCCGCGTAACCGCCCGCGAAGATGTGCGAGAAGCTGGTCTGGAAGCGATTGAAGGCCGGCACAGGCACCACGCCCACTTCGGCGCGCACCTCGTCGAGCACCGCCTGCACCTGGGTCGCGCTGCCAGCCTCGGCATGGATGCGCATGTCGAACAGCGCGAATTCCACCTGGCGCAGCGTCTGCAGCCCGCTCTGGAAGTTCTTGGCGGCGATCATCTTGTCGAACAGCGCGCGCGGCAGCGGCTCGCCGGTCTCGACGTGGGCGGTCATGTGGCTGAGCACCTCCCATTCCCAGCAGAAGTTCTCCATGAACTGGCTCGGCAGTTCCACCGCATCCCACTCCACGCCGCTGATGCCCGACACGCCGAGTTCGTCCACCTGGGTCAGCATGTGGTGCAGGCCGTGGCCGAACTCGTGGAACAGCGTCTGCACGTCGTCGTGCGTGAGCAGGGCAGGCTGGCCCTGGGCCGGCGGGGTGAAGTTGCAGACCAGATGGGCGACCGGGGTCTGCAGTTCGCGGGTGTCAGGGCGCAGCCAGCGGCCGCGCACGTCGTCCATCCAGGCACCCGGGCGCTTGCCGGCGCGGGCGTAGGGGTCGAGATAGAACTGGCCGACCAGCTGCGGCGCCAGGTCGCTGCCGCTGGAGTCGAAGGTGCCGTTGAATCGGCGCTCGATGTTGAAGAAGCGCACCGACTCGTGCCAGACCTCGGCCTCGGCCGGGCGGATGCTCACCTCGAACAGCGTCTCGATGATGCGAAACAGGCCGGCCAGCACGCTGGGCTCGGTGAAGTAGCGCTTCACCTCGAGGTCGCTGAAGGCGTAACGCGCCTCCTTGAGCTTTTCGCTTGCGTGTGGCATGTCCCAGGCCTGCAGCTCGGGCAGGCCCAGCTCGGCGGCGGCGAACTCGCGCAGCTCGGCCAGGTCACGCTCGGCATAAGGCTTGGCGCGTCGGGCCAGATCGCGCAGAAAGGTCGTCACCTCGGCCGGACTCTTGGCCATCTTGGGCACGAGCGATACCTCGGCGGCATTGGCATAACCGAGCAGCTGGGCTTCTTCCTGACGCAGCGTCAGCAATTCGGCGATGACGCCGGTGTTGTCGCGCTCGGCTGGCCCGAGCTCGCTGGCGCGGGTGACGTAGGCGCGGTAGAGCGTTTCGCGCAGTTCGCGCTTGCGGGCGTATTGCAGCACCGGCAGGTAGACCGGCATGTGCAGGCCGAGCTTGTGCGCCTCGGCCGGGTCGGTCTTGCCGTCAGCCTGTGCGGCGGCGGCCGTGGCAGCCTTGACATCAGCCGGCACTCCGTCGAGGTCGGCCGCGCTGACGTACAGGCTGTAGCCGTCAGTGGCATCCAGCACATGTTCGGAGAACTGTTGGCCCAGTTCGGCCAGGCGCTCCTGGATCGCAGCGAAGCGCTCCTTGGCCGCGCCCTGCAATTCGGCGCCGGACAACACGAAGTCGCGCAGGCTGTGCGCCAGCACCTGGGTGCGCGCCGGGCTCAGCGGCTGGCCTGCACTCGCGATGGCCTTGTACTTGGCGTAGAGGCGTTCGTCAGCGCCCTGGCGGGTATAGAACTCGGTCACCTTGGGCAGCATGGCGTTGTAGGCCGCACGCAGCTCAGGTGTGTCGGCCACGCTCTTGAGATGGTTCACCGCGCCCCAGGAGCGACCGAGGCGTTCATTGGCCACGCCCAGGCTGAGCGACAAGGCGTCGTAGTCCGCCGGGGTTGCGGGACTCACGGCAGTCTCCAGGGCGACATCGGCCTGGCTCAACAAGGCCTCGACGGCCGGGGCGACATGGTCCGCGCGGATGGCCGCGAAGCGCGGCAGGCCACGGTGGTCGAGCAGGGGATTGGAAGGGTCTGAAGGGCTGGACATGGTGAGGGGGAGTTCTGGGTGCAGCGCTGCGGAGCCGGAGCGGCCAGGGCGAGTCAGGCTCGGAGGGGGCCGGGCTCAGCCGCGCGCCAGGCGTTCGGCCGCTTCCAGCGTGTTGACCAGCAACATTGTGATGGTCATGGGGCCGACCCCGCCCGGCACCGGGGTGATCCAGCCGGCCACTTCGGCCACTGCGGCGGTGTCGACGTCACCACACAGCTTGCCGGCGTCGTCGCGGTTCATGCCGACATCGATCACCACCGCACCGGGCTTGACCATGTCGGCCGTCAGCACCTGGCGCTTGCCCACCGCGGCCACCACGATGTCGGCCTGGCGGGTGTGGTGCGCCAGGTCGGCCGTGCCGCTGTGGCACACGGTGACGGTGGCGTTGGCCGCCAGCAGCATCATGGCCATGGGCTTGCCGACGATGTTGCTGCGCCCGATCACGACCGCGTGCTTGCCACGCAGGTCACGCATGCCGATGCTTTCCAGCATCTTCATGCAGCCGTAGGGCGTGCAGGCCTTGAAGCCGGTCTCACCGACCATCAGCGCGCCGGCACTGGCGACGTGAAAGCCGTCCACGTCCTTGGCCGGCGAGATCGCCTCGATGACCTTGTGATCGTCGATGTGCCCGGGCAGCGGCAGCTGCACCAGGATGCCGTGGATGCTCGGGTCGGCATTGAGCGCGTCGATGCGTGCCAGCAGCTCGGCCTCGCTCATGCTGGCGTCGTATTTCTCCAGCACCGAGTGAAGGCCGGCGTCGGCGCAGGCCTTGACCTTGTTGCGCACATAGACCTGGCTGGCCGGGTTCTCGCCCACCAGGATGACAGCCAGGCCAGGCGTGATGCCCTGCTGTTTCAGGCTTTCGGCACGGGCTGCGACGTCAGCGCGGACCTGGCGCGACAAGGCGTTGCCATCAATGATCTGGGCGGTCATGAGTCTGGGCTCCTGGAATGAAAAAAGCCGCTGGGCAGCGGCCTTGTTCCTTGGGGGAAGTGGGATGAAGCGGGCGGTTTGTTCAGGCCTTGGCCTGCGCCCCGAGCGCGATCTTGAGCAGGTCGGCCACGGTGTTGGCGTTGAGCTTTTCCATGATGTTGGCGCGGTGCGCCTCCACCGTCTTGATGCTGATGCCCAAGTCGTCGGCAATCTGCTTGTTCAGCCGCCCGGCGACGATGCGTTCGAGCACCTGGGCCTCACGGGTGGTCAGTCGCGAGAGCAGGGCGTCGCGGCTGGCCTGTTCCTGGTAGTGCGAGAACGACACGCGGGCACGGTCGAGCATGCGTTCGACCAGGCCAACGAGTTCGTCTTCCTTGAACGGCTTTTCGATGAAGTCCTCGGCACCCTTCTTCATGGTCGTCACGGCCATGGGCACGTCGCCGTGGCCGGTGATGAAGACGATGGGCAGGGGGCTCTTGCGTTCGAGCAGGCGGTCCTGCAGGTCCAGGCCGCTCATGCCGTCCATGCGGATGTCGGCGATCAGGCAGGCTACTTCGCGCGGATCGAAGCGCGAGAGAAATGCCTCGGCGGAATCGAAACACTTGACCCGGTAGTCCTTGCCTTCAAGCAGCCACTGCAGAGAGTCGCGCACCGCCTCGTCATCGTCGACGATATAGACGGTACCTTTCTTGGGAATCAGGCTCATGTCGTGCTTGCTTGCTTGAGAGGTTCCATCCCTGACGAGACGGGCAGGATGACCGTGAAACGGCAGCCTATCTTGGACTCTCCATTGTAGAGGTTCTCCGCCTTGATCCGGCCCTGGTGCGACTCGATGATGGAGCGGCACAGCGACAGGCCGATGCCCAGGCCGTCGGACTTGGTCGAGAAGAAGGCCTCGTACAGCCGGGCGATGACTTCATCCTTGATGCCCGGGCCGGAGTCGGTGACGCTGAACTCGATCATGCCGCCGAGCTGGGCGTCATATTTGGGTGCCACGCGCAATTCGATGCGTCGGCGCGGCGCGGGCAGCTGGGCGTTGTCGATGGCCTCGGCGGCGTTCTTGAGCAGGTTCATCAGCACCTGCTCGATCAGGATGGGATCGACCTGCAGCATGGGCAGGTGCTGGGCCACGTAGCTGTGGATGGCCACGTTGCGACGGCGCAATTCGATGCCGGCGAGTTCCACCGCGTCCTCGACGATTTCAGAGGCCTTGGCCGGCTGGCGCTGCGGCTCGCTCTTCTTCACGAAGGCGCGGATGCGGTGGATGATCTGGCCGGCCCGGTGGGCCTGGCGCGCGGTCTTGTCCAGGGCGGCGATGAGGTCGGCCTCGACGATGTTGCCGCTCCTCAGGCGCGAGATCATGCCGGTGCAGTAGTTGCTGATGGCGGTGAGCGGCTGGTTCAGTTCGTGCGCCACCGACGACGCCATCTCGCCCATGGTGACCAGGCGGCTGGTGACCTGGGCGCGCTCGACCTGCTGGGCCACCTGCTCCTCGATGCGCCGGCGCGCGGTGATGTCGGTGGCGATGAGCATCTGCGCCAGCCGGCCGTCGGTCCACTGCAGGTAGCGCGCGCGTACGTCGAACCACTTGTTGAGCGCGTCCACCTGCACCTCGCGCGAGTCGGCGCCAGCGTCGGTGAGCTCGCTGGTCGGGATGCCGGCGTAGCCGTCGATGGGGTCATCGCCGTCCGCGCGCATGTTGGGCGTGGCGGGCAGGCCGGCCAGGCGTGAATGCCAGATCGGGTCGGCGCCGAACCACAGGCGATAACTGCGGTTGGCGAACAGCAGTTCGCCTTGCTGCACCGAGAGCACCGACACCGCGGCGTCCAGGCCCTCCAGAACGGTGGTGAAGCGTTCGTGGGCGGCGCTCAGCTGGTCGCGCACCCGCTTGGCCTCGGTGATGTTGGTCATCGAGGTCATCCAGCCGGTCTGCTGGCCGCGCGCGTCGATGAGCGGCGAAACGTACATGCGGGCGTCGAACTGGGTGCCGTCCTTCCTCTGGATGCGCACCTCGAAGCCACCCGGCGGGCTGCGACCGGCCAGTTCCTGCTGCAGCAGGCGGGCGTTTTCCTCCATGCGGTCGGGCGGCCAGTTGGGAAATGGCGGCAGGCGGCCGATCAGCTCGGCCTCGGAGAAGCCCGTCATGGCGCAGAAGGCCGGGTTGACGTAGGTGATGCGGCCCTCCAGGTCCATGGCGCGCATGCCGGTGAGCATGGAGTTCTCCATGGCGCGGCGGAAGTTGGTCTCCTGCACCAGCGCGCCCTGGATCTGGCCGCGCCGCTGCATGTGGCGCCAGGTGCCCAGCAGCATCCACACGGTGAGCACCGACAGGGCGACGACCATCCAGAACAGGGTGTTGCCGATCAGACCGATGGAGGTGCGGTAGCCCTCGCCGCGCAGCGTCAGGCCATGGCCGACCGGCGCGAAAGGCACGCCATAGGCCAGTGCCGATGCGCTCTTGCGCGGCAGTGCGTCCATGGTCGACGCCAGCGCCAGCCCGGTGTCGTCCACCAGGCTCATGACATGGCGCTTGGACACATCCGGCGGCACGAAGTAGCGCAACAGCGCTTCGAGCGAATAGTCGACGCTGAGCGAGCCGACGAAGGTGCCGCGCTCCACCAGCGGCAGGTGCATCTGAATCACGACAACCCCGTCGGGGCGCCGCATGGGCAGGGAGTAGGCCGGCTGACGCAGGTCGCGTGCATCGCCGAAGGCGCTGTCGCGCGCGGCGCGATCCACCTTGGACGCCGCCGCCTCGGACATGGGCAAGGGGGTGGGGTCGCCGTCCAGCGACTCGTGATGGGTGATGACGATGCCGTTGCTGGCGTGCCAGCTCAGGGCGACGATCTCCGGCCGGGTGCGCAGGATGGCGGCCGCCTGGGCACGCACCGAGTTTTGGTCCAGGCCGCGGCTGACCAGTTCACGCGTCATCCGCACGAACTGTTCCTGGTTGTCGACCAGGCGCAGGCGGATCTGCTGCTGGACGATCTCGGCGTCGCGTTTGACCGACTCGATCTCCCGCTCGACTTCCTCATTGCGCAGGTACCAGAAGGCGGCAATGATCGCCGCCAGAAAGAGCAGCACCGAAATGAGCGGTGCGACCGTAGCCACCCGGTCCTGACGTGAGGGTGACAGACGGCGCCAGCGGGTGGCGACCAGACGGCGCATCCGGGCGGCTGTGTCGACGGGGGAAAACATGGCCGGGATTATGGGTGGCGCCCCCCGCGCGCCCTCTCGGCTGTCTCCGCCGTGCATCGAAACGGCGGAGCGCACGGCTTGATTTTTACATAATGAAAATCATCTGCACGATTTGGAATTCCGTGGAGTTTGTGGGAGACTGCGCGCCGTCCAAACATCAGGCCCAGCCACAGGAGACCCGAGACCATGTCCGCATTGCCCGAAGCCAGCCGCCACGCTCCCGCGGCCAACGACACCGACGCCCAGGAGACCCGAGAGTGGCTGGACGCCCTGTCGGCCGTCATCGGGACAGAAGGCGCCGAACGTGCGCACTACCTGATCGAACAACTCGTCGACCACGCCCGCCAGGCCGGCATCGACGTGCCCTTCTCGGCCAACACGGCCTATGTGAACACCATTCCGACTGACCAGGAAGCCCGCTGTCCCGGCAACATCGAGATCGAGGAGCGCCTGCGCGCCTACATGCGCTGGAACGCCATGGCCATGGTGGTGAAGGCCAATCGCCACAACCCGGACGACGGCGGTGACCTGGGCGGCCACATCGGCTCCTTCGCCTCCCTGGCCCACATGTTCGGCGCCGGCTTCAACCATTTCTGGCACGCCGAGAGCGAGGGCCATGGCGGTGACTGCATCTACATCCAGGGTCACGTGGCACCTGGCGTGTACGCGCGCGCCTTCATGGAAGGCCGCCTGACCGAGGAGCAGTTGCTCAACTTCCGTCAGGAAGTCGACGGCAAGGGCCTGTCGAGCTATCCGCACCCCAAGCTGATGCCCGAGTTCTGGCAGTTCCCGACCGTCAGCATGGGCCTGGGCCCGCTGATGGCGATCTACCAGGCGCGCTTCCTGAAGTACCTGCACGCCCGTGGCATCGCCAACACCGAAAACCGCAAGGTCTGGGTGTTCTGCGGCGACGGCGAGATGGACGAGCCTGAATCGCTCGGCGCCATCGGTCTGGCTGCCCGCGAAGGCCTGGACAACCTCATCTTCGTCATCAACTGCAATCTGCAGCGCCTGGACGGCCCGGTGCGCGGCAACGGCAAGATCATCCAGGAGCTCGAAGGCGAATTCCGCGGCGCCGGCTGGAACGTCATCAAGCTGCTGTGGGGCTCGGGCTGGGATTCGCTGCTGGCGCGCGACAAGACCGGCGCGCTGCGCAAGATCATGCAGGAGACGCTGGACGGTGACTACCAGGCCTTCAAGGCCAACGACGGTGCATTCGTGCGCAAGCACTTCTTCGGTCGTGACCCGGCCGCACTCGAACTCGTCGCCCACATGAGCGACGACGACATCTGGAACCTGAAGCGCGGCGGCCACGACCCGCAAAAGGTCTACGCGGCCTACCACCGCGCGGTCAATCACAAGGGCCAGCCCACGGTGCTGCTGATCAAGACGGTCAAGGGCTTCGGCATGGGCAAGGCCGGTGAAGGCAAGAACACCGTCCACCAGACCAAGAAGCTGACCGACGACGACCTGCGTTATGTGCGCGACCGCTTCAACATCCCCATCCCGGACAGCGAGATCTCCAAGATCCCCTTCTACAAGCCGGCCGACGACACGCCGGAGATGCGCTACCTGCACGAGCGCCGCAAGGCCCTGGGCGGCTACCTGCCGCACCGCCGCACCAAGGCCGACGAGAGCTTCACCGTGCCCTCGCTCGAAACCTTCAAG
>JBEEJN010000056.1:0-34029 GCA_041169165.1 Pseudomonadota bacterium
GAAGATCCGCAAGAACCGCCGCTTCAGCGACGCCGGCATGGCCGAGATCTGCCATCTGCACGAGGCCCTGATGGCCAACCTGCGCCTGGGCATGAGCGTGTTCCTGGACGGCCATGTGCGCGACGCCAAGAAGCTGCTGGAAGAAAAGGCTCGTTTCCGTGACCTGGAGCATGTCTACGCCGCCAGCCACATCGCCCGGCTGCAGGACAACACGGCACAGAGCATCGAGACCAGCTCGCTGCACCTGGACCTGATCAGCGACTTGAAGCGCATCAACTCGCACATCTGCTCGATCGCCTACCCCATCCTCGACTCGGCCGGCGTGCTGGCGCAAACGCGCATCCGGCCCTCGCAGATGGCCGCGCTGGGCGACGAACTACCGCCGCGCTGAAGCGGGACGCAGGCGGCCTGTGGCTGGCGCGCCGCACCCGGCGAGCTGGCCAGCCGGCGCCGCCACCCGGCGCTGCGGCCCGGCAAATAATCGCGCCGCGGGCCAGCTTGCCCGCAGCCGGAGCCGCCCGCCATGAATCAGCCCAGCCCCACCGACCTGACCTCACCGGCCCCCGCCAGCCCCGGTCCGGCGCCGCACCGCTCGTCCGGCCGCGGCGAGGGCAGGGGCGCGGGCGAATTCCGCCTCATGCGCTGGTTCTCGATCACCAGCCTGGTGGCGATGACGGTGTTCAGCATCGGCATGGCGCTGCTGCTCGATCGCTTCGTGGAGCAGCGCATGCTGCGCCACGACGCCGAACTCAGCCGCGACTTCGTGCAAAGCGTGGTGCAGACGCAGAAGGTGGCCCAGCAGTTCACCAGCCCGCCGCAGGGCGAACGTTCGGCCGAGTTCGCCGAATTCTTCAGCCATCTGGCGGCCATCCCCGACGTGCTGCGCGCCAACGTCTACACCCCGGACCGCCGCGTGTTGTGGTCGAGCAATGAAGCCCTCATCGGCCGCGTGTTCGATGCCAACGAGGAGCTGGACGAGGCGCTGGCTGGCGAAACCGTGGTCGAGCGCGGCATCAAGGACGACCATACCAGCGCGCCCAAGCAGGAACACATCTACATCGAGAAGGAGCGCGAGCACTTCGTCGAGAACTACCTGCCGGTGTATGCCGACGGCGGGCGCTCGGGCAAGCCGGTGGGCGTGGTCGAGCTCTACCGGGTGCCCAAGGCGCTCAACAAGACGCTGGCCGAGGCGCAGGAGCTGATCTGGAGCGGCGCTGCGGTGGGCGGCCTGTTTCTCTACCTCTCGACGCTGAGCCTGGTGCATCGCGCCAGCCGGGTGATGCAGGAGCAGCGCGCCAAGCTCATCGAGGCGCAGGCCAGCGTGATGGTGGGCGAGATCGCCGCGGCGGTGGCACACAGCATCCGCAACCCGCTGGCGTCGATCCGTTCGAGCGCGGAACTGCAGCGCGAGGTCGGCGAGCTCAGTCCCGAGTCGGCCAGCGAGACCATGCAGCATGTCGACCGCATCGAGCACCTGCTGCGCAGCCTGCTGAGCTACACCAACGCGCCCAGCGACGGCAACGGCCGCACCGACATCGCCGAACTGCTTGACGAAGTCCGCGCGCGCCACAGCGTGGCCTTCGACTCGCAGGGCAAGCAGTTGCAGATCGACATCGAGCCCGATCTGCACGCGGTGGCGCTGGCGCCGCTGCTGGTGGGTCAGGCGCTCAACTCGCTGCTGTCCAACGCCCTGGAGGCGACCGAACGCGGCGGCCTGGTGCAGGTGCGCGCCTATGCCGAGCGCCACCACCAGGTCTGCGTCGAGGTGCGCGACAACGGCGCCGGCATGGACGCCCACCAACTCGCCCAGGTCTTCAAGCCCTTCTACACCACCAAGCCGCGCGGGCTGGGCATGGGGCTCACGCTGGTGCGACGCATCCTGGCGCGCCAGGGCGGCCACGTCGACATCGAGAGCCAGTCCGGTCAGGGCACGCTGGTGCGCCTGCACCTGCCGGTCGTGAGCGGCTGAGCCTGGTCGTGGGGCATATACCCCAGGACAGTGGGGCATATGACCCTCGTTGGGTGTCTTCGACCACCTGGGTCGAGCGGGCTCGCCGCGCCGCAAGTGAAAATTTCGACTGACATGGTGGCCGCCCTGGCTCTGCGTGACGGGTTGCACGCCAATGCCGACGATGCCGCGGCCGAGCCGGCACCTGCGCGCCGGGAGACGCGGTGCAAGCCGGAGGGCATTGGTACATTCCATGCTGTCCCTGCGGCCCATGTCGTTTGTCTTCCCTTCACACACGGCCTGGCTCGGGGAGTTGCCACAACTCTGGCGCTCTGCCAGGCGGCGTGCGCCTGCTGAAGACGCGACTACCGGTAAAAGCACGATGGGCCGAGGTGTACTGATCATTGAAGACGAGCTGACGCTGGCTCGAAATCTGGCCGTCTACCTGCAGCATCAGGACTATTCGGTCGAGATTGCCGAGTCGGCCGAGCAGGGCCTGGGCAAGCTGGAGGAGTTCCGCCCCGAGGTCGTGCTGCTCGACTACAACCTGCCCAAGATGACCGGCCTGGATGCGCTGGCGCGCATCCGCACGGTCGACCCGCGGGTGCACATCGTCATGATGACCGGTTACGGCAGCACCGATCTGGCGGTGCAGGCCATGAAGGCCGGCGCGGCCGACTTCCTCACCAAGCCGCTGGTGCTGGGCGAACTCAAGCTGCTGCTCGAACGCCTGATGAGCCGCGAGCGGCTCGAACATGCCGTCGACTACTACGCCCAGCGCGAGGCGCAGGGCAGCGGCATGGACAAGATCATCGGCGAGAGCCAGCCGATCCGCGACCTGCGCCAGCGCATCGCCAACCTGGTCGAGTCCGAGCGCATGCTCACCCATGGCGACCCGCCCGCCGTGCTGGTGATCGGCGAGACCGGCACCGGCAAGGAACTGGTGGCGCGGGCCCTGCACTTCGACGGCGCGCGCCGCGGCGCGCCCTTCGTCGAACTCAACTGCGGCGCCCTGCCAGGCAACCTGATCGAGGCCGAGCTGTTCGGCTACGAGCGCGGCGCCTTCACCGACGCGCGCCAGCGCAAGGCCGGCCTGGTCGAGACCGCCGAGGGCGGCACCGTCTTCCTCGACGAAATCGGCGAGGCCGAGCTGCCGACCCAGATCAAGCTGCTCAAGCTGCTGGAAGAGAAGAAGGTGCGCCGCCTGGGCGGCCTGCGCGAGCAGCGCGTGGACGTGCGTATCGTCAGCGCCACCAACCGCTCGCTGGAGGACATGGTGCAGGAGCGCAGCTTCCGCGCCGACCTGTTCTACCGCCTGCGCATCGTTGAGCTGCGCGTGCCCCCGCTGCGCGAGCGCGGCAACGACATCATCATGCTGGCGCGCCACTTCCTGGCCCTGCACGGCGCGCGCTACCGCAAGAACGACCTGCGCATTGCCCCGGCCCTGGAGGCCGCGCTGCTGCGCCACGCCTGGCCGGGCAATGTGCGCGAACTGCGCAACGCCGCCGAGCAGGCGGTGCTGATGGCGGTGGACAGCACCGTGACGCTCAACGAGTGGTCGCTCGTTTCGGGCGGCAACTCGGCGAACCGCGTCGCCGCCGCGACCGCACCGGCGCCGCTGGACGAGGACCTCAACCTTGAACGCATGGAGCGCTTGTTCATCCAGCGCGCCATGACACAAAGCGCCGGCAACGTCACCCACGCCGCCAAGCTGCTGGGTGTGTCGCGCGACACCCTGCGCTACCGCCTGGAACGGCTGGATCTGCGCGACTAGTCCGGCGCCCGACCTCAGCGCGACGTCGGCGCCGGCACGAACACCCGCCGCACATAGGCCGCGACGGCCTCGATCTGCGCCTGGCTCCATACGCCGCCCCAGGCCGGCATGCTGGCGCCGGGCAGGCCGTCGCGCAGGGTCTGCGCCAGGCGGGCGTGGGCCGCAGCGTCGAGCCGACGCAGGTCGCGTGCCGGTGGCTGCATGAAGCGGCCGATCCAGTTCGCGCCACTGCCGTCCGCCGCATGGCAGAAGGCGCAATTGGCCTGGTAGAGGCGCGCGCCGCGGCGCTGCTGCGCGTTCAATCCGCGCAGCGAGGGCGGCCGGTCGTGGCGCGCGTACACGCTGGCGCTGGACAGCGCGTCGACCGGGCCGACCGCGGAGGCTGCTTGCGCCGCAGCAGCGTCTGCCGCTGGCGATGGCGCCAGCACGCCGCCCGCGAGGATGCCCGGGCGCGGATAGGACATGGCGCGAGCGCTCCACTGCAGCGTGGCGGCGCTGCTCTCCGCCGCGTCATGGCAACTCATGCAGGCTGTGCGGAACAACCACTGGCCGCGCTGTTGAGCCGCCGACAACACGTTCGCCGGGGTGTCGAGCGCCAGGTTGCCGCGCACGAACTCAAAGGCGTCGCCATACCGCTGCGCGTGGTCCGGCCAACCGTTCGCCGCCGTGTGATAGCGGGTGTTGGGGGTCTGGCGGCGCACGAACGTCTGTTCGACAAAAACGGCGACGGCGGTGATCTCGGCCTCGCTCAGCAGCCCCGCGAACGACGCCATGGCTGTCCCGGGCCGGCCGGTGCGCAGCGCGGCGGCGATCGCCGCCCCGTCCAGCGCCGGTGCGCGCGTGAAATCGCGCGGCGGCGGCTGCAGCAAGGCAGCGGCCTGGGTCCGCGCGTCACCGGCATAGCCGTGACAGAAATAGCAGCGCGCGTTGTAGACCGTGCGGCCCGCGTCGACGCCGTCAGCGGCGCTGGCCGGCAGCGCCGGGGCCGACGGCGTCGGGTCGACGGCGGCACCGGCCTCGGCCGGCGTGACTGCATGCGACGCACCTGCACGCAGGGCGCAGGCGGTCAGGACCGGCACCAGCCGAAGCAACCGGGCCAACACGGCGCGCCACACGACGGCAGGCTGGGCTGCGGCGAGCCGGTCGCAGGTCACGGGCGTGCGGCGGACGCAGCAGCGCCCGTCGGGCGTGGCCCACCGAGCACGAAGCTGCGAAAGACGTATTCGGCCACGTCGGCAATCTGCTGCTCGCTCGCCACCGTGCGCCAGGCCGGCATCTCGGTGCCCGCACGACCGGCCAGGATGCTGGCGTACAGCAGCGGGCGGTTCAGGCGCCAGCGCGTCGCCGGGTCGATGAAGTTGCGCGGCGGCGGGGTGATGAAGTAGGCCCGTGGCCCCTGGCCGTCGCCGCGTGCGCCGTGGCAGGGCACGCAGTTGGCGGTGTAGAACGTCTGGCCCCGCGTCGGGTCGCCTTGCAGGCCCAGCGGCAGGCCCAGGGAGGGGTCCAGCGCCGAGGGCGGCACCGGCGCCAGCGGCTGGTGGCCGGGGTTCAGGCGTGCCAGGCCTGACATGGGCGCGCTGGGCTCACTTGGCGCAGCGGGCGCTGCAGCATCCACCTCGCGCCCGCCATGCGCCTGGCTGCCCGAGACCGCGGCCGACCCGGCAGCTTCACCCGCCGCCGCGCCGCCGCCCTGCACGAAGCGGCGCCACACATGGTCGGCCACCCGTTCGATGTCGACGGCCGACAGCTGGCGCGTCCAGCCCACCATGGCGGTGCCGGGGCGGCCGAAGGTGACCGCACGCACGATGCGTTCGCGGCTCAATTCCTGGCGCGAGGCTGCCGAGGTGAAGTCGCGCGGCGGTGTCGACAAGGCGCCCGTGGCGCGGCTGCGCCCGTCGCCGCGGTCGCCGTGGCAGACCGAACAGTAGTTGTGATACAGCAGTGCGCCCTGGGCCTCGGGGCTGTCCGGCGCCCGCTGTCCGCTTGTGGCGACCGCGGCGGCCGCGGCAGGCGTGCGCGCCTGGCGACGGGTCAGGCCGACGGCAGGTTCACGCTCCGGCGCGGATGCCGGGGCGGCGCCCGCCGCCGCCACCTGGGCGCAGGCCGGGCCGCCCGCCAGACCCCCCAGCCCGGTCAGCACCAGCCCGGTCAGCAGCAGTGCGGCCAGGCCTCGGCTCAGGCAGAGTCCGAGCAGGCGGAGCAGCGCAGCGTCGGCCCGCTTCGCGGAACCGACCGGGCGGACCGGGCCGATCGGGCTGACTGGGCAGAGCAATCGACGGGACAGGGTGGGGGCAGGGCACATCATGGACAGCGCAACGGTGGCGGGGCCGCCACGGCAGCAGGACTCTAGGGCGCAGGCGATGGCCGCACGTTGCACAGGCCGTGCCACGCAACGCTCGCCAGACACGCGTCGAGCGGGGGGGGGGTGGTGAACATGGCATACGGCTTGCGCTTCATGATGCCAGCCGCGCCACCGCCCACCGGCCATGACCATGACGACCAACTTGCCCACCCGCGTTCCTCCCGACAGCCCGATCGACGCGGCAAGCGCCCGTGCGCCCGGGGCCGCTGCCGCACCTTGCGCCACCCTCGGCCGCCGGGCCGTGCTGGCGCTGTTGCCCGGCGCCACGCTGCCCTTCGTCGGTGCCTGCACGGTGGCACCGGCCACGCCCGACGCGCCCAAGCCGGCGCGTGACCTGGTCTTTCCGCCGCCGCCCGAGCCGGCGCGTTTTGTCTTCGAGCGGGTCCTGCGCAACAGCGCTGACATCCTGCCGGCGCGGCGGGGCGACGACCTGCGTCGTCTCGTCACCGGCGAGCGCAGCCTGGGCGAGTCGCTCGCCAAGCCCTACGCGGTGGCGGTGCAGCGCGGCCGCATCTTCGTGTCCGATACGGTGGCGCGTTATGTGCGCGTGTTCGACGTGCCGCGCGGACGCTATTCGCGCCTGGGCGACGACGAAGGCCCGGGCCAGCTCATCAAGCCCATCGGCCTGGATGTCGACGCCGCCGGACGGCTCTACGTGGCCGATATCGGCGCCAAGGCGGTGCTGGTCTACGACAGCGACGGCAGCTACCTGCGCCGCCTGGGCGGACCGCAGTGGTTCAGCCGCCTGACCAGCGTGACGGTGGATGCCGCCGGTGAGCGCGTCTACGCGGTCGACATCGGCGGCGTCAGCTCCGAGAACCACCATGTGCGCGTGTTCGACGCGGTGAGCGGCGCGCACCTGCAGGACATCGGCCGGCGCGGCAGCGGCGACGGCGAGTTCAACCTGCCGCGCGACATCGCCATCGGCAAGGAGGGCCGGCTCTACGTGGTGGACGGCGGCAACTTCCGGGTCGTGGTGTTCGATCGCGAGGGCCGCTGGCTGCGCAGCTTCGGCAGCATCGGCAAGCAGTACGGCCAGTTCGCCCGGCCCAAGGAGATCGCAGTCGACCCGGCCGGCAATGTGTACGTGGTCGACAGCGCCTTCGGCAACTTCCAGATCTTCGACCCCGACGGTGCGCTGCTGCTCTTCATCGGCGCGCGCGACGAACGCGACGGCCCGGCGCGCTACATGTTGCCCTCGGGCATCGCGGTGGACGAGGACGGCCGCGTCTACGTCGTCGACCAGTGGTTCCGCAAGCTGGAGGTCTACCGCCCGGCGGCGCTGGCGGCGGGCGCCGGTTACCTGGGGCGCGCCGCGGCGCTCGCACCCTGATCCGGCGCGGCAGGCCGCATGCGGCTTCCCGCTCGCGGGAGCGCTGTTCCTGATTCCGGGACTGGCACGGTGGCGCCGGCCCGCCGCACCGCTGGCGTGCTCGCCCGTTGCGTCCTTGCCGTCCCCCGCATGTGCGGGATCACCGGCAATAGTTCACGACTCATGGCATGAAACCTGCACCTTATCGCTTTCTTAAGTGACTGGACGTCGCCGGGCGGCACACCGCGCCCACCGCGACGCCGGCGCATCCAGCGCTGTCCAGCACCGACCTGGAGAGACCCATGCCCTTGTTGCCGTCGCCCCTGTCGCTGCCGTCCGCGCCAGCCCGTCGCCTGCGTGCGCTTGTTGCCAGGTCGAGCGTCGGCACCCACCTGGCCAGCCTGGCTGCCGCCCTGGCACTCCTGCTGGGCGCAGCGGGCGGCGTCCTGTACAGCAGCGGCAGCAGCGCCGCCGGCATCGCCGACACCAAGCACAACCTGGGCAGCGGCGCCGGCCTAGCTGGTCGCAACCAGGTCACCGACACGGCCGAGATCTGCGTGTTCTGCCATACCCCGCACGGTGGCAACACCGACGCCCCCGCGCCGCTGTGGAACAAGCGCCTGGGCGCGAACGGCGCACCGGCTGGCGGTGGCACCTACACCACCTATGCCTCGCTGAACACGCCTTCGCTGGACGGCCAGGTCGCGCCGGTGGGCTCTATTTCCATGGCCTGCCTGTCGTGCCATGACGGCACGCAGGCGATGGACAACATCATCAACGCGCCGGGCTCGGGCGGCTTCGATACCACCGGCGGCGGCAACGACGGCCGCACCTACAGCTGGGCCGGCTCGACCGTGAACGCCGCCGGCGCCTTGTCCAGCGGTGTGGCGCTGATCGGCACCGACCTGTCCAACGACCACCCGATCGGCATCCAGTATTGCGGCGGCGGCCTGACCGGCTCGGGCACTACTGTTTCAGGCACCTGCAGGGACAGCGACTTCAAGGCCCCGCAGACCCAGACCATCAACGGCAACCAGATCTTCTGGGTGGATACCGGTGGCGCCGGCAAGCAGCGCACCGATTTGCCGCTGTACGTCCGACCTGGCGAGACCCTGGCGACTGGCCCGCTGGTTGAATGCGCCAGCTGCCATGACCCGCATGTGTCCAGCGGCCAGACCGGCCCGGCCGGCACCGGCCAGACCTCAGGCGAGACCTTTCTGCGCATCTCCAATGCGTCCAGCGCGGTCTGCACCTCCTGCCACGTGAAGTGAAGCGAGTCGGCGTCATGGTCTGGCATCTGCCCACGCCGCAGCCATCTGCCGCCCGCCGTCGGGTGCGCGGCCCGGTCGCCGGCGGGCTGGCAGCGCTGCTGCTGACGGCTGCAGCGTTGCCCGGCGCCTGGGCGCAGGCCGAAGGCGCAACGCCTGTACGCGCCGCGCCACCCCTGCGCGGCAGCCCGCATGGTGCGATCGCACCGGGCGATGCCGTCGAGTCGCGTGACCCCACCGTGGTGGCCGACCCGCAGGCCACCTTCGCGGTGGTGGACGGCACGGTCATCCGCGCCATCGATTTCCAGCGCGCCCTGCAGCTCGCAGTGCGCAACAAGTACTACCACGCCAAGCCGCCCGCAGCCGACCTCGTTCGCCTCAAGCGCGAAATCGGCGACCAGGTCGTCAACCGCGTGCTGCTGCTGCAGGAAGCGGCGCGGCGCGGCATCGAGCCCGACCACGCACGCATCGCCGCCGAGATCGCCGGCTACGACGCCCGTTACGGCGCCAGCCCGACCTGGCAGAACAGCCGCGCGCGCATGTTGTCCTTCGTGCAGCCGCAGCTGGAGGACGACAGCCGCATGGAGCGCCTGTCGGCCCAGGTGCGCGAGGTCGGCCGGCCGGACGCCGCCCAGCTCGCTGCCTATTACGACAACCACCGCGAGCTGTTCGTCGAGCCCGAGCAGCTCAAGCTCAGCGTCATCCTGCTGCGCGTCGAGCCCAGCTCGCCGCAGCGGGTGTGGGACGCTGCCCAAGCCGAGGCCGCGTCCATCCACCGCCGCCTGCTGGCCGGCGCCGACTTCGCCGAGCTGGCCCGGCTGCATTCCAGCGACCGTTCGGCCGCTC
This sequence comes from Pseudomonadota bacterium, assembly GCA_041169165.1. Lineage (GTDB taxonomy): Bacteria > Pseudomonadota > Gammaproteobacteria > Burkholderiales > Burkholderiaceae_C > Sphaerotilus. Next base: position 9,511 of record JBEEJN010000056.1, read on the forward strand.
AGGGCGGCGCGCTCGAATACACCCACCGCGGCATGTTGCCCGAGGCGGTGCACGGCATCGTGGACGCCCTGGCGCCCGGCGCCATCGGCGCGCCGGTGCGGCTGCTTGAAGGGGTGGCCATCCTGCGCCTGGAGGCGCGCCGGCCGGCGCTGCAGCGCCGGCTGGAGGACGTGCAGGCGCGTTGCACCGAGCTCTGGCAACGCGACACCGCCCAGGCCCGCTGGCAGGCCCTGATCGAGCGGCTGCGCGCCGGTGCGGCCATCCGTATCGACGAGAGTCACTATGGCGCCGCGCAGCGTGGCCCGGGCGACGCCTCGGCCGGCTGAGCCGCAACGGCGCGTCGGGGCGGTGCACGGTGCCGGATTTCATCAGGCCCGCCCGCCCGGTCGACATGCCGTGGGCGTCGCCGCTGCACCGCGGTCCGGCGCGCCCGGTCGGGCAGGCGGTCGCGCCCGGGTTCGACGCGCTGGTCGAGCCGGTGCAGGCCGGGGGACGGCCATGAGCCCGCGCCGCGTCTGGCGGCCAGCGCCGGTCCGCCTGGTGCCGACCGGCGCCCTCACCCTGCTGCCGCTGCTGCCGCTGCTCGCCCAGGGCGCGGCCTATCAGCCCGGCACCGCGACCCCGGTCGAGGTGGCACCGGCCGACGCCACACCAACCACCGGCAGTGCCGATGGCCTGCGCTGGACGCTGGCGCCGGTGCGCAGCGGCGGCACGCTGGCCTTCGACCTGCGCACGCTGCGCCTGAGCGATGGCAGCCGCAGCAGCCAGGCCCTGGTCTACAACGACATCGACCTGTCCAGCCACCTCTGGCAACCCTGGTTCGCCCAGGTGCGCGCCGGCCTGGGTCTGCTGGCCGAACGCGACCGCCGCAGCGCGCCGGAGCAGCCGGACACCCGTTCTGGCACCGGCTCGGTCACCGGCCGCTTCGCGCTGGCGGTCTTTCCGGCCAGCCGCTTCCCCTTCGAGCTGCGTGCCGACCTGAGCGACAGCCGCGTCAGCGGCGACAACCTCGGCACCGACTTCCGCAGCCAGCGGCTGGGCCTGACCCAGTCCTGGCGGCCGGCCTACGGCAACCAGAACCTGCAGCTCAACATCGAGCACAGCCGGCTGAGCAGCGCTGCCGGCGTCGACAGCGTCAACCTGGCCCAGCTCAGCAGCTTCCGCCAGGACGGCCCGCACAGCCTGGAGTTCAACGCCGCGCTCACCCGCAACCAGCGCGATGACGCCGCGCCCACCGCCACCCTCGCGGCCGGCGCCGGCACGACCATCGCCGCCAGCGACCTCGCCACCACCCTGGGCACGCTGGGCCTGCGCCACGGCTGGCGGCGCGATGCCGGCCTGAGTGTCGACACCCTGGCGAGCTGGAACACGCTCGAACTCGGTCATCGCCAGGGCGGCAGCGGCCGCAGCGGTCAGGCCGGCAGTTTTGCCCTGACACGTCTGGGCGAACGCCTGGGGCTGGACCGCGTCGATGCCGAACAGACCAGCGAGCTGCGCCAGCTCGCCACTTATGCAACCTGGCGGCCCGGCGCCGACAGCCTGTTCCAGCCCGCCTCGCCGCTGGTGCTCAGCGCCACCCTGCGCTGGGCCGACTCGGGCCTGGCCAGCGCGGCCGGCAGTGACGCCAACGGCCAGCCGCTGCCGGCCGTCGAACACCATGTGCGCAGCCTGTTCGGCACCGTCGGCGCCAGCCAGGAGCTGGGGCGCGAATGGCGGCTGGCCGGCGCGCTGGCCGGTGGCCTGGTGCAGCCCGACAACGCCGCCGGACGCCTCACCCGCAACGCCAACCTGGCGCTGAGCTGGTTGCCGGCGCCGCAACTGCTGGCCGACGACTGGCGCTACCGCCGCACCGCCACCCTGAGTGCCACCGCCGGCGACGTGCGCCAGCGCGACACCGAGGCCGGCTTGGCCGCCGCCGCCAGCAGCAGCAACCCCGGCAACGCGACGCCGAGCGGCGCCGACAGCGCCGACCAGCAGCCCGGCATGCGCCGCACCCTGGGCCTGCAGCTTGAACACGGCGTGTCGCGCAGCCTGCCGCTGGACGGCGGGCGCGGCAGCCTGGCCTGGACGCTGACCCAGGGCCTGGGCGCGCTGCGCGCCTCACCCAGTGCCGATGACGCCCGCGCGCTGGCCCATGGCGCCTCGGTCTACTGGCAGTCCAGCCCGGCGTCGGCCATGGGTGCGCTGCAGTCCTATGCCGCCCTGAGCCTGAGTGATGCGCGCGCCTGGGCGCCGCAGGCCTCGCGCTTCCAGCTTGTCAACCTGCAGTTCAGCCAGCGCCAGCAACTCGCCCGCCACGCCAGCTGGAACGGCGACCTCACCCTGCAGGCCAGCCGCACCGACGTCAGCCAGCTCGACGCCTTCACCGGCGAATCGCGCAGCGCCAGCGTGAGCTGGCAGCGCTACGGCAACGGCACGCTGAGCTACGAGAACCAGCGCTTCATGGACGTGGCGCGGCTGCGTTATTCAGCCCTGCTGGGCCTGCACACCGAGCAGCTCGAACGGCGCAGCCTGGGCGACGTCAACGCCCAGCGCGAGCGCGTCAGCCAGTCGATCGAGAACCGCCTGGACTACAGCATCGGCCGCCTCGACGCCCGCCTGGCGCTGCGCCACGCACGCGTCGACGGCCGTGACGTCACCGCCCTGCAAGCCCGCTTGCAGCGGCGCTACTGAGTGGCGCCGTCCGCCCCCGCCCGACCCCGCCCGACCTTGCCTGCCCGCCCCCACCGACCAGGAGCCCTGCCCGTGACCACTTCACCCACCCCGCGGCGTGGCCTGCTGCGCACCGTGCGCGGCCTGGCCAGCCTGCTGCTGGCCCCCGCCCTGGCCCTGCTCATCGGCCTGGGCGGCCTGCTGGCCAGTGCGCCGGCGCAGGCCGAATACGGCGACATCGTCATCAACAACTACTCCGACGCCGCCGGCATGCGCCCGGTCGTCTTTCCGCACTGGTTTCACCGGGTGCGCTTCCGCTGCAAGGTCTGCCACGCCGACCTGGGCTTCCAGTTCAAGGCCGGCGGCAACCAGATCAACATGCTCAAGATCATCGACGGCCAGTTCTGCGGTGCCTGCCACAACGGTGAGGTCGCCTGGTCGGCCGAGAACTGCAATCTGTGCCACTCGGCCAAGCCCGGCACGCTGACCCAGGTGCACGAAAGCACGCTGCAGAAGCTGGCGCCTGCGCCCACCGCCGCGGCCACCGCCCCGGCCCGGAAATAGGAGCCTGGCCATGACGACGATGACCTCACCCGCCCGTCACACCGCCCGGCGCCCCGACTTCGACGCCGCCGAACTCGAACGCGCCGCACGCTGGTTCATCCGCATCGGCCTGGGCCTGCTGCTGGCCTGCGGCCTGGCCGCCCTGCTGCTGCCGGCCGGCGCCCAGGCCCAGGCCAACCCGGGCAAGACCCTCTACGACAGCGGCTGCTCGGCCTGCCACGGCACCGGTGTGCTGGGTGCACCCAAGTTCGGCGACGCCGCGCAATGGAGCCCGCGCGCCGCCCGTGGCCTGGACGCGCTGGTCAAGAGCGCCATCGCCGGCACCGCCAAGGGCATGCCGCCCAAGGGCGGGCGCGCCGACCTGAGCGATGCGCAGATCCGCTCGGTGGTCGAATACATGCTCGCCTCGGCCGGCCTGAACAAGCCGGCCGCTGCCGCCAAGCCCGCCGCATCGACCGCTGCGGGCGCCAAGCCGGCCGCGCCCGCCGGGGCGGCAACGACGCCCTCTGCGGCGGCGCCAACCGCCGCGCCCGCAACTTCACCAGCACCAGCACCAGCACCCGCACCAGCACCCGCAGCAGCACCCGCCGCCGCCGCGCCGCGTGTCGGTGCGATCGCGACCGATGTACCGGCCGCCGAACCCGCGCCGCTGTCGGCCGCCGCCCAGGCCGCCGCGCGCGCCGCCGCGCCGCGCCCGGGCAGCAGGCCGGAGGTGAACGCCTTCAACCGGCTGCTCAAACCCATCGCACGCTTCAACCGCCCGGCGGTGGAATCGGGCATCCACGACCCCGCCAACGATGGCACCCTGCTGCTGCAAGCGCCCCAGGTCGCCTTTGCCGAACTCAGCAAGAGCCCGGCCGGCAACCATGTGGACTGGGTCAAGTCGCTCGACAGCAAGGCCATCAACCCGCGCTGGGACCGTCTGGACCCGAACGCCGCGGCGGTGGTGATGGACCTCAACATCGTGCGCGAGGTCAAGGGCTCCATGCCCGACGTGGTCTACCCGCACAAGCAGCACACCGAGTGGCTGGACTGCTCCAACTGCCACCCGGCGATCTTCATTCCGCAAAAAGGCGCCAACCAGATCAGCATGGCCAGCATCCTGCTGGGCCAGAAATGCGGTGTGTGCCACGGCAAGGTGGCTTTCCCGGTCAGCGAATGCCGGCTGTGCCACTCGCGCAAGAAGGCCACGCCGGTCAACGATGCTGCCGCCAAGCCCTGAGTCCCCGGCGACGGCGCGGGTCGGCCTGGGCCTGCTGGCCGCGCTGCTGCTGTCGTCGGCCGATGCGCAGGTCGCGGCGCCGCCGGCCGCCGGCACGGCGACCAGCGCTCCTGGCGCGCCCGCCCCGGTCCGCCCGGACGACGACGGCGCCGCGCGGCGCCAGATCGACCAGAAGCTGCAGCTCGCCGAACGCATGGTCAGCGACAGCGCCAGCGTGCAGCGCATCCAGGCCAGCGGCAACACCCAGGCGCAGACCCATTACGAGGAAGCGCGGGTGCACCTGGCGGCGGCCCAGGACGCCCTGGGCCGCGCCGACCTGGCGGCGGCGCGCCGCTCGGCCGACGACGCGCTGCGCCACATCGGCCAGGCGCGCCGACTGGCGCCGGATGCACCGAGCCGGCTGGCCGCCGCCCGCCAGCGCCACGAGCAATTACGCGCCAGCCTGGAGCGGCTGCACCAAGCCTGGCGCGAACGCGTCGCCAGCCAGGGCGCCAGTGCGGGCGACGCCGCCGTGCGCGACAGCGAACGCCACACCGTCACCCAGGGCCTGATGGCGCGTGCCGCCCAGCTCGCCGACGAGCGCCGCTACGACGAGGCGAGTGCGCTGCTGACCCAGGCCGAGCGCCATGTGCTGGAAGGCATGAACAGCCTGCTGCAGGCCAACACCACGCTGGACTACAGCCTGCGCCCGTCCAGCCCGGCCGAGGCGCTGGAGCAGGAACTGGCGCGCCAGCGCAGCCTGGCCGATCTGGTGCCGCTGGCCCTGGCCGACCTCAAACCCCGCGCCGAAGCGGTGGCGTTGATCGAGCGCTACAGCGAGACCGCCGCCACCCTGCGCGCCCAGGCGCTGCAGCAACAGCAGGCCGGCGAGACCGCCCAGGCCCTGGTGCTGGTGCGCAACGCCACGCTGTACGTGCAGCGCGCCCTGCAGGCGGCCGGCCTGGTCGCCCCCCTTGCCACCGGAGATCCGCCATGACTTCGACGCCCCGCATCCGCCACGCCGGCAGCCGTTGCGCGACCGGGCTGCTGTGTGCCGGCCTGCTGTTTGCGCCGTGGCTGGGCGCGCAGACACCCGCAACATCCGCCCCCGAGAGCGCCTTGAAGAGCGCCTCACAGAGTGCCGCGCCGGCGCCCGCCTCGGCGCCCGACCCGGCACAGCTCGAACGGCGGCTGCAGTCGGTCGGCACACTCATCGAGTCGTCCTCGGCCGCCCGGCAGATCGACGCCAGCGGCGTGGCCGAGGCCCGCCAGCGACGCGACAACGCCCGCCTCATGCACCGCGAGGCCGCGGCTGCGCTGGCGGCGGGCGACCTGGCCGGCAGCTCGCGCCTGCTCGACCAGGCCGCACGCGAGGTGATGGCCGGTGCGCGCCTGGCCAAGCCCGAACAGATGCAGGCCGAGAAGTCTCGGCGCGACTTCGACGCCCGGCTGGAGAGCACCCGGGCCCTGCTCGGCGCCCAGCAGCGCATCACCAGCGAAAAGTCAGCCAGCGCGCCGACCGGCAGCGCCCAGGCCCGCGCCGCACAGGAGGCGGCCGACGCCACCCGCGCCATCGAACGCCAGCTCGCCGAGGCCCAGGCCCTGGCGGCGCGCGGCCAGCTGGACGCGGCCCGCCCGGTGCTGGAACGTGCCTACCTCACCGCCCGCGTCTCGATCGAGGCCCTGCGGCGCGGCGACACCCTGGTGCGCTCGCTCAACTTCGCCAGCCCGCGCGAGGAATACGACTACGAGTTGGACCGCAACGAGACCCACGCCATGCTCATCAAGGTGCTGCTGGCCGACCGCAAGGACGCCAGCGGCGCCATGCCGCCGGCCATGCAGAGCCGGGTCGACCAGGCCGCCGGGCTGCGCAGCCAGGCCGAGGCCAGGGCGGCCGCCGGCGACCATGCTGCCGCGGTCAAGCTGCTCGAAGACGCGACCCGCGAGCTGGTGCGTGCCATCCGCGCCGGCGGCGTCTACATCCCCGGCTAGGTCCACCATGGTCGAACGCGCGGCCGCCCGCTGCGGCGCCGACGGCTCCGTCAGCCCGGTGAGCCCGGTGAGCCCGGTGAGCCTGGTGAGCCCAGTCAGCCCAGTCAGCCCCGCCCATCGTGGCGGCGGTGCGCTGCTGGCCGGCGCGCTCTTGCTGATGTGGCTGCTGCCGCCGCTCCTGGCGCTGTGGCCGGGCACGGGCCGCGCGGCCGACCCGGTGACGGCCGCGGCCTCCAGCCCGGGCGCCGCGGCGCAGCCGGTGGTGGTGCCCACCCTGCCCAATGCCAACCACATTCCCGCGCCGGGACTGGTGCCGCAGCCGCTGGCCTATGCGCCGCGCTGGGTGCCGCTGATCGAGGACGGCGTGCACGACCCGCGCGGCCCGGCGGTGACCCTGTTGCAGGAACCCGGCGAAGCCCTGGCCGGCCTGCCGCCCGACAGCACCGGCAACCAGGTGCGCTGGGTGCAGGCGCTGGAGCAGGGCGCTATCACGCCGCGCGCCAGCATCCTGCCCGGCACGCCGGTGCGCCTGCGCGACCAGGATCTCATCGTGGCGCGCAACGGCTCCATGCCGGCAGTCAAGTTTCCGCACCGCCAGCACACCCTGTGGCTGGACTGCAGCAACTGCCATCCCGTGCCCTTCAAGGCCCAGCTGGGCGCCAATCGGCTGAGCATGGTGGCCATCCTGAACGGCGAACAATGCGGTCTGTGCCACGGCGCCGTGTCCTTCCCCCTCACCGAATGCAACCGCTGCCACAGCGTGTCCAACACCACCCTGCGCGCCATCGAGGCCGCTGCGGCGGCGGCCTCGCGCGCCGCAGCGGCCGCTTCGGCGCCCACCGCCGGGAGCCCGCCATGAGCGGGCGGCGGCCGGGCCGGCGCGGCGTGCTGCTCGGCGCCCTGGTCGTTGCACTCGGCGGCGGCTGGGTCGCCCCTGCGCCGGCGCCGGCGGCCTATGCCGACGTCATCCTCAACCAGCGGTCGGACTACGAGGGCATGCGTCCGGTGGTGTTTCCGCACTGGTTCCACCGCATCCGCTTTCGCTGCAAGGTCTGCCACTACGAGCTGGGCTTCAAGATGCGCGCCGGCGCCAACCAGGTGCTGATGAACGACATCATCGACGGCAAGTTCTGCGGCATGTGCCACAACAACCAGATCGCCTGGGGGCCGGAGCGCTGCGACCTGTGCCACTCGGGCATCCCCGGCACGCTGCCGGGCATCGTCGGCGGCGCCCAGACCTCGGGGCCGGGGCGATGGTGAGCGCCGGTCTGCCCTGGCGCCGGCCGGCGGCACCCCGGTCGGCGCTTGCCGGCCGGGTCGCGGGCGCGGCGGTGCGGTGGCTTGCACTGGGCGCATTGGGCATGCTGGGCACGCTGGGTGGCTGTGCAAGCTCGTCCGCCGACGCCCCGGCGACGCTGCGATATTCGACCGACGAGCTGCCGGCCGGGCTAGCCCTGGTCTGGCCGGCGCCGCCCGAGCCGGCCCGATTTGTCTATGCCGGCAGCCTGAGCGGCGAGCGCAATTTCAGCGCCGCCGCTTCCGCCAGCCGCTGGCGCGCCTTCGGCCGCTGGCTGGTCGGGCTGGACGACAACGACCGGCCGGAGCTGCTGCAGCGCCCCGCTGCCGTGCTGCACGATCCCGCCGGACAGCGCCTGTACGTCAGCGACACCGGCCGCCAGGCGGTCTTCGTGTTTGACCAGGCGGCTGGCCGGTTGCAGGTCTGGGACCGCGCCGGTGGCCTGCTGCGCCTGCATTCCCCCGGCGGGCTGGCGCTGGCGGCCGACGGCGGCCTGTTCGTCGCCGATGCCCAGCTCGGCGTGGTGCTGCGGCTGGACCGGCAGGGCGAGCCGCAGGCCGAGATCGGCCGCGGCCAGCTGCAGCGCCCCACCGGCCTGGCGCGCGACGCCACCACCGGGCGGCTCTTCGTGGCCGACACCCAAGCGCATGACATCAAGGTCTACGACCCGCGCAGCGGTGCACTGCTCGCCACCCTGGGCGGGCGCGGCGAAGCGCCGGGTCGCTTCAACTTTCCCACCCATCTGGCCTGGGCGCGTGGTGCGCTGTACGTCACCGACACCTTCAACCAGCGGGTGCAGGTCTTGAGCGGAGGCGGGCTGGACGGCACCGCTGCGCTCGAGCCCGCCGCGGTGCAGGCGCGCAGCATCGGTCGCGCCGGCCTGCAACTGGGCGACCTGGTGCGGCCCAAGGGCGTGGCGGTGGACGGCGCCGGGCGGGTCTATGTGGTCGAGTCGTATTACGACAGCCTGCTGGTCTACGACGCCCACGGCGATTTCCTGCTGCCGGTGGGCGCGGGCGTCGGTGCGGCCGGGCTGGTGGCGGACCGTTGGCAACTGCCTGCTGCCACTGCTACTGCCGCTGCCGCTGCCGCTGCGCATGCTGACCCGGCTGGCGCCGGCGTCGGCGCGGATCGCGCCGGCCCGGCCGCCGTCGCCGCGCCCGGTGCTGCCGCGCGCTTCTTCCTGCCCGCCGGCGTGTGGGCCGACGCCGATGGCCAGGTCTGGGTTGCCGACCAGTTCAAGGGCCGCGTGGTCAGGCTGCGTTATGTCGGTCCGCCGGAGGCGGCCGAGGTGCCGGCGGCGCAGGGCGGGCCTGCCGCCGTGCGCACTTCGGGAGCCGGGGGATGAAGCGGCTGCGTCCTGGCCACCTGCTGCGCCTGTTCGCAGCGGTCGCCCTGCTGCTCAACCTGCCCAGCGCTGCCCAGCGGGTGGCCGACGTGCGTTCCACCGTGCACAACCTGTCGGTCAACGGCCCGGGCAGCACGCTGGCCAGCGCGGTGGGCGGCACCGACCAGGTCTGCGTGTTCTGCCACACGCCGCACGGCGCCAGCCAGGCCGACCAGGGTGGCACGCCGCTGCGCGCGCCGCTGTGGAACCGGCGCGTGCCGGCCGGCAGCAGCTACACACCCTACAGCTCGTCGTCGCTCGACGCCGCGGTCATCGCCGACGGTTTTTCCGGCCAGCCGGGCGGCAGCTCCAAGCTGTGCCTGTCCTGCCACGACGGCACCCTGGCCATCGGCAGCGTCAACGTGCTGGGCGGCGCGGGCAACGTCAGCATCGCCATGGATGGCACCGGCGCGGGCGGCACCATGCCGGTTGGCCAGGGCGCGACCAGCGGCTTTACCCGCCTGCTCGGCCAGGACCTGAGCAACGACCACCCGATCTCGCTGAGCTACACCGAGGCACTGGCCAGCCGCGACGGCGAACTGCGCCTGCCCGACGCCCAGCAGCGTTACCCTGCCGGCAGCGGCACGGTGCTGGGCGTGCGGGCGCCCGGCTTCAAGCCCCTGCTGCCGCTGGAGCCCACCGGCAGCGCCGGCACCGGCCAGGTGCAGTGCGCCACCTGCCACGACCCGCACCTGCGCGAGCTCGACGCCAGCAAGGGCAACCAGAAGTTCCTGCGCGCCCAGCGCTTCCAGGAAGCCGCGCCGAGCGCCCTGCACACGCCGGCCACCGACATCATCTGCCTGAACTGCCACGACAAGAACCTCGGCCAGGGCATCTGGGCGTATTCGGCCCACGCCCGCCCCGAGGTGGCCGACGAGGTCTACAAGGACGGCGCGGCCACGCTGCGCCAGTTCCCCCTGGGCCTGCCGGTGTGGAAGGCCGGCTGCCTGAACTGCCACGACACCCACACCGTGCAGGGCGCCCGGCGCCTGACGCGCGAAGGCACCGACGCCCCGCTGCCCGCCGGCAACCCGCTGACGGCGCGCCAGGGCGGCAATCCGGCGCTGGAGCAGACCTGCTACCAGTGCCACACCAGCAGCGCCAAATCGGCCCTGAGCGGCGCCACCCAGGTGCCCGACATCGAGACCGAGTTCGACCAGACGGTGCGCATGCCCATCACCACCGCCGAACAGGGCAATGTGGGCACCGAGGTGCACGACATCAGCGCCAGCTTTGTCGACGCCAGCACCGACTGCACCGGCGCGGCCAGCCACTGCGGCGCCGACCTGCTGGAGCCGCGCGACAAGCTGGCCGAGCGCCACGCCGAATGCACCGATTGCCACAACCCGCACCGGGTGGTGAAGTTCCGCAGCTTTGCCGGCGGCGCCCTGGGCCTTGCCGGCACGCCCGACCCGGCTGGCACCCACCGCCACGACGAGACCACCGGCTACACCCACAGCAACATCGCCTCGGGCGTGCTGCGCGGCGGCTGGGGGGTCGAGCCGCTGTACGCCTCGACCGCCTTCATGGCCCTGCCGACAGCCTACGAGGTCAAGCGCGGCGACCCCGGTGCCAGCACCGACACGGCGGTCAGCGCCAGCTATGTGACGCGCGAGTACCAGGTCTGCCTCAAGTGCCATTCCGACTACGGCTACCTGGACAACAACGTCTACCCCGGCGGCAACCGCCCGGCGCTGGGCCGCCTGGGCGGCACAGCGGCCGGCAGCAACAACCTGACGGTCTACACAAACCAGGCGCGCGAGTTCCAGGCGCCGGTGAGCCACCGTGGCGAGGGTACGAAACCCAATTCGGGCGCGGGCTCGAACTACCTCACCAACAACCACCGCGGCTGGCACCCGGTGATGGACGTGACCGGGCGCAGCGCGCCCAGCGCGGCCTCCTTCCGCGCGCCCTGGGGCAACGCCATCGGCGCGCAGACCATGTACTGCAGCGACTGCCACGGCGCCAGCACCGCCGCCACCACCGTGGTGCCGGCCGGCGGCGAGGACGGCACGCCCTGGGGCCCGCACGGCTCGGCCAACAACTTCCTGCTCAAGGGCGGCTGGAATGTCAATGTGGGCAGCGGCGGCACCACCGACGCCAACGGCCTGTGCTTCAAGTGCCACAACCCCGGCACCTACACCAATGCCGGGGGGGCGGGTGGCGCCACCGGCTTTGGCGGCCCGGTGTCGGCTAACCTCCACATCTTCCATAACGACAAGATCGGCCGCATACGGTGCAACTGGTGTCACGTCGCCGTGCCGCATGGCTGGAAGAACAAGGCCTTGCTGGTGAACCTGAACGATATCGGCGCGGAAGCGGGGCGCGCCGGCAACGAGGAGTTCCGCGTCAACGCCACCAACCAGGCGTACAACCAGGAGCCCTATTACCTGAACGCCAAGGTGAAGGTGCGCACCTTTGCCACCAGCGGCAACTGGCAGGACACCAATTGCGGATCGAACAACTCCACCGCCACCTTCGGCGCCAACGGCAACAGCACCCTGGCCGGCAAGGACTGGATGAAGGACGTCTGCAGCAATCCGCCCTGATGACGCACTCGCGCGCCGGACCGGGCGGGCCGTGGTGACGACGCTGCTGCGCCGCGCCGCGCGCATCCGCGTGGCCCACTTCGGCACGCTGGCCACGACCCTGGTGCTGCTGGCGCTGCTCGGCGCGGTGGTGCTGGCGGGCATCCTGCCGCTGGGCGGCGCGGGCAGCGGTGGTGCGAGCCACGGCGTCAGCCGCCCGGCCCTGGCGCTGGTGATGGCGCTGCTGGCGCTCAACCTGCTGCTGGGGCTGCTGCACCTGCCCACGCTCACGCGCCGGCTGCCGCTGCTCGTCTTCCACGTCGCCCTGCTGCTGCTGGTGCTGCTGGTCGGCGTCGGCCGACTCACCGCACTGGACGGCCGCTTCGAGCTGGCCCAGGGCGTGGTCTACGAAGGCCAGCTCATCGACGGCCAGGCCGGAAGCTGGCACCGCGGTGCGCTCGAACGCCTGGCCTTTCGCCACGAAGGTTTCGAGATCGACTACGCGCCGGGGCGCAAACGCGGCGCCACGCGCAACCAGGTCAGCTGGGTCGACGCCCAGGGCGGCACCCACCGTGAGGTGATCGGCGACCACCGCCCGCTGGTGCTGGACGGCTACCGCATCTACACCAGCCCCAACAAGGGCTTCGCGCCGGTGCTGAGCTGGCTGCCCGATGCGGCGTCGGGGCCGGCCGCGGCACCGACAGCAACTGCCGCGCCCAGCGCCGCGCGGGCGCGCCGACGCCCGGCGCGGCCGGTCAAGACCTTCGGCGCCGTGCACCTGCCCAGCTATCCGGCCAACGAACTGCGCCAGTCGCTCGAATGGCCGCTGCCCGACGGCCGGCGGGTCTGGGTCAAGCTGGACTTCGACGAAACCCTCATCGACAGCGAACAGGCGGCCAGCTTTCGCCTACCCGGCGAGCACAAGCTGGTGGTGTGGCTGGGCGAACAACGCGCCGAACTCGCGCCCGGCCAGGGCATGACCCTGCCCGGCGGCCGCCTGACCTACGAAGGCCTGCGCACCTGGATGGGCTACCGCATCAGCTACGACCCCACGCTGCCCTGGCTGCTGGCCTGCGCGCTGCTGGCCGTCTGGGCGCTGGCCTGGCACTACCTGCGCAAGTTCGTCGACCGACCGGCCCGGCCGCCTGCCACCGGCCCGGGGGCCGCTGCGTCATGACGCTGTTCACCGAATCCACCCTGCTCACCGCCGCCGTGGCTGCCTACGCGCTGGCGCTGGCGGCCGGCATCGTGCGGCTGCTGACGCAGCGGCCGACCGGCCGTGTCGACGCCGCCCTGCTCTGGCTCGGCCTGGCCCTGCACACCGGCGCCCTCGGCCTGCGCTGGCAGCAACTCGGCCACGGCCCCTTCACCACGCTGTACGAAGTCATCAGCAGCAACCTCTGGAGCCTCACCCTGGTGCTCGCCCTGCTGCGCCTGGCCCTGCCCGAACTGCACCGCGGCGCCTGGCTGGCCGCCACCCCGGTGCTGTCCACCCTGGCCGCCTGGGCTTTCATCGCCCACCCCGGCGCCGGCCACCTGCCGCCCACCTACGCCACGCCGCTGCTGTACGTGCACGCCGTCGTCGGCAAGGCCTATCTGGGCCTGCTGCTGGCGGCCGTCGCCCTGGCCGCCGTGCCGCTGCTGCGCCGCAGCGCCTGGGCCGCGCGTCACCTCGGCCCCGAACCGATGGGCAGCGACACCCGCCTGGACGAACTCGCTCACCGCTGCGCCGCCGCCGCCTTCATCTTCGACAGCCTCATGCTCATCGTCGGCGCCTGTTGGGCCCAGGACGCCTGGGGCCGCTACTGGGCCTGGGACCCACTCGAAAGCTGGGCCTTCCTCAGCTGGCTCGCCCTGGCCTTCACCCTGCACACCCGTGTCACCGTCAAGCTCACCCCGCACCGCCACGCCCTGCTGCTGATCGGCGTGTTCGTGCTGGCCTTTCTGACCTTCTTCGGTGTGCCTTTCCTGTCGCTGGCGCCGCACAAGGGGGCGGTGTAGCGAGGGCGGGCGCAGTCAGTGGGGCCACTCCGCGCCAAGTACGGGGTACCTCAACTGATCAAACGGCAGACCCTGACGTCAGGGGGACTCAATCTGCCAAATTGAGCGCTGCAGTTCCGGCTTCCGGGAAATTGCCGGGCGTCGTTCCCAAGGCTGGCACGGTACGTCCAGCCGCCTGGTGGACGCTCAGGGCTTGGCTGCCGCAGAACTACCGCCCCCCTCCAGATACGCCTTCGCATCCGCATGCCCCTGGGCGGCGGCGCGTTTCATCCATTTCTGCGCCTCGTCCTGGCTTTGCTGCACGCCGCTGCCGGTGACGAAAAGGATGGCCAGGCTGTACTGGGCTTCTGCCAGGCCCTGGCGGGCGGCTTCGAAATACCACTGCGCCGCCACGCGGTAGACGTCCGCACCCTCGGGCAGCTCGGCCAGACCGTAGGCGTACATGTTGCCGAGCTGGAACTGGGCCGGCGCCGAGCCCTGGCGCGCGGCCTTTTCGAACCAGGCGCGCGCCTGGGTGTCGCTCTCGCGCACGCCGTGGCCGTGGTAGTGCAGCAGGCCGAGTTGCAGCTGGGCCTGGGCGTTGCCGGCCTTGGCCAGGGGGTCGAGCAGGCGCAGGGCCTCGGGGTAATCCTTGCGGTTGACGGCGGCCAGGCCGTCCTGCAGGGCGTCGGCGCGGGCCGGGCCGGCCAGGCCGAAGTTCAGGGCGATCAGGGTGGCCAGCACAGCCGCAACACGCGTGGCGGATCGGGCGGCCCGGACGGCAGACGGCGACGACATGTGGCAACTCCTTGAAAGTGCTGTGACCATGCAAACAACAGGCCCGCGCCGCCCAGCGTGCCGCCGGCCGCGGGCAGATCCTCAGCTCGCAAACCCGCAGGAGCCTGGCGCGGTGCGGCGGGGAAAGGCCAGAGCTTGTCCTGTCTCAAGTTCGAGAAGTCTTGTCACCCGTTAAGCTTTCCACACCGCGACCTGTTCGCTTTGCGCCGACGTTGAAAAGGATGTGCCGATGCCCGATCTGAATGTGCTGGTCGTCGACGACGTGCCTGCCGTCAGGCTGGTGCGCGCGGCACAGGCCGCCGGCCACGCCGCGGGCGCAGGCCAGCACGAGTTCCGCTTCCGATCGCCGGCCATGCTGGCCACCGAGCGGCTCGTCACCCGTGTGGCGCCGACCGATTCCACCGTGCTGCTGAGCGGCGAAAGCGGCACCGGCAAGGGCGTGGCGGCACGCCGCATCCACGCGCTGTCGGCCCGCCGTGACGGCCCCTTCGTGGCGGTGAACTGCGCCGCCATGCCCGACACCCTGATCGAGAGCGAGCTGTTCGGCCACACCAAGGGCGCCTTCACCGGCGCCGACCGGCCGCGCAAGGGCCTGTTCGTGCAGGCCGACCAGGGCAGCATCTTTCTGGACGAGATCGGCGAGCTGCCGCTGGCGCTGCAGACCAAGCTGCTGCATGTGCTGGAGGCCAAGGAGGTGCGCGCCCTGGGTTCGGAGCAGGCGCGCCCGGTGGACGTGCGCATCATTGCCGCCACCAACCGCGACCTGCCGGCCATGGTGGCCGAGGGGCGATTTCGCGAAGACCTGTTCTTTCGCCTGTCGGTGTTCGAGATCGCGCTGCCGGCGCTGCGCGAGCGGCGGGCCGACCTGCCTGGCCTGCTGCGCCATCTGCTGGCCCAGCGCGCGGCGACGGTGGCGGGCGAGTGCCCGCTCACCCTTGTGCCCGAGGCCGAGGAGATGCTGGTCAGCTACCCCTGGCCGGGCAATGTGCGCCAGCTGGAAAACGTGCTGCACCGCGCCGCCATCCTGGCCGACGGCGGCTGCATCCGCCCCGCCGACCTGCCGCCTGAGGTGACCCGCCGCAGTCTGCCGGCCAATAGTGGCTCGATCAGCGGCTCGATCAGCGGCAATGGCGGGGGCGGCGACGGCCTCGCGCAGGCGGGGCACGGCGGCGCCGAGGTCGGCCTGAGCCTGCGCGAGCGGGTGCGGCGGTTCGAGGTCCACCTCATCCTGCGCGCCATCGAGGACGCTGACGGCGACCGCCGCCTGGCCGCCCAGCGCCTGGGCATAGGCCTGTCCAGCCTGTACCGCAAACTCGAGGAATTCAATGGCGACGCTGCGGCGGCCTGAGCCCTTTGCCGCCGTCGCTGCCGCCGCCAGCGTCGCCAGCCGCGCCGCCTGGCGGCTGCCGACGCCGGTGCGCAGGCGGTCGACCGGGCCGTTCATGGCGCTGCTGTGGATGTTGGCGGTGGCGCTGGCGGCGCTGCCGCAGCCCGGCCAGGCGGCCGACATCCAGCGCGGCGCCGAGCTCTACCGCCTGCACTGCGCCGCCTGCCACGGCGGGGACGGCCAGCCGCTGATGCCGGGTGCGACCGATTTCGCCCGCCCGACCAGCCTGCTCAAGCCTGATCTGGCGCTGCTGGCGGTCATCCGCGCCGGCAAGGGCGCCATGCCGGCCTACCAGGGCCAGTTGCGCGACCGCGAGCTGCTCGACATCGTCGCCCACCTGCGTGCGCGCCAGTACTGAGCTGGCGTTGAGGTTGACTGCCGTCGACCGCGGTCGGCGCTGGCGGTGCCGTCCACGGTGGTGCTTCGATCGCGCATAGTCCCGACCCTCCCCCCAACCCCATGATGGCAGCTCCTTCCTCCTCCCGTCCCGATCGGCCGCGCTTCCCTGTGCCGCACGGCCCTATGCCGCACGGCCCGGTGCTGCACCGCAGCCGCCGGCGGCTCGTCGGCACGCTGCTGGCTGCAGCGCTGCTCGTCGGCGCCACCACCGCGCCGGCGCAGCCGGCCGGTGCGGCGGCGCTGCGCGTCGACGAGGTCTACGAGGTCGGCGCCAGCGTCTACGTGCGCGCTCTGGCCATCGAGCCGGCGCGCGGCGCGCTGTGGGTGGGCACCTCGGCGGGGGTGCACGAGGTGGACCTGGCCAGCGGCGCGGTGCGCCAGACCTTCACCCGCGAGCAGGGCCTGGCCAACGAATACGTCTTCGCCATCAGCATCGACCGCCAGGGCCGCAAGTGGTTCGGCACCAACGCCGGCGGCGTGTCGCGCTACGAATCACCGTCGGCCGACGGCAAGAGGCCGGCGCAGTGGAAGACCTTCTTCCCCATGCACGGCCTGGCCGACTACTGGGTCTACGCCTTTGCCGAGCAAAAGCAGAGCGGCAATCTGTGGATCGGCACCTGGGCCGGCGCCAACCAGGTCGACGCGCGCAGCGGCAGGTTCACCACCTACGTGAAGCAGCTGGTCAACGAATGGGTCTACGGCATCGCCATCGACGCCCAGGACCGGGTCTGGTTCGGCACCGAAGGCGGCGTGACACGCTACGACGGCAAGACCTGGATGTCCTGGACCCATGCCGACGGCCTGGGCGCGCCCAACCTGGACGGCCTGCCGGCCAGCCCCAACACCGGCCTGGGCACCCGCTCGCGCCACGACCTGTCGGTGCGCACCGCCGGGCGCGGCACCTACAACCCCAACTACGTCTTCGCCATGCTGGTGGCGCAGGACGGTGCCATCTGGGCCGGCACCTGGGGCGGCGGCGCCGCACGCTTCGACGGCAAGGCCTGGAGCAACCTGACCCGCGCCGATGGCCTGGCTGGCAACATCGTCTACGCCATCACCCAGGACGCCAGCGGCGCCCTCTGGTTCGGCACCGACGCCGGGGTGTCGCGCTGGGACGGCCAGCGCTGGGACAAGGTCGGCCGCGCCCAGGGCCTGGCCGACGACCATGTCTACGCCCTGGCCGTGCAGGCCGACGGCAGCGTGTGGGCCGGCACACGCGGCGGCGTGGCGCGGCTGAAGTGGGGCGGGCCGGCCGGCGCCGCGGCCCTTGCGCCGGCCGGCGCCGCCAGCCGGTGACGTCACCCGCACCGCAGACGCCCCACCCGCCGCTGCACCCATCGCCCCCCCTCCTGGATCGACGACCGCCTGCCACCGCCATGCCCTCTCCACGCCAGAGCCTCAACCGCCGCCAGATCTTCGCCCTGGCCACCAGCTGGCTGGCCCCCGCCGCCCTGGCCCAGGTGCCCGCCGCCGGGCCGGCCCCGGCCGTCCCGGGCACAGCAGCCAGCGCCCCGGCGCGCCGTTTCACCCATTTCCGTGTCGGCAGCAAGAACGTCAAGCGCATCCTGGTCGAGCGCGGGCCCAAGGGCGGCGACATTGTCTGGGTCGGCACCTCGGGCGGGCTGGTGCGCTACGACCTGCAGGCCGACGACTACACCCTCTACGACCACCGCAGCGGGCTGCTCTCGAACGGCATCTTCCACGTCGGGCGCATCAACGGCCGGCTGGCCGTGGGCACCTACGGCGGCGGGCTGGCGCTGCTGGACGAGCAGACGAAACGCTGGAAGACCTACAACATCCCCGAAGGCCTGGGTGACGCCTTCGTCTACGACTGCCTCACCGCGCGCAACGGCGACCTGTGGATCGCCACCTGGTCAGGCGTGAACCGCATCCGCGGCGGCGCCATCGACGACCGGCGCGCCTGGGAGCTGCACACCGTGGCCAGCACCGACGGCCCGAAGGGCGGCAGCCTGGGCCTGCCAAACGACTGGGTCTACGGCCTGGAGGAAGGCCAGCACGGCGACATCTGGCTGGCCACCGAGGGCGGCGTGTGCCTGTACCGCGAGGACGAGACGCGTCGCCCCGCCGGCGGCAGGCGCTCCGGCCCCTGGCAGAACTGGAACCATGCCGCCGGCCTGGGCGCCGACTACGACAAGGTG
The DNA here is from genome assembly GCA_041169165.1 of Pseudomonadota bacterium. Lineage (GTDB taxonomy): Bacteria > Pseudomonadota > Gammaproteobacteria > Burkholderiales > Burkholderiaceae_C > Sphaerotilus. Next base: position 27,855 of record JBEEJN010000056.1, read on the forward strand.
AAGGGCCAGATCCAGTTCCGAAGCGACCCCGGACTGGCCTCGGAACACCACGCACGCCAGAAGCAGGAGATGGGCCTCACCGACGTGGACGTGGCCTACAACCCCAACTACGTCGTGTCGCTGGCGGTCGACGCCGCCGGCGTCGTCTGGGCCGGCACCTGGGGCGGCGGACTGTCGCGCTTCGACGGCCAGGCCTGGCGCCACTACACCGTGGCCGACGGCCTGCCCGGCAACCACATCTTCATGCTGCAGATCGACCGCAGCGGCCAGCTCTGGATCGGCACCAACCAGGGCCTGGCACGGCCGAAGGCCGGCGGCGGCTACGAGGTGCTGACCACCCACGACGGCCTCTTCGGCGACGCGGTCTTCGCCCTGGCCGACGCGCCCGACGGCAGCCTGTGGGTGGGCAGCTACGGCGGCGTGGCGCGGCTGGCCCCGCCGGCTGCCGGTGGCGTGCGGCCGTGAGTGCGCGCGCCTGGCGGTCTTCGGCGCTCTTGCCCGCGCCAGATCTGCCGGCTGACCCATGCCGGCGCGGGTCCTTGCTCCGGCTGGCCGGGCTGTCGTGGGCGGCTGGCCTGGGCTGGCCGGTGCATGCCGTTGCGGGCGAGGAAGCACTGGCCGCACCCGCCGTGGACCCGCGCGCGAGCCTTGCGAGCGGCGGCCCGCACAGGGCCGGCTGGCCGCCGACGATCGCCGACGACTCAGCGCGCTTGTTCGGCAGCTTCACCCAGCGGGTGCTGCGGCCGCCGGACACCGGCCGCGGTGAGTCGGTCGGGGCTACGGCGTCCGTCGCCGCTGCACACGCGGATGTCCATCAGCTCTGGCGCCAGCTCGACCGCGACTGGAATGCCTGGAAGGGCGGCGAGCTCGGCCGCCTGAACCGCTGGCTGGCGTCGGCCTCGGCCGCCGGATCAGCCGGCCGGCCGGGGCAGGGCGGCGACAGCAGCCGCCAGGTGTCGCCCGCCCTGCACGCCGTGCTGCTGCGCGCCGCCGAGCTGGAGCAGGTCAGCGGCGGGCTGTTCAACCCTGCCCTGGGCGGCGTGGTGGCCGCCTGGGGCTTCCATGCCGACCGGCTGCCGGGCGACCTGCTGCCACCGCCTGATGCCCAGGCCTTGCAACGCTGGCGCGCCGGTGCCGCGGCCGGGCTGCAGCGGGCGCTGGTCTGGCAGGGCGGCCGTCGCCTGCTCGCGCCGGTCCACCCGCTGAACATCGACCTCGGCGGCCTGGGCAAGGGCGCGGCGGCCGATCTGGCGCTGGAGCTGCTGGCACACCGTCATGGCGTGAACGACGCCCTGGTCAACCTGGGCGGCCATGTCGCCTGCCGCGGCCTGGGCCCGAGCGGCGCCTGGCAGATCGGCCTGCGCGACCCCTGGGTGGCTGCCGCCGAGAACGGCGCCCCGGCACTGGCAGCTGGGCTGGCGTCACCGGCGCCGCCAGCTGCCGGCGCGCCGGCCGCACTGATGGCCCGGCTGGCCGCCGGCCCGCGCGAGTCGGTGGTCACCTCGGGCCAGTACGAGCGCTGGCGCCGGCTGCGCGGCGGACGGCGGGCCGGCCACATCCTCGACCCATCGACCCTGGCGCCGGCCGCCGGCCTGCTCAGCGTCACGGTCGTGCATGCCGACGGCGTGCTGGCCGACGCCGCCGCCACCGCCTTGCTGGTGGCCGGCCCGCAGCGCTGGCCCGAGCTGGCGCAGCGCATGGGCGTCGACCAGGTGCTGGTGGTCGACGAGGCCGGCCAGGCCAGCCTGAGCGCCGCCCTGGCGCCGCGCCTGCAGTTCGGCCCGGCCTGGCCGGCGGCGCGTCGGCGCGTGGTCTGAGCCGGGACAGCCGACGACATGGCCCGCCTGCGCGCAACTTGACCTGACTCAAGCCGCCGCCGCGCCCGGCGCCTGAGCGGCACGGCTTGCGTCGACACTCCTTCCATCATGGGCCGGGCCGTTAGCATGTGCCCGGTCCGATCCGGACGCCGACGACGGCGCGCGCCAGCACTCATCCGCCCCAGTGCCCCCGCCCGCTGTCCGCCGGCCCCGGATCTCGCACCGCCTCTACATGCAGGCTTGCGGCAGGCGCGTCCACCCGACCGGGCGTGCGCCGGCAAGCCTGACAGACAGCCCACCAGCAAGGAGCCCGCCTTTGACCGCGCCTGCCTACGCGAACTCACTGCTCTCCAGCGCCGACGGCCACCCCCAACGCCATCTGCAGGAGCCCCAGCCCGGCGGCGGCGCCCCGCTGGCGCCCACGTCGCCCGCCCAGCACAGCGCCCAGCCCGCTGTCGTCGCCCCGACCGCCGCGGCCGTGATCACCCCCCAACCGCAAACGCAGCCTCAAGCCTGCCCGGCGCCCGGCGTGCCCGGCTACCTCACCGAGGTCTACAACTGGGCGTATGTGTCACCGCGCGCGCTGCAGACCTTCGAGCGCCAGTGGCTGGTCAACGCCATCCTGTTCGGCAACTACCGCGCCCTGCTCAACGATGCCCTGGCCCTGCTGGGCGAACGCCTGCCCGGCCGCACCCTGCAGATCGCCTGTGTCTACGGCGACCTGACGGCCGAAATCCTCAAGCGCGTGCCGGCCGGCGAGGGCCAGTTGTCGGTGGTCGACGTGCTGCCCCAGCAGCTCGCCAACCTGCGCCACAAGCTGGCCGGCCAGCCCGGCGCCGACAACGTCGACCTGCTGCTGGGCGACAGCTCGGCCCTGCCGCTGGCCGACGCCAGCATGGACCGTGCGCTGCTGTTCTTCCTGCTGCACGAACAACCCGAAGACGTGCGCCGCGGCACTCTGGCCCAGGCCCTGCGCGTGCTCAAGCCCGGCGGCCGGCTGGTGGTGGTCGACTACCACCGCCCCAGCGCCTGGCACCCCCTGCACTGGCCCATGCGCGGCGTGCTCGCCACCCTCGAACCCTATGCCCTCGACCTCTGGGGCCACGCCATCGAACACTGGATGCCGCCCCAGCCGCCGGTCAGGCTGCTCAGCCGTCACACCCGCTTTGCCGGGCTGTATCAGGTGATGGAGTACGAGCGGCTCTGAACTGCTCCGGCCCGCGCCGCTGCGCAGCGACCACGGCCGCGGTCGGTACGCGTGACGTCAGGTCGCGCCAGCCGCTCAGTCCGCGGCGTGTAGGGCGGCCTGCATGAACTCGCGCAGCTTGTCCGCGTCGAGCTGGCCCTGGTGCCGCACGCCGGAGCACACATCCAGACCGAAAGGCTGCACGGCGCGAATGGCCTCGCCCACATTGCCGGCGCGCAGACCGCCGGCCAGAAAGACCGGACACGCGGCCCGTTGCCGGATGGTCCGGCTGATCTCCCAGTCATGCACCCGCCCGGTGCCGCCCAGTTCCTTCACGGCCAGCGTCGGGTTGCCCGAATCCAGCAGCAGGGCGTCCACCCACCCGGCCACGTCCAGCGCGGCGTCGATGGATGCCTCGCCCATCACGTGGATGACCTGCACCAGCTTCACGCCCGGAAGCCGGCGGCGGAGCCTTTGCAGTTCAGCCGGATCGACTGCATCAACGAGTTGCAGCGTCGAGGTCTGGCACCGGGCATGTTGCTCAGCAATGGCGTCCGCCTCCCGCCGCGAGGTGAGCAGAAACGTCGCCACCGGCGGCGGCACCGAACGGGCAATCTCGGCGATCAACTCGTCCGCAATCACCCCCGGGCCACTCGGCATATGCGACACAAGGCCGAGCGCCGACGCCCCCAGGCGGATCGCCAATTGGGCCTCGGCAACGCTGGAAATACAGCAGATCTTGATGCGCGGTGCAGCCAGCATGGATCAGACCTGTTTGGCCCTGGCCGCCAGCACATAAGCCACGACGGCATTGGCATGCCCATGCCCCATGGCGTGTTCCGATTTCAGCCAGGCCACGATCTCCATGTGTTTCATGTCGCCCTTGCTGCGGACGAGATCCAGCCAATAAGCCATCGGGTGACCATATTTCTTCTCGATCGACGGGAAATACGAGGCTGGGCCTTTGAGCTTTTCTTCGGTGGACATGGCTGGCTGCCTTTCAATCTACGGATGGTGCGGCGCAATGTAGCGATCGCCGGACCTATTGGAATCCGACGGCTCGATGAGATCCCAGAGATTGCCATAAAGATCCTTGAACACCGCGACCTTGCCATAAGGCATCACGGCTGGCTCTCGCACAAATACAACGCCGCGGGCCCGGTACAGGCCGTAGTCTCGGTCAAGATTGTCGGTGTTGAGAAATAGAAACACGCGCCCGCCCGTTTGATTGCCAATACGGGCCGTCTGTTCAGGCTGCGCCGCCTTGGCTAAAAGCAAGCCAGCCGCCCCCGGGCCGCTGGGCCGCACGACCACCCAGCGCTTGTTTTCTTCAAGCCGTGTGTCCTCCACAAGCTCGAAGCCAAGGACATCGCAATAAAACGCAATGGCTTCGTCGTAGTCGCGAACAACCAGGCTGACGAGAGAAAGGCATTGCGGCATGGATTGAACGAACTGGGCAGGGGTATAAGGATTTCTTATTCCCAACGTCAAAACTCACCGGACGGCAGCCAGCGCTGCTGGTTGACGGTCCGGTGGATTGGAAAGTTGGACGTCATTGTGTTCTGCCTGCAGAAGGCGCTCTACTTCTCCGCAAAGGGCGCTTGGGTCGTGGGCTGGTATGAAGCGCGACGCAAGCAGTGAACACTGAGCACGAATAGTTTCAGAGGAGCAAAGATCCTGAAGACTTTGCGCCAGCTTGCGTGGCCGCAGACGCTTCGCAGGAGTGACCATACCGACGCCGAGTGACGCAATGCGAGCTCCATTGTCGAATTGATCCCAGGCGAAGGGAGCAATCAGCTGGGGAGTGCCGGAGCGTAGCGCCTCGGCGGTAGTGCCGATGCCGCCATGATGAACGAGCACTGCGGCGCGAGGAAGGAGTGCAGACAGCGGCACATACGGTTGCCACATTACGGCCTCAGGAAGGTGCGCCGGAACTTGACTGCGCTCCCTTGTCAGAAAGATGGCGCGGTGCCCGAGCCGATTGATTGCGGCGAGTGCGCAGCCAAAGAAATCGGCTGCATGGAGATTCGCTGTGCCCGCAGTGAACACCAATGGCTTATCGCCTGCCGCAAGAAAAGCGCCGAGCTCTTCCGTGAACCCCTCTGGTGTGCTTGCCTCAAACAACTGGAAGTCGCCCGCGATCAACGGGCGAGGCCAATCCGGCACGACAGGCGCAAACCAGGAAGGAAACAGAGTGATCGACAGGTCCGGCGCTTCGGCGATATGAGTGAGCAAAGAATGAACCTTCGGCAAGCCTTGCGGTACCCGGACGGCGTTGATCTGGGAAACCGCAACCGGGTCGATCCAGCCTTTCTCAACGAACCGCCACAAAGCGCGCCGCCAGCTCATTGGCACCCAGCGCGGCACCGCTGTCGGGCCGATGGTCAGCGGATCATGGCAGCTTCGCAGATTCGATGGCGCGAGATACGCGGCGATGACCGACTTGATGAGGCCGCGCTCCCGGGCGATGGCGGCCCCCGGCACGGCGAAGGGATGGGCGATCGCCACATAGTGCGCTTGCGGGGAAACGGATCGGATGGCTTCGTCGATCTGCCTTAGCCAGTCGCTGTAATTGACCATTAAGGCCGAGAACGCTTTCTTGGGATCCCATAAATCCGGATCCCTGAGGATGCGCAAGTACTCTTCGTCAGTCCCGAGCCCGATAAACGGAAGTCCAGCGTCCTGAACAAGCCGCGCATGGTAGGTATGCGTCATGAACGTGACCTTCCGGCCGAGCGCCTTTAACGCTTTCGCGATACGCATGAACGGATACATATCGCCGGCAGACCCGACAGTTATAACGAGATAGTGCGGGTGGATGGGCTCATGCATGGCGAATGCTTTTCGGATGGGAATGTTCGACGAAGCGTATTGATGATGTCCAAGGTGGATGTCGCCGGCGCTGCGCGGCTTTATCGCGCAGCGTCCGGTGGACCGTAGGGTTAACGCGAGAGTTGCTGCGCAGCCAGGCGCGACATGTGCAGCACATGCAAAAGGCACTGGTGCAGATGAATATCCAGCTGGCCAATGTGATTTCCGACGGGTCCGGCGCTACCGGCCTGCGGATCTTGCGGGCGATCGTCGGCGGTGAGCGCAATGGGTTTGCCCTGGCACAGTTGCGCGACGCCCGAATCCAGGCCAGTGAAGCCGACATCGTCAAAAGCCTGCAAGG
>JBEEJN010000057.1:0-33641 GCA_041169165.1 Pseudomonadota bacterium
TCAGGCTGGCAAAGGCCAGCAGCTTTTGCTTGGCCTGGCCCAGGTCGCGGCCCTTGCGCGGGGCGCCAGCAGGCGGGGTCATCACGGCAGCAGGTGGGGTCATGGGGATTACGTCGATGAAGAGGGGAACTGGAAGCGCTCAGGCTGCCAGAGCCATGGATTCGCGCTGCGTGGCCAGGGCCATGAGGTTTTCCTGTGTGGCGAGCTTGCCGTCCACCTCACCGGTGATGCGGCCTTCGCACATCACCAGGATGCGATGCGACAGCAGCAGCACCTCGGGCAGTTCGGACGAAATGACGATGATGGCGCGACCCTGCGCGGCCAGGTCATTGAGCAGCTTGTAGATCTCGGACTTGGCGCCCACGTCGATGCCGCGCGTGGGTTCGTCGAAGATCAGGATGTCGCAGTCGCGTACCAGCCATTTGGCAATCACCACCTTTTGCTGGTTGCCACCCGAAAGCAGCTTGGACAGTTGGTGGATCGAGGGCGTCTTGACCTTGAGCTTGTCAACCATCTCGCTGGCTGTCGCTTCACTGGCCGAACGGTTGAGCACGGTGCGCCACTTCAGGTAGCGCGACAGGCTGGGCAGGGTCACGTTGGCCTCCACGCTCATGCCGGTGGCGAGGCCGAAATGTTTGCGATCTTCCGAGAGGTAGCCGATGCCTGCGGCCACCGCTTCGGCGGGCTGACGGATGGTGACCGGCTTGCCGTGCACGAAGACTTCGCCCGAGTCCAGTCGATCGGCGCCGAAGATGGCACGCATTACCTCGGTACGGCCAGCACCCATCAGGCCGGCGAAGCCCAGGATCTCGCCCTTGCGGACCGAAAAGCTCACGTCGCGCACCAGCTTGCCGCGGTTGAGGTGCTTGACGGCCATCAGGACGTCGTTGGCCGAGGTGTCGGGGATGAGCTTTTCGCTCGCCTCCAGGCGTCGACCCACCATCATCGCGATCACGTCGGCCATGGGGGTGTCTGCCGGCACCGTGCCGACGGTGGCACCGTCGCGCATGACGGTGATGCGATCGGCAATGCGCTGGATCTCGTCCATCTTGTGCGAGATGTAGACCACGCCCACCCCTTCGCTGCGCAGCTTGCGCACGATGGTGAACAGCTCCTCGATCTCGGCGTCGTTGAGCGCGGCGGTCGGCTCGTCCATGATGAGCACGCGCGAACTGTGCGACAGCGCCTTGGCAATCTCGACCATCTGCTGACGCGCCACGGTGAGCGACGAGATGCGCGTGGTCGGCGCGATGTCCAGGTGGATGCGCTCGAACAGTTCGGCGGCATTTCGGTTGAGCTGCTCCTCGTCCATCCACATGCCGCCGTACTTGCGCGGCTCACGGCCGATGTAGACGTTTTGGGCCGCCGTGAGGTGCGGCATCAGGTGCAGTTCCTGGTGAATGATGCAGATGCCCAGCTGGTTGGCATGGGCCGGACCGTCGATGTCCACCCGCTTGCCGTCCAGCAGGATCTCGCCACCGTCTTTCTCGTAGACACCTGACAGGATCTTCATCAACGTGGATTTGCCGGCGCCGTTTTCACCCATCAAGGCATGCACTTCCCCGGCGCGGAGTTCAAAGCTCACGTCCTGCAGCGCCTTGACGCCGGGAAACGATTTCTCCAGGTGATTGGCCTGGATCAGCACTTGGGAGTTGTTCATTCTGGATGCGAGCTCTTGATCGAAGGAAAGCTGGACTTCGGGTGTGGCTGTTGGTCCGCGCTGGCCTGCGCCTGGGCCGGCTGCGGGACGCGAGCCTACTGCGAAGTCGGGAACAAGAATTCAGTGTCTTTGCTGATCGACGCGGGCGCCAGAAGTCCGGCGGATGCCGGAAGTTGCGGTCAGGTGAGCGGTCGGTCGATGCATGGTGCGCAGCTTAGCGGAGAGGAAAAACAGTTCTACCATGGAAAGCACTTAGAAAGCGTCTTCTATAATGTGCGTCGAGTGACTACACTGCGCGCAGCAACTGCCTGGGCACTCATGCGCGCAGACAGTGTTGAATGCGAGTGCGGCACGTGCCGCAATTGAGAGATCTGGAGTCGAAAAAGATGGATGACCTGGCTGTGGGCTCATACAACAGGCGCGGAGATTTCGTGCCCAAGGCGCCCGCCGGCACGGCGCCGCTGTTCGTCTGGCCGCCGCAGCCGCTGGCGCTGCTGAAATGGCTGCCGGGTTACTTCCTGCCGTTCAATCTGCTGTTCGCACTTTCGGCGATAGCCTGGTGGTACTGGGTGCTGCCAGATGTGGAGGTGATGAAGACCTTGGCGTGGCCCTGGGTGTTGCGCCTATTCTTCGTCAACGTCACCGCGGTGTTCCTGTTCTTCGGCGCCTTCGAACTGCGCCTGTACGTGATGAAGGCGCAGGGCAGCCGCTACAAGTACAACGGCCGCTGGCCGGCCGAGCAGCGCAGTCCGGCCTTCATGTTCCAGCGCCAGAACGTCGACAACATGATCCGCGCCTTCGGTGTCGGCCTGCCGATCTGGACTGTGCTGGAGGTCGGCATCCTGTATGCCTATGCCAATGGCCATGTGCCCTGGCTGACGTTTGCGCAAAACCCCTGGTACCTGGGCGCGCTGGCATTGCTGGTGCCGGTGATCCACGAGGCGCATTTCTACTGCCTGCATCGCACCATCCACCGCGCGCCGTTGTACAAGTGGGTGCACTCGGCGCACCACAACTCGGTCAATCCTTCGCCCTGGTCGTCCTTGTCCATGCATCCGGTCGAACTGATCGGCTACCTCGGCGTGGCGCTGTGGCATCTGGTGATCCCGTCCAACCCCATCCTGGCGCTGTACCAGCTCAACTATTCGGGCTTTGGCGCCATTCCCGGCCACATAGGCTTTTACCGCATGGAATTCGGCCCGCACCTGAGCTGGGAGACCGGCTCCTACATCCACTTCCTGCACCACAAGTATTTCGAGGTGAACTACGGCGACGGCCTGATTCCCTTCGACAAGTGGTTCGGCACCTTTCACGATGGCTCCAAGGACGGTGAAGCCCGCATGCAGGCGCGCTACAAGGCCATCAAGGACAAGGCCAACAGCTAGCCCCTGGTCCAGGCATGCCGTCCGTGCCGGGCCACCTTTGCCGAGATCTCGTCATCGGTGCGCGTGCAGCGCCTTCCTGGATTGTTGACACTCACCAACCCACTCTCTCACTCTGTTAGAGGATCAAGTCATGTCTCAATGGATAGAAGTTGGCGCACTCGATGACATCGACGCCGAAGACGTGAAGCGCTTCGATCACGGCGGCAAGACCTACGCGGTCTATCGCTCCGAAGCTGATGAGGTGTTCTGCTCCGACGGGCTGTGCACCCACGAGGCGGTACATCTGTGCGACGGCCTGGTGATGGGCTACGAGATCGAGTGCCCCAAGCACAACGGCGCCTTCGACATACGCACCGGCGAGCCGCTGCGCCTGCCGGCCTGCAAACGGCTCAAGACCTATCCCGCCAAGGTCGAGAACGGCCGCGTCAGCATCGACGTGGCCTGAACATTAACCGCCTGTCGTCAGCCGTCAGTCCTGACGTCGCCGGCCTCTCCTCAATTTAGAACATCGCCTCCATGTCGACCTTCACCCTGGCCGCCTGCGCCGAAATGCTCTGGAACGATCAACCCATGGCCTGGCGCCTGGCGCGCCTGACCGAGATGGGCTTCGAGGTCGGCATCTGGAACTGGCCCAACCATGACCTGGTCATGCTGGAGCAGGCGGCAGCCGCCGGCACGCGCTACTCGTCGATGACCGGCTACCTGCGCGGGCGCCTGGCCGATGACGCCGGTGCCGACGAACTGCTGGCCACCGCAGCCGAGGCCATCGTGGTCGGCAAACGGCTGAACGTGGCGCGGCTGAACCTGCACGGCACCGGGCTGGGCGACCGCGGCCTGCCGGTCACGCCCTGCGAGACGGTGAGCGGCGCCATGTGGCTCAAGGCGCGCGACACCCTGAACCGGATCGCCGACCTGGCCGAGGCCAACGACGTGACCTTCATGATCGAGAACCTCAACCTGCCGGTGGACCATCCGGGCGTGCCCTTCGCCCTGGCCAAGGACACGCAGGCGCTGGTGTCGGCGATCAACCGCCCCGGCCTCAAGCTCAACCTGGACCTTTACCACGCGCAGATCGGCGAAGGCAACCTGATCGAGTTGTGCCGCGCCTGCCTGCCGTGGATCGGTGAGGTGCAGGTGGCCGACGTGCCCGGGCGCATGGAACCCGGCACCGGCGAGGTGAACTACGCCGGCGTGGCGCGCGGCCTCAAGGCCATGGGCTACCGCGGCACGGTGTGCATGGAGGCGTTTGCCTCGGGCGAGGCCGAGGCCGCACTCGAGGCCTTCCGCGCCGCCTTCACGGTCTGAACTTGGTTTGACGTCCAGCCTGCAGTCACCAGCGATCACCCAGCATGAACACCCCCAACGATTACTTCCTGCGTCACAAAGGTACCCGTGCCGTCATCACGGGCGGCACCCAAGGGCTCGGTCTGGCGGTCGCCAGGCGGCTCGCACATGAGGGTGCGGCTGGCCTGGTGCTGGCCGGGCGGCGACCCGAGTTGGGCGACGCGGCGGCGGCCGAGATTCGCGCCCTGGGTACGCCGTGCCACTTCGTGCAAGCCGACGTGGCCAGTGTCGATGACTGTGCGCGCCTGATCGCGAGCGCCATTGATCTGCTGGGCAGCGTGAACGCGTTGTTGAATTCCGCCGCAACCACCGAGCGCGGCGGGCTGCTCGATACGACGCTCGACATGTGGCAGGCGCAGATGGATACCAATGCGCGCGGCCCTTTCCTGCTCATGCAGGCGCTGGTGCGTCATCTCATCGAACGCAAGTCGCCGGGCAGCATCGTGAACGTGCTGTCGCAGTCGGCCCATGTCGGCCAGTCCTTTCTGGTGCCGTATTCAGCCTCCAAGGCAACGCTGGCCAACCTCACCAAGAACGTCGCCCAGTCCTACCGTGCGCAGCGCATCCGTTGCAATGGCGTGATGGCTGGCTGGATGGATACGCCGGGCGAAGCCGCCATCCAGAAAAAGGCGCATGACGCTCCGGCCGACTGGCTGGCCAAGGCCGAAGCGGCCCGTCCCATGGGCCAGCTTGCCAAACCCGACGAACTGGCCGGCCTGATCGCCTACATGCTGAGCCCTGAATCGGGCGTGATGACTGGCGCCCTGGTCGACTACGACCAGTGGGTGCCCGGTTCGCAGCCCGAGTGAGCGGCGGCGACTGACCTCACCTGCGTTCATCTGGGCCCAGGCCTGCATTGCCAACGATTCCAGTTCCCGACGCCTCGTACGGCGTCGCATCCCGTCGACTTCGTTCGATTTCCCCGTCCTTCATCCAACCAGGAGTTCCGCTATGACCATCAGATTCGGCGTCATCGGCGCCGGCCGCATCGGCAAGGTGCATGCCAAGACCATCGCCAGCAATCCCAAGGCCCAGCTGGCCTACGTGGCTGACGCCATGCCGCAGGCCGCGCAAGCGCTGGCTGCCCAGCACGGCGCCAAGGTCGCGACGGTGGACGAGATCATGAAAGCGTCGGACGTCGACGCCGTGCTGATCGGCTCGCCCACCGGCTTCCACGCCGAGCAGATCCAGGCTGCCTCCAAGGCCGGCAAGGCCATCATGTGTGAAAAGCCGGTGTCGCTCTCCGTCGCCGCGATCCACGAGACGCTGAAGGTGGTCGAGGCCAACAAGTCCATCCTCATGATCGGCTTCAACCGCCGTTTCGACCCCAACTTCGCCGAGGTCGAGGCGCGCATCCGCCGCGGTGATGTCGGTGCCATCGAGATGGTCACCGTCATCAGCCGCGATCCGTCACCACCGCCGGCCGAATACGTCAAGGGCTCGGGCGGCATCTTTCGCGACATGATGATCCACGACCTCGACATGGCGCGTTTCCTCATGGGTGAGGAGTTCGTCGTCGTGCAGGCGCTGGGCTCTGCCCTGGTCGATCCGGCCATCGGCGTGGCCGGTGACGTCGACACCGCCGCGGTGCAGATGCAGACTGCCTCGGGCCGCATCGCCGTCATCACCAACTCGCGTCGCGCGACCTATGGCTACGACCAGCGCATGGAGGTGCATGGCGCCAAGGGCATGATCCACGCCAGGAACGTGCACAACACAACGGTCGAAGTGCTGAGTGATGCGGGCTGTGTGTCCGACCCGATCCAGAACTTCTTCCTCGAGCGCTATGGCTCGGCTTATGCCAATGAGCTGAACACCTTCATCGCCGCGGTGGAGTCGGGCAACCGCGATCCGCGCCCCAGCGGCCATGACGGCCTGCAGGCGCAGATCCTGGCCGACGCAGCCACCGAGAGCTGGCAGACCGGCAAGCCAGTGAAGGTCTGATCGGAGCGATGCTGGCGGGTGAGTCGCCAGTGGGGTGCGTCGGCGCTGGTTCGGCGCCCCGACTTGCAGCATCGTGCGGCCGAGGCATCGTTGACTGCACTTGGTGCGCCTGGCCGAAACGTCGACGCTGGCCGTGAGCGTCTTCTGGTGGAACCGGTGGTGGGTGCTGAGGGGCTCGAACCCCCGACCTACGCCTTGTAAGGGCGCCGCTCTACCAACTGAGCTAAGCACCCGGTTCCATGCCTGGGCTGTGGGGACCGGAGTCTAAGCGTACTCAGGCCTGAGTCCGTGGCCTGCGCACCAAATCTTTTTGCGCGCGGCCGATGCCGGGGTCCGGCAGGTCAACGGATGGCGTCGCGCAAGGCCTTGCCGGCGCGAAACTTGGGTACCTTGGCCGCCTTGATCTTCAGCGTCGTGCCAGTGCGCGGATTACGCCCGGTGCGCGCCGCGCGTTTACCTACGCTGAAGGTGCCGAAGCCGACCAGGGTCACTACCTCACCCTTTTGCAGCGCGTTCTGGATGCCGCTGATCGTGGCATCGAGCGCGCGGCCTGCCGCTGCCTTGGATATGTCGGCGTGCACGGCGATTGCCTCGATGAGTTCGGCCTTGTTCACGTAAGTGACTCCCTAGACTTGAAGCAGCACGGGCGGACCCTGGCGCCGTGCCACATGGGATGGGCTAGGCTGGGCTGTGTGCGTGCGGTGAGAGGGCAAATTCTATGTCCGCCTCACCACCAGCACGACGCCGGCCACCGTGGTAGCGATGCCGGCCAGCGTGGTCAGGCCCAGGCTTTCACCGAACAGCGCGGCAGCCAGAACAGCCGTGCATGGTGGCACCAGATACATGAGGCTGGTCACGCGCGTGGCCGCGCCGCGTTGGATGAGCAGATAGAGCAAGGAACTGCCCCCCAGCGTCAGCGCAAGCACCGACCAGGCCAGCGCACCTACCAGTTGAGGCTGCCAGTCCATGCCTTCGTTTTCAAGCAAGGTGAGCGGCAGGGTGACCAGCAGGGCGGCCAGCAGTTGCACCGTGTTGGCGGTACGTACGTCGCAACTCACCACGTGCGCCTTCTGATACAGCGTGCCAGCAGTGATGCTGCACAGCGCCAGCAGCACCAGGCCAAGGTTGAGCGGCGTCACCCCGCCGGCACCGAGCTTGGGGCTGACCACCAGCGCGACGCCCGCCAGACCAAGCAGCAGGCCGGACCACTGACGCAGGTCGACACGGTGGTCGCCACCGCGTGCCGAGAGCCATACGGCGGTCAGCACGGGCTGCAGGCCGACGATGAGCGCGGTAGAGCCAGCGCCCATGCCGGCCTTCACAGCAGCCCAAACACCGCCAAGGTAGCCGGCGTGCATGAACACCCCGGTGACGCCCAAGTGCAGCCACTGCGCGCGATCCCGAGGCCACGGCGCGCCCGTCAGTCGTATCCAGACCAGGAAGCAGAGGATCGACGCCGCGTAGCGCCAAGCCAGGAAATGCATCGGCGGCGCGTGTGGCATGCCGAAACGCGCAACGATGAAGCCTGTGCTCCAGATCAGCACGAAGATCGCCGGCATGGCGCGCAGCCAGGCAGAGCCGGACGGATCGACGGCGCTCCCCGACGCGTCGTGCTGCTGGGCGCTCACGGCGACAACGGGAAGTGGCGGGCCAGTGACTCAGCGCGCCTTGGCCCGGATCTCGGGCACGGCCTTGCGCAGGTAGTAAACCATTGACCAGACAGTCAGCACGCTTGCCACGTAGATGAACAGCGTGCCCCACAGATGGGTGTCGATCACGCCGAACAGGTGGCCGTCATAGAGCAGGAAGGGAATTGCCAGCATCTGGGCCGTTGTCTTGAGTTTGCCGATCATGTGCACGGCCACGCTGCGCGAGGCGCCGATCTGCGCCATCCACTCGCGCAGAGCCGAAATGGCGATCTCGCGTCCGATGATGACCAGTCCGACGAGGGCGTTGACGCGGTCGAGCTGCAGCAGCACCAGCAATGTGGCGCAGACCAGCAACTTGTCGGCCACCGGGTCCAGAAAGGCGCCGAACGACGATGTCTGATTGAGCTTGCGTGCCAGCCAACCGTCCAGCCAGTCAGTCAGGGCGATGACGACAAACAGCACGGTCGCCGCCAGATTGACGGTGGTGCGTTCCCACGGCAGGGCGTACAGCCCGACGATGAGCGGTATGGCGACGATGCGCGCCCAGGTGAGCAGCGTGGGCAGGGTGAGGAACATGGGCTCATTGTGCCTATTTGTTCACGCACCTCAGTGCAAGGCGCGGTGGATGGCTTCGGCCAGTTCGCGCGAGATGCCGTCGACGCTGCAGAGTTCATCCACGCTGGCCGCCGCCACGCCACGCGCGCCGCCGAAGCGCTGCAGCAGCCGCGCGCGTTTGCGCGGCCCGACGCCGGCAATTTCGTCGAGCTTGCTGGCACCGGTGCCGGTGCGCACCGACGCACGTTTGGCGCGCATTCCGGTGATGGCAAAGCGGTGGGCCTCGTCGCGGATCTGGGCCACCAGCATGAGGGCTGCCGAATCACGACCGAGATAGATCTTGTCCCGGCCGTCGGCGAACACCAGCTCCTCCAGCCCGACCTTGCGTCCCTCGCCCTTCTCGACGCCCACCAGCAGGCCCAGGCTCAGGCCGAGTTGCTCGAAGACTTCGCGCGCGACGCCGATCTGGCCCTTGCCGCCGTCCACCAGCACCAGGTCTGGCAGGCGCGCCTCGCCCTGCTGGGCCGCCTCGGCCAGGCGGGCGTAGCGGCGCGTCAGCACCTGGCGCATGGCAGCGTAGTCGTCGCCGCCGGTGATGCCGGTGATGTTGAAGCGCCGGTACTGGGCGGGCTGCATGCGGTGGTTCTCGAACACCACACACGACGCCTGGGTGGCCTCCCCCGCGGTGTGGCTGATGTCGAAGCACTCGATGCGCAGGGTGGCGTAGCCCGCGTCTGCCGCCTCGGGTGCGAGATCGAGCGCTTCGACCAGGGCGCGGGTGCGTGCCTGCTGCGAGCCTTCTTCGGACAGCAGCCGGGCCAGCGCCAATTCGCAGCCCTGCTGGGCCATGTCCAGCCAGATGCGGCGCTGTTCGCGCGGTTGGTGCAGGGTGGCGATGCGCCGGCCGGCCTGTTCACTCAGGCCGGCCACCAATCCGGCCGGCAGGGCGTGGCTGCACACCAGCAGGGCCGGCACGTCAGCTGCGCCGACATAGTGCTGGGCCACAAAGGCCGCCAGCACCTGGGCTTCCAGCGAGTTCAGGCTGGCTGCCGGTGCGGCTGCGACGGCGTCGACTTGCCCATCGGTGAGCGTCGCGACAGCGGACGGCTCGTCCGTGGCTTCGTCGTCGAACGTCAGGCCGGCGGCTTCCTCGACATGGGTGGGGAAGTAGGCGCGGTCGCCCAGGTGTCGTCCGCCGCGCACCATGGCCAGATTGACACAGGCGCGCCCGCCTTGCACCCTGACGGCCAGGATGTCGGCGTCGCGCTCGTCGCCGGTGCTTTCGACCGCCTGCTGCTGCAGCACGCGCGACAGGGCGGCGATCTGGTCGCGCACCGCGGCTGCGGTCTCGAAGTCCAGCAGCTCCGAGGCCGCCAGCATGCGGCGCTGCATGTCGTCCAGCACGCCCTGGGTCTGACCCAGCAGAAAGCGGGTGGCCGCCGACACATCGGCCGCATAGTCGGCGCGTTCGATCTCGCCGACGCAAGGCCCCGAGCAGCGCCGGATCTGGAACAGCAGGCAGGGCCGGCTGCGGTTCCTGAACACCGTGTCCTCGCAGGTGCGCAGCATGAACACCTTCTGCAGCAGCTGGATCGATTCCTTCACCGCCCAGGCGCTGGGGTAGGGGCCGAAGTAGCTGTGGCGCTTGTCCACCGTTCCGCGGAAATAGGCCATGCGCGGGAAGTCCTGCGTGCCAGTGATCTTGAGGTAGGGGTAGCTCTTGTCGTCGCGAAACAGGATGTTGTAGCGCGGCTGCAGCGTCTTGATGAGGTTGTTTTCGAGCAGCAGCGCCTCGGCCTCGGAGCGTACGACGGTGGTTTCCAGCCGCGCAATCCTGGCCACCATGTTGCCGATGCGGGTGGCGCCGTGGTTCTTGTGGAAGTAGCTCGACACGCGGCGGCGCAGGTTGCGCGCCTTGCCGACGTACAGCAGTTGGTCGCCGGCATCGAAGTATCGATACACCCCTGGCAGGCCGGGCAAGGCGGCGACTTCGGCGAGCAGGCGCAGCCAGACCTCGTCGCGGTCGTCGACGGCGCGCTCGACATGTGCTGCTGCGGCGGCGCCGGACTCAGCACCCGTGTTCGCGTCGCTCGGCGACGTCGACGGCGCCTCGGGGCTTGAGTCAGGGCGGGAAGGTGGTTCAACCGGGCTCGGGTTCATGCGCGAATTCTGCCCAGCACAATGCGCAGGTGAGCCCGCATCCTGTTTCTTCTGTTGCAATGGACGACTGCACAGCACTGCGCTGGGACGTGTTCTGCCGCGTCATCGACAACCACGGCGATCTTGGCGTGTGCTGGCGTTTCGCCTCGGGCTTGGCCAGACGTGGACATGCAGTTCGGCTCTGGGTCGACGACGCCTCTGCGCTGACTTGGATGGCGCCTCACGGCCACCCTGGCGTGCAACTGCGCGCCTGGGCCGATCCGCAAGCTGACGACGATCCCGGCGACGTGGTGGTCGAGGCCTTTGCATGTGATCCACCGGCCCGCTTCGTCGAACGCATGGCGGCCCGTGCCACGTCCGGCGCGAGCGCGCCGATCTGGCTCAATCTCGAATATCTCAGCGCCGAGCCCTATGTCGAGCGCTCACATGGCCTGGCCTCGCCGCAGTTTGACGGACCTGGGCGTGGCTTGACCAAGTGGTTCTGGTTCCCGGGCTTCACGCCGCGTACCGGTGGCCTGATGCGCGATGCGGCAGACCTGATCGATCCGCCGGACCAGGGCGCAGAACGCAACGCGGCGCTGCAACTGGCTGGCCTGGACCCGCTCAAGGTGTCGCCTGCGGCGCGTCTGGCGCTCCTGTTTTGTTACGACAATCCGGCCTTGCCAGCCTTGCTGGACACTCTGCGGGACGTCGTTACGCCCTGGTGCCTGCTGGTCACGCCTGGCCTGGCGACGTCGGCGGTGCAACGCTGGTTGACGCGGCAGGACGGCTTGGCGGCGCCGGCTCCGCCGAGCGCGGCCGGGCGGGCGATCCAGGTCGGCGCCCTGACCCTGGCCTGGCTGCCTGCTGTCGAACAACCGCACTTCGACCGCCTGTTGCGCGCCTGTGATCTCAACTTCGTACGAGGCGAGGATTCCTTCGTGCGGGCGCACTGGGCCGGCCGGCCCTTCATCTGGCAGGCCTATGTGCAGGACGACGGCGCACATCACGCCAAGGTCGACGCCTGGTTGCAGGTCTGGGCCGCTGCATCACCCACGGCGCTGCGCGAGGGCCTGGCGGCCGTACATGCACACTGGAACAACTCGCCAAGCCTGAGCGACGTTGCAGTGCAGGCCTGTTGGCGGCAGTTGCTGGGGCGTCGCGACGACGAGACAGAGGCGAACTCGCCCTGGCTGGCCTGGCAGGCCTGGGCCAGGCATCGGCGTGGCGAACTGGCGCTGCAGGACGGCCTGCACACCCAGTTGCTGCACTTCGTGGCTGCGCGAGTGGGCAAAACTCCCCAGCGAGTGGCATGAGGTTCCCGCGCCGAAGACTAGAGGCTAAAATAGCGGGCTTTGCGAGGCTTGGCGCGTTTTCTGGCTGCCTGTTCCGCCACCGCAACAACACATCCCCCAGGATATCGACGCCATGAAGATCGCACAGGAAATCCGCGCCGGCAACGTCATCATGCACGGCAAGGACCCGATGGTCGTGCTCAAGACTGAATACAGCCGCGGTGGCCGCAATGCCGCCACCGTGCGCATGAAGCTGAAGAGCCTGCTCAACAACAGCGGCACTGAAGTCGTCTTCAAGGCAGACGACAAGATGGACCAGATCGTGCTGGACAAGAAGGAGTGCACCTACTCCTACTTTGCCGACCCGATGTATGTCTGCATGGACACCGAGTACAACCAGTACGAAGTGGAAGCCGAAAACATGGGCGATGCCATCCAGTATCTGGAAGACGGCATGCCGCTCGAAGTGGTGTTCTACGACGGCAAGGCCATCTCGGTCGAGCTGCCCACCAGCGTGGTGCGCGAGATCACCTGGACCGAACCGGCCGTCAAGGGCGACACCTCGGGCAAGGTGCTCAAGCCGGCCAAGATCGCCACCGGCTTCGAGATCCCCGTGCCCATCTTCGTGGCGCAAGGTGACAAGATCGAAATCGACACCCGCACGCACGAATACCGCAAGCGCGTGTGACGGCGATTCGGCAAGCGGGTGCACGCAGAGTCGACACCCGCAAGCCACGCAGCGTCATCGCGATGGACAAGGGCACCTTCGGGTGCCCTTGGTCCTTGTGACGAGCTGGTCGAGCTGACTCAGTGCGCGATGACCTTGGACAGGAAATCGCGCGTGCGTTCGTGTTGCGGCCGTTCGAAGAACTCGGCCGGCGCCGCCTGCTCGACGATCTGGCCCTGGTCCATGAAGATGACCCGGTCAGCCACCGATCGTGCAAATCCCATCTCGTGCGTGACGCACAACATGGTGATGCCCTGGCCAGCCAGCTCGACCATCACATCGAGCACCTCGTTGATCATCTCGGGGTCGAGCGCCGAGGTCGGCTCATCGAACAGCATGATGCGGGGCATGAGGCACAGCGCGCGTGCGATCGCTACCCGCTGCTGCTGACCGCCGGAAAGTTGCAGCGGGTACTTGTGCGCCTGCTCGGCGATGCGCACTCGGGCGAGCTGCGCCATGGCGCGTTCCACCGCCAGCTTCCTGGCTTGCTTGCCGACCCAGATCGGCGCCAGCGTCAGGTTGTCCAGCACCGTGAGGTGAGGAAAGAGGTTGAACTGCTGGAACACCATGCCGACCCGGCTACGCACCGCCTCGACGGCCTGGAGGTCGTCGCCGAGTTCGATGCCGTCGACCACGAGGCGTCCCTGCTGATGCTCCTCGAGGCGGTTGATGCAGCGGATGAGAGTGGATTTGCCGGAGCCCGACGGCCCGCAGATGACGATGCGCTCACCCGTGGCGACCTCGAGGTCGATGTCGCGCAGCACATGGAAATCACCGTACCACTTGTTGACCTTGTCGAAGCGCAGGATGGGCGGGGTGGGCATGGTGGGCAGGACGTCGGACAGGAGGTCGGGCAGGCAGCTGGGCGGGCGCAAGAGGCACAGGAGGCGGCGCCACACTCACAGGCGCCGGGTGCCCTGGTTGAGGTAGGACTCGACCCATCGGCTGTAGCGCGACATGGCATAACAGCAGATGAAATAGACGGCTGCGACGAAGAGCTGGCCTTCGAGAAAGAATTTGCGCCAGTCGGCGTCACCCAGGGCGAGTTGCAGGGCCCCGGTCAGGTCGTACATGCTGACCACAGTGACCAGCGAGGTGTCCTTGAAGCTGCTGATGAAACTGTTCACCAGCGCCGGCACTACCGCACGCAAGGCCTGCGGCAGCACCACCTTGCGCACGGTGAGCCAGTAGCCCAGTCCGAGCGCCTGCGCCGCCTCGACCTGTCCGCGTGGCACGGCCTGCAGGCCGCCGCGCATCACCTCGGCCAGATACGCGGCAGTGAACAAGGTCATGCCCACCAGCACACGCAGCAGCACGTCGATCTTCAAGCCCTGCGGCATGAAGAGCGGGAACATGAAGCTGGCCATGAAGAGCACCGAAATGAGCGGCACACCGCGTACCAGTTCCACATAGACCACACACAGGCTGCGGATGACCGGCAGATGGGACTGCCGCCCCAGCGCCACCAGCACTGCGAGCGGAAAGGCCAACGCAATGCTCACGGTGGACAGCAGCAGGGTGAGAGGAAAGCCGCCCCATTGCGTGCTGTCCACCTCCGGCAGGTCAGCGATGCCGCCGCGCATGAGCAGGGTGAAGCTGCCCAAAGCGATCAGCCACAGCGCCGCCAGCCAGGGTTTCCAGAACGGACGCAGGCAACTGGCCACCAGCAGCGCAACGAGCAGGCCGCAGGCCAGCAGTGGGCGCCATTGCTCAGCATAAGGGTATCGGCCAAAGAGGATGAGGCGGCCTTTCTCGGCAACCACGCCCCAGCACGCGCCGCTCGCCGGGGCCGCATCGTGGGCAGCGCGGCAGGCGATGTTGTCCGGGGCGAAGACCGCGTGGGTGACGCCCCAGCCCACCAAGGGCGGCAGGGCCCAGGCCAGCACGGTCAGGATGACCAGGGTGGTGAACGTGTTGCCCCAGCTGTCAAACAACGCATGCCTGAGCGCTGCGAGCGGGCCGTGGCGGCTCAATGGCGCAGGACGCGCGGCAATCAGCGATGGAGTGCAGGAATCTGACACGCTAGGCTCAACGCTCGCGCAACCTGGTGCGCCGGTGGTAGAGGTTCATGGCGGCCGACGTCAGCAGCGAGAGGGTGAGGTAACACCCCATCACCACCGCAATACATTCGATCGCGCGGCCGGTCTGATTGAGCGAGGTGTTGGAGATGGACACCAGATCGGGATAGCCGACTGCCACCGCCAGCGAGGAGTTCTTGGTCAGGTTGAGGTACTGGTTGGTGAGCGGAGGGATGATGACGCGCAGGGCCTGAGGCAACAGCACCAGGCGCAGTTCCTGTCGGCGCGACAGGCCCAGCGCCCGTGCGGCCTCGAGCTGTCCCCATGGCACTGACTGCAGGCCGGCGCGCACCACCTCGGCGATGTAGGCTGCGGTATAGGACGAGAGGCCGATCAGTACCGTGAGGTATTCGGGCGTGACCGCACCGCCGCCGACCAGGTTGATCTCCGTCTTTTCCGGCCGCTCCAGGCCCAGGCCGCCCAGCGTCCAGGCCTGGCCGGGTTCCCATACGGGAATGGGAAACTGCAGACCGTTCTTGCTCAGGAAGACATCAGGCAGAGGTTGCAGCGCGGCGTCGACTGGCGGCAGCATCTCGGTCAGCATGAAATACCAGATGAAAAGCTGCAGCAGCAGGGGCACGTTGCGCAACAGGTCGACGTAGGCGCCACACAGGGTGCGCAGCAGCAGATTGCGCGATAAACGGCCCACGCCGATGAGCGTACCCAGGCCAGTCGCCAGAGCGATGCCGATCAGTGCGACCCTGAAGGTGTTGGACAAGCCGACAGCGAACGCCTTCAGATAACTTTCTGACGAATCGAACTCGAACAGGCTCTCGCCGATGGAAAAGCCAGCCGGTTGCAGCAGAAAGTCGAAGCCGCTCTGGATGCCGCGCGCACGCATATTGGCCAGCGTGTTGTGCAGCAAGAAGGTGGCAGTGGCGAGCAACACCAGGACGGCCAGCAGCTGGTAGATCAAGCCGCGCAGGGCCATGCTGCGCCAGCTGAAAGGACGTGAGCGGGGCGGCGTCGCGGACGCTGCCAGACGCTGATCAGGCACGTGCTGTGGCTGGTTCAAGCCGTCAGCCTGGCCTCAACGCACCGGCGGGGCATAGAGAAAACCGCCCTGGCTCCACAGCCGGTTGGCACCACGCGGCAGCTTGAGTACCGACTTCGGACCGACGTTACGCTCGAAGACCTCGCCGTAGTTGCCGACCTCCTTGATGGCGCGGTAGGCCCAATCCTTGTCCAGCCCCAGCAGCTTGCCGGTGTCCTCGCTGGTGCCCAGGATGCGCTGCACCACCGGGTCCTGGCTGCTGGCCTTCAAGGCGTCGACATTGGCCTGGGTAATGCCATATTCCTCTGCCTCGATCAGGGCAAACACCACCCATTTGGCGATGGCGAAGAACTCGTCATCGCCGCGGCGCACCACCGGGCCGAGTGGCTCCTTGGAAATCAGCTCCGGCAGGATGACATGGTCGTCGGGATTGCTCGCCTCCTTGTTGCGCACCGAGGCTAGGCCCGACGCGTCGGTGGTATAGGCTTGGCAGCGGCCGGAGAAATAGGCCTTGTTGGTGGCCTCCTGGGTCTCGAAGACGACCGGCTTCATCTTCAGCCCGGCAGCCTTCGAGTAGTCGGTCAGGTTCTTTTCAGTCGTGGTGCCTGATTGCACGCACACCGTCGCGCCCTTGAGCTGCTTGGCGCTGGTGATCTTGCTCTTCTTAGGCACCATGAAGCCCTGGCCGTCGTAATACGTCACCCCGATGAAATGCAGGCCCAGCGAGGCGTCACGCGTGAGGGTCCAGGTCGTGTTGCGCGACAGGATGTCGATCTCGCCCGACTGCAGGGCGGCAAAACGCTGGGACGCATTGAGCGGCACCCATTTGACCTTGCCGGCGTCGCCGAGCACTGTGGCGGCGATGGCCTTGCACACATCGACGTCAAGGCCCGCCCACTGACCCTGGCTGTCCGCAGCCGCAAAGCCGGCCAGACTGGGGTTGACGCCACAGACCAGCTGGCCGCGCTGCTTGATACCGTCCAGCGTCTTGCCCGCGTGCGCAGGCGCACCTGCCAGGCTGGCGGCGAGCGTGGCCAGCGCGAGCAGCAGGGCCTTCCTTGAAGTCGAAAACATGGTCGATCCTTGTCGATGTGCGGCGTCTACTGCCGAGCAAGACGGGTGCCAGGCGTTGGGCCAGGCATTGTGCTGAGTTGACCTGCGCTGAAACCCATCCTGTGGACGGCGTGATCAACTTCGGTGCACGGGCGGGCCGAGTCTGCCTGCGCCGTTGCTGTCGACAAACCGCACAACTACCTAGTTGTGTCGCGGCGATCCAGTTCGCTCGTTCGACCTGTGTCGGCTCAGCGCGCCTGGCGGTGTGCGCAGCTTGCTCTCATGCGCCACGTTGTGGCGACAATGTCGGGCCAACCCTTTTTGCACCAACGTTTGCCAACGCACGCCTTGCCATGCCCGCCCTGCCCACTCCGCCCGCCGATCTCTCTTCCATTGTCGATCTGGCCCTGGCTGAAGATCTCGGCAGCGGCGATGTGACTGCGGCGCTGGTGCCCGCGCAGGTCCACGCCACCGCCCATGTGCTGGTGCGCGAAGCTGCGGTGGTCTGTGGCCGGCCTTGGGTCGACGCGGTGTTCGCCCGCATCGATCCTGCCGTGCAGATCGAGTGGCTGGTAGGCGAGGGCGAATCTGTCGTTACCGATCAACGTCTGTTCACCGTGCGCGGCGCGGCGCGGTCGCTGCTCACTGCCGAGCGCAGCGCGCTCAACTTCATGCAGACGTTGTCGGCAACCGCCACTACCACGCGGCGGTATGTCGACGCCGTGGCCGGCACCGGCTGCGCCGTCGTCGATACCCGCAAGACCCTGCCCGGCCTGCGCCTGGCGCAGAAGTACGCCGTATTGTGCGGTGGTGGCGTGAACCATCGCATCGGCCTGTACGACGCGTTCCTGATCAAGGAAAACCACATCGCGGCGGCGGGCGGCATCCGCAATGCGATCCGCAACGCGCGCGCGCTGGGCCACGAGGTGCCGCTCATGACCGAAGCCGAGAACCTCGACGAGGCTCGCATTGCGCTGCAGGAAGACGTCGACCTCTTGCTCGTCGACGACTTCAGCCATGCTGACATCCGCACCGCCGCGGCCCTGGTGCGGGCACATCGTGACGCCGGTGGACGCACGGTGCTTGAATATTCTGGCGGCGCCACGCTTTCGGCCATTCGCGCTCTGGCTGAATGCGGCGTCGATCGCATTTCGGTGGGATCCCTGACCAAACATGTGCAGGCCATCGATTTGTCCATGCGCATGGCTTGAGTGTATAGATGTTGCCAAATCGCTTTTATATTGCGATAGCTAAAATCTTGTTGCAGTGCAGCAACTTCTCATCGCGAAGTATTTTCAGGACCGTTTGAGTATCTCAGGGCAGCTAGCTGGAAACTGCACCAGACTTGGGCGAACGGTACCGTTCCGGGCGCCAGGCGCGGCTCCTCGCGCCGCGCCGCAGCTCCGACGGGCTTGCCATGGCGGGCGCTCACCGTGGCACTGCGCCAGAACACGCTTGAACATCAACCCGCGTGATGCGGCTGATCAGCGGGCGCGCAGTGCCACCCCGCAATGTAGAAACTCCAGTCACCGGACGTGTGAATGACGCGGAGTGTGAGCGCGAGACGGCGCTGCCTTGCATGATTTCCATGCACCTTTGGTTCAAGTTACCCGCAGGCACACCTCAGTGGCCTGCGTATTATTTCTGCACTTTTGCCAAAGCGTGTTCAATTCGGGTTTGTCCCGGGGACGCGCCACACCTCGATCACCCTGGCCGTCCGTCACATGGAGTGGTAGGGAAGACACGTCGCCAACGACCGCCGCGTGATTCCGTGCACGCCGACCGGCAGCGTTACATCACTATCGCTGGTTTGCGAAGCAAAACCCTAGCACCATGGAATGGTTCTTTTTGTGTTGCCAAGTGATGCAGAATAAGTCCTGAGTTAGCTGCTGCCAGAAAAGTCTTCAGAAGTTTCCAAGGTTCATTCGCGCGCTGCCGGGCGAATGGCTTACGTAGTTTCCCCATGTGAGTATTACCATGCGTGTGAACCGACTTGTTTGCTCCGGAGTTCCAGGATGACACCGAACGAGGTCGCCGCGTCGTCGAATTACCTGATTCGATTTGATGCCTTGTCCCAATATGGAACCGCCCGTTGTTTTCCGTGCAGCCATTGCGGCCAGGTCGATCTTGATGGATTGTCCAGTCAGGACAAACGCGAATACCTCTACGCTCGCGCCATGATCGGTCTCGAATTCGCCTATCCCGTGCTGGTGTGCTGCGCCGGCGCTTTCTGATCAGGCGAGCGCTTCCACCATCATCTGTACACGCTGGCGTCCGTTGTATTCGTCCAACGAAACACGATAAGCCAGCCTGACGCGGTCGGCCACCGGTTCAGCGTGGCCGAACCAGATCGCTTCGCGCGCGACCACGCCGCCTTTGGCGGCGCCAGCCGGTCTCAGACTGAGCTTGAGGTGACGTTCGCCGACCAGGCGTTGTTGCAGCACGTCGAATTCGTCGACAAACACCGGCGCCTCGAAAGCCTGGCCCCACACCTGGGCATCGAGCAAGGCGATCACGGCGGCGTCGAAATAGTGCGACGGCAGCGGCCCGTCGGTGGCCAGGCGTCGTTGCAGGGTGGCGCTGTCCAGCCATTCGGTGGCCACGGCCTGCATTTCGGCTGAAAAGGCCGCCAGTCCGTCTTCGGCCAGGGTGCAGCCGGCCGCCATGGCATGGCCACCGAAACGTCGCAATACATCAGGCTGACGTTTGGCGACCAGGTCGAGTGCGTCGCGCAGATGAAAGCCGGCGATGGAGCGCCCCGAGCCCTTGAGCTGTCCGTCGGCGCCGCGTGCAAAAACAAAGGTCGGCCGGTGCAGCCTGTCCTTCACCCGCCCGGCGACGATACCCACCACGCCTTCGTGAAACGCCGGGTCGAACAGCACCACAGCCGAAGGCAGGGCGGTCGTGTCGCCCGGCGGCAGCAGCGTATGTAGCAATGCCTCCGCCTGCTCGCGCATGTCGCCTTCCACTTCGCGACGGTCGCGGTTGATGGCATCCAGCCGGCCGGCGAGCTCGGCCGCCAGGCGGGTGTCGTCGGTGAGCAGGCAGGTGATGCCCAGGGTCATGTCGGCCAGGCGACCGGCAGCATTCAGGCGCGGGCCGATGGCAAAGCCGAGATCCTGGGTGCTGGCGCGCCCGGCCTGGCGCCCGGCGGCGTCGAACAGCGCCGCCAGGCCGGCGTGCATGCGCCCGGCGCGCATGCGTTTCAGACCCTGCGCCACCAGTCGACGGTTGTTGGCATCGAGCTTGACCACGTCGGCGACGGTGCCCAGGGCCACCAGGTCGAGCAGGGCGTCCAGGCGCGGTTGGCTGGCGGCGTCGAATACGCCGCGTCGACGCAGTTCGGCGCGCAAGGCCAGCAATACATAGAACATGACGCCTACCCCGGCGATGGACTTGCTGGCAAAGCCGCAGCCCGGCTGGTTGGGGTTGACGATGACATCAGCCTCAGGCAATACGACGCGGCCTTGTTCATCAGCCGCCGGCAGGTGGTGGTCGGTCACCAGCACCTGCATGCCCAGTCCGCGTGCATGGGCCACGCCGGCCAGGCTGGCGATGCCGTTGTCCACAGTCAGCAGCAGGATGTCTGCCGCCGCATGGCCGGCGCTCTGGGCCAGGGCGAGGTCTACGATGGCCGGCGTGAGGCCATAGCCATGCACCGCCCGGTCCGGCACCACATAGGCGAGCTGGCCGGTCGTCGCACCCAGCATCGCCAGGCCGCGCAGCGCGACGGCGCAGGCGGTTGCACCGTCGCAGTCGTAATCAGCCACCACGACGATATGACGGCCTGTGGCCAGGGCGTCGGCCAGGAGTACGCCGGCGGCATCGCTGCCCATCAGGCCCGAGGGCGGCAGCAGCCGCGCCGGCGCGTCGTCGAGTTCGTCCACTGCGCGGATGCCACGGGCGGCGTACAGGCGTGCCAGCAGCGGATGGATGCCGGCCTGTTCCAGCGCCCAGCAGATGCGCGGCGGCACGTCACGCACGGTGATCGCCAAGGTGGAGCTGGCTTTGGTGGGGCTGCTGCTGCCGACGGACGCTTTGCTTGGCGCCATCACAGCTGCTCCAGCACGGGCTGGACCGCGATGACGCGCGCACGCTTGAAGTGGCCCAGAAAACGCGTCCAGACCGGCCGGGTGCCAGGCGACGGGCCGGCCCAGCTGTGCGCCCGGCGTTCACCGCACAGGGTGAGGCGCACGGCCTGGCCTAGACGGGCGCGTGCCAGCAGTTCGGCCACCGGGCCGGCGTCCAATGCCTGCCAGGCGTTGCACCAGGCGGCCCAGTCGCCGCCGAGCAGGGGTGCGCTGAGTCGGGTGTCGATTTGCAGGTCGTCTGGCACGGCGGCGGCCTGGGCGGCGCCGCAGCCCCACAGCCAGAAGGAGTTCACTGCCGGCAGGCGATGTGCCTCGCGCGCGTCATTGATCGCGTGACCATGCAGCAGCATCTGCACCTCGACCTGCAGGCGGCGCTGCAACCGTGTCTCGGCACTGCGCGGCAGCCACAGGTCGATATTGCGACCGATGACGCGGTCCAGGGAAGCGCAGTCGAGGTCGAGCAGGTCCGGGTGGGCGGCATACCAGCGCAGTGGCGCGCCCCAGATGATCCGCCAGCCGACGGCCTCGAAGCTGGGGCGCACGGCCTGCAACAGGCCGCGTGACTCGGCCTCGGTCAGATCGAGCTGCTGCGGATCGAGCAGGCTGATCTGCTCGGTGCCCACATGCCAGTGCACCGGCGTCAGCAGCGCCAGGCCAAGGTCGGCCGAGGCGACGCCGCTGCTGCCGGCCAGATCGCTGGTGTCGAGGCCGTCCTGCGCCGCCCACCAGGCCGCCAGCGGCCAGTTGCCGTCGCGGCCCGGCCAGCCGGCCAGACGGGCCAAGGCGGCCTCGTGCGGTGGGCTGTAGCGGTATTCGGCGTCGTCATCCTCGCTGTTGTCGGCGGCGGGCGCGGCCAGGTCGTCCGGCTGGGGCTGCAGCAGCGCGAGCAGCTCGGCCAGGCGCGGCAGGTCCAGCAGCTTGAGGGCCGGGATAACGGCCTCGCCCAGGGCGCTGGCATGGGGTATGAGCAGATGCATGGGCGGCGATTATCGGCAGGCCCCTCGGGTAGCATGCCCGCATGAATTGGCCCTACGAAGTCAGCATAGGCTGGCGCTACACCCGGGCCGGACGCGCCGGGCGGCGCAACGGCTTCATCTCCTTCATCTCCGGTGTCTCCATGCTCGGCATCGCCCTGGGCGTGGCCGCGCTCATCATCGTGCTCAGCGTGATGAACGGCTTCCAGAAGGAGGTGCGCGAACGCATGCTCAGCGTCATCGCCCATGTGGAGGTGTTCGACGGTGCCGGGGCGCCGCTGGACGACTGGCAGGCCCTGGCCGCGCAGGTGAAGCGCGATCCGGCTGTCAAGGCCGCCGCGCCCTTCGTGGCCTCGCAGGCCTTGATTGCGCGCGGCGAGGACATGCGCGGCGTCATGCTGCGTGGCATCGAGCCGGCGGCCGAGGCTGGC
Source organism: Pseudomonadota bacterium (assembly GCA_041169165.1). Taxonomy (GTDB): domain Bacteria; phylum Pseudomonadota; class Gammaproteobacteria; order Burkholderiales; family Burkholderiaceae_C; genus Sphaerotilus. The sequence goes on from JBEEJN010000057.1 coordinate 22,320, forward strand.
GTCACTCCACTGGCAGCCCAGCTCAAGGACGGCGTGCTGGCCACCCTCACCCCAGGCAGCTGGAAGGTGGTGCTGGGCGCACAACTGGCACGCAGTCTGGGCGTGCAGGCCGGCGACATCATCACCCTGGTCACGCCCAGCGGCCAGACTACACCGGCCGGCGTGGTGCCGCGCCTCAAGCAGCTCACCGTGGCGGGCGTGTTCAGCGCCGGTCATTACGAATACGACGCCGGCATGGCGCTGATGCACATCGACGACGCGGCGCGGCTGTTCCGCAGCGGCGGGCCGCAGGGCATCCAGCTGCGCCTGGCCGACCAGAACCAGGCGCGCGAGGTCAGCGCCCGGCTCGCTGCCGCGCTGGACCCGCGCTACATCGTGCGCGACTGGACCCGCACCAACGCCGCCTGGTACGACGCGGTGCAGATCGAAAAACGCATGATGTTCATCATCCTCACCCTCATCGTGGCGGTGGCGGCCTTCAACCTGGTCTCCACCCTGGTGATGACGGTGACCGACAAGCGCGCCGACATCGCCATCCTGCGCACCCTGGGCGCCAGCCCGGGCTCGGTGATGGCGGTATTCATGGTGCAGGGCGCCACCTCGGGCGTGATCGGCACACTCTCGGGCGTGGGCCTGGGCCTGCTGGTGGCGTGCAACATCGACGTCATCGTGCCGGCCATCGAACGCGCGCTCAACGTGAGCTTCCTGCCCGGCAGCATCTATCTCATCACCCGCATGCCCAGTGACCCGCAGGGCAGCGACATCGTGCCCATCGCCGTCATCTCGCTGCTGCTGGCCTTCGTCGCCACGCTCTACCCGAGCTGGCGTGCCAGTCGCGTCAACCCGGCCGAGGCGCTGCGTTATGAATGACCGCGCCGCCTTGAACCCGACCACCACAGTGTCGATCCGAGCTGGCGCCTCCGAGGGCGCGCCGGTGCTGCGCGCCACCGCGCTGCACAAGCGTTTTCGCGAAGGGCGTGGTGCCGAGGCGCTGGATGTCACGGTGCTGGCCGAGGTCAGTCTGCAGGTGCACGCCGGCGAGACGGTGGCCGTGATCGGCCCGTCGGGATCGGGCAAGAGCACCTTGCTGCACCTGCTGGGCGGGCTGGATGCGCCCAGCAGCGGCATGGTCGAGCTGATGGGGCGCCGGCTGTCCGAGCTGTCCCAGGCCGAGCAGGGCCAGTGGCGCAACCGGCACCTTGGATTTGTCTACCAGTTCCACCACCTGCTGCCCGAGTTCAGCGCGCTGGACAACGTGGCCATGCCGCTGCGCATCCGCCGCCAGCCGGTGGCCCTGGCTCAGGCGCAGGCGCGCGCCATGCTGGAGCGTGTCGGCCTGGGGTCACGCGCCAACCACCGGCCCGGCCAGCTTTCAGGCGGCGAGCGCCAGCGCGTGGCCATCGCGCGTGCGCTGGTGACGCAGCCGGCCTGCGTGCTGGCCGACGAACCGACCGGCAATCTGGACCGCGGCACGGCCGACCAGGTCTTCGAGCTGATGCTGGGCCTTGCGCGCGAGCAGGGCACGGCCTTCGTTGTGGTCACCCACGACGCGCAGCTCGCCGCGCGTTGCAGCCGCTGCGTGCAACTGCAGCGCTGATCCAGCGTCTGCACAACGCTGATCAGGCGGCTGCGGCCTGCCTCAACCGGGTGAGCTGCTCACCCAGATGCTCGCGCGTGCCCTGGGCCAGCTTGCCGGCCACGGCCGCGGCGGCCGGGTGGGCGAACATCTGCCGGAACACGGCGCGCAGGCGCCCGGCATCGACCGCGGCGGCGTCAGCCGCCTCGATCTCGGCGTCGCTGCGCACCCGGCCGAGGTGGAAGAGATCCTGCGCCGCGGTCTCCAGTCGGCGCATGGGCCGCTCGCGGGTGCGCATGCGCCGCACTGCCAGCTGGTTGCGCGCGCGCTGCAGGTCGACCGGGTCGATGCGCTCGGCCTGCTGCGCCAGCAGGCCCACCAGCTCGGTGGCCAGCTCGTGCAGGTGTTCGGGCGTGGTCGAGGCCTCGACCACGAACTGGCCGGCCAGCGGGCCGATTTCGGCCGAGCAGGCGGCGTAATAGACCAGGCCGCGGCGCTCGCGCAGCTCGTGCAGCAAGGGCGAGCTCATGCCTTCGCCGAACAGCACCGCGGCCAGGGTCGAGGCGGCGTCGTCCACCCCCAGGGCCGGCAGAGGCAAGCCCAGCACCAGATGGCTCTGGCTGCTGCCGCTCTGGCGGCGGGTGCGCACGCCGCCGCCGTAGGCCGGCGCGTCGATGCTGTTGGGCTGGCCGCCCGGCATGGCGCCAAAGGCCTGCTCGGCGGCGCGGCAGACCGCCTCGACATCGATGCCGCCGGCTGCGGCGACGATGACGTTGGCGCCGCTGTACTGGCGTGCGACGTAGGCGAGCAGATCCTCGCGCGTGAAACCCTCGATGCAGCGGCGCGCGCCGATCACCGGCCGCGCCAGGGCGTGGCGGCCCCAGCTGGCGCTGTCGAACAGCTTGAAGGCGGTGGAGACCGGGTCGTCCTCGTCCTCCAGCACCTCCTGCAGGATGACCTCGCGCTCGCGCTCCAGCTCGGCGGCCGGAAAGTTGCTGTGGCAGACGATGTCGCCCAGCATGGTGATGAACTGCGGCGCGTGCTGCGCCAGGCCGCGCATGTGGTAGGCGGTGTGGTCCTTGTCGGTGTGGGCGTTGACCTCGGCGCCGAGCAGTTCGGCGTCCAGATTGATGGCGCGGCAGTCGCGCGCCGCCGTGCCCTTGAAGGCCATGTGCTCGACCACATGGCTGATGCCGCTCAGCCGCGCGCTTTCATGCACGCTGCCGGTGCGCACGAACACACTCACCGCCGCACTGTGCAACTGCGGCATGGGCAGGGTCAGCACCCGCGCGCCATTGGCCAGGGTGGTGACGCCTGCGGTGTGGTGGCTCACGGCGGTGGTCGATGGGTGGACGGTGGACATGGATGACGACGGGGCGGGGCGGGCCGGGCTCGGCTGGTTCAGAGGTGGGCAGCGCGTGATTCTGACGTCAGCCGGGCCGGCGCTCTGGCCGCGTTCGGCGCTTGGCGCTGCCGCGGCAGTCGTTCCCTTCGGTGGCTTCATGCGCCGCCAACGAGTTGCAGCAGGCACGCAAGGATGAAAAAAACCCCGAGCCGCGCTGGGCGTCTCGGGGTTGAATCGTTGTACGTTCGGTACAAACGAAAGGCTCGTGTGCAGTATTGCCGCAACACGACGCCTCTGCAAGCTGGTGTCCACCCCCTATTTGGGTGTATTGCGTTGCGTCTGTAGCGAGCGGTGACTTCGACTGCACCCGTCATTGCGGCGCCCACGACGCCAACGGCGCCAACGGCGCATCACACAACGCGGCTGACGGCGACGTAGGTGGCGATCACAGCCACTGGAACAGGATGGGTGCGCCGCAACCTCAAGCCGGAGTTGCTGTCCAGCCGGGCAGGTGCTCGCTCAGTGCACGCGCGGATAGTGGGGCCGAGGCAGTTGACGCAAGCCCGGGCTGGCGAACAGGAAACCCTGGTAAAGCAGGACGCCCTCGCTGCGCAGCCAGTGGTATTCATCCAGGGTTTCGACGCCTTCGGCGATGACGTCGATGCCCAGGTCCTCGCAGGTGCGCAACACGCCACGCACGATCGCCTGACGTGGGCCGTGCCGGCTGATGCCGCGCACCAGATGCATGTCGAGCTTGATGGTTTCGGGCTGGAAGTCGGCCAGCAGGTTCAGGCCCGAATGGCCGGCGCCGAAGTCGTCCAGCGCGAACTGCACGCCCAGCGAGCGGCAGTGGTTGGCGCGCGCCAGAAAGCGGGCGTAGTTGTCCACCGCCTCGGTTTCGCTCAGTTCCAGCACCAGCTGACTGGCCTGCAGACCATGGCGGGCGGCGGCGTCCACCGTGTCTTGCAAGGCGCGCATGCGGCTGTCGTCGTCGCTTTGACCTCCGGCGAGCAGGTTGAGGTGCAGCTGGCAGGGGCGGTCGAGTTCGTGTGCCAGTTCCCCAGCGACCTGGATGGCGTGCAGCCGCGCCTGCAGGTCAAAGCGGTACAGCGCCTTGCCGCGCAGCGGGTCGAGCACGCTGCGCGCTGGCTCGCCGTTGCGGCCGCGCACCAGCGCCTCGTACGCCAGCACGCGACGCCGCCCCACGTCGACGATGGGCTGGAAGGCCACGCTGAAGCGGTCGTGGGCGCCGAAGCGCAGGGGGGCCACGCCTCGCGCCGGCCGACGCCTGCGCTGCAGCGCAGTGGCTGGCGATGCGTGCGCCGTATGGCCGGCTTCGTGCCTGACTGCGCCGGCCGAACCGTCCGCATCCGGACGGCTGTGCCAATGCCCGTCGCGGAAGGCTTGCAGCAGCTTGCGTGCCCGGCCATCCGTGACGCCGGTCAGACCTGGCCCGCAGTCACCGAGGGCGTCATTCAGGCCCGGCGTCAGTCCGGATTGGCTTGTGTCCAGCCGCGTGCAGCCCAGGGTCCAGTCGCTGAAAGCGCGCTGTGCAACCGGCTCGCGGATGATGATGGTCAGTCCTTGGTGGCGTGCGTCGCGGCTGATGCTGGCCAGCACTGCGTCGACGGCCTCCTGCGGCCCTTCCAGCACCTGGAAGAAATTCTCGTCGTCCAGCAACAACATGCCGGTGACACCCAGTGCGGCGTTGCGTGCGCGTGACTGCGACAGCAGGTCCAGCAGGCCGGCGTCGTCCAGCGGGCGCGTTGCAACGCTGTGGTAGATCAGGTGGATCAGGCGGTCGTGCATGGTTCTCCTCCCTTGTGCCGACTACGCGCTGGTGGCTTGAGCCGTGATGCCTACGCATGCCGGCGAGTCCAGGCTGTCGTGTGTTGGGTCGTGCACCATGCTAGACCTGTCATGGCGTGGGGCGATCAGGGATAGCGTTGTTCGCAGTTGCGGAACCCCGCATCCGGGGCGGTCGCGGCCCATCGCTGAGAGGCCGCAAACGGTAAAACCGCGGATCTACCGCCGTGATGTTGCGGCCAAGCTGCATCTGCGGTTTCGTCGGCGAGGTGAACCGCGCCTACCCGCCTGCACGACGTCAGTGGCGCACCTGCCACCCTGGCAGCACGACATCGAAACGCAATGCGGCCAGTCGCAGGCTGCTGGTCACCCCGGCCGCCAGCAGCAGGACCCCCCATTCGGGCAGTTGCAGGGTGCTGGCGCCCACCACGACCCAACCGCCGACAAAGGCGCACACGGCATAAGGCCGGTGGTCACGAAAGGCGGTGGGTATTTCATTGCAGACGATGTCGCGCAACACGCCACCAAACGTGGCGGTGATGACCCCCATGAGCACCGCCACCAGCGCCGGCAACTGCTGCGTGGTCAGCGCCAATTGCGTGCCGCTGGCGCTGAACAGGCCCAGGCCGAGCGTGTCCGGCCACTGGATGGCCTTTTCTGTGACGGCCAGGTGGCGCGTGCGCATGAAGAGCATGGCCGCGACGCACAGGCCCAGGCCGACCCACAACCAGTTGGCGTGGGCCACCCAGAAGAACGGCCGGCGGTCAAGCAGCACGTCGCGCAGGGTGCCGCCGCCAAAGGCGGTGAGCCCGGCGACCACACACACCCCCACCGCGTCGAGTTCCTTGCGCGCGGCGACGAGCATTCCCGACAGCGCAAACGCCAGGGTTGCGATGACCTCGACGCCGGTGAGCGCCTGGCTGAGCGAGATCAGGCCCAGGGCCACTCAGACCCGCTCGAGGATGAGGGCGATGCCCTGGCCCACGCCGATGCACATGGTGCACAGGGCGTAACGGCCGCCGCTGACGTGCAACTGGTTCACTGCTGTGGTGGCCAGGCGTGCGCCGCTGGCGCCGAGCGGGTGTCCCAGGGCGATGGCGCCGCCGTTGGGGTTCACGCGTGCGTCGTCGTCCGCCAGACCCAGATCGCGCAGCACCGCCAGGCCCTGGGCGGCAAACGCCTCGTTGAGCTCGATCACGTCCATCTGGGCCAGCGTCAGGCCGGTGAGTTCGAGCACCTTGCGCGTCGCCGGCGCCGGGCCGAAACCCATGATGCGTGGCGCGAGCCCCGCCGTGGCCATGCCCACCACCCGGGCACGTGGTGTCAGTCCATTTCTTGCTGCCGCGGCCTCGCTGGCCAGCAGCAGGGCGCAGGCGCCGTCATTCACACCACTGGCGTTGCCGGCGGTCACCGTGCCGTCCGGGCGCACCACGCCCTTGAGCTTGGCCAGGGCTTCGAGGCTGGTCTCGCGCGGGTGCTCGTCCTTGGCGACAACGACGGGGTCGCCTTTTTTCTGGGCGATGGTGACTGGCGTGATTTCGGCGTCGAAGTAGCCGCGCTTTTGTGCGGCTACCGCCTTCATCTGGCTGGCCAAAGCCATGCGGTCCTGGGCCTCACGCTCGATGCGGAAATCAGTGGCGACGTTCTCGGCCGTCTCAGGCATGGAGTCGACGCCGTACAGCTCCTTCATGCGCTTGTTGACGAAGCGCCAGCCGATGGTGGTGTCGTAGACCGCGTTGGAGCGGCTGAAGGCGCTGTCGGCCTTGGGCATGACGAAGGGTGCGCGGCTCATGCTTTCCACGCCGCCGGCGATCATCAGGCGTGCCTCGCCGGCCTTGATGGCACGTGCGGCGCTGCCCACCGCGTCCAGGCCCGAGCCGCACAGACGGTTGATGGTGGCGCCTGGCACGACGTCGGGCAGGCCGGCCAGCAGGGCCGACATGCGTGCGACGTTGCGGTTGTCCTCGCCGGCCTGGTTGGCGCAGCCATAGAGCACGTCGGTCACGGCGGCCCAGTCCACGCCGGGGTTGCGCGCCATCAGCGCCTTGAGCGGAATGGCACCCAGATCGTCGGTGCGCACGCTCGCGAGCGCGCCGCCGTAACGGCCGAAGGGGGTGCGGATGGCGTCGCAGATGTAGGCGTGGGTCATGGCGGAACTCCTCGGTCGTGGTCAGTCGGGTCGGATCTAGCGGTCGTGGCGGACTCGTCGCTGCAGGCTCAGGCCGGCGGATTGGCGTTGCGCAGCAGGTCGAACAGGCTGGTCGCCTCGACGTCCAGCACCTCGGTGCCGGCCTGGTTGTAGAGCTGCCAGCGCCAGCGCAGGATGCCGAGCTGAGGGTTCTTGCTCGAGGTCCGCGTGTCCAGGACGGTGGCACGGGCGCAGAGCGTGTCACCAGGGCGCACCGGATGAAGCCACTTCACATAGGCCAGACCGGGCGAGGCAAAAGACTCCGATCCTTTCAGGGCGCGGTCGGCCAGCAGCCGCATGGCGATGCCACAGGTATGCCAGCCACTGGCGATGAGGCCGCCGAACGGGCCGCTGGCCGCGGCCTCGGGGTCGGTGTGGAACCACTGCGGGTCATAGACCGTGGCGAAGGCCAGCACTTCGGACTCGGTCAGCGCATAAGGCCCGGCCTCGATGACCTGTCCGGGGTGGAACTCGGCAAACTTCATGGTGCAAATGTCTGGGCAGAGGGCATGGCGCGCATGAGGCGATCGGGCGCCTGTCCAGCGGCGATCCCGCTGAGGTCAGGCGGAGATCAGACGGACATCAGGCGGACATCAGGCGGCAGTGCCGATCGACTCTTGGACGCTTCCGCCGGTTGCGGGCCTGGGTGCAGACCAGGCATGCTGGCGCAGCCAGGGGCTGACGCGGTAGCGCTCGCCGCGGTAATGCGCGTCCAGCGCGTCGAGCACGCCGATCACGCCCTGCACGTCCCAGCGTGCCAGCCACTCGAAGGGGCCAGCCGGGTAGTTGACGCCCAGCTTCATGGCGGCGTCCGCACCGTCGGGCGTGCACACGCCTTGTTGCACCGCGTCGGCCGCCTCGTTGATCAGCATGGCGATGCTGCGCGCCACCACCAGGCCGGGGACGTCGGCAACGCGCTGGGCGTTGAAGCCCAGGCCGGCCAGCCAGGCGCTCGCCTGCGCCGCCCAGCCTGCGCTGGCCTGCGCCGCCGGCGCCCAGGCCAGGGCGGCGCCGGGCTCGGCGAGCAGCGGCAGATCGAACACCGCGACGTCTGCGCCAAGCAGGGCCTGCAACTGGCTGGCCGGACGGCCGTCGCTGAGGCGCAATTGGGCTGCGTCGACCTGCAGGCCGATCCAGTCACTGTCGATCCGTCGCGCATAGCTGCGGCTCGACCCATCCAGCGTCGCGGCCAGGCGGTCGGCCACTGGGCCGGCGCCGTGCACGGCCAGCTGGCCAGCGTCTGGCAAGGCGACCGGGGAGTGCGATGGCACGCCAGCCTTGGCCGCACCGTCGGCATGGTCGTAAAAGCCGCGGCCGCTCTTGCGCCCCAACAGGCCGCCGTCGACCATTTCGCGCTGCACCAGCGACGGCACATAACGCTTGTCGAAGAAATTGGCCTCGTACACCGACTGGGTGACCGAGAAGTTGGTGTCGTGGCCGATCAGGTCCATCAGCTCGCACGGGCCCATGCGGAAACCCGCCCCGCGCAGGCAGGCGTCGATCACGGCCGGTGTGGCGGCCTGTTCCTGCAGCAGCGCCAGCGTCTCGGCGTAATACGGCCGGGCGATGCGGTTGACGATGAAGCCCGGCGTGGAGCGAGCATGCACCGGCGTCTTGCCCCAGGCCTTGCTCAGCTCGAAGATGGCCTCGGCCACCGCCGGATCGGTCTGCAGGCCGGACACCACCTCGACCAGCTTCATGAGCGGCACCGGGTTGAAGAAATGCATGCCCACCAGTCGCCCGGGCTGGGCCAGGCCGCCGGCAATGGCAGTGACCGAGATCGACGAGGTGTTGGTGGCCAGCACGCAGTCCGCGCTGACCACCGATTCGAGCTGCCTGAACAGGGCGCGCTTGACCTCGAGCTTCTCGACGATGGCCTCGACCACCAGGCCCACCTCGGCGGCGCTGTCCAGCGCCGCGATGGGCGTGATGCGCGCCAGCGTCTGCCGCGCCGATTCGGCGTCGAGCTTGCCCTTGGCGACCAGGCCGTCCAGCGTGCGCGCCAACTTGGTCTTGGCGTCCTCGGCAGCACCGTCACGGGCGTCGTGCAGCAGCACCGGATGGCCGGCCTGGGCAGCGACCTGGGCGATGCCGGCGCCCATGATGCCGGCGCCGATCACGAGCAGCGGTGCCTTGTTCAAGCGTGGTGGGGTCATGGTCGTCGTGCGGGTTCAGTAGGTTTCCAGGTGCAGGCGGCCTTCGCGCTTGAGCGCAGCGCCCACCGTGTCCCAGTTCAGTCCGGCCTGCTGGGCGACGTCGCGCAGGGCCAGCACCACGCCTTCTTCCATGGCCTTGAGGCCACAGACGTAAAAGCAGGTATTGGGGTCGGCCAGCAGCGGGGCGAGGTCGGCGGCGCGTTCACGCAGGGCGTCCTGCACATAACGCTTGGGCTGGCCGGGCGTCCTGCTGAAGGCGAAGTGGATGTCGATGAAATCCTTGGGCAGGTTCTGCAGCGGGCCGAAGTAGGGCAGTTCCTCCTGGGTGCGCGCGCCGAAGAAGAGCATCAGCTTGCCGCCCTCGAACTTGCCCGAGGCGCGCAGGCGCCGGCGCCATTCCGTCATGGCGCGCATGGGTGCGCTGCCGGTGCCGGTGCAGATCATGACGATGTTGCTGCGCGGGTGATTCGGCATCAGGAAGCTGGCGCCAAAGGGACCGATCACCTCGACCTTGTCACCCACCTTCAGGTCGCACATGTAGTTGCTGGCCACGCCGCGCACCGGCTTGCCGCTGTGGTCCTCCAGCACCCGCTTGATGGTGAGCGACAGGTTGTTATAGCCCGGGCGCTCGCCGTTGCGCGGGCTGGCGATGCTGTATTGGCGCGCGTGGTGCGGCCGGCCGCTGGCGTCCGTACCCGGCGGGATAACGCCGATGCTCTGGCCTTCCAGCACCGGAAAGGGCACCGCCCCGAAGTCCAGCACGATGTGGTGGGTGTCGTAGTCCTTGCCCACCTGGGTGACGCGCACATTGCCGGTCACGGTGGCGGTGAGGGTCTTCTCGGCTGCCTTGGGGCCGTAGAGGTTGGTGTAGGCATGCGCCGCCGACCAGGGGGGCACAGAAGCGCCGTACTGGGCCGAGTTGAAGGCGGCCTCGCCCTGCGCGCTTGCGGTCAGGCCGGGCGCGGGCGTTGAGGCGGTTTCCACCGCGGCAGCCTCAGAGCCGCCAGCGCCGGCGGCGGCGAGTTCGTCGCGGCTGAGTTCGGCCGGCAGGCTGTCCCAGCCCAGTTGTTCGTCCAGGCTGTAGACCCGCGCCGCCGGCATCTGGCGATAGTTGTCGATCGAGCCGGTGGGACAGGGCGAGATGCAGTCATTGCACCAGTTGCATTTGCTGACGTCGACCACGTAGTTGCGCGAGTCGTGCGAGATCGCGCCCACCGGGCACATGGTCTCGCAGGTATTGCAGCGGATGCAGATCTCGGGGTCGATCAGGTGCTGCTTGATGACGGCTGCACTGCTCATGTCCATCACTTGTCTCCTCGTCCATCGTCATGAAAAAGGGGCCTCGTGGCCCCTTCGGTGCGCGCGGGCGCAATGATCGCCGATCGCCCGGGTGGCTCGATCAGGCGAAACGCACGTAGTCGAAGTCGACCGGCTGGCGGTTGATGCCCATGACCGGCGGGGCGATCCAATTGGCGAACTTGCCCGGCTCGACCACCCGGCCCATCAGGCTGGCGACAAAGGCGCGGTCGGCGCCAGAGGGCAGCCACTCGTCGACCTTGGCGTTCCACTCGGCCTGGCTGACCACGCGGCCATCCGGCGACACCTTGGCGCTCGACAACGAACCGATGTTGCGGTGGAAGGCCTTGTGCGGCGTCTTCAGCTTGAAGGGGATGCCGGCCTTCTCGATCACCTTGTTCCAGCGTTCCACGCCGGCGACGCTGTCCTTGATGTAGTCGTCGCGCAGCACTTCGTTGAGCGCGTTGAGCATGGGCACTTCCTTCTCGACGATCTGGTCACCTTGCACGGCGAGCACGCGGTAGGTCTGGCCCTTCAACTGGTGGTCGTCAACGCGCTTGCCTTCCTCGTAGCGGCCCTTCAGGCCGGTGGAGTAGAAGGTGGCGGCGTTGCTCGACTCGTCGGCGCCGAACAGGTCGATGGTGACGCTGAAGTGGAAGTTCAGATAGCGCTGGATGGTCGGCAGGTCGATCACGCCGGCGGCGCGCAGCTTGGCCGGGTCATCGGTCTTGAGCTCATTCATGGCCGCGCAGGTGCGGCTGATGACGCGGCTTACGCCCGATTCGCCCACGAACATGTGGTGGGCTTCCTCGGTCAACATGAACTTGGTCGTGCGGGCCAGCGGGTCGAAGCTCGACTCGGCCAGGGCGCAGAGCTGGAACTTGCCGTCGCGGTCGGTGAAGTAGGTGAACATGAAGAAGCTCAACCAGTCCGGCGTGGGCTCGTTGAAGGCCTG
>JBEEJN010000058.1:0-32541 GCA_041169165.1 Pseudomonadota bacterium
CACCTGCTCATAGGTCGGCAGCAGGCCCACCGCCATGGTGGAAAAACCCATCAGGAACATGCACAGGATGAGCACCTGCTTGCGCCCGTGGGTGTCGCCCCAGTGGCCCAGGAAGAAGGCGCCGATGGGCCGCGCCACATAGCCCACGCCATAGGTGGCCAGCGAGGCCACGATGGCCACCGTCGGGTTGCCCGAGGGGAAGAACAGCTGCGGAAAGATCAGCGAGGCCGCGGTGGCGTAGATGAAGAAGTCGTAGTACTCGAGCACCGAGCCTATCCAGCCGCTGGCCGTGGCCTTTCTGGCCTGGTGCTGGCCGGCGGGTTCTCTGTCTGTGGGGCTGCTCATGATGGGGATGTCTCCGTGGGCGTGGGCAAGGCAGGCAATGTAGGAGCCGGATCTGCGTACTCCAATGGCTAGGCTGCATGCAGCGATCGGTGATCTCGCGCAGGCGATCGATCATCGATCGTAATCAGGGTTACTACCAGGTCATGACCGACCTTAGCACCCCCTCCCCCGCAACCACCTTACCGGCGTCAACCGTCGACAAGTCACTGCTCATCGAAGGCCTGGGCAAGGGCCTGCGCATGATGGAGGCGTTTTCCGACGAGCACCCGCGCCTGGTATCGATCGGCTTTCAAGCCGGCGCGCGCGTGCCGGCGCACCTGATGTCACCCGCTGCGCCATCCTGTCGACCTGGGACGCGGCAGTGCTGCGGGACTGGACGGCGGCGCACGAGTTCGGCCGCTACACCGCCCACAGCGTGACCGTCCAGCGCATCGGCTACCTCGGCGACGAGCCGGTGCGCCAGTTGCGGCCCGCCATGCTCGATACCGCGCAGGCGCTGCGCGCCATCCTGTGATCTGATCGCCGCCCATGATCGTGCACACCGAACACCTCGACATCCCCGCCCCCGCCGACCAGGGCGGCGGCGTGATGCGCTGCTTCCTGGCCCGGCCGCAGGCGCCCGGGCCCTGGCCGGGCATCGTCTTCTACTCGGACATCTTCCAGCTCACCGGCCCCATGCTGCGCGCCTGCGTACGCCTGGCCGGCCACGGCTACACCGTGCTGGCGCCGGAGATCTACCGCCGCATCGAGCCCGCCGGCAGCGTCATCGCCTTCGACGACGCCGGGCGCAGCCGCGGCCTGGACAACGCCGCACGCACGCCGGTGGCGCAATTCGACGCCGACTGCCGCCTGGCGCTGGACTTCCTGGCCGCCCACCCCGCCGTGGCGCCGGGGCGCCTCGGCGCGGCGGGCTTCTGCATCGGCGGTCACCTGGCGCTGCGCGCCGCCCTGCAGCCCGACGTGCGCGCCACTACCTGCTTCTACGCCACCGGCGTGCACAGCGGCAAGCTGGGCAGCGACGACGACGCTGGCACCCTGGCCGCCCTGGGCCGCATCAGCGGGCGCGTGCTGCTGGTCTGGGGCGAGCGCGACCCGCACATCCCGCCCACCGGCCGCGCCGTCGTCGAGGCCGGCCTGCAGGCCGCCGGGGTGGACTGGCGCAGCGAGCTTCATCCCGAGGCCGAACACGCCTTCATGCGCGACGAAGGCCCGCGCTTCGACCCCGCTGCCGCCGATGCGGCCTGGGGCCAGGCACTGGCCTTCTTTGCCCAGGCATTCGCAACCTGATCGACCGGACGCCTGACCGACCTTGTCGGCCACCCCCTGTGGGTGAGCCGGACGGACCGCCGGATCGGCGTCCGCTGCTCCGCCGGACGGCGCCGGGCGCAATTACCGGGCGCTGAGCCGCTGGGTGATGCGCAATTGCATGCGGCCGTCCGGCGCCGGCTGTACGCCCAGGGCATTCAGGCCGGGCAGCAGCGCGCTGTCGCTGCGCAGCAGGCTGGGCGGCAGGTCAGCGTCCACCAGCCAGGCGGGGCCGTCGAACTCCACTCGCATGGCCACGCCGCGCGGCTGCAACAGGCTGCGCAAACCAGCCACGGTTTCATGCGGATGGGCCACCGCCAGGCGCTGGCGGGTGTAGGGCTGCGCGGGTAGGTTCGATGTCGCCGGGACGGGTTGTGCCGATCGGGTCGGCAACGCCGGTCGTGTCGAGGGTGTGGACAGGGGGGCTGGCGCCGCCTGGGCCGACGGCACAGGGCGGGCCTGCGGCTCAGCGGTCGCCGCAGCTGCTGTTGTTGCCATTGCCGCTGCAGGCGCCGTCGGCGTCGCGGCTGCAGTTGGCAACGTTGGGGTCGCAGCTGGCTGCAGCGGAACAGGCGTTGCAGTCACCTGCGGCGGCGCGGGCGTCGCAGCGGCTTTCGGCGCTGGCGGTTCAGCCGCGCTGCGATTCAAGGCAAGGCGCCGCGTGGGCGCTTCAACCGGCGCGCCGTCCAGCGCGACCTCGCCGTGGCCTGCCATCGGCCCGGCCAGCGGCGACGCGGCGGGCCGCGCGGGCGAGGGTGAGAGCGGGACGGCAGCCGGAATTGGCGCGGTGACAGGCGCGGTGACAGGCGCGGTGACGGGCGCGGTGACGGGCGCCGTGACCGGTGCGGTGACCGGCGCGGCAGCGGTCACACGGGCCATCGCCCGCTCGCGCTCCTGTGCGCGCTCACGCGCCAGGAAGTCATCGACCGCCTTCTCCTGCTCAGGCGTCAACGCCGGTGGCGTCGGTGACGCTGTCGGCAGCTCGCGCAGCGCCACCGGCGGCACCGCGCCTTTCGCGCTCGCCTGTGCCGGCCGGGGCAGCTCGGCCTGAGCGATCTGGCGAGGCGCAGGATCAGCGGCCGGACGCGGGACCGCCTTCGCAGCAACACGGCGGTCGACGTCCGCCGCCGCAACACCTTCAGTCCCTGCGCCGGCGCCCACGCCGGCCCCCGCGCCGGCGCCTGCTACGGCACCTGTTCCAGCACCTGCTCCGACACCTGCGCGCACGCCGAGTCCGGCACCGGCAGCGCCGCGGTCACGCGCCAGCACCTGCGCACTCAGCCTCGCGCTGTCACGCCCGCCTGCGCTTGCTGCGGCCGCAGCCATCGTCCGCGCGTGAGCAGCCGGCGCTGACGCAGGCGTGGACGCGGCAGCGAGCTGCTGCTCAGGGGTGACGCCGGCCGCAGACGCCCGCAGCGCGGCCACCTGCCGCACGATCTCGGTATTGGCAGACGCAGCACGGACGGCCGGGGCCGCCGCAGCGACGGCGAGGGTGCCGTCCGTCGCCGTCGCGCCGGCCGCAGCGACCCCCGTGCCCACAGCGCCGGAGGCGACCGTCGGCGCCGGCGCAGCGGCCGTGGCGTTCGTCGTGGTCGTGGGGACTATGGCGACTATGGCGGTCGTGGCCGTTGTGGCGGCTGTGGCAGCCACGACGCTGGTGTCAGCACTGTTGGGGGCACTGGCGGCAGACGCACCATCGGCCACGGCGGCTTGGACCGTGCCTGCTGTCGCCCCGGTGGCCGGCCCCTGCGCCACCGCTGGGTCCGCGCCGCGTTCGGCCGGCACTGCGCCGCCCTCGTGGCCAGGCAGCAGCGCGCCGAGCAGCGGGCCGAACAACAGCGCGACCAGCAACACGGTCAGCACCGACCCCAGCACGGCGTAGTGACCGCCATGGCCACCCAAGGGCGGCAGCAGCCAGTCACGCAGACGCTGCCACCAGGGACCGGCGGTCGCCGCGGCCGACTCGCCACGCACGTCCGAAGCAATCCCGTCGGCCGGGTCGCCGGCTGCGGCCTGAGCGGCGTCGGCCAGTCCGGCGGCCAGCAGTCGGCTGAGCGGCCCGGCGACATGGTCGTCATCCGCCGGCCGGGCCTGCAACACCGCGTCAGCGGATGCCGGGGCCGGCGCGCCGCCGCGGCTGGCCGGCGCCTGCAGGGCCCGGCGGTCGGCCGCCATGGCGGCAGCGGCAGTCGTTGGCGGCAGCGGCGCCGGCTCGTCGTCGGCGTCGGCGGGTGGCATGTCTGCCCACTGTGGCTGGGCAAACAGCGACCGTGGCGCCGGCCCGAAGGGCGTGTTGAAGGGCGCAGGGGCGGCTGCGGCCTGCGCGGTGGCGTCAGTGCTGGGCAGCGGCGGGCGGGTCAGGGCGGCGACGTCCGCCTGGCCGGACACGTTGGCAGCCTGGCCGGGCACCGGCGTGACACGGCGGGCCGCTGCCGCCGCCAACCCGTCCTTGAGCCGTTGGGCCATGCGTGCCTTGGCCTGCACGCTCAGCGGCGTCTCGTGTTCGGCCTGCAGGGCGAAATATCGTCGCAGGCTGGCCGCCTGACGCAGTGCCGGGTCGCCGGCATCGACATGGCGGCCAGGTCCGCCCCAGCGCCCGGGCGCTGGCGCGGCGTCGGGGAACTGCAGATCGCCGGGCTGGGTGTCGTCGTCGGGCTCGCCGGCCAGCACACCCAGCCAGCGCGCGTCGGACGGCGCGTTGGTGTCGTCGGGCCAGGGCAAGGTGGCCGGGCCGGGCGGGACGGTGGGGTCATCCATGCTCATCACCATCACCCTGTCATTCGCGGCAATGCGCGAAATGTTCGCGCGCCGAACGACACGCGCGGTAGACGCGGTCGCGTGCCGCAGTGCGGTGGCGCTCGTGCAGCGCATCGGGCGGCGCGCCGAAGTACACCGCGATCTCCTCGGCCGACCAGCCCTGCGCAACCATCCACAAGACCTGGGCATGGCGCGGCTCGTCGCGTTCCATCAGCGCCGCGGCCTTGTGCACGCAGTCGCGCACCCAGGGCGCGAGCTCCACATGGCCGGGCAGATGGTCGAGCACGGCCAGCCAGGCTTCGTCATCCAGCGCCAGTTCGATCGGACCGTCGACGGCGCCGGAACGCGGCTCGGACGCGCCGCCGCGGCCAGCATCCAGCGCACCGGCCTGGCTGCGCGACGACGGGCCCGCGCCACGGCCGCCGCGTTTGCGCGCACCCTGGGCCCGGGCATGGTCGATCAGGCGATGGCGCGCCATGCTCCACAACCACACGTCGGCCGGGCAGCCGTCCGGCGCCGGCTCCAGCACGAAATTCAGGATGGCGTCGGCCGCCAGTTCCTCGGCCACGCCGTCGGTCACCCGCCCGTGCTGCACGAAGTAGCGCACCAGTCGTGCGCCCCAGTTGCGCAGCAGCAGCGCGGCGGCGCGGTCCAGCCCGGCCGGGCCGCCATCGCGCGCCCAGCGCGACGCCTGCTCGGCCTGCAGCGCGGCGTGGTAGCGCGGCCCGGGCGGCGGCATCCAGGGCACCGCGACACTTTGCAGGTCGTCAGGCAGCAGCGAATCAGGCGGCATCGGCAAACGGGCGTGGATCGGTCGGTGGCAGCGGACAGTCTGGCAGTCGTCGCATGCGGCGTCGGTCAGCTGGCGAGGCTCGGCGTGCGACAGGGTGTCTGCCGCGCGCGGGCCCGATCATCCATCACCTGCACCTCGCCGCGCAAAGACCTGTGACGTTGAACTGGCCCAGGGTGACGACGCTGCCACTCTGGCTGTCCAGCCGCAGCACACGCTGCTGATCGCGCTGATCCGGCGTGCCCCAGTGGGTGCTGAGCTGCACCATCACCGTGGTGGCGCCCACCAGCACCTGCTGGCGATGGCCGAAGAAGTTGGCCTGCACGGTGTAAACGCCCGGCCGCGCCACGCGCAGCACGAACTCCTCCGGACCGTAGCCCTGGGTGTTGTCGGCGGTCAGGCGTCCGCCCTGGCGCGTCAGGGGGCGCTGGTAGGAACACAGCTCGCCGTCCGGATCGGTGACCATCAGGTCGACGTCAGTGTTGTCGGCGTCCCAGCTCAGCAACACGCGCAGGGCCAGCGGCATGGGCTGCAGGCAGGCCGGGTCGATGCCGCTCAGGTTCAGGCCGGCATGGCGGGCGGCGATGGTGCCCAGTTCAGCCAGCGCCAGTTCGGCCAGACCGGGCGACTGGCGCGGCCAGGCGCGTGTGCCGACCTGCCATAACAACTCGACGGCGCGCTGCGGCTGGCCGGCGCGCGCCAGCGCCAGGGCCAGGTCGCGCCAGGACTGCGGCTCGTCCGGCGCCAGCGCCAGCACCCGCTCCAGCACCGGTACCGCCGTGCGCCACTGGCCGGCGGCGAGCAGGCGAAACGCCAGGATGCGCAGCAGCTGGCGGTTTTCCAGCGCCAGTTCGGCCAGGTTGGACAGGACGCGCAATCCCAGCTCGGTCTGCCCGGCGGTCAGGAACAACTCGGCCATGTCGATGAAGAAGGCGCTGCTGCGCGCCTGGCCCGCGCGTTCGTCCAGGTACAGGGCATAACGGTCGGCCGGCGCGGCGGCGCGCAGCCGCTGCATCAGGCGGCTGTCCGGTTGCCAGGCCTGCAGACGGATGACGTTTTGCGCGCCGCCCTGGCTCGCCTGTCGGTCGAGCGACAGGAGGTTGCGGCGTGCCACGGTCGCGTCGGCCAGGCGGTCGGTGGCAGCCAGCGGCATCGCGGCCACCACCGGCGGAGCGGCCATGGCCATCGCCGGCGAGGCGATCGGGACCGAGGCGACGGCCTGCTGCGCCGGCGCCAGGTCCATGGTCCTGAAGCCCTGCTCGCGCAGCCGTGCGTCGATCTGCTTTTGCCGCGCTGCGGCATCGATGTCGACCCTGACCGATTCCCGCGCCGCCGCTTGTTCGGCGAATTCGAGCGGACCGACGCCGGCCCGACCCGACACATCCGGCGCCGCCTTGTCGCCCTGCCGCAGCCCGGCGGACCGGCTGAAATCGGTCGCCCACCAGCGCTGGCGCTCGGCCCAGCCGGTCGGCAGGCCACCGGGCTGACGAGCATCACGCCAGGCATCGATGCCGCGGCGCTGCGCCAGCCATTGCTCACGCCAGTGCGGCGGCGGTTCGATGTCGTGCTGCACATAGTCGGCCAGGGTCTCGAGCACGATGAGCGAGGTTTCGGGCGTCACCAGGCCGAACTGCTGACCCAGGCGGCGGATGGCCGCGCGGTGGCGCTGGGGGTCGGCCTGCAGCCGCGCCAGCCGCATCTGCGCCCAGCGTACGCCGGCCACACCGGTCTGCGCCAGGGCGGTGGCCGGCGGCTCCGCGGCCGGCCGCGGCTGGACCGCCACGGTCAGGCTGCGGCGCTGCCCATCGGGCAGCTCGACCTGCAGCTCGACCGCGCCACTCGGCGCGGTCAACACGCCGGCGACGACAAAGCGCCCGACGTCGGCGAGCTGGCCAGCCCCTTCGAGCTCGGACACCCCGCGCCCGCCCAGGCTGAGCAGGCGACAGCGCTGCTGCTGCGCCAGCGCCAGCGCCTGCGCCCGCTCGATCGACAGCAGGTCGATGTAGGCGCCGCCGCTGGCCTCGGCCAGGCGGCGCAGGGCGCGGGCGTCGGCGTCCGGCGTGGCGGCCAGCGCCAGCAGCGGGACCTGCCGGCCCGCGGTCGCCGTCGGCTCGGCGCCATTCGCGGCGCCGGCATCGGCCGCACCCCCTACCGTACCGGCGGGCCGGCCGCGCCGACTCGCCGCCAGCGCCAACGGTGCACCCGGGCCGTAGTTGCCCAGGCCGTCGCTGAACAACAAGGCCAGATCGCTGCCGGGCACGGCCCGCAGTTCACCCAGGCTGCTTGCGCCGTCGTAGGCCATGGCCTGCAGGGCCAGGCGCAGCGTGTCCCAGCGACCGCCGCGCACCTCGAAGCGGCGCGCCGGCAAGGCCACATCGCGCAGTTCGACCAGTTGCACCTGGGTGTCGCCAACCGCTTCCAGCCAGGCACCGAGCCAGTCCAGCTCGAGGGCGTGATCCCGGCTGGCGCCTGAGCCCGAGGCGTCCCACCACAACGTGACCTGGCGCGGTCGGGGTCGCCGACGTTCCTCGGCCAGCCAGGCGGCAGGCAGCGGCAGCTCGGCATAAAAACAATGCAGGCCCTTGCCCTGGCCAGTGTTGACCACGGCGCTGCTGACCACGGCGCCGGTGGTCAAGCTGCTGCTGGAAGCCGCCGCGCTGGCCACATCCGCGCCGGTCTGCGCAGCGTTGACCGCCCCGGGACGGACCGCCGGCAGCAGCAGCCGCAGTTCAGTCTGTTCAGCCGCAGGGGTGATGCCGGCGCCCGCCTCGGCGGCCAGCTTGCGCTGGCTCCAGCGCAGCCAGGCGTTGCCGGCGCCGTCATCCTGCAGCACCAGCGCTTCGCTGCCGACGCTGGCGACCACGGCGGCAGCGGCCACGCCGGTCACGCGCACGCTGACATCCAGCTGGTCCACCGCGCTGCCCAGGCGAAGTGGCAGCCGCCAAGGGGGTGCCGGCGGTGGGCTCAGGGCGGCGCCCGCTGCGCCGACCCCGAGCGTCTCGCCCAGGTGCAGCACGACGCGCCGGTTCGCCCCCGGCCCGATGGGGTAGACGCGCAGCCGGTGCTGCTGGCCCTGGGTGACTTCCAGCAGCGCCGGATCGACGCCGCGGCGCACGATGGCCTCGAACACCTCGCGCCCACGCGCCTTCTCGACCGGCACGGCAGCGCGCAGTTCGCCGCCCACATCGAGCGCAAAACCGGTCACCGACTGGCCTTCGAGCAGCGGGAACTGCAGTTCGGCCTCCAGCACGCGTGAGTTGGGGTTGTGCAGATGCAGCTCGACACGGGTGCACACCGCCCGCCCGACGATGTCGGCCTGCACATCCACCCAGGCCAGCCGCACCGGCTGAAAACCCGCCGGGGTGACCAGCCGCAAGGTGGGCGGCACGGCGCGCATGTCACCCCGCGCCGGGGTCTGTGCGAAAGCCGTCGGCCCACCGGCCAGGCTCAGCAGCGCCCCGCCAGCCCACAGCCCCAGGTGTTCGCGCCGCAGCATTGATGGCCCGGTCCAGGCCGGTGCCGGCTCGCCGGCCGGCTGCCGCGGCGTGCCTTGTGCCGCAGCGAGGGGCCGGTCAGGGCTGTCGCCGACGGCGCAGAGGTGGGCAGCAGGGCGAGCCTGTTGCGTGGTGGCCGGTGTCAGCCTGGGCGTCGTACGGTTGGTCATGAAGTGATCCTGCGTCGGTGCGCGGCCACCGCGGCTGCGCCTGTCTGTGCTGAAGCGCAAACGGCAGCAAAACGTCAGATCACTTTCTTTCGCAGGCCGCGCGGCCGTACCGGGCGAGGGTCTGGGCGGCGCGCTGCTGAATGTTCAACGGCCGGCAACTGCCGTGGGCTTCACCGGCAGGCCGCTGCCGGCGTTTCCAGCGCACAGCGCACTTCGCCCCAGCGCTGCGCGATGGCAGGCACGGCCGGCCGCAGGGCGCCGCACGAGGGCGTTACCGCCTGCCCGAACACCAGCGGTGTGGCGCAGGTGATGGCGTCGGCGTCCTCAAGCCCGGTCTGGGCGTCGGGCCGGCCGGGCAGCTTGAAGTTGGTTGGGATGCCGGCCAACTGGCCGCGCAGGAACAGGCTGTCGCGGCGCGGCGCGGCCGGTGCATCGGGCGCCACTTCGCCGATGGCGGCGAAATCAATCGGCCGAAAGATCAGCTTGCTGTCGAGGTCGGCGTTGAGCTGTTTCCACCACTGCGCCGGACGGTCGCAATACGCCTCGTCGCCAAACGGCGCCAGCAAGCGCCGGCAGGTTTCGCCGTTTTCAAGCTGTTCGGCACCGAACGGAAACAGCTTGTGGCTGGAGAAATCACCAATCAGCTCGCGCCGGTTCGATTCGAGCAGGGAATCGGTCGCATCGATGAAATTGGTGTCGACCAGATAATCGAAGGCCCCGCGCGGATTGGCCTGTTTCGGGTCGGCCCCACGAGAATTGATGAACGAGTCGACAAGTATCACGACGATTTTCCTGCGCTCGATATGTGGCCGCTCCGACTTGACGATCGACGACCAGATGACACGTTTGAGGCCGGTCAGGCCGAGATTGTCGGCATTGCCGCCGTCGAATACATGCAGATAACGCGGATCGTCACGATCATGGCAACTGCGGGTCTGGTAGCGATCCTTGTTCCAACCATAGTCGCACAAGGTCATGAAATTGAAGGCGCCCGGAAAAGTCGCGGTCGCCATCACGGCGCGGCCGACCGAATAGGTATCGACGTTCGAAGCGATACGCCCGAAATCTTCGGCGGTGAAGGTGAAGATGGCGCCAAAGGGAAAACGGCCATCGTCGCTGCGGCTGCCCACCGTGGCGTTGAGGATCAGATTGGGGCGCAGCGGATTGAGTTGCGAAAGTGACAGGTCCATCCCCGTCGGCACCTTGTCATACAGGTTGTCCGACAGCGTCTGGGCCATGATGTCGGTGCGGTCATAGGCGGTCAACCAGAACTGCACGATATTGCTGGGCCAGAAAAGATTGCCGAGCCAGCGCCCGAGGTAATTCCTTTTCATCAGGCCCGTGACGGTTTCGTCGTCCCAGACCCGGTGGGATGGCGCCGCACAGTCCTGGCCAGGATCATGGGAGATCGCGTAATACGCTGCCGGCAGCGAACCGCCCGACACCGAGGAAATCGCGTCAACCTCGTTCAACAGATTGCTCGGCTCGCCGTTGATCTGCAGCGTCATTTTCTGCATCTGCAGCATGACCTGCGATGAAAACAGCGCCGCACGCGAGCCGCCGCCGGACAAGGCCAGCAGCACCAGGGTGTCTTTCTGCCGCTTCGGATCGGCGAGCGGTGTTCCGGCCGTCTCGCAATCGTTGGCACGGCGCTCGGCGCGCACCCTGAAACTCGCTTGCGCCGATGCAGCGGGCGCCGGCGGTTCGACCGAGGTCGCCGCGCGCGGGTCGACATCGTTGGTATAGACATTCACGGGCACGACGCCGCAAGCGGCCAGCACCCAGGCTGCCACGAGCGCCGTCAGCGAGGATGTGTATCGACCAAACTGCTTCGCCATGTCCTGTACCCCCAGAGTTGCCAACTCAGACCTGCCGGGCGGCCGGACCTGCCGCACCACGCTGCACCGACCTCGGCCGCAGTGTGCGGTAAATGCTGGCCCTTGGGGGGCCACACAACGGCAGGGTGGGGGGTCGGCAGTTTCAGGCTCAGGTGATGCGGTACAGGTCCAGCCGCACCAGCGCTGCGTCGCGCGCGCCGCAGGCCAGCGCCAGGGTCTTGTTGAGGTGTTGCCAGGCCGGCGCACCGGTGGTGAATCGCACGGCGGTGCGGAAATACATGGCGTCGCGTTCGACCGGCATGCCGCGGGCCAGCAGCGCCAGCACCTCGGGCGGGCCGTGGCGATAGCCCTCGCTCTTCACCTCGATGAGGGCGCCGTCGTCGGCACGGATGACGTAATGGGCGGCGATCTCGATCACGCCGTCACTGCGCAGCACCTGCCAGTCCACCCCGCCGGCGACGATCTCGCCGTTCAGTTCCGGCCCGGCGACCCGGCCGCCCAGCAGGCTGACGTAGCGGCGTTCACCCGCCGTGGTGGGCCCCAGGCTGACCACCGCGCCGACCTCGCAGGCAATGCGGGTCATGGGCAACAGGGCGGGCGGGGCGGGAAAGTCGTCACTGCGGGCGTCGGCGCTCATGGTGGGCGGGGCTCCAGATTGCGGGTCGGGGCAGGCCATCCCCTATGGACAGCGCGCCCCCAGCCGCCATCATCGCCGCCACCCGGCGCCGGCGCAGCCTGTGCGTTGTGGCCCCAGAAGATGACAGCAGCTCCCCCCAACCGATGCCCGCGATCGCCCTCACCGCCCCCGACTGCGCCTGGCCGGCCGCGCATGAGCAGCTGCTGGGCGAACAAGCCGTGCTCAGCCGCCTCATCGGCAGCCTGGGCGACGGCGACTTCGCCCAACAGGCCCTGGCGGCGCTGAACGACCCCTTGCAGGCGGCCTCGTGGTCGGTCTATCGCCTGTGGCGCGACCGCGCGCCCGAGCTGCACCTGTCGGCCAGCCACGGCGTGGCAGACACCACGGCGCATTGTTTTGCCGCCTACCGCGACGGCCTGTACCAGCTGGACCGCAGCTTCGACCTGGTTCATCAACGGTCCCACCCCGCACCAGCGCAGCGGCGGGCCGGTGGCGCCGCCCATCACCACCCGGCGGGCAGCCCGGCCACCGTGCTGCACATGCGCGCAGCCGATGCCCCCACGGCGGAACACCGTGAGCGCATCTACCGCCGCCACGGTCTGGCCGAAAGGCTGTCGGTGGCGGCGCTGGAGGCCGACGGCTCGCTGCTCGCCGTCAACCTCTACCACCACGACCACCAGGGCGCCTTCAGCGGGCGCGAATGCGACAGCTTCGTGCGCATCGCCCCACTGTTGCTGGCCACGGTGAGGCGCCATCTGGCGCTGGCCGCGGTCGCTGCGAATGATGCGAGCGCGCCGCAGCCGACCGCCGGCCGGGCGGCGGGCCAGGCCGCGCCGGCAGCCGCTGCAGCAGCCCTGGCCGTCCCGGCAGCCGACGACGGCGCCGGCCAGCGACTGCCCGCCTCACCCACCCGACAACGCCTGCTGGCGGCCTGCCCGGCGCTCACGCCGCGCGAGCTCGACGTGTGTGAACGCCTGCTGCGCGGCTGGAGCCACGACGGCGTGGCGGCCGATCTCGGCCTGTCCACCGCCACCGTCAAGACCTACCGCACACGCGCCTTCGGCCGCCTGGGCCTGCATTTCCGCAGCGAGCTGTTCGCCCGCTTCGGCAGCGCCTGAGCAAGCGGCGACGCCGCGATCACCCAGGCCCGTGCCGCGGGGCGGACCGCCGTGATGCCCGGAGCGGGCAGTCGCCGTTTTGCCCGGAGCGGGCAGTCGCCCTTTTGCCCGGCGGGGGCGGTCGCCCTTTTCCCGGCGTACGCAGTCGCCCTTGTTGCCCGGTGCGGGCTGTCGCCCTTTCGGATGACAGGCCGGCCGGCACGCCGCCCGCACACTGCCGCTCCTGTGCTGCCTGCCCACGCCGCCGCGCGTTGGGCGCCCCCGCCCGAGGAGACCTACCTGATGCGCCCTGCTGCCCTGCTCCACCGCCGCCTTGCCGTGCTGGCGGCCACCGCCACCACCCTGGCCGCCTGGGTCGCCCTGGCCGGCCTGCCGACCGCTGCAAGCGCCCAGTCGGCCTACCCGGACAAGCCCGTCAAGCTCAGCGTCGGCTTCCCACCTGGCAGCGGACCGGACGTTGTCACCCGCCTGCTTGGCCAGAAGCTCGGCGAATTGCTCAAACAGCAGGTGGTGGTCGAGAACAAGCCCGGCGCCGGCGGACAGATCGCCACCCAGGCGGTCGCCAAGTCCGCCCCCGACGGCTACAACCTGCTGCTGGGCGAGGTGGGCTCCATCGCCATCGCGCCGCCAGCCTTCAGCAAGCTGCCCTACGACCCGTCGCGTGAACTGGTCGGCGTGGCCGAGGTGGTGCGCAGCGACTTCCTGCTGGTGGTGCCGGCCACCTCGCCGCTGAAGACGGTGGCCGACTTCATCAAGGCGGCCAAGGCGCGCGGCGGCGACCGCACCAATTTCGCCACCTTCGGCGCCGGCACGCCGGGCCATTTCGGCGCCGAGATGTTCGGCGAGGCGGCCGGCTTCAAGGTCGAGCCCATCCACTACCGCGCCACCGGCGACGCGGTCACCGCGATCGTCGCGGGCGACACGGCGGGCGCCTTTGTCTCCACCGCCCTGGGCGCGGCGCAGATCAAGGGCGGCAAGATGCGCGCCCTGGCCACCACCGCGGCCAGCCGGTCACCGCTGCTGC
The DNA here is from genome assembly GCA_041169165.1 of Pseudomonadota bacterium. Taxonomy (GTDB): domain Bacteria; phylum Pseudomonadota; class Gammaproteobacteria; order Burkholderiales; family Burkholderiaceae_C; genus Sphaerotilus. The sequence goes on from JBEEJN010000058.1 coordinate 13,479, forward strand.
CCGATGTGCCCACCTTCACCGAGGCCGGCATGCCGGCCATGGATTTCTCGGCCTGGTTCGCCGTGTTCGCGCCGGCCGGCACGCCAGCCGCCGTGCTCGACCAGCTCAACCGCCAGGTGATGGCGGCGGTGCAGTCGCCCGAAACCCGCGCCAAGCTGGTCGAGGCCGGCTTCAGCATCACCGGCAGCTCCCGCGCCGACACCGACAGGATGCTCAAGGCCGAGACCACGCGCTGGGCCGGCGTGGTCAAGGCCACCGGCTTCAAGGGCGATTGAGCGGCAGGACCTGCACATGAGCGCCCCCTCCAAACCCGCCCCGCCCGCCCTGGCCGCGTTGGCAGCGGCCGGCCTGCTCGCCGCCTGCGGCCATCCGGCAGCCGACACGCCTGCGCCGCTGCCACCGCTGCCACGCGCCTCGCTGCAGGCCGACGCCGCCGCAGCCTGCACCGCGCTGGCCCAGCAGGCGCTGAGCGGCGGGCGCATCACCGACACCGTGTTCGTCGCCGCCGGCAGCACCCGCGCGCGCGACCCCGGCAATGTCGAGCAGGGCGCACCCCTGCCCGAGCACTGTGTCGTCAAGGGGCGGCTGGACGAGCGCACCGGCGCGGACGGCAAGCCCTACCACACCGGCTTCGAGCTGCGCCTGCCTTCGGCCTGGAGCGGGCGTTTCGTCTACCAGGGCGGCGGCGGCAACGACGGCGTCGTCTTCAACGCCGTGGGCCGCAACACCGGCGCCAGCGGCTGGGCCGACCATGCGCTGGCACGCGGCTACGCCGCGGTGTCGACCGACGCCGGCCACCAGGGACCGCAGCCGACCTTCGGCCTGGACCCGCAGGCGCGCGTCGAACACGCCTGGCGCGCCCACCAGCGTACCGCCGAGACCGCCAAGGCGCTGGTCGCCAGCTACTACGGCCGCGCCGCCCAGCGCAGCTATTTCGTCGGCTGCTCGGGCGGCGGGCGCCAGGGCATGATGTTCTCGCAGCGTTTTCCGGAGCTGTTCGACGGCATCGTCGCGGTGGCGCCGGCCATGCGGGTGAGTGAAGGTGCGACCATCGCCGCGGCCTGGACCACCCAGCAGTTTCTCGCCGTTGCCCCCAAGGCCGCGGACGGCCGGCCGGTACTCAGCCAGGCGCTGAGCGACGCCGACCTGAAGCTGGTCGCCGACGCGGTGCTGGAGCGCTGCGACGCCGCCGACGGCCTCAAGGACGGCCTGCTGCAGCGCGCCTGCAGCTTCGACCCCGGCGTGCTGCGCTGCGCCGGCGACAAGACCGCCAGCTGCCTGGCGCCGGCCCAGGTCGACGCCCTGGCGCGCATGATGGCCGGGCCGCGCAACGCCGCCGGCCGACCGCTTTATTTCGGCTGGCCCTGGGACCCGGGCATCACCGGCGCCGACTGGCGGCGCTGGACCCTGGGCACCTCGACCACTGGCGAGCCCAACTCGCGCCACACCTTCCTGATGTCGGGCGCGCTGGGCCATGAGTTCGTCACACCGCCCGACCCGGCGCTCAACGTCATCAACTTCGACTTCGAGCGCGACCCGGCGCGCATGGCCGCCTTCCACGCGGTCTACGACACCGCCGACGACGTCGACCTGGCCGGCTTTCGCCGCCGCGGCGGCAAGCTCCTCTTATTCCACGGCACCGCCGACCCCATCTTCTCGTCGCTGGAAAGCGAGGACTACTTGCAGCGCCTGCACGCCCGCCACGGCCGCGCGGCGGCGGACGCGCTGGCGCGGCTGTTCCTGGTGCCGGGCATGAACCATTGCGCGTCCGGCCCGGCGACCGACGAGTTCGACGGCCTGGCCGCCATCCAGCGCTGGGTCGAGTTGGGCGAGGCACCCGAGCGGGTGCCGGCGCGTGGCAGCGCCGGTGCGCTCAAGGGCGTGGAGCGCCCGCTGTGCGCCTGGCCGCACGCGGCGCACTACCTCGGCAGCGGCGACACGAGCAAGGCCGATAGCTTCGCCTGCCGCTGAGCGCGGCAGCCGGGCCGCGCTGGGTTCAGTTCAGCCAGCGCAGCACCTTGGCAAACAGCAGGTCCACGTCGACGGGCTTGGCGATGAAATCGTTCATGCCGGCCTCGAAGCAGCGCTGACTGTCCTGCTCGAAGGCGTTGGCCGTCATGGCGACGATGGGGCGCTGGGTGATGGCGGGGTCGGCGCGGATCTGGCGCGTGGCGGCCAGGCCGTCCAGCACCGGCATCTGCATGTCCATCAGGATCAGGTCATGGCGGTTCAGGCGCGCCAGTTCGACCGCCTGCTGGCCGTTGTACGCCATGTCGACCACCAGCCCGACGTCGCCGAGCAGGGCGGCGGCCACCTCGCGGTTAACCGCCTCGTCCTCCGCCAGCAGCACACGTTTGCCGGCGTGCAGGCGCAGCAGCATGGCCTCGGCGTCCTCGGCGTCGTGTTCGACGGCATCGGTCACCTGCAGCGCGGGCACGACAAAACATGCCGTCATCCAGAAGGTGCTGCCTTCGCCCGGCACGCTGCTCACGCCGGTGGCGCCGCCCATGAGCTCGGCAATCTGGCGCGTGATGGTCAGGCCCAAGCCGGAGCCGCCGTGGGCCCGGGTGCTCGAATCGTCGATCTGCTCGAAGGCCTGGAACAGCCGCTGCTGGTGGGCCGGGCTGATGCCGATGCCGCTGTCCTGTACCTCGAAACGCAGCACGACCGAGTCGGCCGAGCGCTGCAGCAACAGGCAGCGCAGGACGATGCCGCCTACGTCAGTGAACTTCACCGCATTGCCGAGGTAGTTCACCAGCGCCTGGCACAGGCGGGCGGCGTCGCCGCCCAGGCGGGTGGGCAGCGTCGGCGCAGCCTCGATGGCCAGGCTCAGGCCCTTGGCGGCGGCGCCTGGCTCGATGATGGCCACCGCGTCGCTCAGCGCAGTGCGCAGCTCGAACTCGCCCTGCACCAGGCTGAGCTTGCCGGCGTCGATCTTGGCCAGGTCGAGCACGTCATTGAGGATGCGCAGCAGGTGCCGGCCCGAGGCGGCGATCTTGTCGATCTGCTGCTTTTGCTGCGGCGACACCCCCGAACGCAGCATCACCTGGGCCAGGCCGAGGATGCCGTTGAGCGGTGTGCGGATCTCGTGGCTCATGTTGGCCAGGAAGGCCGACTTGGCCACGCTGGCGGCATCGGCGGCCTCCTTGGCATGGACCAGTTCGCTGATGTCGAAGGCCAGCACGAAAAAGCCGACCACGCGCTCGCGCTGGCGGTCCGGCACGTAGTGGATCTCGGCGTGGCGCACCCCTTGGCCGCTCGGATGCGGGAACTGGGCGGAAAAGCGCACCGACTCGCCGGCCATGACGCGGCGCAGGATGGGCTGGATGCGCGCCAGGTGGTCGGGCGCGAAGATCTCGTCGATGCGGTGGCCCAGCACACGCTCCAGCGGCAAGCCCAGCCACTCGGTATAGCCACCGTTGGCAAAGCCGTTGCGCAGCTCGCTGTCCCAGTAGCCGACCACACCCGGGATGCCGTCCAGGATGTTCTGCAGCTTGGCCTGCTGCACGCGGATCTCCTCGGTGCGGCGCTCGACGAGCTGTTCGAGCTGCTCGCGGTGGCGGCGCAGCTCCTCCTCGGCGCGCCAGAGCTGGGTGATGTCTTCCTGCACCAGCACGAACTCGTGCGCCGACCCTTCGTCGTCGCGATTGGCGTAGATGTGGGTCTTGACCACCAGGACGCCGGAGCCACCGGGCACGGCCGGGTTGGCGCTGCGGTCGTAATGGGTGACCTGCGGTGCCACCTGCTCGCCCGCCAGCACCTGGCGCACCACCTGCAGCATCCCCGCGGCCAGCAGTTGCGCGTCCTGCAGCATGTTGTAGCGGCTCAGCGCCGTGAAGGGCACGCCCCACAGCGCCTCCCAGGCCCGGTTGACGCTGAGCACGACGCCCTGATCCGACACCACCTGGATGGCCAGCGGCGACTCCTCGATGAGGCGGCGCAGCCGCGCCTCGGAACGCGCCAGGGTGCGATCCAGGCGGCGCAGCTCGGTGACGTCGCGCGCGATGCCGCGGTAGCCGCTCACCGCGCCGGCGTCGTCCAGCACCGGAGTGGCGCGCATCTCGACGATGCGCAGGCTGCCGTCGGCATGGCAGTGTTCCACCTCGGCCAGGTCGATGGGCAGGGCCTGGGCCCTGGCCAGGCCCAGCGGCTTGCGCAGGCGGTCGGCTTCGGCGCTCGGCAGCAGGTCGAACAGGCTGCGCCCGACCACCTGCGCCGGCGTCAGGCCCAGCACATCGAGCACCCGCGGGCTGGCATAGGTGTGCACGTCGTCGGCGTTGGTCTCGAACACCCAGTCCGGACTGGCCGCCACCAGGGCCGACAGCCGCTGCTCGCTGTCGCGCAGCTGCGCCTCGCGCCGTTCGCGCAGGGCGATGTCGAGCGCCAGTTGCCGCCAGCCGCGCTGCACAGCAAACGCGGCGGCGCTGGTGATGATGAAGAAGAACAGCGTCACCAGCGCGTCCACGCCGACCTCGTGGCGCCAGTTCGCCAGGTAATCCTGCGGCGCCATGCCCACGCCCACCACCATGTTCACCGAGCGCGCCCAGTGGAAGGCATAGGTGCGCGCCACCCCGTCGGGCGAGGTCGGTGCGTCGTAGCTGCCGAAGTTGGCGCCCGTGTCCAGCAGCGCGCTCGCCTGCGGCGTGATGAGCCGGCTGCCGATCTGGCCGGGCGGGCCACTCACCGGCCGGCTGAAGGCGATCACGCCGCGCTCCCCGTCGCGCAGCAGCAGCAGGCCGTGTTCACCCGCATCGATGCCGGCCAGCAGGCGCGCAAACGGCGCCAGCGGCACATTGAGCACCACCAGGCCGGCCAGCTCCCCGTCCGGGCTGCGCAGGGCACGCGTGAAGGGCACGACCCAGGCGCCACCCGGGTCCAGGCGCAGCGGAGCACCCACACGCATGGTGGCCAGCCCGGCTTCGCGATGCTGGCGCCACAGAGGGTGGGCCAGCCAGTCAGGCTGCGGGCCTGCCGAGCCGGCAGCGGGCCAGCGCAGCCGCCCGCTTGCATCCACCACCTGCAGCGTGCTGTTGAGCGGCAGGCGGACTTCAAGTCGCTCAAGCACGCCCGGAGTCAACGGGCGAATCGTGCCGCGCGCTCCATCGCGGTCGCCGATACCCCCCTGGCGATCGATTTCATCGACCACGCCGAGCAGGGCCGCATCGACGCGCAGGCCGAGGTCGCTGAGATTGCGCTGCACCAGGTTGGCCAGGCTGGCCGCGTTGCGTCGCACCTGCTCGACCACCCGCTCGCGGCTGGCCAGGGCCGACATCGTGTTGTAGAGCACCAGCAGGCCGTTGATCAGCAACAGGCCGATCACCAGCCAGCGGCGGTTGCGCCTGAAGCCGGCAGCAGCTCCGGCGGTCACCTCGGGTGGACTCATGCGACCACGCGGCCCCACAGCCACCGGCGCGCCCGGACGACCGGAGTGGCGGCGGCGCTGAATGCACGACAGTGGGATGGGCGCAAAAACATGTCCGCGGGTCCAGGAAAAAGGCGAGGACAGGGCGAACAAGTGCAGCCCCGGCTGCCGCCATGCTAGGCCACGAATCGCTTTGGGCCTACGGGTGCAAGCCCCTGCGACGCGCCGCCAACACTGCTGCAGATCAAGCTTGATCACTTTGGCCAGCCAGCGCCGCAGTGATAGTCCCGGGCTACAGTGCCGGGCATGTCCAGCCCGACTACCGACTCCGCCGCCAAGCTGACCCCGCCCGCAGCACAGCCCGTGGTGCAGGTTCGCGGCCTGAGTCTTGCGTTTGCCGCCGCCGGGGCAGGTCGACCCGCAGCGCCGCCACTGTTCACGGATCTGAGCCTCGAATTACACGCTGGCGTGACGCTGCTGGCCGGCGACATGGGCGGCGGCAAGACCACGCTGCTGCGCCTGCTGGCCGGCGAGATCGGGCCCACGAGCGGCGAGATCCGGCTGGCCGGACGCCGCCTGGGCGCGGACCCGGCCGCCGACCGGCGCGAGATCTGCTGGTTCGACCCCCGCGACGAGGCCTTCGACGCCCTCACCCCGGCCGGGCTTTACGCCGCGCTGCGCCAGCGTCACCCCGGCCCGGCACAACTCAGCGACCCGGCTGACATCGAGGCCTGGCAGGCGGATGGCGACGCCGAATGGCAGGCCCATGTCGACGGCCTGGACCTCACACCTCATCTGGCCAAGCCGCTGTACGCCTTGTCGACCGGCAGCCGGCGCAAGGCCGGCCTGGCCGCCGCCCTGGCCTGCCGCGGCCCGCTTACCCTGCTGGACGATCCGACGGCCGGTCTGGACCGCCCGGCCCTGGCCTGGTTGGCCGAGGTGCTCGCCACCCTGGCAGAAGAAGCGGCTGAAGCCGCCGCACTATCAGGCCCGGCGGCATGCGCCGCCCAGGCGCCGCGCGCCCTCGTGCTGGTCAGCGACCCGGCGCTGCAAGGCCTGGCCGGCGTGCGCACGCTGAGCCTGCCCGCACGCGACTGAGCGCGCCCCTCACCCGATCATCAGCTCGATCAGAAACGGCCCGTCCCGCCTGAAGCTGGCCGCCAGCAGGTCGGCACAAGCTTCCAGCGTGGTGGCGCGAGCAGCCTCCACGCCCAGGCCCTGGGCGAGTTGGACCCAGTCGAGGTCAGGGCGGTCGAGGTCGAGCATGTCCATCGCCGTGGGGCCGGGCCGGGCGCCCACGCCGGCGTATTCACCCAGCAGGATGGCGTAGCGCCGGTTGTTGAGCAGGATGGTGGTGCAGGGCAGGCGCTCGCGCGCCTGGGTCCACAACGCCTGCAGGCTGTACATGGCCGAACCGTCGGCCTGCAGGCTGAGCACGCGCCGGCCGCCCTGACCCAGCGCCCGGGCCGCGATGGCCGCGCCGGTGGCCACCGGCAGGCCGTCGCCGATGGCGCCGCCGGCCAGGTGCAGCCAGTCGTGCGGCGCGGCGGCGTGGGTGTGGGGGTAGAAGCCGCGGCCGTAGGAGACGCTCTCGTCGCTCACGATGGCGTCACCAGGCAGCAGCGCCGCCACGGTCTGCGCCAGGCCCTCGGGCGTGGGTGCGCCGCGCTGCACCTCGGGGCGCGGGCCAGGCTCGGGCGGGGCCGCGGCAGGCGCGCCGAGTTCATCGACCAGGGCCTGCAGCGCCGCCAGGCCGTCCTGCTCGGGGCGGGCCAGCACATGGATCTGCGCGTTCGGTGCGTGATGGGTCGAGGGCTTGCCGGGGTAGGCGAAGAAGCCTACCGGCGGTTTCGCTCCCACCAGCAGCAGGTGCTTGTAGGGCGCCAAGGCACGCACGGCCTGGTCGGTGTTGTAGGGCACCCGTTCGATCGGCGCGCGTCCGCGCCCGCGGGCGATCTGGCCGATGACGAAATCGGCCCGGATGGCCGCGCCGCTGCTTTGAGCCAGCCGCCAGGCCAGTTGCTGACCGGCCGGCGTGAGGGCGGCGCCGGCCAGCAGCAGCAGCACCCGCGGCCCGCCGGCACGCAGCAGCCGCGCCGCCTGCTGCACGGCGTGCGGATCGGGCGGCAGCGGGGCCGGCACGGGCAGCGCCTGGGCCGGCACGCCGCCGTCGTCCCACGAGGTGTCCGACGGCAGCACCAGCGTGGCGATCTGGCCCGGCGCGGTGCGCGCGGCCTGCACGGCGGCGGCGGCATCGCGCCCCACCTCGGCGGCGCGGGTGCTGGTGCGCACCCAGGCCGAGACGGTGCGCGCCAGCGCCTCGGTGTCGGCGGTGAGCGGGGCGTCGTGGCCGCGGTGATAGGTCGCCTGGTCGCCCACGATGTTGACGATGCCGCTGCGCGCGCGGCGGGCGTTGTGCAGATTGGCCAGGCCGTTGGCCAGGCCCGGGCCGCAGTGCAGCAAGGTCGCGGCCGGCTTGCCGGCGATGCGCCAGTAGCCGTCGGCCATGCCGGTGACGACGTTCTCGTGCAGGCCGAGCACCGAGCGCATGCCCGGGGTCTGGTCGAGCGCGGCGACGAAGTGCATCTCGCTCGTGCCCGGATTGGCGAAACAGGTGTCGACGCCGGCACCCAGCAGGGTGTCGACCAGGCTCTTGGCGCCGTTCATGGGGTGGATGCTCGCGGTTGGGGGCAGGCAGGACAGAGATGCGGTGACGCGGCGATGCGCTGATGCGGCGCACGCAATGTAGCGGCGGGGCAGCGCGCGGGGTGTCCCCTGCGAGGCAGGACGACACCTTCGCCCGGCGGACGACCGCGTCAGTCCGGCGCCTGCGCGCGCTCGGTCGAATTGCCGGCCTGCCAGGCGTGCATGGCCGCGGCCCAGTCCCCCAGACGCGTGCCGGGCACGGGCGGCGGGCTGGCCGGGCCGGAGGTGGTGGCGATCAGCTGGTCGAGCAGGATGTTCTGGTCGGTGCTGAGCGTGTCGGGAAACTGCGGCAGCAGACTCACCCGCAGTGCGCCGCGCGCACCGTCGCGGCCGCGGCGTTCGACCGGAAAACCGAGCCCCGGCAAGCTGTAGACCAGCCGTTCGCGCGTCAGCAGGAGCGGCTGCAGACCGGCGTCCAAGGTGGGCACCTCGACGCAGCGCTGGGCGATCCACAGAAAGCCGTCGATGGGCATTTCGCAGCTCAGGCTGCCGTCCGCGGGGTCTAGCTCGAACAGCGGGTGCGCCAGCAGTTCCACCTGCAGATGGATCTCGACCGGCGCCAGGGCGTCATCGGCAGCACCCGGGCGGCGGCGTTCGCTCAACTGCAGTTCGTCGCCGTGGCGCACGCCGTGCGGCAGGCGCACATGGATCTGGTAGTCGTGCGGCGCGCTGTGGCCGATGCCGGCGCACACGGCGCAGGGCCGGCGCGCCAGGCCGTCGCCGCCGCAGTGGCTACAGGGCGTGGGCGGCAGGCTGTACCAGCCGAACCAGGCGCTCTGGCGCAGGCTGCCGCGGCCATCGCAGGGCTCGCAGGCGAGCTTGAGCACCTGCTGGCCGATGCCGCCGCAGGCGCTGCAGTGCGCCATTACTCGGCCGCGCAGGGTGCGCACGCAGCCGGCGGCGGCTTCCTCCAGCGTCAGGCGGATGCAGCGCTGCAGCGGCTGGCCGGCGTTGTAGGCGGCGTCGTCGGCCTCGGCGTCGACCGGCGCAATATCGGCCTCGGGGTAGCTGGCCGGCGCGGCGGGCGCGGCAGCCTCGGCCTCGGCGTCGGGCTCAGCCTGCGTCCCGGCTTCGTCATCCGCATCGGCACCTGCGCTGGCATCGGCATCACGCCGGTCGTCGTGGTCGGCCTGCGCCCCGGGCCGGGCGCGCGGATCAGCGGCTTCAGGGCGGCGCGGTGGCTCGGCCGGGCGGGCCGGCTTGGCCGCGGGCGGTTCAAGGTCGGCAGCAGGACCGGCGCTGCGGATCTGCGCCAGCGCCAGGTTGATGCGCTGCATGCGCTGGCTGGCTTCGGCGCTGGGGTTGCGGTCCGGGTGCCAGTGCGAGGCCAGGCGGCGCCAGGCGCGCTTGACCTCGTTTTCCGAGGCGCCGGGGGTCAGGCCCAGTTCGGCGTATGCCTGCTCGGCGCTCATCATCACCATGGTTGTCGTCGTTCACCTGCTGTGCCACCGGGCGGCCGCAGCCGCGCGGTTCACCACCACCGCCGCTGCTTCGCCTGCCCACCGGGCGGCGATGGTAGTGGAGCAGCGCGCCCGGATGCTGCAGCGCGTCAATCAATCCGCGCCGACCCGAGGCAGGCTGCCGCGCAGGCCCCGCTGTTTCAGGGGGAGACCGGCACGGCTGGCGCACGCGCTGTGGCAGGCGCGGCTGGTGCGGCCGGTGCAGCTGGTTCGGCTGGTGTCGCCGATGCGGACCCTAAGCCGATGCTGATGCCGATGCCGATGCCGGGGCGGTCCGTGCCAGCCCGGGCGTGATGTGGCGCAGCGCGCGCTCGACGTATTCGTCCTTCTCGCCCACCGGCGCCACGTAGTGCAGGGCGGCGCGCGCGGCCTCCACACCGTGCAGCCGGGCGATGACCCAGGCGGCCAGGTACTGCGTGGCCAGGCAGCCGCCGGCGGTGGCGACATTGCCGCGCGCGGTGAAGGGCTGGTCGAGCACAGCCACGCCGGCTTCCTGCACCCAGGGCCGGGTGATGAGGTCGGTGCAGGCGGGCAGGCCGTCCAGCAGGCCGAGCTTGGCAAGAACCAAGGTGCCGGAGCAATGCGCGCCCAGCAGCTGGCGGGCCGGGTCCAGGCGCAGTTGCGCCATAAGCGTGGGGTCGGCCACCACCTCGCGGGTCTGCATGCCGCTGCCGATGATGACCGCGTCGGCCGCACAGGCCTCGGCCAGGTCGGCCTGGGCCTCGATGTGCACACCGTTCATCGAGCGCACCTGGCGCGTGGGGCTGGCGATGGACACCCGCCAGCCCGGCGTCTTCACGCGGTTGAGGATGCCCAGGGGGATGAGCGAATCGAGCTCGTTGTAGCCGTCGAAGGTGAGGATGGCGATGTGCATGGGGGCGCGGGGTGGCGGGACGGGGTGGGGGAATGACCGGGCAGACGACGCATGGTAGGCAGGAAACGCCCGGCCCTGCTGTCCCCTGCCCGCACCCCCGCCCCGCACGCTGCGCCGGCTCAGGCGCTGGCCAGTCCGCCCGCGGCGTCGAAGCCGGCCGCCACCTCGGCCGGCGCTTCCAGGCACAGGCCCACGCTGGCGCTGTTGACCCAGCCCTGCGAGGCGCTGTGCACGATCGTGCGGTCGCGCACCACCACTTCCACCACATAGCCGCAGGCGACCATGCCGCTGGTGTCGAGCTGCCAGCTGTCGCCGTCGGGCAGCGCCGTGTTGACGCTGCCGGCGCTGGGGCTGGTAATGGCTTCGCCGGGGTCGTTCAGGCCGGGTGGCTTGACACCGATGCTGTAACCCAGCAGGTGCTCGTCGCGCGCCGTGAACACCCCGCCCACCAGCGTGCCCGAGGGGAACTTGCCGCAGTTGCCGCTGCCGGTGGTGATGTTGATCGCGGCGTCGGGCGCGGTGTTGTCCAGCTGCAGCAGTTGGCTGTCCACGCCGATGGGGTTGCCGGCCGGGTCGTAGCTGGTCAGGCGCACCGTCCAGCGTGCGTCACCGCCCGAGGGCCAGATGGCCAGCAGGCCGTTCACGTTGGACGTGAAGTCCACATACGCATACCGCTGGGTGAGCGGGTTGGCGTTGTGCTTGTAGGTGCTGCCGTCCTGGCGCGTCAGGGTCAGCTCGCCCAGCTGCGGGATGGGCACGCCGCCGCCTTCCGGAATCACCTCGACCTTGTAGCTGTGCCCGGCCGGCAGGGCCGCGCCCTGCAGGCTGACCAGGCCGCCGAAGGGGCAGTCCGGCCCGACGGCCACGTTGTTGAGCGCGAACACCGCGTTGCTCGTCGTCATGCCGCTGACGTCGCTGATCATGCTGACCGGGATGCCGCCCAGGATGGCGATCCTGCCGGCCGGCGCATGCACCACGCCGCTGGGGGCGATGTGGATGAGTGTCTCCTCGCGGTTGCCCCAGGTCGGCACATGGTTGGGCTGGTTGCCCGGCACCGCCACGCCCCACGACAGGATGGCGCGGATGCGCACCACCACCGGCCCGCGCGAGCAGGCGCGCCGGTGCGCCGAGAAGTCCACCGGCAGGCGCACGGCGTAGTAAACGCCGCCGGCCGGCATGGCGCCGCTCAGGTCGTAGACCGTCACCGCCGCCGTGCCGAGGAAGGACTCGAAGATGCCGTTGCCGTTGAAGTCGGCCCAGAAGGACACGTATTCGCGGCTGCCCGTGGTGCAGGGCCCCCCGCTGTAGCCCTGCGGCTTCTTGACGCGGATGACGCCGCACAGGGTGTCGGGCGAGTTGGGGTCCAGGCCGATGCAGCCCAGCTCCTCGTAGCTGGTGTCGCCGTCGGTCTTGGGCAGCAGCAGGTCGATCAGCTTGGGGTCGAGGGTGAAGCCGGCCGGCAGCTGGGCCAGCAGTTGCTGTTGAGCACTTTCGGCCTGGAATCCGCCCGGCCCCAGCGCCAGCGCGTGCAGCTGCGGGTAGGCAAAGCGGTGCACCGGCACGCCGGCCTCGCGGTAGTTGCGCGCCAGCTCGGCTACACCCAGCGCGGGCTGCTTGGCGGCCATGGGCTGCTCCAGATCGACCACGTCCTTGATGAGGGCGGGCAGCTTGATCTTGGCGGCGCCGAGCAGGTCTACCCCGGTGAAGAGCCGGCGCGGCTCGACCTGGATGGTCACATCGCGGTGGTTGCCCCAGGGCGGCACCCAGTTGGGCTGATGAGCCGGCGGCGGCGCGTTCCACGACAGGATGGCGCGCAGCCGCAGCAGCTGCGGGCCCTGGAAGCAGAAGCGCCGGGCCGGGTCGACCTTGAGCTGCACCGCGTATTCCAGATGCTTGCTGCCCTCGGTGCCCTCGGGCAGGTTCCAGACCCGGAAACTCGTCAGGCCCTGGTCGACCCAGTGCGCGCCGCCGTCCGACGACAGGTAGAAGCGCACGTATTCGGTCGAGCCCGGCCCGCACAGCGTGCTGCCGTAGCCGCCGGGCTGGTAGATGTGCACGACGGCTTCGAGCATCTCCTGCTGCGGCTGATAGCCGGCGCAGACCAGTTCCTCGTAGTAGGTGTTGCCGGCCATGGGCAGCACCGGCTGGAAGCCGCCGGCGGCCGCCAGGTTGCCGAAGTAGTTGGGGTTGGACAGCAGCAGCAGCTTGTAGTGCTCACGTTCGAAAGCGTGGGCGCCTTGCAGGCTGGCCTGGGTCTTTTGCAGCGATTGCTTGAGCTCGTCGTTCATGGAAGGACTCCTGACGCCGCCGCGACGGGGCGGCGGCGAGTTGGGGGTGGAGGGACGGGGTGAGGTGAACGCTGGCTGCCGTGCCGCACAGGGCGGTCGACGCAGGGTCATCCTCGGCAGCCGCGCTGTGCGGCACGCTTGGCGGGCGCTGCACCCGGCGCTTGCGTGGCACCTATCGCAGCGCTTGCCGCGCGCTTAAGGCAGCGCCTACGGACTCGTTGAGGGCCGGGCGGAGCGCGGGCGGAGGGTGGGCGGTGGGTGGGCGGCCGGTGGCGCTGATGGCGGCGCCCCGGCCCGCGACGGCGCCCACCGCCGCACGGGCGCGCCGTCGGCCCGCCACAATGACGCGGTGCACGACAACAACACCGATCCGGCCCCAGGCCCAGGCTCAGGCTCAGGCGACCACCAGCTCGCCGCGCCTCTGCCGAGCCCGCCGCCGGCCGCGACACCCGCTGGCATCGCCGCCAGCCACCACGGTACCGCCGCCCTGCAGCAACGCTACGGCCCGGGCTACCGCTGGTGGGTGCTGCTCACACTGATGGTGGGCACCATGGCGTCGATCATGGCCTCCACCATCATCAACGTGGCGGTGCCGGACATGAGCCGCGTCTTCACCCTGGGCCAGGAGCGCGCGCAGTGGCTCTCGGCCGGCTTCATGGCGGCCATGACGCTGTCCATGCTCACCACGCCCTGGCTGCTGCAGCGTTACGGCTACCGCCACGCCTACGCCGGCGCGGTGGCGCTGCTGCTGGCCGGTGGCGTCACCGGCGGGCTGGCCAGCCACTTCGAGCTGGTGCTGGCCATGCGGGTGGCCGAAGGCCTGGCGGCCGGTGTGCTGCAGCCCATCCCGGCCATCGTCATCCTGCGCGCCTTCAGCCAGAACGAGCAGGGCCGCGCCATGGGCATCTTCGGCTTCGGCGTGGTGCTGGCCCCGGCCATCGGCCCGAGCGTGGGTGGCGTGCTGGTCGAGTGGTTCGGCTGGCGCTCGATCTTCTTCGTCGTCGTGCCCTTCTGCCTGTTGGCCCTGGCGCTGGCGCGCCGCTACCTGCCGGTGGCCGCACCCGGCGGCCTGGCGCCCGAACGCGGCTCAGCCGGCGCCACCCCGCTCGACCTGCGCGGCCTGGCCCTGGTGAGCGCCGCCGTGCTGCTGCTGCTCAACGGCATGGTGCAGCTGCATGGCGCCACGCCCTGGCTGGGCGGAGCGGTGCTGGCCGGCTGCGCGCTCACGACCGGCGTCTTGCTGCACCATCTGCGCCGCAGCGAACGCCCGCTCATGCAGCTCGGCCTGTTCGGCCACCGCAACTTCAGCCTCGGCGGCGTGGTCGCCTTCATCTACGGCATGGCGCTGTTCGGCTCCACCTATCTGGTGCCGGTGTTCATGCAGATCGCGCTCAAGCTGCCGCCCTCGCAGGCCGGTGCGGTGCTGCTGCCGGCCGGCCTGGTGCTGGCGGTCACCATCCCCCTCGTCGGCCGCCTGGCCGACAGCGCCCACCTGGGCCGTCTGGTCGCCGTCGGCCTGGTGCTGCTGGCGGCGTCCTTCCTGCTGATGATCGGCGTCGGCCCGGCCACGCCGCTGGCCTGGATCACCCTGTGGGCGGTCGTCGGCCGCATCGGCCTGGGCTTCGTGCTGCCCAGCCTCAACCTGGGGGCCATGCGCGGCCTGCCGCACCACCTCATCTCGCATGGCTCCAGCACCATCAACTTCATGCGCCAGCTCGGCGGCGCGGTGGGCATCAGCCTGGTCGGCATCGTGCTGGAGTGGCGCCTGCAGGCCCTGCCCGCTGACCCCATGCTCGCCTTCCACCAGACCTTCGGCCTGGTGGGCGCCATCACCGGTGTGTCGTTGCTGGCGGCGCTGCGCATGCAGCCGGCGGCAGCGGCCGGCGGCGACTGAACAGGCTGGCGCATAAGCATGCCGTCCGCCCTGCATACAACGCTGCAGGCCGCCCTCGACGCCGAACTCGCCGCCACCCCCGAGTACTACGACTTCAAGGTGCTGCGCAGCGAGCGCGAGGGCGGCAACCTGTGGCGGGTGACGCTGCAGCCCGGGTATGTCTATGCCGAGGGGCAGCGGCCGGGGCTGGCGTCGGCGCAGGCGCTGCTGGACGACAGCCTGGACGGCGCGTCGGCCTGGTGGGGCGCGCCGGTGAAAGGCGGCGCCAACGTGCTGGCGGTGCTGGCCGAGGACGACCAGCTGCTGCTGCAAAACGCCAGTGCGCCGCCGCCGGGGCCGGACTACCTCATCCGCCTGTATCCCACCCGTTTCCTGAACGCCGTGGCTGATGCCTGGGCGGACCCGGCCTGGGCCGAGCGAGCGCTGCACGAGGCGCTGCCCGATCTGTCCAGCCCGCGGCGCCTGCTGGCAGGCGAGGCGGCGCAACTCAGCGGCGAGCCCTTCCGCTGGCTGCGCCCCGCCCAGCGCGCCGCCCTGCGCGATTTGCCGCAGTTCAGCAGTGCCTTTCTGTGGGGGCCGCCGGGCACGGGCAAGACCACGCTGCTGGGTGTGCTGCTGGCCGAGTATCTGGAGCGCCGGCCGGAGGCGCGGGTGCTGCTGCTGTCCACCACCAACCACGCGGTGGACCTGGCCACCCTCGCGGTGGACAAGGCGCTGCACAAGGGCCGGCGTGGCCAGTGGCGCCAGCCCGGCGTGGTGCAGCGCCTGGGCACCCGCTTCGAGGCCGGTGCCTACCTCGGGCGCGAGCACCTGCTGCCCACCGATGACCGCGACCTCATCTGCCGGCTGGCGCGCGCCGAGGCGGCGCGGCCGTCGACCTCGCCCGCCGCAGCGGGGCGCGACGCCGCCGCGTTTAAGGCCTGGGCCGACCGGGTGGCCGCGCTGCGCGAGGAACTACGCGCCGCCTCGCTGCAGGTGCTGCGCAGTTGCCGCCTGGCGAGCATGACGACGACCCGCGCCGCCTTCACCCTCAGGACGCTGCGCGAGCTGGCGCCCACGCCCGACGGCACCGCCCCACCCTTCGACCTGCTGGTGTTCGACGAGGCCAGCCAGGTCAGCCTGGCGCACGCCCTGGTGCTGATGCCGCTGGGCCGCACGCGGCTGTTCGCCGGTGACCCGCAGCAGCTCTCGCCGGTGCTGCGCGCCAGCCACGACCGCGACGCCCGGCTCTGGCTCGGCCGTTCGGCGTTTGCGCACATGCCGCGGCGGGCGAGCCAGGCATCGCCACCGGGTCACCGCGCCGTCCAGCCGGACCATCCCGGCGACGCGCCGCCCGTCGCGCCTGTGCCGCTTGCACCATCGCCGTCAGCGGCGGCCCTCTTCCCCGTCGCCCTGCTGGACGAGCAGTCACGCATGGCCGCGCCCATCGGCGAGCTGGTCAGCCAGCTCTTCTATGACGGCGCGCTGCGTGTGGCCGCGGACACCCACGCCTCGCCCGCCTGGCTGGCCGCACGCCAGCGCGCGCTGGGCGACATCCCGGCCGACTGCCACATTTCAGTGCAGACGGTGAGGAGCGACGGCGCCTGGTCGGCCGCCGAACGCGGGCCGGTGCGGCACGAGTCGGCCCTGGCGATTGCCGACGCCGTGGCGGCCGCCCTGGCCGGCGGCGACTGGCAGGCGCACGAGCTGGTCGTGCTCACGCCGTTTCGCGCCCAGCGCGCGCTGATCCGCCGCTGCCTGACCGCGCGCGGGCTGGCGGACGGCGCGGTCAAGGTCAGCACCGTGCACCGCGCCCAGGGCAGCGAGGCGCCGGTGCTGCTGTTCGACCCGGTCGACGGCTCACAGCCTTTTCTGCAGACCGAGGAGGCTGGCCGGCTGGTCAATGTGGCGCTCAGCCGCGCCCAGGCCAAGCTGGTGGTCTACCTCTCGGCCACGGATGCGCTGAACCCGCTGCTGGCGCCCATCGTGCAGCGCCTGCGCCTGGCCGGCGACACCCGCCCGGCCACGCCGCTGCTGGAGCTGGCGCGCGCGGGCGCCGACTTTCCGGCCAACGCCCTGGGCCGGCGGGTGAGCGCCGGGCGCCACACCGGCGAGGTCAGCGCACTCAGCGCCGACGGCCGGCAGTTCACGCTGGTGAACGAGCGCAGCGGCGCTACCCAGGTGTTCGACGTAGCCTTCTGGCGCGCCAAGGCGCTTGCCGCAGCCACCACGCCCACAGAGCGCCCATCCAATGGGCCGCAAGGCGCGCCGAGCCAGGCGCAGCCTTGATGAACGAAGCGCTCAGCGCCGCCGCAGCCAGTCCTGCAGTCGCTCGCCCACCAGGGCATGGGCGCTGCCGAAGCCGGCCACCAGGCGGGCCGCGACCGGCGTGAGGCGCGCGAGGGTGAAATCGGCCAACTCGAAGGTGATGGCAGCGGCGGGAAAACGCGCCAGATAGGTGGCACGTGCGGCAGCGTAGGCAGCGTCGCTGCCCGGTCCAGGGTCGTCCGCGGTGCCATGCGCCCGGCCGCGCGCCAGCATTTGCACCTCGCACTGCAGACTCACGCGCGCACGCGCCTGCGGCATCACGCCGGCGCGGGCCTCGTCGGTCACCAGCAGGGCCACGCGCGGATGCGCCTGCATGTCGGCAGTGTGGGTGGCCAGGGCGCTGACGTGAATGAGCAGGTGGGCCGCGCCCGGCGGCAGCACAAAGGGCACCATGGACACCGCCGGCTCGCTGCCACGGTGCAGGGTGGCCAGGGCGGCAACGGGCTGCTCGTCGAGCAGGCGGCGCAGGCTGGTGGCTGTGTCGGCATCCATGGGGGCACATCATGCCCCGCCCGTCGGCGCGTCGGGACGGCGGCCGGGCGCCGGGGTCAGACCGGCAGGGTGTAGACGTCGGCGCCCGCGCGTTCGGCGGCGCTGTGGCCCTGCAGCGCCTGGTCCCACTCACTGCCGCCGGCGCTGCGCTGGGGCACGAGACCGTAGGTCATCTGCGCGGCCTCTTCGGTGCTGGCGTCGATCTCGGCCACCTGCTGGCGGGTGGCAAGAAACAGCCGCGCGACCATGTAGCCGCCCGAGTCGATCACCACCAGGAAACGCGCCGGAGCGCGCTCGGGCAACGGATGTACATGGCTGCGCGGGGATTCACTGCCGTAGTCCTGACTCATGGCGCGGTGCTCCTGCCTGCTGATAGGGCGTTGATGGCGCGGTGACGTCGCGGTGGCGTCGCGGTGACCTTGCGGTGATGGCGCGGCGATGACGAGGTGGAACGCCGCGAGGGCGGCGCAGTCCGCCATCACCCGGCCGGCCAACTGCAGGGCTAGCCTACACCGCGCCCGGCAGGCTCGGCAATGACAAGAGGCCACCCGGACGACTAGGTCCTGCGGTGGCCTCAGTGGGTCGACTCAGTGGGTCGAAATAGCAGGTGCAATGACTGCTGCCGGACGGGCCGTCGGCCCGCCCGTGCGCAGCGCCTTACTTGGCCGCGATCAGATCCTTGATCTGCGCCAGCGCCGCCGGGTCTTCCATGGTCGTCAGGTCGCCGGCGTCGCGGCCTTCGGCCACGGCCTGGATGGCGCGGCGCAGCACCTTGCCCGAGCGGGTCTTGGGCAGCACGGTGACGAAGCGCACGCGCGAGGGGCGGGCCACGGCGCCGAGCTGGTCGTCCACCACCTTCATGATCTCGCCTTCGAGCTTGAGGGCTGCCGCCGGGTCGGCGATGCGCGAGGGATCCTTCAGCACGGCGAAGGCCATGGCGACCTGGCCCTTGAGCTGGTCGGCCACGCCGACCACGGCCACTTCGGCCACCGCGGCGTGGCTGGAGATGCTTTCCTCGATCTCGCGCGTGCCCAGGCGGTGGCCGGCGACGTTGATCACGTCATCGGTGCGGCCCAGGATGTAGAAGTAGCCGTCCTTGTCCTTCACGCCCCAGTCGAAGGTGGAGTACATCTGCTTGCCGGGGATGGACGTCCAATAGGTGCTGACGAAACGCTTGTCGTCGCCCCACACGGTCTGCAGGCAGCCCGGGGGCAGCGGGCCCTCGACGGCCACCACACCCTTGGTGTCCGGCGTGGTGATTTCCTGGCCGGTGGACTCGTCGATGAGCTTGACGTCGTAGCCGTAGACCGCCTTGCCCGGCGAGCCGAACTTGCTCGGCGCGGCTTCGACGCCGTTGCAGATGGCCATGATGGGCCAGCCGGTTTCGGTCTGCCAGTAGTTGTCGACGATGGGGCGGCCCAGCGCCTCGGCGATCCACTTGGCCGTCGGCTCATCGAGCGGCTCGCCGGCCAGGAACAGCGCCTTGAGGCTGGAGAGGTCGTATTTGGTCAGGAAGGCCGGGTCCTGCTTCTTGAGCACGCGCACCGCGGTGGGGGCGCTGAACATCACGGTGACCTTGTACTTCTCGACCAGGCTCCACCAGATGCCGGCGTCCGGGCGGATGGGCAGGCCTTCGTACATGATGGTGGCCATGCCGTTGATCAGCGGGCCATAGATGAT
>JBEEJN010000059.1:0-32532 GCA_041169165.1 Pseudomonadota bacterium
CGACGACCGTGACGACCGACAACGCCGTATCCGACAACTCGAACAGCGGGCTCATCCGCGCGACCATGAAGATGCCGGCCGTCACCATCGTCGCCGCGTGGATCAGCGCGGAGATCGGCGTCGGGCCTTCCATCGAGTCGGGCAGCCACACGTGCAGCGGGAACTGCGCGCTCTTGCCCATGGCGCCGATGAACAGGCAGATGCAGGTGACGGTGATGAGCTGCCACTCAGTGCCGGGGAAGGCAAGCTTCGAATATTCGGCGGCCTTGCCGAACGTCTCGGCATAGTTGAGCGTGCCGGCATAGGCGGCGATCAGGCCGATGCCCAGGATGAAGCCGAAGTCACCCACACGGTTGACCAAGAAGGCCTTCATGTTGGCGAAGATGGCCGTGGGCTTCTTGAACCAGAAGCCGATCAGCAGGTAGGACACCAGGCCGACCGCTTCCCAGCCGAAGAACAGCTGCAGGAAGTTGTTGCTCATCACCAGCATGAGCATCGAGAAGGTGAACAGCGAGATGTAGCTGAAGAAGCGCTGGTAGCCTGGGTCTTCCTCCATGTAGCCGATGGTGTAGATGTGCACCATCAGCGACACGAAGGTGACCACCACCATCATCATGGCGGTCAGGCCGTCGATGAGGAAACCGACCTCCATCTTGAAGTCGCCAAGCGACATCCAGGTGTAGATCGTCTCGTTCAGGCGGGCGCCGTCCATCGCCACGGCCTTGAGCGTCAGGGCCGAGATGATGAAGGCGATCAGCACGCCCAGGATGGTGACGATGTGCGAGCCGCGCCGGCCTATGGTCTTGCCGAAGAAGCCGGCGAGGACCGCGCCGGCCAGCGGCGCCAGCGGCACGACCAGCAGGGTGGAGGAAGAGAGCGTAGACATCTTGTGGTGAGCCTTCCTTTAACCCTTGAGCGTGTCGAGTTCATCGACATTGATCGTGGCGCGGTTGCGGAACAGCACGACCAGGATGGCCAGGCCGATGGCTGACTCGGCCGCCGCAACCGTGAGGATGAAGAACACGAACACCTGGCCGGCCATGTCACCCAGATAATGAGAGAAGGCCACGAAGTTCAGGTTGACCGCCAGCAGCATCAGCTCGATGCACATCAGCAACACGATGAGGTTCTTGCGGTTCAGGAAGATCCCGATCACCGACATCGCGAACAGGATCGCGCCCAGTGACAGGTAGTGACCGAGCGTGAGACTCATGCTTGTCCTTTCGGGGCTGCATCTACGGCAGCGGCAGCGGCGGCCGGACGCACCGGATCCATCTTGACTATGCGCAGACGGTCAGCCTTCTTGGCCTTGACTTGTTGGCTGGCGTCCTGTGACTTGGAGTCCTTGCGCTTGCGCAGGGTCAGCGCAATGGCCGCAACAATAGCCACCAGGAGCAAGACAGATGCAATCTGCAGCGGGAACAAATACTGGGTATAGATCGCGATACCCAGCTGTTTGGTATTTCCGAGTTCAGCCGCCTGCTTGGCTGCGGCCTGCACAGCCGGCATGCTGGCCAAACTCGCTTCCGGAACGGCAAACCCGCGCTTGAGCACCCAGGCCATTTCAAGGGCGATCACCGCACCGACTGTGCCGGCAAGCGGAAAATGCTTCCAGAAACCCTCGCGCAAAGTGTCGACGTTGATGTCCAGCATCATCACGACAAATAAGAACAACACCATCACCGCGCCAACATAGACGAGCACCAGCGAGATGGCGAGGAATTCAGCCTTGAGCAGCATCCAAACGCATGACGCACTGAAAAACGCAAGCACGAGGAAAAGCGCTGCGTGCACTGGGCTGCGCGCCGTGATGACGCGAAACGAGGCAAACAGCAAGATGGCCGAAAAGGCGTAGAAGAGCGCGGTATTGGTGTCCATGGGTTTCCATCAGGCACAGCCAGGCTGACACACAGGTACCCGCAGCCGTGAGCGTATAGCCGCACGGTCGAGGTCCCCTGATGTGATCAGCGATAGCGAGCGTCAGCCTCCTTGTTGGCAGCGATTTCGCGCTCGTAACGGTCGCCCACAGCTAGCAGCATGTCCTTGGTGAAGTACAGGTCGCCGCGCTTTTCGCCGTGGTAGTCGAAGATGTGAGTCTCGACGATCGAGTCGACGGGGCAGCTTTCTTCGCAAAAACCGCAAAAAATGCACTTGGTCAGGTCGATGTCGTATCGCGTCGTGCGGCGGCTGCCATCTTCACGCGGCGCCGCCTCAATGGTGATGGCCATGGCGGGACAGACCGCCTCGCACAGCTTGCAGGCGATGCAGCGCTCTTCGCCGTTCTCATAACGGCGCAATGCGTGAAGGCCGCGAAAACGCGGCGACAACGGCGTACGCTCTTCGGGAAACTGCACCGTGATCGTACGTTGCAGGAAATGGCGGCCGGTCAGCTTCAAGCCCTTGAAGAGTTCAAGCAGCATGAAGCTGGACAGGAAGTCCTTCAGGGAAAAGGCTGCGGCGTTTGACGTAGCGGCGGACATGACAGGGTTCCTAGGATCTCGCGAGGTAGGGCAGTGCCGGACCGGCGCTTACTTCCAGATATTCCAGGGGCTCTGGATCCAGAGGCCAACGACCACCAGCCACACCAAGGTGACCGGAATGAAGATCTTCCAGCCCAGACGCATGATCTGGTCGTAGCGATAACGTGGGAAGGTCGCACGCACCCAAAGGAACATCGTGACGACGCAGAAGGTCTTGATGCCCAGCCAAATCCAGCCAGGAATGAAGTCCAGCGCTCCAATGGGGGATAACCAACCACCCAGGAACATCAGTACCGTCAAGATGGAGACCAGCCACATATTGGCGTATTCGGCCAGGAAGAACATCGCGAACGACATGCCTGAGTACTCAATCATGTGACCGGCCACGATTTCCGACTCACCTTCGACCACGTCGAAGGGATGGCGGTTGGTCTCGGCCAGACCGGAGATGAAGTACACAAAGAAATTGGGCAACAGCGGCAGCCAGTTCCACGACAGTACGCCCAGGCCCATGTCCGCGAACATGCCCTTGCCCTGACCGGCCACGATGGCCGACAGGTTCAAGCTGCCGCTGACCATCAATACCACCACGAAAGCAAAACCCATCGCGATCTCGTAGCTCACCATCTGGGCCGAGGCGCGCAGCGCTCCGAGGAAGGCGTATTTCGAGTTCGACGACCAACCGGCAATGATCACGCCATAGACCTCGATCGAGGTCACTGCCATCAGAAAAAGCAGGCCGGCATTGACGTTGGCGACCGCCACGTCTGGGCCAAAAGGCACCACGGCCCACGCGACCAGCGATGGAGCGATGGTCATGATGGGCCCGAGGAAAAACAGCCCCTTGGCGGCCACCGTCGGGCGGATGATCTCCTTGAACATCAGCTTGACGGCATCGGCGATCGGAGTCAGGAGGCCATAGGGACCCACGCGATTGGGACCCGGACGAATCTGTGACCAGCCAATGGCCTTTCGTTCCCAGAGCGTGAGGTAAGCCACCGCGCCCATCAATGGAGCAACGAGAACGATGATCTTGAGGAGGTTCCACACCACCGGCCACAAGGGGCCGAAATTGGCAGTACCGAAGGCTTGCAGGGTGTCGATCATTGCGTTTCCAAACTCAGGCGCGGGCAACCTGCAACGGGCCAAAGGCCGCACCCAGGGCCGCTGTGGACTGCAGGCCGGCGGCTACGCGCACAGTGCTGTCAGCCAAGGTCGCCTCGTGTTCGGCGGTCAACACCGCGTTGGCTTCGCCCTGGGAAATGCGCACCTGCGCAGTTGGCTCGCCGTCAAGGCCGAGTGCTTTCCACAGGCTCGTCGGCAGCCCGACAGGGACAGCGCGAGCATCAGCGGTGAGTTGCAACGACGGTGCACGGCGCACCAGGCAGTCGGTGGCGTAGATTGGCACGTTACTGACTCGCTCGTAGCCACCGATCGACGCGCTGGAGCCTTGATGCGACACGCTGGACTCATTGGACAGACGCTGAGCGAGGCGATCCAGGTCACCAAAGGCTTCGGCGCGCACTTCCTCGACCGTCTCCTGGCTGAAGCCATGCAGGCCGAGCAGATTGCCGATCACGCGCAGCACCTTCCAGCCCGGACGCGCTTCGCCCAAGGGCTTCACCACGCCATGGAAGGTCTGGACGTTGCTTTCCGCATTGACAAAGCTGCCGCCTGTTTCACTGAAGGGCGTGATGGGCAACATGACATCGGCGTGTTCAATATTGCTATCGAACGGACTGAAGCTGACCACCATGTCGGCAGCTGCCAGCGCGCTTGCCGCCTGAGCCGGGTTGGCGACATCGAGCAGCAAGTCTGTGTTGTAGAGCAGATAGGCCTTGCGCGGCGCAGCCAACATGGCACTGACGTCCAGCCCGGATTTGCTGCGTGGCTGCGCGTCGACGAGTTGGGCACCGACCGAGTTGGCCGCCTCGCCCAGGAATCCGACACTGGCACCGCACTGCTCGGCGATCCAGCCGGCCAGCGCGAGGAGTTCGGACGCCTGCGGGTGCTGAGCGACAGCATTGCCGAGCAGGACAGCCTTGCGTTCGCCACTTAGCAGCGACGCAGCCATGGCATGGGCGGCCTCGCCCGGCTCGACCGCCAGCGACGCACTCACGCCCTTGGCAATGGCGATTGCTGCTGACAGTTCGACCAGGGCAGCAGCCCAGCCCGACGGCGCGCGCAGCAATTGCTGGGTCACCGGCATCTTCCAGTCATCCGCCAGCGCATGGACACGGTGGATCTGCGCACCATGACGCGCCGCCTGGCGCAAGCGCTGTGCGAACAAGGGGTGATCCTTGCGCAGGAATGAACCGACGACGAGGGCGCGGTCCAGCTTGCTCAAGTCGGCGATGGCGCAGCCGAGCCATCGCACACCAACATTCGCACCATCTTCGGCATCACCGCGAAAATCGCTGTGGCGCAGGCGATGGTCAATGTTCTCGCAGCCTAACGAGCGCACCAGCTTGGCCAGAAGGTGCAGTTCTTCCGACGTGCTGTTCGGGCTGATCAGCGCACCAATGGCCCCGGCACCATGCTCTGCCTTGATGCCCTTGAGCCCGTTCGCCACATATTCCAGGGCAACGTTCCATTCGACTTGCTGCCATTGACCACCCTGCTTGAGCATGGGCTTGGTGACACGTTGGTCGCTGTTCAATGCCTCATAACTGAAGCGATCGCGGTCGGCCAGCCAGCATTCGTTGACCGCCTCGTTTTCCAGCGGCACCACGCGCAGCACCTTGCCGTTCTTGACCTGCACGATCAGGTTGGCACCGGTGCTGTCATGCGGACTCACGCTCTTGCGGCGCGACAGCTCCCAGGTGCGGGCGCTGTAGCGGAAGGGCTTGCTGGTGAGCGCGCCGACCGGGCAGATGTCGATCATGTTGCCCGACAGCTCGGAATCGATGCTCTGGCCCAGGAAGGTGGTGATCTCGGAGTGTTCACCGCGGTGGAGCATGCCCAGCTCCATCTGGCCGGCGATCTCCTGACCGAAACGCACGCAGCGGGTGCACTGGATGCAACGACTCATCTCCTCCATCGAAACCAGTGGCCCGACATCCTTGGGCAGCACGACACGCTTCTCTTCCTCGTAGCGCGATGCGGTCTTGCCATAACCGACAGCCAGATCCTGCAACTGACATTCACCGCCCTGGTCGCAGATCGGGCAGTCCAGCGGGTGGTTGATGAGCAGGAACTCCATCACCGACTGCTGGGCCTTCACGGCCTTGTCGCTCTTGGTGCGGACAATCATGCCCTGGTTGACGGGCGTGGCGCAGGCCGGCATCGGCTTGGGCGCTTTTTCCACATCGACCAAGCACATGCGGCAGTTGGCCGCGATGCTGAGCTTCTTGTGATAGCAGAAGTGCGGGATGTAGGTGCCGGCGGCCTCGGCCGCATGCATGACCATGCTGCCTTCTTTGACCGAGACCTTCTTGCCGTCGAGTTCGATTTCAATCATGGTGGCTGGGGATTCAGACGTAGGCCGGGACCATGCAGGTCTTGTGTTCGACGTGGTAGGCGAACTCGTCGCGGAAGTGCTTGAGCATGCCGCGCACCGGCATGGCCGCCGCGTCGCCCAGGGCGCAGATGGTGCGGCCCATGATGTTCTCGGCCACGTTGTCGAGCAGGGCCAGATCGTCGGCTCGGCCCTGGCCGTGCTCGATGCGGTTGACCATGCGCCACAGCCAGCCCGTGCCTTCGCGGCAGGGCGTGCACTGGCCGCAGCTCTCGTGCGAGTAGAAGTAGGACAGGCGCAGCAGGCTCTTGACCATGCAACGGGTCTCGTCCATGACGATGACCGCACCCGAGCCCAGCATGGAGCCGGCCTTGCTGATGCTGTCGTAGTCCATGGTGCAGTCCATCATCACGCCGGCGGGCAGCACGGGCGCGGACGATCCACCGGGGATGACGGCCTTCAACTTCCTGCCGCCCTTCACGCCGCCGGCAAGTTCGAGCAGCTGGGCAAACGAGGTGCCCATGGGGATCTCGTAGTTGCCGGGGCGCTCGACGTCACCGACCATCGAGAAGATCTTGGTGCCGCCGTTGTTGGGCTTGCCACATTCGAGGTAGGCCGGACCGCCATTGCGGATGATCCAGGGCACCGCCGCGAAGGTCTCGGTGTTATTGATGGTCGTCGGCTTGCCGTACAGGCCGTAGCTGGCCGGGAACGGCGGCTTGAAGCGCGGCTGGCCTTTCTTGCCTTCAAGCGATTCGAGCAGCGCGGTCTCCTCGCCGCAGATGTAGGCACCAAAGCCGTGGAAGGCGTGTAGCTGGAAGCTGTAGTCGCTGCCCAGGATGTTGTTGCCGAGCAGGCCGGCGGCACGGGCTTCATCCAGCGCTTCCTCGAAGCGTTCGTAGACCTCGAAAATCTCGCCGTGGATGTAGTTGTAGCCGGTATTGATGCCCATCGCGTAGGCGGCGATGGCCATGCCCTCGATGACAATGTGCGGGTTGTAGCGCAGGATGTCGCGATCCTTGCAGGTACCCGGCTCACCCTCGTCGGAGTTGCACACCAGGTACTTCTGCACCGGCAGCGCGCGCGGCATGAAGCTCCACTTCAGGCCGGTCGGGAAGCCTGCACCGCCACGGCCGCGCAGTCCCGAGGCCTTGACCTCGGCCACCACCTGATCGGGCGTCATGCGCTCGCCGCCGTCCAGGCCCAGCACCTTGCGCAGGGCCTGGTAGCCGCCGCGCGCCAGGTAGTCCTGCAGGCGCCAGTTGCTGCCGTCCAGCCCGGCGTAGATCTGCGGGTTGATGTGGCGGTTGTGGAAACAGGTCTGGTTGCCGGTGGCCGCAAAGCCCGCGAGCACGGAGGACAGATCGTTGATGGTCGTCATGGTCGGGCCTGTTCTCAGGCGGCGCTGGCGCGAGCGTATGACTTGAGCACCTCGACGAGGCTGTCAAGCTTGTCGTTGCTCATGTAGCTGATCATCTGGCGATCGTTCACCAGCATCACCGGCGCGTCGGCGCAGGCGCCCAGACATTCGCACTTCTGCACTGTGAACAGGCCGTCGGGTGTGGTGCCGCCGTCTTCCACGCCCAGCTTGCTGCACAGGTGTTCCAGCGCCTGCTGGCCGTCGCGCAGCTGGCAGGGCAGATTGGTGCAGACGTTGAGCTTGTACTTGCCCACCGGCCGCTGGTTGTACATGTTGTAGAAGGTCGTCACCTCGCGCACCGCGACCGGCGCCATGCCCAGGTAGGCGGCGATGGCCTGCTCGGCCTCGGCCGACACGTGACCGGCTTCCTGCTGGGCGATGGACAGGCAGGCCATGACGGCCGACTGCTTCTGGTCGCTGGGATACTTGGCGACTTCGCGCGCGAAGCGCGCGAGCGTGGCTTCAGAGAACATGGGGATCCTGACGCAATGGAGCGGGTTCTGGCGGTGTCCGGTGGCGACGTGCCGGCTCAGCGGTCGACTTCGCCGAACACGATGTCCAGCGTGCCAATGATGGCCACGGCGTCGGCGATCATGTGACCGCGCGAGAGTTCATCCAGGGCCGACAGGTGCACGAAGCCGGGCGGGCGGATCTTGAGCCGGTAGGGCTTGTTGGCGCCGTCGCTGACCAAGTAGATGCCGAACTCGCCCTTGGGATGCTCGACGGCCTGGTAGACCTCGCCCGGGGGCACGTGGAAACCTTCTGTGAAGAGCTTGAAGTGGTGGATCAACTCTTCCATCGAGGTCTTCATCTGCACGCGCGAAGGCGGAGCGACCTTGTGGTTGTCGGTGATGACCGGACCGGGGTTCTTCTTGAGCCAGTCCACGCATTGCTTGATGATGCGGTTGGACTGGCGCAGTTCTTCCACGCGCACCAGGTAGCGGTCGTAGGTGTCGCCGTTGACGCCGACCGGGATGTCGAAGTCCATACGGTCGTAGACATCGTAGGGCTGGGTCTTGCGCAGATCCCAGGCAATGCCTGAGCCGCGGATCATCGGGCCGGTCAGGCCCAGGTTGAGCGCACGCTCCGGGCTCACCACGCCGATGCCGACGGTGCGTTGCTTCCAGATGCGGTTGTCGGTCAGCAGGGTCTCGTATTCGTCGACCAGGGTCGGGAACCGGTTGGTGAAGTCCTCGATGAAGTCAAGCAGCGTGCCTGAGCGCGCCTCGTTCATCTTGGCCAGCGCCTTGGCATTGCGGATCTTGCTGACCTTGTACTGCGCCATGCTGTCCGGCAGGTCGCGGTACACGCCGCCTGGACGGAAGTAGGCTGCGTGCATGCGCGAGCCGGACACCGCCTCGTAGCAGTCGATCAGGTCCTCGCGCTCGCGGAAGCAGTAGATGAGGATGTTCATCGCGCCGCAATCCAGCCCGTGCGCACCCAGCCACAGCAGGTGGTTGAGGATGCGGGTGATCTCGCTGAACATCACGCGGATGTACTGCGCACGCACTGGCACCTGGATGCCCATGAGGCGCTCGATGGCCATGCAGTACGCATGCTCGTTGCACATCATGGACATGTAGTCCAGGCGGTCCATGTAGGGCAGCGCCTGGATGAAGGTCTTGCTCTCGGCCAGCTTCTCGGTGGCACGGTGTAGCAGGCCGATGTGCGGGTCGGCGCGCTGAATGACTTCGCCGTCGAGTTCGAGCACCAGGCGCAGCACGCCGTGGGCGGCAGGGTGCTGGGGACCGAAGTTGAGCGTGTAGTTCTTGATGTCAGCCATAGTTCTCTCGGCAGGCAGTCAGAGCACCGCGCTGCGCCACAGGACGAAGCGCGCCGGGCCTCGACCTGTCAGTGCAGGCCCCCGTAGTTGTCTTCGCGGACCACGCGCGGCGTGATCTCGCGCGCCTCGATGGACACCGGCTGATAGACCACGCGCTTGCTCACCGGGTCGTAGGTCATCTCGACATGACCCGAGGTCGGAAAGTCTTTACGGAAGGGATGGCCGATGAAGCCGTAGTCGGTCAGGATGCGGCGCAGGTCCTCATGGCCATCAAAGACGATGCCGTACAGGTCGAAGGCCTCGCGCTCAAACCAGTTGGCGCCGCTCCATACCGGATTGACCGAGGCCACCAGTGGCAGGTCGTCATCAGGCGCAAACACCTTCACTCGCACACGCCAGTTGTGCTTGTACGACAGCAGGTGCAGCACAACGGCAAAACGCAGGCCATCGTATTCACCGTCGCGCCAGGCGCTGTAGTCGATGCCAGCCAGATCGGTAAGCTGCTCGAAGTGCAGCGTCGGCTCGTCGCGCAGCAGCTTGCACAAGTCAAGGTAGTCGGCCGCCGCGACGGTCAGGGTCAGCTCGCCACGGTCGCGCACTAGCGTCTTGATGCGTGAACCACCAGCCGCCTCAAGCGCAGCCTGCAGTGTATCGAGGGAAGTCGTCATGGGCTGGCTTGCTCAGGTGCGGGCGATGGTGTTCTCGCGCCGGATCTTGGACTGCAGTTGCAGGATGCCGTACAGCAGCGCCTCAGCCGTGGGCGGGCAGCCCGGCACGTAGACGTCCACCGGCACGATGCGGTCACAACCACGCACCACTGAGTAGCTGTAGTGGTAGTAGCCGCCACCATTGGCACACGAACCCATGGAGATCACCCAGCGCGGCTCGGCCATCTGGTCGTAGACCTTGCGCATGGCCGGCGCCATCTTGTTGCACAGGGTGCCGGCCACAATCATCAGGTCGCTCTGGCGCGGGCTGGGGCGGAACAACATGCCGAAGCGGTCGATGTCGTAGCGCGCCGCACCCGCGTGCATCATCTCGATGGCGCAGCAGGCCAGACCGAAGGTCATGGGCCACAGCGAACCGGTCTTGGACCAGTTGACGAGTGTATCGACACTCGTCGTGACGAAGCCTTCTTTCAATACGCCTTCAATTCCCATCTCGACTGCTTTCAGTTGACCGACTGTTTGGGTCGTTTTTTCGCCGCATTCAAACCCGACGAAAACTCTCAAGAAATATGCGCTGATCCGGGTCGTTATTCCCAGTCCAGGGCACCCTTCTTCCACTCGTAGACAAAGCCCACGACCAGGATGCCGAGAAAGATCATCATCGCCCAGAAACCTGTCGCGCCGATTTCACGCAGAGACACCGCCCAGGGAAACAGGAAAGCAATTTCCAGGTCGAACAGGATGAAAAGAATGGCAACGAGGTAGTAGCGGACGTCGAACTTCATGCGCGCATCCTCGAAGGCCTCGAATCCGCACTCGTACGGCGAATTCTTCGCCGAGTCAGGACGGTTGGGCCCAAGGATGAAGCCGATGACCTGAGGGGCGATGCCAACGCCCATGCCCACCAGGATGAAGAGGATGACAGGCAGGTACTGTTCGATGCTCATGTGAGGTACGGCAACTGTGGTTGGAGAGCAGCAGGGAATGTTCGCGCAAGGCGCTGGATGCCTCTATTGACGTACAACAGTGACAACCGACAAAAACTAAAGCGCGCCGCGAGTGGCCAGATTCGTCCTTGACCTCACGCACAGCGCGCCCACGTTGTCTCCCTGAGCACAAAGCCAGGGCGCCAGATGAGTGGCCCATTCCGATGGCTGCTGCCATAGGTCTAAAACCCTCACCATAATTCTTGGTGCCGACGGCGAGACTCGAACTCGCACAGCTTTCGCCACTACCCCCTCAAGATAGCGTGTCTACCAATTTCACCACGTCGGCATTACGTTCACGAAGCTCACCAAGCTACCGTTTTCTGCCTCGCCTTGTGAGCCAAGCAGAAAAAGGTTAACACCTTTTCACTTCATCGGACCACCCGGCAGATTGCTCATATCGGTTGCCCCGTCTGTCAGCCCGATTTGCATGAGGACATTGCTTATCGGGCAGCCTCGCATTCTAGTCACAAACCCCAACAGATCTCAAGACTTGACGAGGATCTGCAGATGTTTCCAAGCCATGCGGTCGCGCTCAGCGACTGGCCGCCGCACCTGGTTGCGCTGCAGAAGCCGCCGCCGGCGTAGCGACCGCACCAGGGATTTCCACCGTTGCCGAAGCTGCACTGGCCGCGGCAGCGACCGCACTGGCGGCGACCGCGGGGCGGTCCAACACGCTCGAGCCCCCTGCACTGCCGCGCAGATTGCCGAAATAGGCCAAAGCAAGCGTAGCAGCGAAAAACAGCGTGGCGCAGACAGCCGTACTGCGCGACAGGAAGTTGGCGCTGCCCGTGGCACCGAACAGGCTGCCAGAGGCGCCACTGCCGAAGGAGGCCCCCATGTCGGCGCCCTTGCCGTGCTGCACCAGCACGAGGCCTATCATGGCCAACGCAGCCAGCAGCTGCACCAGCACGACCAGATTCATCAGAACTTGCATGGAATGCTCAGGTAGGAACTAGAACGAAGGAAAGATTGCCCGCCGCACGCAGCGGCGGAAGGGCGTCAGCCGGCAGCGCGGATGATGGCGACGAAATCCTTGGCCTTGAGGGCCGCACCGCCGACCAGGGCGCCGTCGATGTCGGGTTGGCCGAGCAGCGTGGCGGCGTTGTCCGGCTTGACGCTGCCGCCGTACAGCAACTTCATGGCGCCAGCGTGGGCCGAAGCCGCCGCCAGCTGCGCGCGCAGCACGGCATGCACCGCCTGCGCCTGCTCGGGCGTGGCGGTGCGGCCGGTGCCGATGGCCCAGACCGGCTCGTAGGCCACGACGATCTCGCCGATGCAGTGCGCCAGCGTGTGGATGACGGCCGAGAGCTGGCGCTTGACCACCGCCTCGGTCTCGCCAGCGTCGCGCTGGGCCAGCGTCTCGCCCACACACACGATGGGCGTGATGCCGCGCGCCAGCGCTGCCTTGGCCTTGTCGGCCACGAGCTGATCGCTCTCGCCGTGCAGTGCGCGGCGCTCCGAGTGGCCGACGATAGCGTAGCGGCAGCCGAACTCGGTCAGCATGGCGGCCGACACCTCGCCGGTAAAGGCACCCTGTTCGTGCGCGGATACATCCTGCGAGCCCCAGGTGACACCGCTGTTGGCCAGCGTGACCGCCACTTCGGACAGATAGGGGAAGGGCACGCACACGGCCGCCGCGGCAGCGCCGAAGGGGCGCGCAGCCAGGATGCCCTGCAGCAGCTCGGCATTGACGGCGTGGCTGCCGTGCATCTTCCAGTTGCCGACGATGAGCTTGTCGCGAGTCTTCATGGTCAGTGTTTCCAGGTCTTGGTAGGTCTGCCGTGCGGCCCGGTTCAGGCCGCCCAGCTCAGCACGATCTTGCCGATGTGCTGATTCGATTCCATCAGGCGGTGCGCCTCGGCGGCCTGAGCCGCCGGCAGGACGCTGTGGATCACCGGGCGCACCCGGCCCGCCTCGATCAGCGGCCACACCACGCGCTGCAGCTGCTGTGCGATCGCGGTCTTGAAGGCCACCGGGCGCGGCCGCAGCGTCGAGCCGGTGATGACCAGGCGCCGGCGCAGCACCAGGCCGGCGTCGAAGTTCGCACCCACGCCACCTTGCACCGCGATGATGACCAGCCGGCCGTCCTCGGCCAGGCAGCTCACCTCTCGCGCCACGTAGTCGCCAGCCACC
The DNA here is from genome assembly GCA_041169165.1 of Pseudomonadota bacterium. Taxonomy (GTDB): domain Bacteria; phylum Pseudomonadota; class Gammaproteobacteria; order Burkholderiales; family Burkholderiaceae_C; genus Sphaerotilus. The sequence continues at coordinate 12,931 of JBEEJN010000059.1, forward strand.
ATATCGAGGATGACGTTCACACCCTTGCCGCCAGTCAGGCGCAGGGCCTCGGCAGCAAAGTCGCTTTGCTTGTAGTCGATCGCATGGTCGGCACCCAGGGCCAGGCAGGCCAGGCACTTGTCGGCGCTGCCGGCCGTGACGATGACCGTTGCGCCCAGGGCCTTGGCCAGCTGGATGGCGGTGACGCCGATGCCGCTGCTGCCGCCCTGGATGAGCAAGGTCTCGCCGGCTTTCAGCCCCGCGCGGTCGAACACGTTCGACCACACGGTGTAGAAGGTCTCAGGCAGGCTGGCCGCCTCGATGTCCGAAAGGCCCGCCGGCACCGGCAGCACCTGGCCGACCGGCGCCACGCACAGGTCGGCGTAGCCGCCGCCGGCCACCAGGGCGCAGACACGCTGTCCGATGGACAGGCCGACCGCCGCCATGGCCGGCGCATCACCCCCCACCACCGTGCCCGCCACCTCCAGCCCCGGCAGATCGGATGCTCCGGGCGGCGGGGCGTAGTGGCCCTTGCGCTGCAGCACGTCCGGCCGGTTCACGCCGCTGGCGCTCACGTGGATGAGCAGCTCACCCTCGCCCGGCACGGGGTCGGGACGCTGGCCGAGCTGCAGCACCTCGGGCGGGCCGAAACCGCGCAGTTCGATGGCTTGCATGGTAGGGATGAGGATGTCAGGCAGTTGCGGTCAGCGACAGGCGTTCAACAACAGGCAGGCAGGCCGAGGGCTCACTGCTGTTGTTGCTGCTGTTGCTGGGCGATCCCGGCTGCGTCGGCGTCAGACACCACGGCTGGAGTCACCTCCTGCTCGCCACGCGGGGGACGCTCGCCACGCTCGGGGCGATCACCGCGGTCGCCGCGTTCACGGCGCGGGCCGCGATCACCTCGGTCGCCACGATCGCCGCGGTCATTGCGATCACCGTACTCGCGACGCGGACGCTCGAAGCGCGGCTCGTCCTCCATGCCTTCCGGACGCTCGATCAGCGCCTTCATGGACAGCTTGATGCGGCCCTTCTCGTCGGTCTCCAGCACCTTGACCTTGACCATCTGGCCCTCGGTCAGGAAGTCGGTCACCTTCTCGACGCGCTGGTGGGCGATCTGGCTGATGTGCAGCAGGCCGTCCTTGCCGGGCAGGATGTTGATCAGGGCGCCGAAGTCCAGGATCTTGGTGACCGGGCCTTCGTAGACCTTGCCGATCTCGGCCTCGGCCGTGATGTCGGCGATGCGCTTCTTGGCCGCCTCGGCCTTCTCGGCGTCGGTCGAGGCGATGGTGATGGTGCCGTCTTCGCCGATGTCGATCTGGCAGCCGGTCTCCTCGGTCAGCGCGCGGATCACCGAGCCACCCTTGCCGATCACGTCGCGGATCTTTTCCGGGTTGATCTTCATGGTGTACAGGCGCGGCGCGAACTCGGACACCTCGGTGTTGGCACCAGCCACCACCTCGGTCATCTTGCCCAGGATGTGCAGGCGCGCTTCCTTGGCCTGCGCCAGCGCCACCTGCATGATCTCCTTGGTGATGCCCTGGATCTTGATGTCCATCTGCAGGGCGGTGACGCCCGTGGTGGTGCCGGCCACCTTGAAGTCCATGTCACCGAGGTGGTCCTCGTCGCCCAGGATGTCGGTCAGCACCGCGAAGCGGTTGCCTTCCTTGATCAGGCCCATGGCGATGCCGGCCACGTGGGCCTTCATCGGCACGCCGGCGTCCATCATGGCCAGGCAGCCGCCGCAGACCGAGGCCATGGACGACGAGCCGTTCGATTCGGTGATCTCGCTCACCACGCGGATGGTGTAGGCGAAGTCTTCCTTGTTGGGCAGCAGCGGCACCAGGGCGCGCTTGGCCAGGCGGCCGTGGCCGGTCTCGCGGCGCTTGGTCGTGCCCATGCGGCCCACTTCGCCGGTGGCGAAGGGGGGCATGTTGTAGTGGAACAGGAAGGTGTCGCGGAAGTCGCCGGCCAGCGCGTCGATGCGCTGGGCGTCCTGGTCGGTGCCGAGCGTGGCGACCACCAGGGCCTGGGTCTCGCCACGCGTGAACAGGGCCGAGCCGTGGGTGCGCGGCAGCACGCCGGTGCGGATCTCGATGGGGCGCACGGTGCGCGTGTCGCGGCCGTCGATGCGGGGCTCGCCCTGCAGGATCTGGCCACGCACGGTCTTGGCCTCGATCTCGAACAGCAGGTTGTCGACCTCGACGTTGTCGAAGGGCACGCCGGCCTCGGTCAGCGCGGCCTTGACCTCGCTGTAGGCAGCGCGGCAGGCCTGGCTGCGGGCCTGCTTGTTGCGGATCTGGTAGGCCGCCTCGATCTTGCCCTGGCCGAATTCGGCCACCTTGGCGATGAGCGGCTCGTTGCGCGCCGGGGCCGTCCAGTCCCAGGCCGGCTTGCCGGCGTCGCGCACCAGTTCGTTGATGGCGGCGATCGCCACACGGGCCTGCTCGTGGCCGTAGACCACGGCGCCGAGCATCACCTCTTCGCTCAGTTGGTCGGCTTCGGATTCGACCATCAGCACGGCAGCCTCGGTGCCGGCCACCACCAGATCGAGCTTGGAGTTCTTCAGCGCGGTCGGGCCCGGGTTGAGCACATAGTCGCCGTTGATGTAGCCCACGCGGGCCGCACCCACCGGGCCGTTGAACGGAATGCCCGAGATGGCCAGCGCGGCCGAGCAGCCGATCAGCGCGGCGATGTCGGCCGAGGCCTCGGGGTTGAGCGACAGCGTGTGCACGACCACGTGCACCTCGTTGTAGAAGCCCTCGGGGAAGAGCGGACGCAGCGGGCGGTCGATCAGGCGGCTGGTCAGCACCTCGAGTTCGCTGGGCTTGGCCTCGCGCTTGAAGAAACTGCCCGGGATGCGGCCGGCGGCGTAGGCCTTTTCGATGTAGTCGACGGTGAGCGGGAAGAAATCCTGCCCCGGCTTGGCCGTCTTGGCGCCCACCACGGTGCACAGCACGACCGTGTCGTCGATGTTGACGATGACCGCGCCGCTGGCCTGGCGCGAGATCTCGCCGGTTTCGAGCGTGACGGTGTGCTGACCCCACTGGAAGGTCTTGGTGATCTTGTTGAACAGACTCATGCGGTTCTCCTGGAAAAGTCATCCGGCAGGTGGGATGCAGCACCTGGAGCCGTCCTGGCGTGGCGCAATGCCATTCCAGCGGGATGCGTCAGGCGGCATGCAGCCGGCACATCGCGTTGGAATGACACAGCAGCGCGCACTGCCTTGTCGTACTCCGTCCTGTTCGCCGCTCGGCCGATGGGCCGGACCGACAACAGGAAATCAGCAAAAGGAAAAATCAAAAGGCCTGTGCTGGCGTCGGATCCAGACAGGCCTTGGTATGCAGTGCCGGGGCTTACTTGCGCAGGCCGAGCTTGGCGATCAGCGCGGTGTAGCGGTCGGCGTCCTTGGCCTTGAGGTAGTCGAGCAGCTTGCGGCGACGGCTCACCATGCGCAGCAGGCCGCGGCGACCGTGGTGGTCCTTGGCGTTGGCCTTGAAGTGCGGCGTCAGGCCGTTGATGCGTGCGGTGAGCAACGCGACCTGGACTTCGGGCGAACCGGTGTCACCGGTGCCGCGGGCGTTGGCGGCAACAACGGCTGCCTTGTCTTGAGTGCTGATGGTCATGGCGATTTCCTCGTCAAAAGCTCGAAACCGCCGATGCCCCGCGCTGCCGGACTGGCCGGCCGACGGATGCATTACGGTTTCGGTGGCGGACTTGCGGTCGCAGGGGAAACCTCCCCGCGCCGTGCGTGTCTTCGTGCTGCCAGATTACCCCTTGAGGTCATCGGCAGCAGCGAAGCCCGCGATTATAAGCCGACGCCGATCAGTCGGCAGCCAGGGCGCGCGCCAGACGCGCCACACCCTGGGTCAGGCGGGCTGGCTGCTCGGACGCGAAGCACCAGCGCAGCCAGCCCTGCCCCTCGTCGCCGAAGGCCGCGCCCGGCGCCAGACCCAGGCCGTGCTCGCGCACCAGCTGCTTGGCCAGGGCGAGCGAGTCGTCCTGCCCCGCCACGCGCAGGAAGGCGTACATCGCCCCCGGCGGAGTGGCCACCGTCACCTGTGGCAGGGTGCGCAGGCCGGCCACCAGGGTGTCGCGGCAGCCGCGCAGATGTGTCTGCAGCGCCGGCACCAGGGTGTGTGCATGTGCCAGCGCCGCCAGGCCGGCGCGCTGCACGAAGACCGGCGCACATGAGGTATTGAACTCGATCAGCTTGCCCAGCTGCACCACCAGCTCGGCCGGCGCCACCAGGTTGCCCAGGCGCCAGCCGGTCATGAGAAAACTCTTCGAGAAGCTGTGCACCACCACCAGGCGGTCGTCCGGCTCGGCGATGTCCAGAAAGCTCGGCGCCGAGAGCTGGCCGTCGCGCTCGACCACATGGGCGTCGCCCACCGCGCCGAAGACCATGCGCTCATAGACCTCGTCGGCCAGGATCCAGGTGCCGGTGCGCCGGCAATGGTCCAGGATGACCTGCTGCTCGGCGCGCGTGAGAGTCCAGCCGGTCGGGTTGTTGGGCGCGTTGACCACCAGCGTCTTCGTCGCCGGCGTGATGGCGGCGAGCAGTTCGGCTAGGTCGAGCTGCCAGGTACCCCGGGCATCGGGGTGCAGGCTCACACGCTGGACCGTCGCGCCCATGATGACCGGCTGGGCGGTCAGGTTGGGCCAGACCGGCACCACCGCGACCACCTCGTCTCCGGCGTCGATCAGCACCTGATGCGCCAGCATGAGGGCGCTCACGCCGGCCGAGGTGACGGCGATGCGCTCGGCGCTCACCGGCCGGTGCAGACCGCTGGCATAGGCGGCGATGGCCTCGCGCAGTTCGGGCAGACCCAGGTTGTGCGAATAGAAGGTCTCGCCCGCGGCGATGGACGCCATGGCCGCCTGCTTGATCGGCTCGGGCGTGGGCGCGTCGCTTTCGCCGAACCAGAAGGCCAGCACGTCGCTGCGGCCGATGCCGGCATTGGCCACCTCACGGATGCGGGAGAAGGACAGTTCGGCGATGGAGGGGCGCATGGCGGAATGGGCGGGTGGGTCTTGCGGCCGGTCACTTTAAGCGAGGCCAGCGGCAAGACTCGGCATGCGGCCCGTCACCCGGCCTCGGCATGCCGTCAGCCCGCCATCAGAACTCGGCCATGCGGCAGGTATGTGACATCTCGGCCTGGGCGGCGTCAACGCTGCGCAGGGGCTTGAAACCCAAGCCTGTGCCCTCGACGTCCAGCTTCACGCCCGGGCTGCCGGCGCGCTGCATCAGGCTCACGACCAAAGGCTGCTGAAGCTGATGGTCAGCAGCGCGCATCCAGGCGCCGGCGTGCAGGCCGCCCAGCGTGCGGCCGTCGTAGCGCGCACCCGCCAGAGCACGCGCCACCGCCGTGGCCTCGGTGCTGCCGGCCTGCTCGATGGCCGCCACCAGCATCTCGACCATCACCTGCATGCGCAGGTGCAGGTAGTCGTCCGCCGGGCGCGGAAAACGCGACCGGAAGGCCTGGGTGAAGGCCAGCGAGGCCGCGCCCGGCACATTGGGCAGCCATTCGGCTACTGCCACCACGCGGCCCACCCCCGCCTCGCCCAGCGCGCCGGGCACACCCAGGGCGTTGCCGTAAAAGGTGTAGAACTTGCCCTCGTAGCCGACCTCGCGCGCGGCCTTGACCAGCAGCGTGAGATCGTTGCCCCAGTTGCCGGTGATGACCGCCTCGGCGCCGCTGGACTTGATCTTCTGCGCATAGGGCAGAAAGTCCTTCACCCGGCCGACCGGGTGCAGTTCGTCGCCGACGATGGCCACGTCCGGCCGGCGCTGGCCCAGCATGACGCGCGCCTGCTTGAGCAGTTGCTGGCCGAAGCTGTAGTCCTGGCCAATGAGGTAGACGCGCTTGACACCGGCGTCGTCCCTGAGCACGTCGAGCAGCGCCGCCAGGCGCATGTCGGCATGGGCGTCGAAGCGGAAGTGCCAGGGGCTGCAGCGCTCGTTGGTGAGCGAAGGTTCGACGGCCGAATAGTTAAGCAGCAGGGCGCGACGCTGCGACTCGCGGCTGTTGTGCTTGTTGAGCGCGTCGACAAGCGCCGCGGCCGTGGCCGAGCTGTTGCCCTGGGCGACAAAGGCTGCGCCTCGGTCCACCGCCGCACGCAGCAGGCCCAGGGCCTCGTCGGTCTGGCCCTTGCTGTCGAGCTGCAGCAGCTCCAGCGGCCGCTTGCCGCCAGGCAGGCGCACGCCGCCGCGCGCGTTCACGCGTTCGACCGCCCAGACCAGGTTGCGCGCCACCGCCTCGCCGGCATTGCCGAAGGGCCCGCTCAGGCCTTCGATGAGGGCCAGGGCAATGGGCTCGCCCGCCGAGCCGCCAGATGCTGCCGGGGTTGCACCCGCAGGCGCCGCACCGGCACCCGCCAGCACCGGCCCTACCGACGTCAGCCCCAGGGCCAGCGCCAGCGCCGCGCACCAGCCGCGGCGGCGCAACCCGCGCGCCGGCAGAAGGCGCGATGCGCTCGATGAAACGGACAGGGACGGCTCGGACATCTGGCACTCCAACGGCTGGTCGACGGGGCCGAGAGTGTATTGCTGCAATGCAACATCGCCAGCATGTACTGCCGCCAAGTCCCCGCGCGGCGCCGGCACTCAGGCGTTCAGCGAGACCAGATCCCAGCGCGGCTTGACGTCGAAGGCGTAGTCGCGCGTGGGCTGGCCGCGCCCGCTCTGAACACGCAGCGCGGCGGCCAGGGCAATCATGGCGCCGTTGTCGGTGCACAGGGCCAGCTCGGGGTAGTGCACGCGGATGCCGCGCTTCACACAGGCGGCGTCGAGCTGCTCACGCAGGCTGCGGTTGGCACCCACGCCACCGGCCACCACCAGGCGCTTCAGGCCGCTGGCCTTGAGCGCCTTGAGCGACTTGTTGACCAGCACTTCGGTGATGGCCGCCTGGGTCGAGGCGGCCATGTCGGCGATCACCCCGGGCGCGATGCCGGCATGCGGCGACTCGGCCGTGCCGCCCAGCCTGAGCAGATGGGTCCACACGGCGGTCTTCAGGCCGGCAAAGGAAAAGTCCAGCGTCGCCGCCCGATCGCCCGTCAGCAGCGGGCGCGGCAGCTTGAAGGCCTGCGAGTTGCCCTGCTCGGCCACCCGCGCCAGCGCCGGCCCGCCGGGGTAGCCCAGACCCAGCATCTTGGCGGTCTTGTCGAAGGCTTCACCAGCGGCGTCGTCGATGGTCTCGCCCAGCAGCTCGTAGCGACCGACACCGTCCACCCGCATGAGCTGGGTGTGACCGCCTGACACCAGCAGGGCGATGAAGGGAAAGCTGGGCGGGTCGGCCGAGAGGAAGGGCGTGAGCAGATGGCCTTCCAGATGGTGCACGCCCAGCACCGGGCGATCGAGCGCCAGCGCCAGCGCGCAGGCCACACCCGCCCCGACCAGCAGCGCGCCGGCCAGGCCGGGGCCGCGGGTGTAGGCCACGAGATCGATGTCGGCGCGCGTGAGGCCGGCGTCAGCCAGCACCTGGCTGGTGAGCGGCAGCACGCGGCGGATGTGGTCGCGCGAGGCCAGCTCGGGCACCACGCCGCCGTAGGCCTGGTGCATGTCAATCTGGCTGTGCAGGGCCTGGGCGATCAGGCGCGGCGGTGCGTCGCCCTGGGCATCGAACTCGACCAGGGCCACACCGGTCTCGTCACACGAGGACTCGATGCCCAGCACGCGGGTGGTCTGACTCACGGCGGCAGCAGTCATGGGCAGTGCAGGGCCGATGCGGGGTGTCAGGCCCGGGCCGGCCGGCCCAGCGCCAGCCAGACCGCCGCCCCCACCAACACCATGGGCACACACAGCCACTGGCCCATGCTCAGGCCCAGCGACAGCAAGCCGAGGAAGGCATCAGGCTCGCGGAAGTATTCGGCGATGAAGCGGAATACACCGTAGCCAAACAGGAAGGCCGATGCCACCCGGCCCCAGACTCGCCGGCCATCTGCCGCCTGGTAGACCGAGGGTCGGCGCGCATACAACCACACCAGCACGAAGAGCGTGAGGCCTTCCAGCGCAAACTGGTAGAGCGGCGAAGGATGCCGGGCGATCGACGTGCCCGACTGCGGGAACACCATGGCCCAGGGCAGCGACGGGTCGGCCGCCCGCCCCCACAGCTCGCCGTTGATGAAGTTGCCGATGCGCCCGCAGGCCAGGCCGGTGGGCACGCAGGGCGCCACCAGATCCATCACCTCAAGAAAACTGCGGCCACGCGACCGTGCATACAGCGCCATGGCAGCCGTCACGCCGAGCAGACCGCCGTGAAACGCCATGCCGCCCTTCCACACGGCGAACACGTCGAGCGGATGAGCCAGGTAGTCGCCCGGCTTGTAGAAGATGACATACCCCAACCGTCCGCCAATGACCACGCCGAGCACGCCCCAGAACAGCAGGTCCTCGATGTCGCTCGCGGTCCAGCCGCCCTCGGCAAACGGCGCCAAGCGGATGCGCCGGTTGGCCAGCCAGTAGAAGAAGCCGAAGGCGGCCAGATAGGTCAGGCCGTACCAGTGGATCTGCAGGAAGCCCAGCTTGATCGCGACCGGGTCGAATTGGGGATGGATGAGCATGGGGCGGGATCATACGGGCCGGTCTATAGTTCCGGCCCCTATTGCACAGGCTCGTTCCAGGCTGTGCGACTGCCTCCACATCTACCGCGTCGCCTGGCGGCGCCAGAGAGAACCGCATGAGCTTCAACCGCCGCTCCAAGAACATCACCGAAGGCGTGGCCCGGGCCCCCAACCGCTCGATGTATTACGCCCTGGGTTACCAGGAGGGTGACTTCAGCAAGCCCATGATCGGCGTGGCCAACGGCCACTCGACCATCACGCCCTGCAACTCGGGCCTGCAGAAGCTCGCCGACGCGGCCGTCATCGGCATCAAGGAAGCTGGCGCCAATCCGCAGATTTTCGGCACGCCCACCATCAGCGACGGCATGGCCATGGGCACCGAGGGCATGAAGTATTCGCTCGTCAGCCGCGAGGTGATTGCCGACTGCGTCGAGACCTGCGTCGGCGGCCAGTGGATGGACGGCGTGCTCGTCATCGGCGGCTGCGACAAGAACATGCCCGGCGGCATGATGGGCATGCTGCGCGCCAACGTGCCGGCGCTGTATGTCTACGGCGGCACCATCCTGCCGGGCAAGTACAAGGGCCAGGACCTCAACATCGTCAGCGTGTTCGAGGCCGTGGGCCAGTTCAGCGCCGGCAAGATGGCCGAGGAGGATTTCTGCGAGATCGAGCGCCGCGCCATCCCCGGCAGCGGCAGCTGCGGCGGCATGTACACCGCCAACACCATGAGTTCGTCGTTCGAGGCGCTGGGCCTGTCGCTGCCCTACTCGTCCACCATGGCCAATGTGGAAGACGAGATCCTGGGCAATGTGAAGAAGGCGGCCGAGGTGCTGGTCAACGCGGTCAAGCTGGACCTCAAGCCGCGCGACATCGTCACCAAGAAGGCGATCGAGAACGCCGTGGCCGTGATCATGGCCACCGGCGGCTCGACCAATGCGGTGCTGCACTTCCTGGCCATCGCCCATGCGGCCGGCGTGGACTGGAGCATCGACGACTTCGAGCGCGTGCGCCAGCGCACCCCGGTGCTGTGCGACTTGAAGCCCAGCGGCAAGTACCTGGCCATCGACCTGCACCATGCCGGCGGCATCCCGCAGGTCATGAAGGTGCTGCTCAAGGCCGGCCTGCTGCACGGTGACTGCATGACCATCACCGGCAAGACCGTGGCCGAGAACCTGGCCGACGTGCCGGACGCGCCGCGCGCCGACCAGGACGTGATCCGCACCATCAACAAGCCCATGTACGAGCAGGGCCACCTGGCCATCCTCAAGGGCAATCTCAGCCCCGAGGGCTGCGTGGCCAAGATCACCGGCCTGAAGAACCCGGTCATCACCGGCCCGGCGCGTGTGTTCGACGACGAGCAGAGCGCACTTGCAGCCATCATGGCAGGCAAGATCGTGGCCGGCGACGTGATGGTGCTGCGCTACCTCGGCCCCAAGGGCGGCCCGGGCATGCCCGAGATGCTGGCGCCCACCGGCGCGCTGATCGGCCAGGGCCTGGGCGAATCGGTCGGCCTCATCACCGACGGCCGCTTCTCGGGCGGCACCTGGGGCATGGTGGTCGGTCACGTGGCACCCGAGGCCTACGAGGGCGGCAACATCGCCCTGGTGAAGGAAGGCGACTCCATCACCATCGACGCCCACAAGTTGCTGCTCGAACTGAACGTGGACGCCGAGGAACTCGCGCGCCGCCGCGCAGAGTGGAAGCGCCCGGCCCCGCGCTACACCCGCGGCGTGCTGGCCAAGTTCGCCAGGAACGCGTCGAGCGCCAGCGCCGGTGCGGTGCTGGACAAGTTCGAGGGCTGACGTCGCCTGATGTCGCCGCCCGCCAACTGACGGGCGGCGGCGGGCCTGCCCAGGTCATCAGCGCGACTTGCGCCCCTGCCCCAACGCCGCCATGGCGCGGCGGCGGCGCTCGGCCTTTTTCTCCTCGTCCTTGCGCATCTCTTCTCTTTTCGTCCAGCCAGAGCCGTCCTTGACGGCCCACCACAACACCGCACCGCCAAACGGGGCGATGCAATACCACCAGGACAGATCGGCCACCGGCCAAAGTGCTGCAGTGCGCAACAGCACCAGCAAAACGCCCACCACCACGAAAACCATGTAAACCCCCGCGCCCACACTGCCGTTGCAGGTGAGCGTATGTCGTCAAACAAGCAGCGCGCCATCGTCAGCCAGCAGACAGCCGCAGGGCCGTTCCGCTTTTTACAATGTGTGCGTATTTATCGCCCACGTTCTACTGCTCTACCAGCCCGAAAGGATGCCATGAAGTCTCTCGTCGCACTCGTCGCCCTGACCGCCGCTTTTGCCGGCCCGGCTTTCGCCAACGCCGATCTGGCCCAGAAGAAGAACTGCCTGGCCTGCCACGCCGTCGACAAGAAGGTCGTCGGCCCGGCCTACAAGGAAGTCGCTGCCAAGTATGCGAGCGACAAGGGTGCTGCAGCCAAGCTGACCGAGAAGGTCATGAAGGGCGGCGTTGGCGCTTGGGGCCAGATCCCCATGCCTGCGAACCCGCAAGTCACCGAAGCTGAAGCCAAGACTCTGGTGGCCTGGATCCTGAGCCAGAAGTGATCAAACAAGACGATCTGGCGCTGGTCGCCAGATCGTTCTTGCCGGCGCCGATCCCCACGGCAGCCTGAGCCCCCATCTTGAGCGGCCGCGTGAGACCCACGCGGCCGTTGTCGTTTCAAGACCTCACATCCTCCTTGCGGACTGGTCGCGCAAGAGCGCCTTATCAGCGCAATCCCGTTCGATCCACCCTTCACTCGCGGGGGTTTGAGTGGTTTTGTTATTTTTTAGAGACAAAAAATCATCAGTGTTTTTACTGATATTTGTGACAAAACTTTTTCTCCTCAACTCAAACCACTTGCAACGCGGGGCCTTGATTTGCGGGGCATTCCACGCAATTTGGGGCATTTAACGCACTCCTGGGGCATTTTGTTGGGCCTTTTCACCCAGTCCTGGTGAGATCGTGCGATAGCTCACAGGTGATGCGTGGGATGAATTTCCACATTTTCGCCATTTCCTGACGTCACCACAAGGTTGGCACATGACGTGCTTATATTGACACGCACACCCACCCAAATCGTTCAAATTTCATCTCACCTTCCAGCGGAGCGTCTCCATGGCCAAGTCCAATACCGTCGCAAGCAATTCCGGTCAGAACAAGGGCGGCAACGATCCAGTGCCCGCACCAGCCCCAGCGCCGGCCCTGGAGCTTGCCGCGCCCGCCCCAGCACCTGCGCCGGCAACCAGCGACGTGTCTTCGGCCCCTGCGCCAGTGGTGACGACCACGACCTCGACAGCCGACAGCACGACCACAGCCACTGTCGCTGCAGCCCAGGCCACCGTCAGCACCGACATCAGCGTGACCAGCAGCGCGGACACCTCGTCGACGGACAGTGGCAACACGACCGACCTCAGTGCCGCGACCCCGCCCGCCGAGGCCACGACCGATGCTTCCATTGCAGCCAGCACGGACGCAGGCAATACCAGCAGCACTGACCCGGCATCTGGTGACGCGCAAAGTGTGATCCAGGCCACTGCCGAACCCGCCCCCAGCACGCCAGACAACACAACTGCGGACGCTTCGGCGACGACTGACACCAACGCCACGGTCGTGGAAGCCAGCAGCATCAGCGATGACTCGGCCGTCGACACAAGTGGGACCGACGGCGTCGCGGCGGCCAGCGACTACGTCAGCACGACGGAAGTGACCTCGACCAGCGCCAGCGTCGACAGCGTGGACGCCAGCAGCACCAACACCAGTCCCGCCCCGCTGCCTGCGGCACCTGTGGCCGATCCGTCGGCACCCATCGTCTTCTACAACGGCTATCAAGCCTGGACGCCGGAATACCAGGCCGGCATCGATGCGCACTACACCCAGGGCATCGACGGACAGGCTGCCGTCGACGCGCTGGTCTCCGCGGAATCCGGCATCACCATCGTCGACGGCAGCATTCACCTCGATGCCGCCAGCCAGGCGGTGGCGGTGTACGACGGCTGGTCGTCCGACCTGGGCATCGGCCGTGGGCTGGTGCTCACCTCCGGCACCGTGGCAGGTTTTTACAACACCACCGCGTCCTACGGCGTCAGCAACAATCTGACGGGTGACGCCGGACTCGACCAAGTCGTCAAGCCAGTGTTCAACACCACCAGCTACGACGCCGCCAGTCTGGAGTTCAGCTTCAACGTCAACCCGGGCGTTGACGCCAACTCGGTGAGTTTCGACATCGTGTTCGGCTCGGACGAGTTCCCCGAGTGGATGGACAGCTATGTCGACTCCGCCGCCGTGTGGGTGAACGGCACCAACTACGCCTTGTTCAACCACAACGCGTACAACCCGCTCAGCGTGGTGCACCAAAACGTCAACGCCGGCTACTTCATCAACAACACCGACGGCCACCTAGCCACCGAATACGACGGCGTCAGCCAGTTGCTGCGCATCACCGCGCCCATCCATGCGGGCGAAAACACCATCCGCATCGCCATCGCCGACACCGGCGACCACATCCTCGACAGCGCCATCTATGTGGCCAACTTCAAGGCCGGCGTGTCCGACGGCAGCGGCGTGACCGCCGTCGACGACCATGGGAGCGTGGCTGACGACAGCGTGGAAGGCACCCAGAAGGCTGAATATTTCAACTTGAGCTACGGCGACGACAGCGTCAATGCCGGGCTCGGTGACGACATCGTTGACGCTGGCGAGGGCGATGATCTGATCAGCGGCGACTCCGGCGACGACGCCCTGGACGGCGGGGTTGGCGACGATTCCGCGCGTTACCACGGCAACCGCGCGGATTTCCAGGTCAACTACGACGCCGTCCACAACACCTATACGGTCACCGACCTGGTGGGCAACGATGGCACCGACACCCTGTCGAACATCGAACACCTGCACTTCGATGACGGCACGTACGCCATCGAGTCGCTGGTGGACAACGCGCCGTCCTCTGCTCCGCTCACGGACGCCCCCGTCGATGCTGCGGCGGTCATCGACGCCGCATCGCCGGTCGACGCCGTCGCTGCAGACACCGTGGCCCCCGATGCCGTCCCTGCCGACGCCCCGACCGTTGACACCAGCTCGGCCGACACCAGCTCGACCGACACCTCGATGGTTGACGGCATCGCTGCTGATGTGTCGAGCTCGACCGACGTAGCCCCCAAGGCCGACAGTTCGTCGCTGGTCAACGCCAGCGAACAGGCTGACGCTGCACAAGCCGATGCAGGTGTCGATGCCAGCTCGGCGTCTGCGGACACCACCGACGTGGCCGAGACACTGGTGGATGTCGCCAGCGCCGACACCCCGGTGCCGGCCGAAGCCCAGGCCGAGGCAGACGCCGCAGGTGTGGCAGCTGCTGACGCCAGCGCCGACCCATCGGCCCTCGCCGCTGTCGACGTCGACCTGGACGCCATGGCCGAAAGCGGCGCCGCGTCCTCGGCGACGGCTGTCACCGACGCCTCGCAGGCAGACATGCCTGCGTTCGACACCAACGCGCTCGACACTTCAGCCCTCGAGAGTGCCGCTGTGGACGCCGCAGTCGTCGACACCAGCAGCGGCATCGAGCAGTTCACCGGTGGCGCAAGCAGCCAATTGTTCGTTTTTGCGGCTGCCAGCGACGGTTACGTCGACCTGGTCAGCGGCCAGGACGGCGCTGTGGTCTACCAGCAGGGCGACTTGATCGATCTCAGCCAGATCGACGCCATCGTCGGCACCTCGACCGATGACGCCTTTACCTATCTGGGCAGCGGCGACTTCACTGGCGAAGCCGGGCAGCTGCACTTCGATGCGGCGACCGGCAATCTGACCGGCGATGTCGACGGCGACGGGCAAGCCAACTTCCAGATCCATCTGGCCGGCCTGGATGCAGCGCCGAGCTGCGACAGCTTCCAGCTCTGATCGACCAAAGCGGGCGGCCGACCGGCCGCATCAGCAGGTCTGGCCCGCTCCGCTCACGTGGAGCGGGCCTACTTCTTTGCGGCTCGACACCGCAAGAAAGGGGGTAGACGAAACAACGCGCCTGCGCCGGTCGGCCCCTTGCCCAAGGGTTCAGCGTTCGCGTCCCGCGTGGCGGAGCGCTTCCAGCACCGGTTCGACCAGGTAACGCAGCGGCGTGCGCACTTCGCCTTGCAGATAGATCTCGGCCGGCATGCCGGCCTGCAGGCGTACCGCCGCCTCCGCGCCCACGTCGCCCGACGCACCGGCGCCGGCCGCCAACAGGGCCTGCTGGCTGGCGTCCACCTCGATCTGCACGGTGTAGTAGCTCGCGCTGCTGTCGCGGTCCACCACACGGTCGGCCGAGACATAACTCACCTTGCCCGGCACCAGCGGGGTGGTGCGGTAGCGATAACTGGTAAAGCGCAGCTCGGCCTTCTGGTTGAGGTGCACGCGGTTGATGTCCTCGGTGCGGATGCGTGTCTCCACCAGCAGGCGCGGGTCGGCCGGCACCACGTCGGCGATGGGTTCGCGCGGCGCGAGCACCGCCCCCGGCGCGGTCACCTTCAGCCCCATCACCTCGCCGTCCACCGGCGCCACGATGACCTGCCGTTGCTGCTGGTCGGTCGCCTTGCGCAGCTCCTGCTCGATGTCGTTCACCCGCGACTGCGCCAGCTTGAGCTGGTCGCTGGCCTGCTGGCGGTAGTCGTTCTCCAGGCCACGCAGCTTGAGGTTGATGTCCACCACACGCTGGTCGGCGCGCACTAGTTCGCCGCGCCGCTCCTCGAGCTTGACGCCGTAGTCGGCCACGGTGGCCTGCAACTGCAGCACCCGCGTGGCGGCGATGTAGCCCTCCTGCACCAGCGACTTGTTGGTGTCCAGCTCGGCGCGTTGGGCCTTGATCGATTCCTGGGCGCGCTCGATCTGCGCACGCAGCGAGACCATTTCCTGCATCACCTTGTCGCGCTGCTGCTGCAACAGGTCGGTCTGCGAGCGCAGCGACGAGCGACGGGTGGTGAACAAGGCCTGCTCCTTGCGGATCTGCTCGGCCAGGCTGGGGTCGCGCCCGGCCGCATCCATGAGTTCGGGCGGCCATTCCAGTGCAGGCTTCAAGTCCTGCTCGGCCTCCAGCCGGACAACGCCGGCGCGCTCGGTCAGCTGGCGCACCCGCAGCCGCTCGTAGTCCGCTGCAACGCTGACGTCACCGAGTTCCAGCAGCGGCTCACCCTTCTTCACCTTCTGGCCGTCGCGCACATGCACCACCCGCACCGTGCCGCCCTCGGCGTGCTGCACCGTGCGCCGGTTCAGGTCGACCTTGACATAACCCTGGGTCACCACCGCCGAGCTCAGGGGCGCCCAGGTCAGCCAGGCCAGGCCGGGCAACACGCCCAGCACCAGCACCCAGGCACCCCGGCGTGCCAGGGCACGCGCTTCGTTCACATGCCGTTCAACCAGCGGGTTGTCGTGCGACTCCTGCACCGTGTGCGGAAAGCCGGTGGAGCGCCCGAGCGTCAGCGCCGACGGGCGCGCCACAGTGAGCGACTGGGCGCCGAAGAAGGCGCCGATACGGTCAGGCTTCATGGTGGGACAGGTCCGAGGCAGCAACACGCGGCGCAGCGCACAGCCGGCCACCGCGTGGCAGGTGTGAGCTCATCGCGCCGGCCGGCGAGCACCGGCACCACTCGCCGGGGCGGCGATCGGCGCGGCCGCATCACTTGCGGCCCGGCCCCCTGACTCGACAGCGCCGGCACCAACTGCCGCGCCCAGCGTCGCCGCACGTCCGCCACCGGCCCGCACCACGGCCTGACCGGTGCGCGGCAGCGGCGGCGCCGCGCCGTTGAGCGTGACGACGTTTTGCAGTGTGACCGGTTCAACTGGCGGCACGCCACGCGCTGGCGGTCGTCCGGCCGGCGCATGGCCGTTCACCGGGCCCAGCGGCGCAGGCCGGGACTCAATGGCCGTCGCACTGCCGGACGCCGCCACCGCGTGATGCGCCGAAACAGCGGTCGGCGGGTGGGTGCGGCCGGGCGCCTGGCCCTGCGACAAGGGGGCAGGCCTGGACGAGGGCGCGGCCGGTGCAGCCGCGCTGGCCCGACCAGGTCGCGAAATCGTCAGCCCCGGCGCACCGGTCGATCGGGCCGCCAGTTGCGAGGTGTGCTGCACCGCGCCATGCGCCGGCTTTGCCGCCTGCGCCGGCGGCAGCGCCGCCAGCGGGCGGGCCGTACCACCAGCACCAGCACCAACACCCGCACCTACGCCGGCACCCGCTTCGGCGCCGGACGCGGCCCCTGCCCCTGCCCCTGCCCCTGCCCCTGCCCCGGCCCGCACCGCAGCCAGCTGGGCCGGCCGCGCCTGGCCCTGGGCGCGCTGGCGCAGGAACTGATCGACCTGCGCCGGGGTACCGAACACGGTGGCGCGACCCTCCTCGATCACCAGCATCTTGTCGGCGTGCGACAGCACCTCGGTGCGATGGGTCACCATGATGACGGTGGCCTTGCCTTTCAACTGAAGCAGCGCCGCCGCCAGTGCCTCGTTGCCCTTGGCGTCGAGATTGGCGTTGGGCTCGTCCAGCACGATGAGGCGCGGTTCGCCGTAGACCGCCCGTGCCAGGCCGATGCGCTGACGCTGGCCCGGCGAGAGCAGCGTGCCGTGCGGATCGATCGCCGTGTCATATCCCTGGGGCAGGCCGAGGATGAGCTCATGCACCCCCGCCATCTTGGCCGCGGCCACCACCAGGTCTGGGTCGATTGAACCCAGGCGGGCGATGTTTTCGGCCACCGAGCCGGCAAACAGCTCGACGTCCTGCGGCAGATAGCCGATGTGCTGGCCCAGCTGGTCGCGGTGCCATTTCGACACGTCGACCCCGTCCAGCCGCACCGAGCCAGCGCTGGGTGGCCAGATGCCGATGAGCAGGCGGATCAGGGTGGACTTGCCGGCGCCACTGGGCCCGATGATGGCCAGGGCCTCGCCGGCATGCAGCGCCAGGTTCACGCCGGTGAGCAAGAAGCGCTCGCCGCTGCGGAAGGTGAGGTTTTGCGCCAGCAGCACGCCGTTGGGCCGCGGCAGCTCCATGGCGGGCGCCTGATGCGAGGCCGCCGCCAGCACTGGCGCCAGCCGGCGCCAGGCGAGCAGGCCTTCGGACAACACCCGCCAGCTGCCGACGATCTGTTCGATTGGTGCCAGCGCCCGCCCCAGCAACATGGTCGACGCCACCAGTACGCCGGGCGTGGACTCGGCCTTGATCACCAGATACGCCCCGGCCGCCTGCAGCAGCACCTGCACCAACTGGCGCAGCACCCGGGTCGCGGTGGACATCGACACGGTCAGGCGGGCGGTCGGCCGCTGCATCAGCGCCACCTTGCCCGACAGCTCCTGCCAGCGGTGGATGATGGCCGGGCCCATGCCCATGGCCTCGGCCACTTCGGCGTTCTGCATCGCCTGGTCGAGATAACGCTGGGCCTCGCCGGCTTCGCGCTGCAGCGTCTCGATCGGCTTGCGGGTGAGACGGTGATTGAGCAGCGCCAGGCCCAGCAGCAGCAAGGCCGCGGCACTGGCCAGCATGCCCAGCAGCGGGTGGGCCAGCCAGATCACCATCAGGAAGATGAGCGCCCAGGGTGCATCGAGCACCGCGAGCAGGCCCTGGGCCGAAAACAGCGCGCGCAGACGGCCGACATCACGCAGCCCCTCCATGGCGATCGGCCCCTGACGCCGTGCCGACTGCGCCAGCGTCAGGCGGGCAATCTGCGGCGACAGGGCGTCGCTGACGATGCTGCCCAGCACGCCTTGCATCCGTCCGCGCAGGTACTCCAGCACGCCGACGAGCAGCAGCGCGACCGTCAAGCCCAGCAGCAACACGAACAAGGTTTCCTTGCTCTGGCTCGACAGGACGCGGTCGAACACCTGCAGGCTGAACAAGGCAGGCGCCAGCCACAACAGATTGATGACCAGGGAGAAGCCCAGCACCGGCAGGAGAAGGCTTCTGATCGGAACACGCATGGCCGGATGATATCGATCCACCCTGTGAAATCGTTCCGCCCAGTCGGCTGCGTGCAACGTCTCAGGGTCACGCGACGGCAAAGAAAAGCCCCGCGGTGCCACGGGAAGCGGCGCGCGGGGCTGTATCAGCGACCAGCGCTGCCACGCTCATGGTGGCAGCGGCGGGTGGGCCTGGATCAGTAGGCCTGGCCCAGCTGGTCCAGGATGGCCGGGTTTTCCAGTGTGCTGGTGTCCTGGGTGATGGCCTCGTTCTTGGCGATCGAGCGCAGCAGGCGGCGCATGATCTTGCCCGAGCGGGTCTTGGGCAGGTTGTCGCCGAAGCGGATGTCCTTGGGCTTGGCGATCGGGCCGATCTCCTTGCCCACATGGTCGCGCAGCTGCTTGGCGATGGCCTTGGCCTCGTCGCCGGTGGGCGCCGGGCGCTTGAGCACAACGAAGGCGCAGATGGCTTCACCCGTGGTGTCGTCCGGACGGCCGACCACGGCGGCCTCGGCCACCAGCTCGGTGCAGCTCACCAGGGCCGACTCGATCTCCATCGTGCCCATGCGGTGACCCGACACGTTCAGCACGTCGTCGATGCGGCCGGTGATGGTGAAGTAGCCGGTCTTCTCGTCGCGGATGGCGCCGTCGCCCGCCAGGTAGTAGCCCTTGAGCTCGGCCGGGTAGTAGCTCTTCTTGAAGCGCTCGCCGTCGCCCCAGATGGTGCGGATCATCGACGGCCAGGGCTTCTTCACGACCAGGATGCCACCCTGGCCGTTGGGCACGTCATTGCCGGTCTCGTCAACGATGGCGGTGGTGATGCCCGGGAAGGGCAGCGTGCACGAACCCGGCACCAGCGGCGTGGCGCCCGGCATGGGGGTGATCATGTGGCCGCCGGTCTCGGTCTGCCAGAAGGTGTCGACGATGGGGCAGCGGCCGCCGCCCACGTGCTGGTGGTACCACTCCCAGGCGGCCGGGTTGATGGGCTCGCCCACCGAGCCCAGGATGCGCAGGCTGGAGAGGTCATAGCTCTTGGGGTGCACGGCCTCGTTGCTCTCGGCGGCCTTGATCAGGCTGCGGATGGCGGTGGGCGCGGTGTAGAAGATGCTGACCTTGTGGTCCTGGATCATCTTCCAGAAGCGGCCGGCGTCCGGATAG
>JBEEJN010000060.1:0-32111 GCA_041169165.1 Pseudomonadota bacterium
AGCTTCGCCACGTCGGTGACGTTGCCCTGCGGGTTGCCGAGCGACTCGACGAAGACCGCCTTGGTGCGCGCATCGATCAGCGCCTCGAAGCTCTCGGGCTTGCGGTAGTCGGCAAATCTGCCCTGCACGCCGAACTGCGGCAGGGTGTGGGCGAACAGGTTGTAGGTGCCGCCGTAGAGCGCGCTGCTGGCGACGATGTTGTCGCCCGCCTCGGTGATGGTCTGGATGGCGTAGGTAACCGCCGCCTGCCCCGAGGCCAGCGCCAGCGCGGCGATGCCGCCTTCGAGCGCCGCGACGCGCTGCTCGAGCACGTCCTGGGTCGGATTCATGATGCGGGTGTAGATGTTGCCCGCCACCTTCAGGTCGAACAGATCGGCGCCATGCTGGGCGTTGTCGAAGGCATAGGCCACTGTCTGGTAGATCGGCACCGCCACCGCCTTGGTGGTCGGGTCGGGGCTGTAGCCGCCGTGTACGGCAGCGGTCTCGAAACGCCACGTCTCGTGGCCGGGCTTGTTCGCCATGGGCATGCTCCTCGTTGGGGTCGATTCCTGACAGGGACGCCGAGGCTAAGCGCTGGCAGCCCGGGCTGCAACCAGAAAAATCCCAGCAGCTTGCACCTCCCGCCTGCGCTGGACACTGCACGGCTTGATATGCGCCAGGCAAATAAGCTTGTGCGTCTAAAGTCGTTCCGCGCATCAACCAGCTTGCACAGAATCCGGTGCGCAGCGCCCGGCGCTGCGCCGACCCGAACTCATATTTCCACCCCCCGACCGGGCCTAGACGGCGTGAACTTCCAGCAATTGCGATCGGTGCGCGAGGCGGTGCGCCAGGGCTACAACCTCACGCAGGTGGCCGAAGTGCTGCACACCTCCCAGCCCGGCGTGAGCCGGCAGATCCGCGAACTGGAGGACGAGCTGGGCGTCGAGATCTTCGTGCGCGCCGGCAAGCGCCTCACCGGCATGACCGGCCCGGGCAGCACCCTGCTGCCCATCATCGAGCGCCTGCTGCAGGAGGCCGAGAACCTCAGGCGCGCCGGCGCCGACTACGCCACCCAGGGCCGCGGCACCCTCACCATCGCCGCCACCCACTCGCAGGCGCGCTACGCCCTGCCCTCGGCTGTGCGCGACTTCAGCGCCCGCCACCCGGAAGTGAGCCTGCGCCTGATGCAGGGCACGCCCAGGCAGGTGGCCGAGATGCTGCTGGCCGACGAGGCCGACCTCGGCGTGGCCACCGAAGCGCTGGCGGACTTCCCCGAGCTGCTCGCCCTGCCCTGCTACCCCTGGACCCACGTGGTGGTGGTGCCCGCCGGCCACCCGCTGGCGCAGGAGGCGGCACAGGGCAGCCGCCTGACGCTGGCGCGGCTGGCGCAATGCCCCATCATCACCTACGAGCCCGGCTACACCGGCCGCAGCCACATCGACGAGGCCTTCGCCCGCCAGGGCCTGGCCTTCAACCTGGTGCTCTCGGCCATGGACGCCGACGTCATCAAGACCTATGTCGAACTGGGCATGGGGGTGGGCATCATCGCCGCCATCGCCCATGACGAGGCACGCGACAGCGGCCTGGTCGCCCTCGATGCCCGCCACCTCTTCGCCGCCAACATGACCCGCCTGGCCATGCGCCGCGGCGCCTGGCTGCGCGGCTATGTCTACGACTTCATCCATACCTTTGCCTCGCCGCTCACGCCCGAGCTGGTGAAGCGGGCCATGGCGGCCGAGGCCGGGGAGAACCCGGGGCTGTGAAGAGGCCACGAAGGGCTGGCATCGAGTGATCAGCCGTGCCGCACTCGACACCCTCGAGCGCTCAGATCACCGCAGCCGGGTCGTCGGCAACCTCGGCCTGGGCCGGCGCTCCAGCCACGAAGCGGGTCACGCGGCGGGCCTTGAGCCACACCGCGCTGCCGGTGCCCAGGCCCAGCTGCTCGCGCAGCAGCTGCCAGCGGGCGCGCGGCAGTTCCACGTCGACATAGCTGCCGTCCTCGCGCCGGAACTCCAGCCGCGTGCTCGGGCCCACGGTGAGGGCCTGGCTCAGCGTCACCGGCAGGGCGTCGGCCTCGGGCTGGGCGATCACCTCCAGCTCGTGCGGGCGCACGTAGCTCACCTCGGCGGCACCGCCCGCGCCACCGGGGGCATGGCCCGTCCCCAGCAGGCGGCCATGGAAGAGGTTCACGTCGCCCAGGAACTGCAGCACGAAGGGCGTGGCCGGGCGGTCGTAGACCTCGTCGGGGCTGCCGACCTGCTCGATGCGGCCCTCGTTCATCACCACGATGCGGTCGGCAACCTCCATGGCCTCGTCCTGGTCGTGGGTGACGAAGACGCTGGTGACGTGCACCTCGTCGTGCAGGCGGCGCAGCCAGCGGCGCAGTTCCTTGCGCACCTTGGCGTCGAGCGCGCCGAAGGGTTCGTCCAGCAGCAGCACCTGGGGCTCCACCGCCAGCGCGCGCGCCAGGGCGATGCGCTGGCGCTGGCCGCCGCTGAGCTGGTGCGGGAAACGGTCGGCCAGCCAGTCGAGCTGCACGAGTTTCAGCAGCTCCATCACCTTGGCCTTGATCGCAGCCTCGTTCGGGCGGGTGGCCTTGGGGCGCACCCGCAGGCCGAAGGCGACGTTCTCGAAGATGCTCATGTGCGCGAACAGCGCGTAGTGCTGGAAGACGAAGCCCACCTGGCGCTGGCGCACGTCGGTGTGGGTGGCGTCCTTGCCGTGGAAGAGCACGCTGCCCGCATCCGGCACCTCCAGCCCCGCGATGATGCGCAGAAGGCTGGTCTTGCCCGAACCCGAGGGGCCCAGCAAGGCGACCAGTTCGCCCGAGGGGATGTCGAGGTTCAGGTTGTCGCAGACGACGGTCTGGCCGAAGCGCTTGTTGAGATTCCGTACTTCGATCGACATGGTTCACTCGCTTCCTTCGCTGGCGACACGCTTCTCGCGCTTGACTCTCTGCTCGACCGCGTACTTCAGCACCAGCGTCACCAGCGCCAGCCCGGCCAGCAGGCTGGCCACCGCAAAGGCTGCGGCAAACTGGTATTCGTTGTAGACGATCTCGATGTGCAGCGGCAGGGTGTTGGTCTGGCCGCGGATGTGGCCGCTCACCACGCTGACCGCGCCGAACTCGCCCATCGCCCGGGCGTTGCACAGGATGACGCCGTAGAGCAGGGCCCACTTGATGTTGGGCAGGGTGACGCGCCAGAAGATCTGCCAGCCGTTGGCGCCCAGCACACGCGCGGCCTCCTCCTGCTCGCTGCCCTGGGCCTGCATGAGCGGGATGAGCTCGCGGGCGATGAAGGGAAAAGTCACGAAGGTGGTGGCCAGCACGATGCCGGGCACGGCGAAGATGACCTTCACGTCGTGATCGCGCAGCCACTCGCCGAACCAGCCCTGCAGGCCGAAGACCAGCACGTAGATCAGGCCCGAGATGACCGGGCTGACGCTGAAGGGCAGGTCGATGAGCGTGAGCAGCACGTTCTTGCAGTGGAACTCGAACTTGGCGATGGTCCAGGCCGCCGCCACGCCGAACACCAGGTTCATGGGCACGGCGATGCCGGCCGCCAGCAGCGTGAGGCGCATGGCCGACAGCGCGTCGTCGTCGGTGATGGCGGCGAGGTAGACGCCCAGGCCCTTCCTGAAAGCCTCGACGAAGACGCTGGCCAGCGGGACGAAGAGGAAGAAGCCCAGGAAGAGCAGGGCCACCGCGATCAGCGTGCGGCGCACGGCGGGGGACTCGGTGGTGGCGGAGCGGACGGGGCGCGGGGCGACGCCCGCTCGGCGCTGTGGCGGCGGCACCGCGACGGTGGCATCGTCAGTGATGGTGTTCATCGGCCCTGCCTCCGGCGTGTCCAGGCCTGCAGGCCGTTGATGGCCAGCAGCAGCAGGAAGGCGGCCACCAGCATCACCACCGCGATGGCGGTGGCACCGCTGTAGTCGTACTGCTCGAGCTTGGTGATGATCAGGAGCGGCGTGATCTCGCTCACCATGGGCATGTTGCCGGCGATGAAGATGACCGAGCCGTATTCCCCCAGCGCCCGCGCGAAGGCCAGGGCAAAGCCGGTCAGCAGCGCCGGGGTGAGGAGGGGGAAGATGACATGGCGGAAGGTCTGCCAGCGCCCCGCGCCCAGGGTGGCGGCGGCTTCCTCCAGTTCCCGGGCCACGTCCTCCAGCACCGGCTGCAGGGTGCGCACCACGAAGGGCAGGCCGATGAAGGTGAGGGCCACGAACACGCCCAAGGGCGTGAAGCTCACCTTGAAGGGCAGGCACTGGCCGATCCAGCCGTTGGGGCTGTAGAGGGCCGTGAGCGCGATGCCGGCCACGGCGGTGGGCAGGGCGAAGGGCAGGTCGACCAGGGCATCGACCAGGCGTTTCAGCGGAAAGTCGTAGCGCACCAGCACCCAGGCCACGATGAGGCCGAAGCCCGCATTGAGCAGCGCAGCGGCCAGCGAGGCGCCGAAGGTGAGCCGGTAGCTGGCCAGCACGCGGGGCGAGGCGACGGCCAGCACGAAGGCGTCCCAGCTCATGGTGGCCGTCTTGAGGAAGGCGGCCGAAAGCGGGATGAGCACGATCAGGCTCAGGTAGAGCAGGGTGAAGCCCAGGGCCAGGTCGAAGCCCGGCAGCACCGTGTGGCGCCTGAGCAGGGTGCGGGTGAAGAACACCTCTCTCTCACTTCCTGGTGTAGACCTGATCGAAGCTGCCGCCATCGGCGAAGTGGGTCTTCTGCGCCTGGGTCCAGCCGCCGAACACCTCCTCGATGGTGAACAGGTTCACCTTGGGGTACTGCTTGGCGAACTTGGCCGCCACGGCGGGGTCGATCGGGCGGTAGTAGTTCTGCGCGGCGATGGTCTGGCCTTCGGTCGAATACAGGTAGTCGAGGTAGGCCGTGGCCACCGCCCGCGTGCCCTTCTTGTCGACCACCTTGTCCACCACCGTCACCGGCGGCTCGGCCAGGATGGACAGGCTGGGAGCCACGATGTCGAACTTGTCCGGCCCGAGTTCCTTCTGCGCCAGCAGGGCCTCGTTCTCCCAGGCCAGCAGCACGTCGCCGATGCCGCGCTCGACGAAGGTGGTGGTGGCGCCGCGCGCGCCGCTGTCCAGCACCGGCACGTTGGCCAGGATCCTGCCGACGAAGTCCTGGGCCTTCTTCGGGTCGCCGTTGTTCTTCTTGAGCGCATAGCCCCAGGCGGCCAGGTAGTTCCAGCGCGCGCCGCCCGAGGTCTTGGGATTGGGCGTGATGACGGCGACACCGGGCTTGACCAGGTCGTCCCAGTCCTTGATGGCTTTGGGGTTGCCCTTGCGCACCAGGAAGACGATGGTCGAGGTGTAGGGCGCGCTGTTGTGCTTGAGGCGCTTCTGCCAGTCGGCCGGGATGAGTTTGGCCTTGGCGGCCAGTTCGTCCACGTCATAGGCCAGGGCCAGGGTGACGACGTCGGCCTCCAGCCCGTCGATCACCGAGCGCGCCTGCTTGCCCGAGCCGCCATGGCTCTGCTTGACGATGACCTTGTCGCCGGTCTTGCTCTTCCAGTGCGCCGCGAAGGCCTTGTTGAAGTCCACGTATAGCTCGCGCGTGGGGTCGTAGCTGACGTTGAGCAGGGTGACGTCCTTGGCCAGGGTGGCCAGGCTGGCGGCGGCCAGGGCGGTGCCCAGGAGCAGGCCGCGCAAGTTGGCGCGCAAGGTGCCGAGACGGGTGAAAGGCAGCAGGCCGAGGCGGCTCGTGGCGCCGGACAGGAGGAGGGTGTCAGGGTTCATGCCGTCATGCTAGGAAGGCGATCCGCCCCGGCCAACGACGGAATTTGTGCCTGCTCATGCGAATTCCGAGCAAGGGCAGGCGCCGATCCGCACGCCAGCAGCCCGGGCCGATCCCACGCAGAATCCGCCCGCACCGGCAGGCTCAGCCTGGCCTTAGAGCCAAGGTCAGCCATTGGTCCGCCACATCCCCACCCGACCAGCCTACTTCAAGCCCTCATGAGCACCACGCCCCGCCAGACCACCTACCCCATAAACCCGCAGTTCACCGAGCGCTGGTCGCCGCGCGCCTACACGGGCGAGGCCATCCCCGAGGAAACGCTGCTGAGCTTCCTGGAAGCCGCACGCTGGGCGCCGTCGGCGTCCAACGTGCAGCCCTGGCGCTTCATCTACGCGCGGCGCGACACGCCGGCGTGGGCGCCGGTGTTCGAAGGCCTGGTGCCCTTCAACCAGGCCTGGGCAAAGAACGCCTCGGCCATCGTGGTGGTGCTGTCCAAGAAGACCATGGTGCCGGCCGGCAAGACCGACGCCGTGCCCAACGCGTGGCACGCCTTCGATGCCGGCGCGGCATGGATGAGTCTGGCCCTGCAGGCCCATGCCGCCGGCTGGAAGGCCCATGCCGCGGGCGGTTTTGACGCCAAGGTGCTGCGCGCCAACCTCGGCATCCCCGATGACCACGACATCCACGCCATGGTGATGGTGGGCCGGCAGGCCGACAAGGCCATCCTGCCCGAGGGCCTGCAGGCGCGCGAGCAGCCCAACGATCGCACACCGCTGGCGCAGCTGGTCGCAGATGGTCGCTTCGGTTTCGGCGCCTGACCCCGCGCTGGCTGGCTCATAATCGTTACACGTCGTGCGGCCTGCCGGACGGCGTTTCCGCTGGGGGTGTCGGCCTGCGGGCCGACTGAGAAACACCCTTTGAACCTGACCTGGGTCGTGCCAGCGTAGGGAAGCGTCCGCCGCAGCAGTGCGGCGTCCACGCCCTCACCGTCCCTGCCGTGCCGACCCTCACGTAGACGCGAGGCAGCACGCCATGGCATCCACTCCGCTAAATTCCGCCGCCCTGTGGGCCGACCTGCAGGCCGTGCGCGCGGGCGCACCGCTGGTGCACAGCATCACCAACTTCGTGGTGATGAACTTCAACGCCAACGCCTTGCTGGCCATCGGCGCCTCGCCGGTGATGGCGCATGCCCACGAGGAAGCGGCCGACATGGCCGGCATCGCCCAGGCCCTGGTGCTCAACATCGGCACCCTCGAACCGGCCTGGATACGCTCGATGCAGATCGCCCAGCAGGCGGCGCGGGCGCGTGGCATTCCGATCGTGCTCGACCCGGTCGGCGCCGGCGCCACGCCCTATCGCAACGCGGCGCTGGCCGAGCTGGTCAAGCCCGGCGCGCTGAGCATCGTGCGCGGCAATGGCTCCGAGGTGATGAGTGTGGCCGGCCTGTCGACCCGCACACGCGGCGTCGACAGCGCTGCCTCGTCCGGCGATGCCGTGCAGGCCGCCCAGGCGCTGGCACGCGATCTGGGCAGCGTGGTGTGCGTGAGCGGCGCCGACGACCATGTGGTCGACGCTGCCGGGCGCCACGCCGTGTTGTCCAACGGTCATCCCTGGATGACCCGCATCACCGGCGTGGGTTGCTCGGCCACCGCGCTGATCGGCGCCTTTGCCGCCGTGCAGCCCGACATGTGGCGCGCCACCGTGTCGGCCATGGCCTGCCTGGGCGTGGTGGGGGAACTCGCCGCCGAACGCAGCCAGGCTGCCGGCGCTGGCGTGGGCCGCATGCAGATGGAACTGCTCGACGGCCTGCAGCTGCTCGACGAGGCCAGCTTCAACAGCCGGCTGAAGCTGGTGCTGCGTGGCTGAGTCAAGCTGCGGCTCGACCGGGCGTGTCAGGCCGGCCGGCTGGCCGATCGACGCCCTCGGCCTGCACCTGGTGACCGACAGCGCCCTGTGCGGCGCACGCGGCGTGCTGGCCGTGGTGCAGGCCGCCGTGCAGGGCGGTGCGAGCTGCGTGCAGCTGCGCGAAAAGGCGCTGGACACGCGCGCCTTCGTCGAGCGCGCCCGCGTGCTCAAGGCGTGGCTGGCACCCCTGGGCGTGCCGCTCATCATCAACGACCGGGTCGACGTCGCGCTGGCCTGCGGCGCCGATGGCGTACACGTCGGCCAGCAGGACATGGACGCCGCCGACGTGCGCCGGCTCATGCCGCAGGCCTTGATCGGCCTGTCGATCGAATCGTCCGCCCAGCTTGCCGCGGCTGAAACCGAGGGTGTGGCCGACTACTACGGCGTCAGCCCGGTCTTTGCCACCCCGACCAAGGCCGATGCCGCGCCGGCCCTGGGTCTGGACGGACTGGCCGCCCTGCGCGCGTGCACCCGCCGACCGCTGGTGGCCATCGGCGGCCTCCATGCCGGCAACGCCGCGGCGGTGCTCGGCGCCGGTGCCGACGGTCTGGCGGTGGTGAGCGCCCTGTGTGCCGCGCCCGACCCCGCCGCAGCCGCCCGTGCGTTGCGCCTCGCCATGCATCCATCCGACAGGGGCCAGACATCTGGCGCCTGAGGTCGGCCCGTTCCCGGCGTCATCGTCGCCGACGCCACGGCTGCTCACAAACCCATCACAGCGCACGCCCCTGCCCTCGTCCCCGTCGCACCCTTTGAGACGACCACCATGTCCAGCACCCGCCAGCCCACGCCCGACTTCATCGCCCCGCGCAGCCGTTACGCACGCATGCTCAGCATCGCCGGATCGGACAGCGGCGGCGGCGCCGGCATCCAGGCCGACCTCAAGACGGCGTCGGCGCTGGGCTGCTACGGCATGACGGCCATCACCGCCATCACCGCGCAGAACACCTGCGGCGTGCGCGCCATCCAGGCCCTGCCGCCCGACCTGCTGGCGGCGCAGATCGACGCGGTGGTCGAGGACATCGGCGTGGACGCAGTCAAGATCGGCATGCTGCACGACGCCGCGGTGGTGCGCGTGGTCGCCCAGGCGATCCGGCGCCACCGCTTTGCCCATGTGGTGCTCGACCCGGTGATGGTGGCCACCAGCGGCGACCGCCTGATTGCCGACGACACCGTGCAGGTGCTGGTGCAGGAGCTGTTTCCGCTCGCCACCGTCATCACGCCCAATCTGGACGAGGCGGGCTGGCTGCTCGGCCACAGCATCGTCGGCGCCGATGAGCTTGAGGCCGCCGCCTGTGCGCTGCAGGTGCTGGGCGCACCGGCGGTGCTGCTCAAGGGCGGCCACCTGCCCGGCACGCAGGTGGTCGACCTGCTGCTTGGCGCCGACGGCCAGGTGCAGCGCTGGCAGGCACTGCGCATCGCCAGTCGCAACACACACGGCACCGGTTGCACGCTGTCCAGCGCCATCGCCTGCCAGCTCGCCCTGGGCCTGCCGCTCACCGAAGCGGTGGTGGCGGCGCGCGCCTATGTGCGCGCCGCGCTTCAGGCCGGCGCCGAGCTGCAGGTTGGCCAGGGCCACGGTCCGCTGAACCATGGCCACGCACCGCACGCGGCGGTGCGGATCGCGCTGGCGCCTTGACACGCGCCCGGCGCACGTCCCAGCGCCGCGAGCCGTACACCAGGGCGGTCTGCCCTGCGGCCCACCCGACCCAGACCGTGCGGTGTTTTCGACTTGCTGACTCAGGCCGGCGGCGTGCAGGCCGTGCTCGCTGCGGCAGCCCGCCCCGCACCATGCCCGGTCGAGCGTGAGCGGCGCGACAGCGCTCCGCCCAGGCCGCGCCACCAGGCCACAGCCTGACGCAACACCCGGTGGCCGGGTGCGAGCGCGAGGGCCTCGAACGTGATTCGCGCCTCTGGCCAGCCCTGGACCAGCCAGGACGAGCCCGCCGGCAGGTCGATGCTGTCACCTGCCCTCAGCCAGACATCGCGGCCGTCACGCGCGGCCAGATCAAACGCGGCGGCCGACGTCGCGTCGCGGTCCCGTTCGGTCGCCTGACCGGTGTTGGGCAGGCCGCCGGCAGTTCGCGCGCGGGCGTCTTGCGTCAGCCAGATCGTCCCGCTCAGGACCTGCAGGCGCAGGCCGCAGCGGCCCGACACCAGGCGCCGCAGGGGCGCGGCCGTGCCGCCCAGATTGCATGCTGGCGAGCGCAACGACGATGGCGCGGCGGCCAGCGGGGCGTCGGAAAGGGTCCGGGACTGATTCATGATCTTCATTCCTCCAGGTTGCTGCGTTGGGCGTAGTCGCATCTTGTTCCTGGGAGGGCGCTGTCGTCCAATGAGAGTCCGGCGACAGATTGATGAGGCGAAGACATGAATCAACGCATGCGGCAGCGGCCCTTGCAGGTGGGGCCGCTGCGGGCTTTCGAGGCCGTGGCGCGGCGCGCCAGCTTTCGGGCCGCGGGCGAGGAGCTGCACCTCACGCAATCGGCGGTGAGTCGGCAGATCCAGAGCCTGGAGGAGGAGATCGGCGTGGCGCTGTTCAGCCGTGGCACCCGTCATGTGGCCCTCACGGTCGCCGGCACCAGCCTGCTGCGCGCCGCCGTGCCGGCGCTGGAACGCATCGACGCCGCCGTCCATCAGTTGCGCCATGCCAGCGTGCGGCCGCGCGTGAGCATCACGACCTTCGCGTCATTTGCGTCCTTGTGGCTGATCCCGCGGCTGGAGGGTTTCCAGCGTCAGCACCCCGGGCTGGACATCCGCATCAATGCCGAAGACGCGCTGCACGATCTGGCCGACCCCGAGATCGACATCGCCTTGCGCCACTGTGCGCCGGCGCTGGCGCCACCCCACGCCCAACGCCTGTTCGGCGAGTGCATCGCACCGGTGGTGAGCCCGTGGATGATGGACCGGGCGGCGCGTGGCGACATCGCGCCGCTGCGTTGCGCCGACGATCTGCTGCGCCACACGCTGATCGAATGTGCCGACCAGCACCTGAGTTCGGTGCAGGAGCGCTCATGGCTGCAGTGGTTCGAACGCCGCGGCCTGAGCGGGGTGCAGCCGGCGCGCTGGATCCATTTCAACTACGACCACCAGCAGGTGCAGACGGCCCAGTCCGGCCAGGGCATCGTGCTGGGTCGGCTGGCGCTGGTGGCCGACCTGCTGGCGCGCGGCGATCTGGCCGAGCCGCTGGGCCTGCACGGACGCGACGTGCGCCAGCAGGCCTACTGGTTGATCATCGCGCCGGGCTCGACCCAGCGCCCCGAGGTGAACCAGCTGGCGGACTGGCTGCTGGCTCAGGCGGCCGCGCTGCGCGAGGCGATCGCGGAACTGGCCTGACGGCGCAGCGCGAGCATGCGGCTAGGCTGCCGCCGCTGCTGCCGAGCGCGCCCGCCGGCGCAGGGCCGCGCCCAGCACCAGGGTGAGGGCCAGGCTGGGCAGGGCCGAGCCGAACTCCGGCCACCAGCGCGCACCGGCGTGGAAACACGCAATGCCCAGCAGCCACAGCAGCGCCGGGCCCCAGCGCATGGCCTGGTCATCGTCGGGCAGGCCACCCATGAACTGCGTCACCACCACGCCGAACAGCGGCACGAAGATCGAGCTCAGCAGCAGCAGAAAGGGCTCCAAACCGTGCATGGGCAGTACCAGCGCAGCCACCGTTGCGATCACCGCCAGCGCCATGCCGGCGCGCCGGATGCTCACCTTGCCAGCCAGAAAGTTGGTCGACACCGCGCCCGAATGCACGTCGCCGAAGGCGTTGTCGGCCTCGTCGATGAGGATGAAGCCCAGCGCCAGCAGGCCGCCCTGGGCCAGCAAAAGCGTGGTCACCAGGTCGCTGCCGGCGGGTGCGGTGCTCACCACCATCACGCCCAGGGCGTAACACCAGATGTTGGCCAGGGCGTAACCGATCCAGGTGCCGCGCAGCGCTTCGCCGGGCTTGCGGCCGTAGCGCGCGAAATCCGCCACCAGCGGCAGCCAGGACACCGGCATGGCGATCACCAGGTCGATGCCACCGAGCAGGCTCATCGAGCCGTCGCCCGGCTGGTTCCACCAGGCGGCCAGGCCCTTGTCGGCCAGGCGCAGGCCGAACTGCCAGGTCAGCCAGACCAGCGAGATGATGACCAGCGGCAGGCCGAAACGGCTGACGAAGCGCCGCACCAGGCTGATCATGGAACCGCGCGCCAGGCCCAGCAGCAGCGCGCCCCAGACCACCGTGGCCACCGGCGCCAGCCAGGCCAGCGTGCCGCCGGTGATCTGCTGGGCGATGGAAACGGTGCCGTCGCGCATCACCACCAGCTCGAAGGCGGTCCAGCCCA
The DNA here is from genome assembly GCA_041169165.1 of Pseudomonadota bacterium. Lineage (GTDB taxonomy): Bacteria > Pseudomonadota > Gammaproteobacteria > Burkholderiales > Burkholderiaceae_C > Sphaerotilus. Next base: position 11,944 of record JBEEJN010000060.1, read on the forward strand.
GCAGTTGCAGCACGTTGAGCGCCACCGGCAGCAGAGCGAAGCGGCGCCCCAGGCTGCGGCTGATGAGAGCCGAGCTCGACAGGCCGTGGCGGCAGCCGATCTGCGCCACATGGGCCAGCAGGCCGGCGCCCAGCAGCGAGCCGATCAGCACGGCCAGCAGGGCACGCGGCGGGCTCAGGCCGGGCAGCAGGAAGGCACCGACCTGGATCACCAGCAGACCGACGCCGAGGCTGAACCAGAGGCTGGTGTGATCGGCCAGACCGAAGGCGCGATCGGTCGGGGTGACCGAGGTGGTGGACGCGTGGGCCGCGTCGTGCGTGATGGTGCTCATGATGCTTTCCGGGCCAGCAGGCGCGGGCAAGCGGATGGCGGACCGATACGCCGACACCAGCTGCAGCTGGCCTGGGCAAGGTCGACACGACAGCTTCCCTGCGCGAGGATGACCTCAATCAGGTTCAAAGGGACTCTCTCAGCCGCCTGCGGCACGGGCCACGGCGACACCCCCAGCGAGTGCTGCCGGCCCCTGGCCAGGGGCGGACAGCGGCGCGATTCTAGGCAAGTCCGCGCCGGCACCCGCCTGCGGTCTACCCGAGTCGCGCGCTACGCAACCGGCGGGCAGCCGGCGCGGCACCTTCAGTCCAGGGCGCGCAGCCGCTGAGGCAGGCCGGCCAGATCCGCCCGCTCGGCCGGGCTCACCGCGTCCAGTTCGCCGGCGACGGCGCGCTGCAGCAGGGCACGCACAGTCTGGGCGTGCGGCAGCACCGGGCCGAAAAAGCTGACGTGGTCGTCGCTCGGCGCAATCAGCAAGGTCGGGAAATCGACCACGTCGACGCCGCCCAGTGTCTGCTCGTCGTCCTCGATGTCGACCCAGCGCACGGTGAGCGCCGAGGGGCCGAACTCGGCCGCGACGGCCTCGAAGGTGGCGCGGTATTCGGCGCAGGTGCGGCACCAGGCGGCGCACAGGCAGGCCAGCAGGACCGGAGCAGCGGCGGGGACCGCAGCGTCCGGCTTGGCGCTGCGGTCGTCCGGTTGGCGCGACAAGCTCATGGGGGCCAGTGTGCCGCAGCGCCTGCCCGCCGTCGGCCGGCGACACGCAGGCTCTGCAACGCCATTCAAAGGCTGGCGAGGAACTCGCGCACCAGGTTGGAAAACGCCAACGGCTGTTCGAGCACGCTCAGGTGCGAGGCGCGCTTGATGAGCACGTATTGCGCGCCAGCGATCTGCTGCGCGATGGCCTCGCCCATGGCGGGCGGGGTGGACATGTCGAGCTCACCCGCAATCACCAGGCTGGGCAGGCGGATGTGCCGGATCTGCTCGGCCAGATCGAGCTCGCGGATGGCGGCGCAGCAGGCCAGGTAGCCCTCGGGGTTCTGGCTCACGATGCGACGGCGCCAGCGCGCCACCTTGGCCGCGTGCACGGCACGAAAACCCTCGTGGAACCAGCGCTGCAGGGCGCCGTCGGCCACCGCCTCCAGGCCGCCGGCCTGCACCGCGGCCATGCGTTCGTTCCACACCGCCCGCGCCGAGGCCGGGTAAGCCGCGCTGGTGTTGGCCAACACCAGGCCGCGCAGCAGCTCCGGGCGGCTCAGCGCGAGTTGCTGGCCGACCATGCCGCCCAGCGACAGGCCGATGAAGACCACCGGCGCAGTGGCGCTGCCACCGGCGTGTTCGATGACGCGGGCAGCGTCGGCGGCCAGGTCGGCGATGCTGTAGGGCCCGGGCGGGCAATCGCTGGCGCCATGGCCGCGCTGGTCGTAACACACGACGCGGTGGTCCAGCGCCAGCTGGTTGGCCAGGGCGTCCCACATCATGGCGTCCAGGCCCAGGGCATGGGCCAGCACCACGGTGGTCGGCGCCTCGGCCCCGGGGGCAAAGGCCGCACCCGGCACGGCGGTCGTCAGGCGCGGCTCGCGCACGGTGTAGTGGATGGCGGGCAACGGCCGCCCGCCAGCGTCGTGGCCGCGTGGGGTGTACAGCGGTCGGCCCACGCCCGGATGGCTGGCGAGTTGGGCGGGCAGCGGCGCCAGGGCATCGGCGTAGGGGCTGCCCGGTTCGGCGGCGAGTTCGCGCAGGATGCGCGCGGTGAGCGCATGTGCCGTGTTGGCGGCCGGCACGCCGGCGTAGATGGCGGTCTGGATCAGGGTCTCGCGGACCTCCTCCAGCGTGAGGCGGGTGGCCGGCTCGCCGCCCGCCAAGGCGGCGCGGGTATGCAGTTCGAACTCCTCCCAGCGCCCCAGCGCGGCGGTGATGGCCAGCACGATGATGCGGCGCGTGCGCAGGTCCAGCCCCGGACGCCCCCAGACCTCGTGCCAGGCGTAACGCGTCATGAAGTTCTGGAAGTCGGCCGAGAAGCGCGTGGCGTTGTTGATCGAGCGATCCACCCAGGCGTCGCCCAGCACGGCGCGGCGGTTGCGCAGGCCGCGTTCGAGATCGTGGTCGAAGCCTGCGCCCGGCGCGGCCGGCGGCTGCAACGACGCGGACAGATTCGGGTGCGGGTGGGGGGGCACGTGCGGCTGCGGGTGCAGTGCGTCATCCTGGCTCATGGCGGTTTCCTCTCAGGCCGGTGTGGAGCGATTGTGGCCGTCGGGTTCGGCGGTCGGCTGTCCAGTGGTCATGCTGCGCGGCAGATCAAACCGCAGGACGCCCGCGCTGCCCGCGCGCGATGTGGTCCGGGGGCCTGGGATATTCCCGAGTTTGATCCGCCCATCGCACACCATGATGGTCACTGTGCGCAATGCGCACACAGCTGCCTGCCAAGCGCGGCGAACCGATAGGCTGCGCAAACTTGACGCCGAACTAGTCAGACAGCAGGCCCGACGCTCGCGCCCCGCGTCCATCCAAACATCCGCCCGTACGCCCCTTCATCCGTGCCCGCCATCCGCCGCCTGCCCGCAGCCCTCAGTGACGTGGCTGCCGTCGATGCACCCAGCGACGACGCCGTGACTCGCCCGCCCGCCGGGATTGATGCCGTCGATGCGGCCGGCGTACCGGCCGACGCCGATCCGCCTGAGGGCGACGCCGACCGGCGCGACCATGTCGCCGGCCTGGACAAGGGCCTGGCCGTGCTGCAGGCGTTTGACCAGGAACGCAGCCGGCTGACGATCGCCGACGTGGCGGCGCGCACCCAGCTCAGCCGCGCTGCGGCGCGCCGCTACCTGCTCACCCTCACCCGGCTGGGCTACATCGACCACGACGGCAAGGGGTTTGCGCTCACCGCGCGCCTGCTGCGCCTGGGCCAGGGTTACATGCGCTCGGGCCGGCTGCCACGCATCATCCAGCCGGTGCTCAACAAGCTGGCCCTCACGCTGCAGGAGGCCAGCTCGGCCGGCGTGCTTGACGGTGCCGACGTCATCAGCGTGGCGGCGACGACCGGCGGGCGCATCGTCTCGACCACGCTGCAGCCCGGCACCCATGTGCCGGCCTACTGCACTGCCAACGGTCGTGTGCTGCTGGCCGGCCTGGCGCCGGCCGAACTCGACGCCTGGCTGGCGCGACACGCCGACGGATTTCGTGCCCTCACGCCACGCACCCTGGTGACGCCGGCGGCGCTGACGAGCGAGATCACACGCGCCCGGGCCCAGGGCTACGCCCAGGTGGACGAGGAATTCGAGACCGGCCTGCGCACCCTGGCCGTACCCATCACCAATCGGCTGGGTCAGGTGCAGGCGGCCCTCAACGTCAGCGTGCACAGCGCGCGCGTGCGGGCCCAGGACCTGCCCGGGCGGGCCCTGCCGCTGCTCATGCAGGTGCAGAACGAACTCAAGGGGCTGCTGTGAGGCAGCCTCGTCCCACGCCCAGCATCACATCTCGCCCAAGCTTCCCTGCCACACCCTTCATCACGCCCCGGAGACCCCACCATGAGCACCACCCGCACCCAAGTCGTCATCGTCGGCGCCGGCCCCTCGGGCCTGCTGCTCGGCCAGTTGCTGCACCGCGCCGGCATCGCCAACGTCATCGTCGAGCAGCGCAGCGGCGACTACGTGCTGGGCCGCATCCGCGCCGGCATCATCGAGCAGATCTGCCAGGACCTGCTGGACGAGGCCGGCGTGGGTGAACGCATGCACCGCGAAGGCCTGGTGCACCACGGCATCGAGCTGTGCTTTGCCGGCCAGCGGCATCGCATCGACCTGCACGGCCTGACCGGCGGCAAGGCCGTGATGGTCTACGGCCAGACCGAGGTGACGCGCGACCTGATGGACGCCCGCGCCGCCGCCGGCCTGCCCACGGTCTACGAGGCGGATCAGGTGGCGATCCACGACTACGACAGCGCCACGCCCAGCGTGAGCTTCCTGAAGGACGGCGTGACCCACACCATCAACGCCGACTTCATCGCCGGCTGCGACGGCTTCCACGGCGTGTGCCGCGCCAGCGTGCCGGCCAGCGCGATCCAGAACTTCGAGCGCGTCTACCCCTTCGGCTGGCTGGGCATCCTGGCCGACGTGCCGCCGGTGGCCGACGAGCTGATCTATTCCAACCACGAACGCGGCTTCGCCCTGTGCAGCATGCGCAGCAAGACGCGCGTGCGCCACTACGTGCAGTGCAGCCTGCAGGACAAGGTGGTTGACTGGAGCGACGAGCGTTTCTGGGAAGAGCTCAAGAGCCGCCTGGACCCCGCGGCCGCCGCCAGCCTGCAGACCGGCCCCTCGATCGAGAAGAGCATCGCTCCGCTGCGCAGCTTCGTGGCCGAGCCCATGCGCTTCGGCCGCCTCTTCCTGGCCGGCGACGCCGCCCACATCGTGCCGCCCACCGGTGCCAAGGGCCTGAACCTGGCCGCCAGCGACGTGCGCTACCTCAGCCGCGCCTTCATCGAGTTCTACGCCGACAAGAGCCGCGCCGGCATCGACGACTACTCGCGCAAGGCCCTGCGCCGCGTCTGGAAGGCCGAACGCTTCAGCTGGTACATGACCAGCCTGCTGCACAGCTTCCCGCTCGGCCCGGGCGACACCGGCAACGTCGGCGCGAAGATGCAGCAGGCCGAGCTGGATTACCTGGTGAATTCACCGGCGGCGATGACCTCGCTGGCGGAGAACTATGTGGGGCTCTCGTTCGAGGATTGAGGCCGCTGCGATGCCGAGCCGGTCAGGGCTGATCGTGGCCCGGCGCAGCCAGGGTCGACACGGACGAAGGAGCGGCGGCGCTGTGGCAGCATGGGCCGATCCTTTGCCCACCGTCCACACCGATTGAACACCCAGCATCGCGACCACGCTGACTCACCGCTCACCCGCCACCTCACCCGCTGGCTCGGCGACTGGGTCGCCGACGTCAATCCCACCAGCCTCAAGGCGGACACCCTGGCCGGCCTGCTGGGTGCGCTGCTGGTGCTGCCGCAGGGCATTGCCTTTGCCACGCTGGCGGGGCTGCCGCCGCAGTACGGGCTGTACAGCGCGGTGCTGCCCGGGCTGGTGGCGGCGCTGGCGGGGTCGAGCCGGCATGTGATGTCCGGACCGACCAATGCCAATTCACTTGCGCTGATGGCCATGCTGGCGCCGCTGGCGGCAGCGGGCAGCGCCGAATACATCGAGCTGGCGCTGCTGGTCACGCTGATGGTGGGCGCGATCCAACTGGCCGTGGGTGCGCTGCGGCTGGGGCGGCTGGCGGACTTCATCTCGCCCGCGGCGCTGCTGGGTTTCACCGGCGGGGCCGCCGTGCTGATCGGCATCTACGCGCTGCGCGACGCCACCGAGGCGGGCATACCGGCCGGCATCGGCGCGGCGCGCACCGTGGTGCGCACGCTGCAGACCTTGCCGCACGACGCTCACCTGGGCGCGCTGGCCATCGCCGCGCTGGCGCTGGCAGGCGCCTGGGGCGTGCGCAAGGTCTGGCCGCGCGCGCCGCACATGCTGATCGGCCTGGTGCTGGCCGCGGCCATCGGCGCCTGGATGCAGCGTCAGCAGGGCGTGGCGCTGCAACTGGTCGGCACCTTGCCCAGCCCCTGGCCGAGCTGGCATGCGCCCGAGCTGCCGGCGGCCGAGTCGCTCGGCGCACTGTTCGAGAAGGCGCTGGCGCTGGCGGTCATCACGCTGGGCCAGTCGCTCTCCATCGCCAAGCTGCTGGCCGACCGCTCCGGCCAGCGCCTGGACGTGAACCGCGAGTTCGTCGGCCAGGGCCTGTCCAACCTGGTGGGCGGCTTCTTCTCGTGCTACCTGTCGTGCGGCTCGCTCAACCGCTCGCTGCCCAATCTGCAGGCCGGCGCACGCACGCCCCTGGCGGCGGTGGCGGCCTCGCTGTGGCTGCTGCTGCTGGTGGCGCTGATGAGCGACGCGCTGGCGCTCATCCCGCGCGCCGCCATCGCCGGGTTGCTGCTGCTGGTGGCCGTGTCGCTCATCGACGTGGCGGCCTGGCGGAGGCTGTGGCGGCTGGACCGCGGCGAGTTCGGCGTCGCGGTGGCCACCTTGATCGCCGTGCTGACGCTGCGCATCGAGACCGCCATCCTGCTGGGCACCGGCCTGTCGCTGCTCATCTACCTGTACCGCAGCGCCCGGCCGGCCATGCGGCTGATGGGTTTCGACCGCCCGGGGCCGGAGCGCCGCTTCATCGTGCATGCCGACACGCCCGGCGCCCTGCCCACCTGCCCGCAGCTGCACCTATTGCGCATGGAAGGCTCGATCTGGTTCGGCGCCGCCGCCTATGTGGGCGAGCAGCTGCACGCCCTGCGCAGCGCGCCCGATGCGCCGAAATACCTGCTGGTGATGGCCAAGAGCATGAACTTCATCGACCCGGCCGGCGCCGAGGTCTGGGAGGCCGAGCTGCGCGAGCGCCGCGCCCGCGGCGGTGACCTGCACTTCCACCGCCCGCGCCCGCAGGTGCTGGCGCTGTGGCGACGCAGCGGTTTTCTCGACCGCCTGGGCCCGGGCCACATCCACCCGGACAAGAAAAGCGCCATCGCCGCCATCTACCGCCAGCTCGACGCCAACCGCTGTTCGACCTGCCAGGCGCGCGTGTTCTGGGAATGCCAGCACGACGACCCGGGGGCGTCGATCTGAGGGCGTTGATCCGCCGGCAGCGGCCGGGCCGAACCATCCGACTCATTCACACGCCCTCACCCCAGGGCAGCACGGTGCATCCGGCTTTGCGAACATCGGGCCATGGACATCCTCCGAACCCTGAACACGCGGCGCAAGCGCCGCATCGCCACCCTGGCGGCAGCGACGCTGGCGGCCGGCGGCCTGGCCCTGCTGGCCGGCTGCAGCACGCTGGACGAAAAACAGCGCGCGTGGATCTTCCAGCCCTCCAAGTCGACCTGGGGCGGTGCCAGCGCCGCGGCCGAGGGCATGGAAGAGGTCTGGATCGATCACCGCGCCAGCGACGGCAGCGACGTGCGCCTGAACGGCCTGTGGCTGGACCAGCCCGGTGCGGCCGATGCCCCGGTGCTGCTCTACCTGCACGGCGCGCGCTGGAACGTACGCTCCAGCGCCGCACGCATGCGCCGGCTGCACAGCCTGGGTTTTGCCGTGCTGGGCATCGACTACCGCGGCTTTGGCGCCAGCACCGACACCTTGCCCTCCGAGGCCATGGCGGTGGAGGACGCCCGTGCCGCCTGGGACTGGCTGGCGCGCACCCATGCGCAGCGTCAGCGTTATGTCTTCGGCCATTCGCTGGGCGGCGCCATCGCGGTGGAACTCGCCGCCCAGGTGCGCGACGAGGCCGGCGTCATCGTCGAAGGCACTTTCACCTCCATCCCCGATGTGGTCGCCTCCATGGCCTGGGGCTGGCTGCCGCTGCGCCCGCTCATCACCCAGCGCTTTGCGTCGATCGAGAAAGTGGCCGATGTCGGCTCACCGCTGCTGGTGGTGCACGGCAGCGAGGACCGCCTCATCCCGTCGCACCTGGGCCGGGCCCTGTTCGAGCAGGCCCGTGAACCCAAACGCTTCGTGCTGGTGGACGGTGGCTCGCACCACAACACCAATGCCGTCGGGCTGGACGCCTACCGCCAGGCGGTGAGCGAGCTGTTCGGGGTGAAGGCACCGGGCTGATAAGGTGGCGGGATGAACACGCCCGCCCCCGCCCCCGCCCCCACCCCCTCCCCCACGGTCAGCCACACCTACACCCAGCGCGTCGAGTTCGGCGACTGCGACCCGGCGCAGATCGTCTGGTTTCCCAACTTCTTCCGCTGGGTCGACGCCGCCAGCCGGCACTTCTTCATCGCTTGCGGCCTGCCGGACTGGAAGACCAGCGAACGCGAGCGCGGCATCATCGGCACGCCGCTGGTGGACATCCAGAGCCGCTTCATCCGCCCCGCCTCCTACGGCGACGTGCTGGACATCGTCACCAGCATCAGCGAATGGCGCAGCCGCAGCTTCTCCACCCGCTACGAGATCCGGCGCGGCGACACCCTGCTGTGCGAGATGAAGGACGTGCGCGTGTTCGCCCGCCGCAAGCCCGGCGACGACCCGCACGCCATCGAGGCGGTGCCAGTGCCGCAGGACTGGAAGGTGATGTGCGGCGGGTGACGCCAGCCACACCGATCCCAGATGAACAACGCCCGGTCATGCCGGGCGTTGTTGCGTCGAGCCGGGATGACGCTCAGAGCGTCACCACCCCCGCCCCGCCCTCGTACAACGCCGCCACCTTTTCCGCCCGGTTCGTCAGCACCGCGCGCTGGTTGATGTAGCCCTTGTCGGTGATCTCGCCGGCGTCGACGCTGGGCGGGGCGTCCAGCACCAGGGCGCGGCCGACGCGTTGCGACGAGCCGCCGCCCTCGCTCGCCATGGCTTTCAGGCCGGCGGCGATGTGGGCCTGCCACTGCTCGGGCGTGAGACTCTTGGCCTGAGGCGTGGGGAAGAGCAGCAGGCCGACTTCCTCGCGGTCATGGCCGGTGACGACGGCGTCGGACACATGCGGCGCAAACGCGCTCACCGCCTTCACACGCAGGGTGCCGACGCTGACCCAGGTGCCGCTCATGAGCTTGAAGTCCTCGGCCACACGGCCGTCGAAGACGACGCCGCGCTCGGGGCGGGCGTCCTCGACCAGGCGGCCGGCATCGCCGATGCGGTAGTAGCCCTCGTCGTCGAAGGCGGCGGCGGTGACCTCGGGCGCGTGGCGGTACTGGTTGAAGATGGACGGGCCGCGCACCCGCATCTCCAGCTTGCCGCCGTTGGGCACAAATTTCAGGTCGATGCCGGGCAAGGGCAGGCCGATGCAGCCGGCCTTGTCGAGCCGCCAGTGCACGCTGGTGGCGGCCGGCGCGGTCTCGGTCGAGCCCCAGCTGGAGGTGAACCACAGCGGGCGTTGGGCGCCGCCGGCGCGCACTTTGCTCGCCACGGCTTCCAGGCGCTCCCACAGGCTTTGCGGCAGGGCGGCGCCGGCGTAGAACACACCTTCCAGGCGGCTGAAGAAGGCCTCGGCAAAGCTCGGGTCGCTCTCCAGCGTGGGCAGCAGCATGTCGAAGCCGCGCGGCACGTTGAAGAAGAAGTTGGGCCGCACCTCGCGCAGGTTGGCGATGGTCTTGTCGATGGCGCCGGGCGCCGGGCGGCCCTCGTCGATGTGCAGGCTGCCGCCGTGCGCCAGCACGAGGTTGAAGTTGTGGTTGCCGCCGAAGGTGTGGCTCCAGGGCAGCCACTCCAGCAGGTGCAGCGGGTGGCGCACCACGAAGGGCCAGGCCTGGGCAATCATCTGCTGGTTGGCGCAGAGCATGCGGTGGGTGTTGACCACCACCTTGGGCACGCCGGTGGAGCCGGAGGTGAGCAGGTATTTGGCCGGCGTGCCGGGCCGGATGGCGGCAAAAGCCTCCATCACCAGCGGGCCTTCCTCGCTGTCCAGCAGGCTGGCGAAGCTCAGCGCACCGTCGTGCGCCTGGGCGTTGGCGCTGTAGACCACGGGCACACCGGCCGCGCCGCGCCAGGTCTGCGCGGGTCTGGCGTAGACCGCCGTGTCGCTGGCGTAGATCAGGCCGGGCTGCAGGGCATCCAGGATGGCGTGGATCTTGGTGTGGTCCTGCGTCAGCCGGCAATAGGCGCTGGAGACGGTGCAGATCACCCGGCCCAGATGCATGGTGGCCAGGGCCAGCAGGGCGTGGTCGACCGAGTTGTCGCTCAGCACCACCACCGGCTTGTCGGCGGGCAGATTGAGGTCAAGCAGAGCCTGGGCGATGCGGCCGACGGCGCTGCGCGCCTCTCGGTAGCTGACACGGCGCCAGCCCGGGCTGCCGTCGGCCTGGGCCGGCACGGCGGGTGAACGTTCGGCCAGGAAGAGTGCGTCAGGCTTGAGCGCCGCCCAGTGCTCCAGCCAGTCGCCGATGCAGCGGGCAAAGGGCTGCAGGGCTTCGGGCGAACGCAGCACGAAGGCGCCGTTGCCCAGGTCTTCACGCAGCACACGCGGCGGCGCCAGGCTGGCAGCGTCGTCGAACAGCATCAAATCCATGGGTGGGTCTCCTCAAACGCCCAGATAGCTGGCGAGTTCGGCGCTGTGCGCCAGGTCGTCCGAGCGGCCTTCGAGCACCACGCGGCCCTTCTGCAGCACCACCAGCCGGTCGGACTCGGCGCAGACCTTGCGGTAGTCGCGGTCGACCACCAGGGTGGCGATGCCGGTGGCGCGGATCTTGGCGATGACGCGCCAGATCTCGGCCACGATGAGGGGCGCCAGGCCTTCGGTGGCTTCGTCCAGCACGATGACGCGCGGCTGGGTGAGCAGCGCGCGGCCGATGGAGAGCATCTGCTGCTCGCCACCCGAGAGTTGCGAGCCCAGGTTGGTCAAGCGTTCGGCGAGGCGCGGAAAGGTCTCCAGCACACGCTCGTAGCTCCAGCCCTGGGCGCCGGCCGGCGCGGGGCGTTGGGCCATGACAAGGTTTTCGCGCACCGTGAGGTTGGGGAAGATGCCGCGGCCCTCGGGCACATAGGCGATGCCCTGGCGGGCGATTTCGTGCGCGGCGGCGCGCGACATGTCGCGGCCGGCGATGTGCACGCTGCCCTCGCGCTGCTTGACGTGGCCCAACAGGCTGCGGATCAGGGTGGACTTGCCCATGCCGTTGCGGCCCAGCAGGCCGACGGTCTCGCCCGCCGCCAGGCTGAAGTCGATGCCGTGCAGCACATGGCTGGAGCCATACCAGGCCTTGACGCCGGTGGCCTGGATGAAGGGGCTGGCGGCGCCAGCGCCCGTCGTGGTCGTCGTCATCGTCAATGTCCTCCCAGGTAGGCAGCCTGCACGTCGCGGTTGTTGCGCACCTCGTCGGGCGTGCCGGTGGCGATGACGGCGCCGTTGACCATCACGGTGATGCGGTCGGCGACGGCGAAGACGGCGTCCATGTCGTGTTCCACCAGCAGGATGGCGTGGCCAGCCTTCAGGCCGCGCAGCAGGTCGAGCATGCGGGCCGATTCCTCGGCGCCCATGCCGGCCAGGGGTTCGTCCAGCAGCAGCACGCGCGGCGCGGTGGCAAGGCACATGGCGATTTCCAGCTGGCGCTTCTGGCCATGCGCCAGGCTGGCGGCCGGGCGATCGGCCAGCGGCGCCAGGCCGGCGCGCTCCATGGCCTCGTCGGCCTGCTGGTTGCTGTAGGTGCAAGCGCTGGCGCTCTGCCACCAGGCCCAGGGCTTCTGCTGCCTGGCCTGCGCGGCCAGGCGGCAGTTCTCGCGCACGCTCAGCGGCAAAAAGATGTTGTTGCGCTGGTAGCTGCGGCCGATGCCGGCCTGGGCCAGGCGCGGCTGCGGCCAGCCCTTGACGCTCTGGCCATCCAGCAGCAGCTCGCCGCTGCTGGGCGGTATCTCGCCCGACAGCAGGTTGATGAGGGTGGACTTGCCGGCGCCGTTGGTGCCGATGACGGCATGGATCTCGTTGGGGCGCAGGCCGATCCAGACCTGGTCGACCGCGACCAGGGCGCCGAAGCGGCGCGTGATGGCGCGCGCCTCGAACACGGCGGCGGGCGTATCCATGAGGACAGCGGCATTCATGAGTGCACCTCCGCGGTATCGGTCGATGCCGTGGCCAATGCAGCAGCCACTGCGGCCGACGTGGCAGCCTGACGCTGGCGGCGCCGCGCCAGCACGCCGGCCAGCCCGACCAGGCCCTGCGGCAGCACCACCACCGAGGCGATGACAAAGCCGCCCAGCAGCAGCTGCCAGTGCTTGGTGAGCAGCTGGAACCATTCACCCAGCAGCACGAAGGCAAAGGCGCCGATGACCGCACCGCCCAGGCTGCCCAGGCCGCCCAGGATGATCATCACCAGCGCATTGCCGCTCTGGTGCCAGCTGAGGATCTCGGGCGTGACGAATCCGTACTGCGCCGCATACAGGAAACCCGCCAGCCCGGCCAGCTTGCCGGCGAAGACGAAGGCCGCGAGCTTGTAGAGCACGGTCGGGTAGCCGGCCGCCCTCATGCGCTGCTCGTTGTGCTTGATGCCCACCAGGGCGTGGCCGAAGCGCGAGCGCAGCACCTGGGCCATGAGCGCCAGGCCAGCGCCCAAGCTGCCGAGCACGAACCAGTAGAACTGGCGCGGCTGGTCGAGGTCGATCCAGCGCCAGCCGAAGAGGGCGAAGTCGGGCTTGAAGTAGACATAGGCGCCGTCGCTGCCGCCGGCGATGCGGGTGTCGTGGAAGACGAAGAACACCAGCTGCGTGAAGGCCAGCGTGACCATGATGAAGTACACGCCCTTGGTGCGCATGACCAGCGCGCCGATCAGCGCGGCCAGCAGGCCGGCCGAGGCCACGGCGGCGAACAGCAGCCACCAGCCGTTGCCGGCCTCGCTCATGGGCGCCAGCATGGCGACCATGTAGCCGCCCATGCCGAAGAAGGCCGCATGGCCCAGGCTCACCAGGCCGGTGTAGCCCACCAGCAACTGCAGGCTGGCGGCAAAGAGCGACAGGATCATCACCTTGCTCAGCAGCTCGGTGTGGAACTTCGAGCCGATGGGCTCGGGCAGCAGCGGGAAGACGGCCAGCAGCGCGAACAGCGCCAGCCAGGCGATCAGCCGCGCAGACAACAGTGGTGAGGACGACGAGTTCATGTCATTGGATCCACCGCGCATCACGCGACTCGCGCGGCATGAGGCGCCTATCAAGCTTCCCGCCGCGGAACCGGCTTTGCCGGGCAGCTGGCGGACGGCCCCCTCGGGGGGTAGCGAGCGAATGCGAGCTTGGGGGCGCCATGTCATCCCGCCTTGAAGAGGCCTTCAGGCTTCCACAGCAGCACCAGGGCCATGGCCAGGTAGACCATGGCGCCGGCGCCTTCCTGCCAGAAGACCTTGCCGAAGGTGTCGACGAAGCCGATCAGCAGGGCCGCCACCATGGCGCCCTTGATCGAACCGATGCCGCCGATGACGACGATGACGAAGCACAGGATGAGCACCGAGTCGCCCATGCGCGGATAGACCGAGGCCAGCGGCGCGGCGATCATGCCGGCCAGCACGGCCAGCGCCACGCCGGCGGCAAACACCAGGCGGTAGAGCTGCTGGATGTTGATGCCCAGGGACTGCACCATCTCGCGGTTGGTCGAGCCGGCGCGCACCATCATGCCCAGCCGGGTACGGGTAATGACCCAGGCGACGCCGGCCGCCACCCCCAGGCACACCAGCGACACCGCCAGGCGGTAGACCGGGTAGGTCATGCCGTTGCCGATGGCCACGCTGCCGGAGAGAAAGGCCGGCACGCTGACGCCATGCACGTCGTCGCCCAGGGTGAGGCTGCGCAACTCCTCGAACACCAGGATGAGGCCGAAGGTGAGCAGCACCTGCTGCAGGTGCTCGCGCTCGTAGAGGAAGGCGAAGAAGGCCCACTCCAGCACATAGCCGAAGGCCACCGCCAGCACCACGCCCAGCGGCAGGGCGAGCATGAGGTTGCCGGTCAGGCCCGCCAGCCAGAACGCCAGGTAGGCGCCGATCATGTAGAAGCTGCCGTGGGCGAGGTTGATCACGCCCATGATGCCGAAGATGAGCGTGAGCCCCGACGCCACCAGGAACAGCAGCAGACCGTACTGCACGCTGTTCAGGCACTGGATGAGAAAGGTGGTGAGATCCATCGGGGCACGCGTTCCGTCGCTTTACACGTCGATTTACATCTTGCAGCCGCGGGCCGGGTCGGCCAGGGCCGGCACGGCCACGCCCTGGTTCTTGTTCTCCTTGCCCACCACCTTGCGCAGGTAGATGTCCTGCACCGGGTTGTGCGCCTTGGACAGGGTGAAGGCGCCGCGCGGGCTGTCGATCTTCGCCGCCTCGATGCCCTTGACCAGGCCGTCGCGGTTCTTCAGGTCACCCTTCACCGCGTTCACGCCGGCCGCCAGCATCTGGGCGGCGTCATAACCCTGCACGGCGTAGACATCCGGCTGCAGCTTGTAGGTCTTGGCGTATTGCAGGGTGAAGGCCTGGTCCTTCTTGTTGGTCAGGTCGTCGGCGTAATGCAGCGTGGTGAGCAGGCCTTCGGCGTCCTTGCCCTGGGCCTCCAGCGTGCCGTCGGTCAGGAAGCCGGGGCCGACCAGGGCGATCTTGTCCTTCAGGCCGGCGGCGGCCCAGTCCTTCACCAGCTTGACGGCACCGCCGCCAGCGAAGAAGGTGTAGACCACGTCGGGCTTGAGTGCGGCGATCTCGGTCAGCAGGGCCTGGAACTCGACGTTGGGGAAGGGCAGGTTCAGCTCCTTCACCACCTTGCCGCCGCCGGCCTCGAAGCCTTCCTTGAAGCCGCCGACGGATTCGTCACCCGCGGCGTATTTCCAGGTCAGGGTGACGGCGGTCTTGTACTTCTTGTCGGCCGCGACCTTGCCCATGGCAAAACCCGGCTGCCAGTTCGAGAAGCTGCTGCGGAAGATGTTGGGCGCACACAGCGGGCCGGTGACGACATTGGCGCCGGCGTTGGGGATGATGAGCAGGGTGTTGTTGTCCTTGGCCACCTTGGCCATGGCCATCACCACGCCCGAGTGCACCGTGCCGACCATGACGTCGACGTTGTCGCGCTTGACCAGCTTGTTGGCGTTGTCCGCCGCCTTTGCGGGATCGGACTCGTCGTCGACCTTGACGTATTCCACCGTCTTGCCGGCGAGCTTGCCGCCCTGCTCGTCGATGTACTGACGGAATCCGTTCTCGATCGCCACGCCCAGCGTGGCATAGGTGCCGGTGTAGGGCAGCATGAAGCCGACCTTAATCTTTTCCTGCGCCGAGGCGGCGCCGGCCAGGGTGCACAGGGCCAGGGCGGCCGCGGCGGTGAGGTGACGACGGGTGTACATGGGGAGGTCTCCAGGGGATCGTCCGCGGCGGGGAGGGAGCGCGGTCGGTTGTTGGGTGAAGGCGTCGCCGAGGCAGGCGCCAAGACGGGCCGGCGGATTGTGAGCGCGGGGCCGGCGCGACGACATCCGGGCCTGTGCCGGGTGTTGTGGCGCGCCCCGCACGGCGGGCCACGCCGGGTCGGGTCGGAACTCAGCGGCCGGCGTTGTCGCGCTCGCGCAGCTTGAAGCGCTGGATCTTGCCGGTGGCCGTCTTGGGCAGCTCAGTGACGAACTCGAAGAAGCGCGGGTACTTGTAGGGCGCCAGGCGTTCCTTGACGAAGGCCTTCAATTCGGCCTCATCGGCCTGGGCACCGTTCTTGAGCACCACATAGGCCTTGGTCTTGGTCAGGCCGTCGTCGTCGACCTTGCCGATCACCGCCGCTTCCAGCACCGCGGGGTGCTGCACCAGGGTGGCCTCGACCTCGAAGGGGCTGACGTAGATGCCGCTGACCTTGAGCATGTCATCGCTGCGACCCGAGTAGGTGTAGGTGCCGTCGGCGTTGTGCACGTACTTGTCGCCGCTCTTGGTCCAGCCGCCCTGGAAGGTCTCGCGCGTCTTGGCGCGGTTGCCCCAGTACATCATGGCCGCCGAGGGGCCGTGGATGTAGAGGTCGCCCGGCTCACCGTCGGGCACCGGGCCGCCGCCTTCGCCGCGCAGTTCGATGTCGTAGCCCGGCACCGGCCAGCCGGTGGTGCCGTAACGCACGTCGCCCGGCTTGTTGGACAGGAAGATGTGCAGCATCTCGGTCGAGCCGATGCCGTCGACGATGTCGACGCCGAAGTGGCGCTTGAATCGCTCGCCGATCTCGGCCGGCAGGGCCTCGCCGGCCGACGAGGTCAGGCGCAGCGCAACATCGCCGGCCGCGGGCAGCGCGGGGTGGGCCAGCATGCCGGCAAAACCGGTCGGCGCGCCGAAGAACACCGTGGGTTTCGGGCAGTTGGCCTGGCCGGTCCAGCGCTTGAACACGGCGTCGGGTGTGGGCCGCTCGGGCATGAGGATGGTGGTGGCGCCCACGCTGAGCGGGAAGCTCAGCGCATTGCCCAGGCCGTAGGCGAAGAAGAGCTTGGCGGCCGAGAAACACACGTCGTTCTCGGTCAGGCCCAGCACGCCCTTGCCGTAGAGCTCGCAGGTCCAGTAGGGGTTGCCATGGGAATGCACCGTGCCCTTGGGCCGGCCGGTCGAACCGGAGGAATAGAGCCAGAAGCCCGGGTCATCCGCGCCGGTGGCGGCTGGGCGAGCGGCGGGCGTGTGGGCAGCCAGAAAGGCCTCGAACTCGACCTCGGCCGGATGCAGCGGCGCCTGCGGGCGCGAGACGATGACCTTGCCGACCTCGTGGTCGCACTTCACCATGGCGGCGGTGAGCGTGGGCAGCAGCGCGCCCGACACCAGCACTGCCTGGGCGCGCGAGTGTTCGAGCATGTAGGCGTAGTCGTCGGCCGTGAGCAGGGTGTTCACCGCCACCGGCACCAGGCCGGCGTACATGGCGCCCAGAAAGCTCACCGGCCAGTCGTTGCAGTCCTGCATGAGCAGCAGCACGCGTTCCTCGCGGCGTATGCCCTGGGCGCGTAGGCCGGCGGCCAGGCGGCGCGCCCGCGCCTCCAGGTCGGCAAAACTCAGGCTGCCCTGGTCGTCGATGAAGGCAGCCCGGCTGCCGCGGCCGGCATTGGCCTCGAGCAGGTGCTGGGCAAAGTTGAAACGTTCGCCGGGGGCGGTGGGCGGGGTGTGGCTCATGGTGGGACTCTTCCGGTTCAGACCTTGGCGCCAAGCGCCTGCAGCACGGGCGCAGCAGCTTGCACGGCCGCGCGACGATGATAGAAATTCAGCGCCTTCAGGCCGCCCAGTTCCTCGCCGCCGCCGGCGCGGCCGGGGCCGCCGTGCAGCGACTGCGGCATGACGTTGCCGTGGCCGGTCTGCACCTTGGCCACCGCGGGCGTCACGACGTGCACGCGGCCGTGGCTGGCAGCCAGTTCGGCGGCGGCGCCGGCCAGGGATGCGGCCGAGTCGTCATCACCGAAGAGCGAGCAGACCAGCGAGCCCTCGCCGCGTGCGGCCAGCGCCGTGGCATGCGCCAGGTCGCGGTAGGGCAGCAGAGTGGCGACCGGGCCGAAGACCTCGGTGGTGTGGATCAGGTCGGCGGCGTCGGCGTCGCGCGTACCCAGCAGCACCGGCGCGTGGCAGGCGGCGACGGCCGGGTCGGCGTCGTTCAGCGCGGCGCTTCGGCCGTCGTGCAGGATCTGGGCGTGGGCCAGCAGTTCGTCCAGCCCGGCGCGCACGGCGTTGAACTGGCCGCGGCTGACCAAGGCGCCCATGCTGACCTCGGCATTGCGCGGGTTGCCCACGCGCACCTTGGCCAGGCGCGCACCCACGGCCTGGGCGACGTCGTCGTACAGCGCCTCGGGCACGAAGACACGCCGGATGGCGGTGCACTTCTGGCCGGACTTGACCGTCATCTCGCGCGCCACTTCCTTGACCAGCAGGTCGAAGGCGGGTGAGCCGGCCGCCTGGCCGGGCAACAGGATGGCCGAGTTGACGCTGTCGGCCTCCACATTGATGCGCACCGATCTGCGCGCCACCGCGGCGTGGCTGCGCAGGGTGGCGGCGGTGTCGGCCGAGCCGGTGAAGGACAGCACGTCGAAGGGCGTGAGCGCATCCAGCAGGCCGGCCGGACTGCCGCAGATGACGTTGAGCGCGCCGGGCGGCAGGATGCCGGCCTCGACCACGTCGGTCACCATCAGTTGCGTCAGCCAGGCGGTGGACGTGGCGGGCTTGACCACCACCGGCACGCCGGACAGCAGCGCCGGTGCGGCCTTTTCCCACAGGCCCCAGGACGGGAAGTTGAAGGCGTTGATGAACAGCGCCAGACCGCGCGTGGGCACGAGCAGGTGCTGGCTGGCAAAGACCGGCTCCTTGGACAGACGGGTCGAGGCACCGTCCAGCAGCAGGCGACCGCCTTCGGCGACGGTCAGCGCCTCGGGCAGCTTTGCACCCAGCCGGGCGTAGGTGGACAAGGTGTAGATGGCGCCGTCGATGTCGACCGCGCTGTCGTTCTTCACCGTGCCCGAGTTGGCGGTGGCGATCTCGTAGTAGCTGTCGCGGCGCGACTGCAGCAGCTCGGCGATCCGGCCAAGCAGGCCGGCGCGCTCCACATAGCTCAGCGCCCGCAGGGCGGCGCCGGCCTGCGCGCGCACCTGGGCGAAGCCACCGACCAGGTCCAGGCCGCTGGCGTCGACGCGGACCAGTTCAGTGCCCAGCACCGGGTCGAACAGCGGCGTGCCCGCACCCTGGCCCAGCACGGCGCGGCCGGCGAGGTGGTTGGTCAGCAGCATGGTGGTCTGGCTCATCGCGTGAACTCGATCGCCCCGGCGGGCAGGAGGTAGAGCACCAGGGCGCGCCCCTGGCTGACGGTGGGGCGGTGGGCGCTGCCGGGCGGGCAGACCAGCCAGCCGGCCGGACGGCCGTCGAACAGGGCGTCACCCTCGA
The DNA here is from genome assembly GCA_041169165.1 of Pseudomonadota bacterium. GTDB lineage: Bacteria > Pseudomonadota > Gammaproteobacteria > Burkholderiales > Burkholderiaceae_C > Sphaerotilus. The sequence goes on from JBEEJN010000060.1 coordinate 30,605, forward strand.
TGGGCACGACCAGATCGATCTCGCCGTTGGGATGGCTGTGGTGCGGGCCGGCGATGTCCTGCATGTCGACCACGTCGACCGAGTAGCCGTGCAGGTCGTCCTGGGGCTTGAAGATGCGGCCATAGCGGATGCCGCCGCCTTCGCGGTTGCACAGCCAGCCGGCCGCCACGCCGTCGCGGCAGCCCTGGGCCAGGCGGGCGTAGACCGGGCTGCCGGCGCCATGCTCAGCATTCAGCCAGCGGTCGAGGTCGGCATCAAGCGCACGACCGGCGAGCTGCGTGGTCAGCGCCGCGAGGTCGGCATGGAATTCATCTTGGGTCAACAAGTGGGCGGCGGGCATGAGCTGGTCTAGGTGCCAATAGAAATATGCACTATCGTGCCTGTTGTTGAACGATAGGTTGCCAGCCATCGAGTGTCAAGCAATATAGTGCATAGCCAGGGTTTCCACGGGTGCATTGAGCTCCTCGGCTGCATGTGGCACAGGGCATCAAGCAGGGCGCTCAGAGGGTCCTGCCGGCCATCATTTGTCATCCCGCATTCATGGGGGCGGCTCGTGATGTGCGCAAACAACTTCACGTCTATCCGACTTCTCCGGGGCCCCCTTTTGACGGTATCGTGTCAGACGACACACCACACAACCACGGGATGGAGGCCGCACGCCATGTCTGCTCACGATCATCAACAAGACTCGTCGCTGATGTCGACGCTCGCCGGCCTGGTCCGGCTGTTGCTGCTGGTGTTGGCCGTGCCGGCGGTCGTCGCGGGGGCTGCTGTCGCCCTGGCCGTGCTTGCGATCGGCGGTCCGCTGCTGCTGGTGCGCAAGGTCTTCCGGCTGCTGTGGTCGAACCACCACGACGATCGGCTGCAAAGCTGGAGCGCCCTGTGAACTGAGCGCCGATGGCGAGGGCGGTCTCCTGACAGGAGGGATCGCAGCCAATAAAAAAAGGGCAACCCGTCGGTTGCCCTTTTTTGTTGTCAGGCTGCCGCAACACCTGATGCTGCGGCAGCGCTGCAGGTTTACTGCAGCTTGATCTCGACGTCCACGCCGGCCGGCAGATCGAGCTTCATCAGCGCGTCCACGGTCTTGTCGGTGGGATCGACGATGTCCATCAGGCGCTGATGGGTGCGGATCTCGAACTGGTCGCGCGAGGTCTTGTTGACGTGCGGCGAACGCAGGATGTCGAAACGCTGCATGCGCGTCGGCAGGGGCACCGGGCCCTTGACGATGGCGCCGGTGCGCTTGGCGGTGTCAACGATTTCCAGAGCCGACTGGTCGATCAGCTTGTAGTCGAAGGCCTTGAGGCGAATGCGGATCTTCTGCTTGGCGGACATGACAGATCCTTATTCGATGATCTTGGCCACGACGCCAGCGCCGACGGTACGACCGCCTTCACGGATGGCGAAGCGCAGACCTTCTTCCATGGCGATCGGGGCGATCAGCTTGACGGTGATCGACACGTTGTCGCCCGGCATCACCATTTCCTTGTCCTTTGGCAGCTCGATGGCG
>JBEEJN010000061.1:0-31642 GCA_041169165.1 Pseudomonadota bacterium
ACCGGCCAGGCCATCATCAGCAACGCCAGCTGCACCACCAACTGCCTGGCCCCGGTGGCCAAGGTGCTCAACGACAAGTGGGGCATCAAGCGCGGCCTGATGACCACCGTGCACGCCGCCACCGCCACGCAAAAGACCGTGGACGGCCCGAGCAACAAGGACTGGCGCGGCGGCCGCGGCATTCTGGAAAACATCATCCCCAGCAGCACCGGCGCGGCCAAGGCGGTGGGTGTGGTCATCCCCGAGCTGAACAAGAAGCTCACCGGCATGGCCTTCCGCGTGCCGACCAGCGACGTGTCGGTGGTCGACCTGACGGTGGAGCTCAACAGCGAAGCCAGCTACGCCGACATCTGCGCCGAGATGAAGGCCCAGAGCCAGGGCGCCCTGAAGGGCGTGCTCGGCTACACCGAGGACAAGGTGGTGGCCACCGACTTCCGCGGTGAATCCTGCACCAGCGTGTTCGACGCCGAAGCCGGCATCGCCCTGGACAAGACCTTCGTGAAGGTGGTGTCCTGGTACGACAACGAGTGGGGCTACTCGAACAAGGTGCTCGAAATGGTGCGCGTGGTCGCCGGCTGAAGCCGCCGATCCGCGCCACGTCGGCCTGCGCAGCCGACGTCAGCATGGTTCACCTGTCGAACGGCCCTGCGGGGCCGTTTTTCATGGCGTGTGGAGCCAGCGCCGGCGGGCAGGGCTGCGTGGGCCGGTCAGCCCAGGCCGATCAACTTGCGCAGCAAGACCACCAGTTGCTCACGTTCGCCCAGCTCCAGGCGCTGCACGATCTGCTGCTGGGCCTGATGCACATGGGGCCAGACCCGGTGCAGCACGCCGCGCCCGGCATCGGTCAGCGTGAGCGTCTTGCTGCGTCGATCCAACGACGACGCGGTGCGCAACACCCACCCCTTGGCCTCCAGGCGGTCGAGCGTCGAGCCCAGGGTGGCGGCGTCCAGCGCGACGGCCTCGACCAGGCGGGTCAGCGTGAGAGTGCCGAAGGCGTCAAGCGCCTGCAGGATGGCGAACTGGGCCGGCGTGACGTCCGCCTGGGCCGACGCCGCCACCGCATCCGCAAAGGCGGCAACGGCATGCTGGTGGGCGCGACGGATCAGGTGGCCGGGCATCGCGGCAAGTACATGGGGCACGTCAGGAGCGTCGGGCACGGCAGGTCGCAGGTTGAGGGCGGGGGGCGATCACATCCTGGCAATGCAGGACCGGCGTCGCGGTGGCCGATATCATCCCGCGCCTTCAAGGAGCTTGCCATGAGTTATGTCCTGCCCGCCCCCGCCGTGGTGGCCCTACCGGTGCTCGGCCGCACCGAGCGCATTGCCGCGCGGCGTGTCTACTGCGTCGGTCGCAATTACGTCGAACACGCCAGGGAAATGGGCTTCAGCGGCCGCGAGCCACCGTTCTTCTTCATGAAGCCGACCGACGCGCTGACCTTCGTCGAGGCCGGCAGCATCGGCACCATGCCCTACCCCAGCCTGACCCAGGACCTGCATCACGAGATCGAACTTGTGGCGGTGATCGGCAAGGGCGGACGCAACATCGCGGCCGCTTCCGCGCTGGATCACGTGTGGGGCTACGCCGTCGGCCTGGACATGACCCGCCGCGACGTGCAGGCGGAGATGAAGAAGCACGGTCGCCCCTGGGAGATCGGCAAGGCCTTCGACCACTCCGCACCCATCGGCCCGGTGGTCGCAGCCGCTGACCTGCCCGGCATCCACGCGGCGAACATCCAGCTGTCAGTGAACGGCACACAGCGCCAATCCAGCAGCACGAGCAAGCTGATCTGGAGCGTGGCCGAAACCATCGAACACCTGTCACGCGCCTGGGAATTGCAACCGGGCGACCTCATCTTCACTGGTACGCCTGAAGGTGTGGCAGCCGTGGTGCAAGGCGACCTGCTGGTCGGCCGTATCGAAGGACTGCCTGAGTTGAATGTTCGCATCGCCTGACGAGCACGTCAGAAGAGTCGTCGCCAAGCCACGCAGCATCGACCGGCTGCTGCGCACCTCGAACTGGCCGCTGAATGCTGCTATAGTCGCGAGCTTTTCGGGCGCCGGGCAATCTGCGTCCGTGTAGGACGCCTTCTTGTTTCGCACCCTGGTGCGGGCAGAGGGTGAATCAGTCAGCCCGACCAATCGTTGTCGGGCATTGGAGAACATCATGACGACCACGAGTCTGAGCCATCGCCTCGGATTGCTGGGCCGCAAGGTGGGCATGTTGCGCATCTTCACGGACGACGGCGACGCCGTTCCCGTGACTGTGCTGGACGTGTCCAACAACCGCGTGACCCAAGTCAAGACGGTAGAAAACGACGGCTACAGTGCCATCCAGGTGGCATTCGGTTCGCGCAAGGCATCGCGCGTGTCCAAGCCCGAAGCCGGTCACCTCGCCAAGGCGGGTGTGGAAGGCGCCGAACTGCTGCAGGAATTCCGCCTCAACGCGGACGAAGCCGGCAAGTTCGCTGCAGGTGCGGCGGTCCCCGTGTCCACCGTGTTTGCCGTGGGCCAGAAGGTCGACGTGCAGGGCACGACCATCGGCAAGGGCTTCACCGGCACCATCAAGCGTCACCACTTCGGTTCGCAACGTGCTTCGCACGGCAACTCGCGCTCGCACAACGTGCCGGGCTCGATCTCGATGGCGCAGGATCCGGGTCGCGTGTTCCCGGGCAAGCGCATGTCGGGTCATCTGGGCGACGACACCGTCACCACCCAGAACCTCGACATCGTCCGTATCGACGAAGCCCGCCAGCTGCTGCTGGTGCGCGGCGCCGTGCCCGGCGCCAAGGGTGGCTTCGTGACCGTGCGTCCCGCCATCAAGGCCAAGGCCAAGCCTGCAGAAGGAGCCAAGTGATGCAGCTCGAGCTCCTGAATGAACAGGGTCAGGCGACCGCCAAGGTCGATGCTCCCGATACCGTTTTCGCGCGTGACTACAACGAAGCGCTGATCCATCAGATCGTGGTGGCCTACCAGGCCAATGCCCGCCAGGGCACCCGCGCGCAGAAGGATCGCGAACAGGTGCACCACTCGACGAAGAAGCCGTTCCGCCAGAAGGGCACCGGCCGCGCTCGCGCCGGCATGACCTCGTCGCCGCTGTGGCGTGGTGGTGGTCGGATCTTCCCGAACATGCCCGACGAGAACTTCAGCCAGAAGGTCAACAAGAAGATGTACCGCGCCGGCATGGCGTCCATCTTCTCGCAGCTGGCCCGTGAAGGCCGCCTGGCGGTGATCGACTCCATCGGCGTCGAGGCCCCCAAGACCAAGCTGCTGGCCGCCAAGCTCAAGGCGATGAACCTGGACCACGTGCTGGTGATCGCCGACGAGATCGACGAGAACCTGTTCCTGGCCTCGCGCAACCTCGTCAACGTGCTGGTCGTCGAGCCGCGTTACGCCGATCCCCTGTCGCTGGTGCACTTCAAGAAGGTGCTGGTGACCAAGGGTGCGATCGACAAGCTCCAGGAGATGTTCGCATGAGCCGCGCTCCCATCAACCGCAACTTCACCGAGGCCCGCCTGGCCCAGGTGCTGGTCGCTCCGATCGTGTCGGAGAAGGCCACCAGCGTCGGCGAGAAGAACAACCAGGTGTTGTTCAAGGTCCTGCAGGACGCCACCAAGACCGAGATCAAGGCCGCTGTCGAGCTGATGTTCAAGGTCGAGGTCGAGTCGGTCCAGGTCCTGAATCAGAAGGGCAAGGTCAAGCGCTTCGGTCGTTCCATCGGTCGCCGTGACCATGTGCGCAAGGCGTACGTGTCGCTCAAGGCCGGCCAGGAACTCAACTTCTCCGGGGAGGCCGCGTAATGGCCGTCGTCAAAGTCAAACCGACCTCGCCCGGCCGCCGCGCCGTGGTCAAGGTGGTGCACTCGCACCTGCACAAGGGCAAGCCCGAAGCGTCGCTGCTCGAGCCCCAGATGCAGAACGCCGGCCGCAACAACAACGGCCACATCACCGTGCGTCACAAGGGCGGTGGTCACAAGCACCACTACCGTGTGGTGGACTTCCGTCGCAACAAGGACGGCGTGCCGGCCAAGGTCGAACGCATCGAGTACGACCCCAACCGCACCGCCCACATCGCCCTGGTGTGCTACGCCGACGGTCAGCGCAGCTACGTGATCGCCCCGCGCGGTCTCGAAGTCGGCCAGACCATCGTGTCGGGCTCGGACGCGCCGATCAAGGCCGGCAACACCCTGCCGATCCGCAACATCCCGGTGGGTTCGACCATCCACTGCGTCGAGATGATGCCCGGCAAGGGCGCCCAGATCGCCCGCTCGGCCGGCACCTCGGTGACGCTGATGGCGCGTGAAGGCATCTACGCGCAGGTCCGCCTGCGTTCGGGTGAAGTGCGCAAGATCCATATCGACTGCCGCGCCACCATCGGCGAGGTGTCGAACGAAGAGCACAACCTGCGTCAGTACGGCAAGGCCGGCGCCATCCGCTGGAAGGGCGTCCGCCCGACCGTGCGCGGTGTCGCCATGAACCCGGTCGACCACCCGCACGGCGGCGGCGAAGGCCGCACCGGCGAAGGCCAGGCTCAGGTGTCGCCGTGGAACACCCTCACGAAGGGCTACCGCACCCGAAACAACAAGCGCACGCAGAACATGATCGTGTCGCGTCGCAAGAAGTAAGAGGGCAAGCACATGACACGCTCACTGAAGAAGGGTCCCTTCGTGGACCACCACCTGATGGCCAAGGTCGACAAGGCCACCGCCATCAAGGACAAGAAGCCGATCAAGACCTGGTCGCGTCGTTCGACGATCCTGCCCGAGTTCATCGGCCTGACCATTGCCGTGCACAACGGCAAGCAGCACGTGCCCGTGTACGTGACCGACCAGATGGTCGGCCACAAGCTCGGCGAGTTCGCCATGACCCGCACCTTCAAGGGTCACCCGGCGGACAAGAAGGCCAAGAAGTAAGGAGCAGCGACGATGGAAACTCAAGCAATCGTCCGCGGCGTGCGCCTGTCCTGCGACAAGGGTCGCCTGGTCGCCGACATGGTGCGCGGCAAGAAGGTCGGCCTGGCCCTCGACATCCTCACCTTCACGCCCAAGAAGGCGGCCGGCATCATCAAGAAGGCGCTGGAAAGCGCCATCGCGAATGCCGAGCACAACGACGGTGCCGATATCGACGAGCTGAAGGTCACCTCGATCTACGTCGAGCAAGGCGCCACGCTGAAGCGTTTCTCCGCGCGCGCCAAGGGCCGCGGCAACCGCATCAGCAAGCCCACGTGCCACATCTTCGTGACCGTCGGCAACTAAAGGCAGGAAGCACCATGGGACAGAAAATCCATCCGATCGGTTTCCGCCTGCCTGTCACGCGCAACTGGTCGTCACGCTGGTACGCCGGCAACAAGAACTTCGCGTCGATGCTGGCCGAAGACATCGACGTCCGCGAGTTCCTTAAGAAGAAGCTCAAGAACGCCGCCGTCTCGCGCATCCTGATCGAGCGCCCCGCCAAGAACGCACGCATCACCATCTTCTCGGCACGTCCGGGCGTGGTGATCGGCAAGAAGGGCGAGGACATCGAGAACCTCAAGATCGAACTGGCCAAGCGCCTGGGCGTTCCTGTGGCGGTGAACATCGAGGAAGTGCGCAAGCCCGAAGTCGATGCCCAGCTGATCTCGGAATCGATCACGCAGCAGCTCGAAAAGCGCATCATGTTCCGCCGCGCCATGAAGCGCGCGATGCAGAACGCCATGCGTCTGGGTGCCCTGGGCATCAAGATCATGAGCTCGGGCCGTCTGAACGGCATCGAAATCGCCCGCACCGAGTGGTACCGCGAAGGCCGCGTGCCGCTGCACACCCTGCGCGCCGACATCGACTACGGTTTCTCCGAGGCCAAGACCACCTACGGCGTCATCGGCGTCAAGGTCTGGGTCTACAAGGGTGACCGCCTGCCCAACGGCGAAGCGCCGGCCGCGCTGCGCGAAGAGCGCACCGAGGACGACCGCCGCCGCCGCGGCCCGCGTGGTGACCGTCCGAACGACCGCCGTCCGCCTTCGCGCGGCCCGCGCGCCGGCGGCCCCGGTCGCAACGAAGCGCCGTCCGACGGCGCCGACAAGGGCGCTGCTGCCGCTGCCGGCGACAAGCCCGCCGTGAAGCGCGTCGTGCGCAAGCCCGCCGCTGCCGCGCCGGGCGCCAAAGGAGAATAAGCAATGTTGCAACCCGCACGTCGCAAGTTCCGCAAGGAACAGAAGGGCCGCAACACCGGCGTCGCCACCCGTGGCGCCCTCGTGTCGTTCGGCGAGTACGGTCTGAAGGCCACCGAGCGTGGCCGCCTGACCGCCCGTCAGATCGAAGCCGCCCGTCGTGCCATCTCGCGTCACATCAAGCGCGGTGGCCGCATCTTCATCCGCATCTTCCCGGACAAGCCGATCTCGCAAAAGCCGGCCGAAGTCCGTATGGGTAACGGCAAGGGCAACCCCGAGTACTACGTGGCCGAAATCCAGCCCGGCAAGGTGATCTACGAAGTCAACGGCGTGCCTGAACAGCTCGCCCGCGAAGCCTTCACGCTGGCCGCTGCCAAGCTGCCGCTGAAGACCGTGTTCGTCGCGCGCCAGCTCGGCACTTGAGCCAGGAGCCAATGATGAAAGCCTCTGATCTGCGCAGCAAAGATGTGCCGGCCCTCGAAAAGGAAATCAGCGATCTGCTGAAAGCCCATTTCGGCCTGCGCATGCAAAAGGCCACCCAACAGCTGAGTGACAACACCCAGCTGGGCAAGACGCGTCGCGACATCGCGCGCGCCCGCACCATCCTGGCCGAAAAGAAGAAGGGAGCCGCCGTATGAGCGACGCCACCAACCAGGCCGCCCCGGCGGCCAAGAACACCCGCACCCTCGTCGGTCGCGTGGTGAGCGATGCCCGCGCCAAGACCGTGACGGTCCTGGTCGAGCGTCGTGTCAAGCACGAGCTGTACGGCAAGATTGTCGGCAAGTCGCGCAAGTACCATGCGCATGACGAAGCCAACGAGTACAAGATCGGCGACACCGTCGAGATATCGGAAAGCCGTCCGCTGTCCAAGACCAAGAACTGGGTCGTGACCCGTCTGGTCGAGAAGGCACGCACGGTCTGAACGACACCCACGCGCCCTGGGCGCGTACACCGGCCGGCCGGGGTTATTGCAATCCCTGCCAGCAGGACCACCGGCTCGCTGGGATACTGGCGGCCGGTTTTTTTTTCCACCACCGTCTATTCAACCAAGGAGCACACCATGATCCAAGTCGGCGACAAGCTGCCCGCCACCACCCTATTCGAGTTCATCGAGGTGGAAGGTGAAGGCTGCTCGATCGGCCCCAACGCCTTCGAGGTGGCCAAGGCCACCGCAGGCAAGACCATCGCCCTGTTCGCCCTGCCCGGCGCCTACACGCCGACCTGCTCGGCCAAGCATGTGCCCGGATTCGTGGCCAAGGCCGACGAGTTCAAGGCTGCCGGCGTGGACGAGATCTGGTGCGTGTCAGTCAACGACGCCTTCGTGATGGGCGCCTGGGGCCGTGAGCAGGGCAGCGGCGGCAAGGTGCGCATGATGGCCGACGGCAGCGCCGACTTCGCCAAGGCCACCGGCCTGACGCTCGATCTGAGCGCCCGCGGCCTGGGCCTGCGCTCCAACCGCTATTCCATGCTGGTGGTCGACGGCGTAGTCAAGACCCTCAACGTCGAAGGCCCCGGCAAGTTCGAAGTGAGCGACGCCGACACGCTGCTGAGTCAGGCCCGCGCACGCTGATTCGGGGCGGCCCGCGCGCCGTCACGTCATCCTGGGCCGCGGCCAACTCGCGTCAGCCGCATCCGGCGCTGAGTGCCACGCAACGCCTGTTCTGCCCGGGGCCGACCATTCCAGCCAGGTCCCGGCCGGCCACTCTTACCGCATCAAGGGTAGAAGACGGCCACGGTATAGCCGGCGATGTTGCGCAGCGGCGTGTTGAACACCAAGGACCAATTGGCGTCCTGCTGTCCGCCCAATACAGCGCGCGTCACCCCGAATTCGCCGGGATTGAAGATGCGCCGAACTGCGACGACCCCTGCCGCGTCAGTCAGCGTGAGCTCGACATGTGGCGCCGCAACCTCGTACTCGACACGATTGCGCAGCACGACCAGCAGCCGCAGGCCGTCCACGCCGGGTGGGCGAGTCAGACTGCTGGTCTCCACCACCAGTGCATCGAGCAGGCGCGGCGCCTGCAACGTGCAGCCGAGCAGATTGCACATTTCGGCCAGCACTGGCCGGGTGGCTGGCCAACGTGCCGCGTAGCGGTCACGATTGCGCACACCCGTTTGCAGCATCGCCAGCACGCCCAGCAGCAAACACACCACGGTCAGCACGGCCCGCACCCACGGACGCTGCCAGCGCGCCTTGCGTTCTGCGTCACGCAGGAAACCGGGCTGCGTCACCGGCCCGGCAGCATGAACATCGCCGCCGGTCATCGCTACCGGCGATGGCTCCTGCTCGCCTGAGCGACCGGCCGCAGCACCATTGGCGTCAGCGGCGAATGGACGTGCCAGTTCGGAAGGATCAATGTCACTTCCAGGATGCGCGTCGTTGGGATGGGCCGAGGCAACGTCGTCGCCCAGCCCTAGCGCCAGGTCAACCACGGTCTCGTCCCAATGTTGCTTGGACAGGTCCTCATCGATCGTGGTGGACTTTTCAACCACGGCCGGCAGGTAGCTGGGCGCCGCAGGAGGACGCTCCATCCACGGTTCACGCCGCTCACCCGTGTCCACCGCCGCACTCGGCGTGGCCACCCAGGGCCGGCTCATCTCACTCGCCGACACGTCAGCCAGCGGCACGGGCGAATCGGCCGGCGGCACGGACGGAACGGGCAACGCCACACCCGTCCAGGCCGGTTTCAACTCGCCTTTATGGGTTACAGCTGCTGTGGATGACGCGGGCGGCAGGGCATCCAGGGGGGCTGCAGCCGACGGCACACCAAAGCTGCGCGTGTGTGGCTGTGAGAGCGGCGGTACATGCGTTTGCGCCTGCGGCGGTGCAGGTGGCGATCCGGCCGCCGGGGTCGGACTTGCAACGCCAGGTCGGCTCGTCTCGCGTGTTATCGATCCGGACACTGGCAGTCGCCGGCTTCCGTGCTCCGATTCCGCGTCAAAAAACTTGGGCTCGAACCGGGTGTCAAGGTCGGCCTCGTCAACATGAGGCTCCTCGACCAACATGCCGGTGCGTGCCGGCGGCAGCGGCGACGGCTGGGTCGAAGCGGTGCGTGCCGCCAGTCGATCACGCAGTGCGGCCGCAGCGCTCACCGCGCTGCGGCGGTTGTCAGGCAGTGGTGCGGTGCTGGTGTCGTCCCAATCGGCTTGTCCAGACGGCGCGGGCGGCGCCGCGGATCCGCCGGCCCCGACGCGAGCCAGTTCACCGTCACGCCTCGCCTCAAGGTCGAACAGGGCTTCCAACGCATTGAAGACCTCGTGGCAGCGGCCACAACGCACCCAGCCCTGCGACACCTTGAGCTGGTCCTGAACGACCCTGAACACAGTCGAGCAGGACGGACAAGCCGTCGCTAGGCTGGTCGAGGAATCGGGCGGCAAACCGGCGGCCATCTGAGCACACAGGCGGTCAGCGCAGCGGGCGCCGACCATGCAGCAGCGCCCAGCCATCCTGCCGGTCTGCCACCTCCAGCTGCAGCCAGGGCGTGTAAGCCACGATCAGTTCGTCGATCTGGCGCTCCAGCAGCCCCGCCAGCACCAGGCTGCCACCGGGCGCCAGATGTCCGCACAGCAGCGGCGCCAGCACCTTGAGCGGCGCGGCCAGAATGTTGGCCAGCACCACCGGGTATTCACCCGCCGCCAGATGAGGCAGGCCGGCGTTGACCTGCACCTGGTTGTCGCTGGCGTTGGCACGCGTGGCGGTGACCGCGGCCTGGTCGATGTCGACCGCGTCGATGCCGGTGGCGCCGTGCAGGGCCGCACCGATGGCCAGGATGCCCGAGCCGCAGCCGTAGTCGAGCACGCGCGGCCAGGGCCGGGCGCGGTCGGCCGTGCGGGCGATCCAGCGCAGGCACATGCGGGTGGTCGGGTGGGTGCCGGTGCCAAAGGCCAGGCCCGGGTCCAGGCGCATGACCAGCTCGGCGGCGGCCGGCGGCTCGTGCCATGAGGGCACGATCCAGAAGCTAGGCGTGACCGGCACCGGCTCGAACTGAGATTGCGTCAGACGCACCCAGTCCTCCTGCGGCACGGGCTGCATGGCGTGCACATGGATGTCACCGCCGCGCTCGCCCGCCAACAGCAAGGTAGCCGCTTCGGTCGCTACCGAGTCGTCATTGAACAAGGCCTTGACGAGTGAGCGTTGCCAGCCGCGGATGGCCGCTGCATGCGACGCCGGCATGCCGGGTTCGCCGAACACCGGCACTTCGTCGGGCGTCTCGGCGTCGGCGTCCTCGATGGTGACGGCCAGCGCGCCGAGGTCGAGCAGTTCATCGCTCAACACCTCGACATTGGCAGCCGGTGCGAGCAGAAAAAGTTCGACCATGAGGCCGGCGTTGTCGCTCATTGCGGATCGCTCGTCAGGGGCGGCGCTTGTGCTGTTCCATCCAGCCTTCCAGGTAGTGGATGCTGGTGCCGCCCTCGATGAAACGGCCGTCGGCCATCAGGTCGCGGTGCAGCGGGATGTTGGTCTGGATACCTTCCACCAGCGTCTCGGACAGCGCCGAGCGCATGCGCGCCAGCGCCTGGTCGCGCGTGTCGGCGTGCACGATGATCTTGCCGATCATCGAGTCGTAGTTGGGCGGCACGAAGTAGTTGCTGTAGGCGTGTGAATCGACCCGCACGCCCGGGCCGCCGGGCGGATGCCACATGGAGATGCGGCCCGGCGAGGGCAGGAAGGTGTAGGGGTCTTCCGCGTTCACCCGGCACTCGATGGCGTGACCGTGGTTCTTGATCTGCTTTTGCGTGAAGGGCAGTTCCTCGCCGGCGGCAATGCGGATCTGCATCTGCACGATGTCCACGCCGGTCACCAGTTCGGTCACCGGGTGCTCGACCTGCACGCGGGTGTTCATCTCGATGAAATAGAACTCGCCGTCCTCGAACAGGAACTCGAAGGTGCCGGCGCCGCGGTAACCGATCTTCTTGCACGCCGCCGCGCAGCGCTCGCCGATCTTCTCGATCACCTTGCGCGGGATGCCCGGCGCCGGCGCTTCCTCGATGATCTTCTGGTGTCGGCGCTGCATGGAGCAGTCGCGCTCGCCCAGCCAGACGGCGTGGCCGTGCTGGTCGGCCAGGATCTGGATCTCGATGTGGCGCGGGTTCTGCAGGAACTTTTCCATGTACACGGCCGGGTTGCCGAAGGCCGCACCGGCCTCGGCCCGCGTGGTCTGCACCGCGTTGATGAGCGCGGCCTCGGTGTGCACCACGCGCATGCCGCGCCCGCCGCCGCCGCCGGCGGCCTTGATGATGACCGGGTAGCCGATCTCGCGCGCCGAACGGATGATCTGCGCCGGGTCTTCGCCCAGCGAGCCCTCGGCGCCCGGCACGGTGGGCACGCCGGCCTTGATCATGGCTTCCTTGGCCGAGACCTTGTCGCCCATCAGGCGGATCGACGCCGAGGTCGGGCCGATGAAGGCGAAGCCGCTCTTTTCCACCCGCTCGGCGAAGTCGGCGTTCTCGGACAGGAAGCCGTAGCCCGGGTGGATGGCCTCGGCGTCGGTCACCTCGGCGGCCGAGATGATGGCCGGCATGTTGAGGTAGCTCTGCGCCGAGGGCGCCGGGCCGATGCACACGGCCTCATCGGCCAGCTTGACGTATTTCGCGTCGCGATCCGCCTCGGAATAGACCACAACCGAGCGCACGCCCATCTCACGGCAGGCGCGCTGGATGCGCAGGGCAATTTCGCCGCGATTGGCGATGAGTAGTTTCTTGAACATGGATGCCTGGGCTCAATGGCCCCGAAGGGCCGGGCCGGCGGCGCCGGGCGCCGCGTCAACTGCGCCAACGGGGGCGCTGCGATCTGCGAGGGGCAGGACGTCGGTGAGGGTCATCGGCACGCGCCGGACTCACTCGATGATGAACAGCGGCTGTCCGTATTCGACCGCCTGGCCGTTCTCGACCAGGATCTTGCTGACCGTGCCGGCCTTGTCCGAGTCGATCTCGTTCATGATCTTCATGGCCTCGATGATGCACAACGCGTCGCCGGCCTTGACCTGCTGGCCCACATCAACCAAGGGCTTGGCGCCCGGGTTGCTGGCTCGGTAGAAGGTACCGACCATGGGTGACTTGACGACGTGGCCAGTCTCCGCCGGCGCAGCGGCGGCCACCGGTGCGGCGGCCGCGACCGGCGCCGGCGCAGCCTGCACCATGGGCACAGGCGCCTGCTGTGCAAACGTCATCACCCCGGCGGCCACGGGCGCGGTCTTGACGATGCGCACCTTGCCTTCAGCCTCCGTGATCTCGAGCTCCGAAATGTTCGAGTCCGACACGAGGTCGATCAGGGTCTTGAGTTTGCGTAGATCCATGGTTGAGGCTCCGTCGTGTTGTTCATGCTGCACCTGCAGCATCTCGCCGAAGGTGCCCTCCCTGGCCAGGCGCTCAGGAGGTTCTATGGTGTTGAACCGAGTTTGTCGGCCAAACCCCGGACTTTACGCGCATTTCGTTCTGATCGGTCGTTATCGTCGCGGCCACCACAGCGCCGCTCAGCTGCCGGCCCAACCGGCCAGCTCGCTGTAGCTGGTCTGGCCCAGCCGCGTGTGGATGGCCTGGCCCTGCGCGTCGAAGACCACCGTGAAGGGCAGTCCGCCGCCTGTGTTGCCCAGGTCGCGCGCCAATTCCGCACCGCCAAAACCTGCCAGGCCGATCGGGAAGCTCACGGGCGTCTTGACCAGAAATTCGCGCACCGGCGTGGGGCTATCGACCGCCACACCCACCACCTGCCAGCCTTTGGCACTGAAGTCGCGCGCGAAACGGTCGAGCTCGGGCATCTCCTTCACGCACGGCGGACACCAGGTGGCCCAGAAGTTGACCACCAGCGGCTTGCCCTTGAGGTCGGCGAAAACGAGCTCGCCGCCGCCGGGTTTGTCGAATCGTCGACTCCAGAGGTCAGGCTTGCCGGCACTGGCCGGCGCCGCGGGTGCACGGGACGATTCGACCGGCAACTGGGCCACTGTCTGCTGCGGTTGCGGCTGTTCGCCGCGACGCTGGCTCCACCACACACCGGCGGCGCCAGCGGCAGCGGCAACGCCGAGGTAGACGATATTGCGACGATTCATGGTGGACTCCGATATTGAAGAAGTAATGAGCGGCGTGGGGGCAGGTCCACTCCAGCTCAGGACGCGGCGGCGGCGAGCAAGCGGCGCAAGGCCGCCGCGTCGCCCGCCTGCGACTGTCCGCGGGCGTCGGGTTTGAGCTGGCCGCGCACATCGTCGTGGTCCAGCACGCTGAGCTGCAAGGTGACGCGGTCGTTCAGTGCACGGCAGGGCACGGCCAGTACCAGCACGTCGACTGGCGCACCGCGCGGACCGGGTTCGCTGGCCAGATCAAAGTCGACGCCGCGGTTGAGCAGAGCCAGTTCGGCGGCCTTGGCGTCGTCGCAATACAGGCGCAGGCGCACCGGCGACAGCCGGGTGGCGGTGCCGCGCCAGACCGCACCGACCAGCAGCGGGCGAAACTCGGCCAGCCGCTCCATCCACAGCAGAGCCAGCTCGCGCAGCGCCAGCAGTTCGGCCGGCTGGGTATCGGCACAAAACAGGGCGATGTGCTCGCGCACCGCGTCTTCAAGCGCCAGGTTGTCCGGCAGCTCGATGTTGCGGCGCAGGCCGAGCACGCGCGCAGCCTTGTGCTTTGCGGGGCCGTACTCCATGCCCTCGTCGACCACCAGACGCGCGGCGGCGGCGCAGAGTTCGTCGCTGGCGTCGGCGGCGCTCATGGCAGGTTGATGGCGCCCATGCGCGCCTGTACGGTCGCCGATCGGCTGGCGAGGTAGGGCGAGTTCGGCAACTTCTCGAAGCGTTTGGGCGCCGGCAGCATCACGGCCAGGCGGGCGGCCTGGGTGGCGCTGAGCTGGGCAGCATCGGTGCGGTAGTAATAACGCGCCGCAGCCTGGGCGCCAAACACCCCCTCGCCCCACTCCACGCTGTTGAGATAGATCTCCAGGATGCGCCGCTTGGGCAGCGTGGCCTCCAGCAGCAGGGTGATGACCAGTTCCTGGGCCTTGCGCAGCACCGTGCGTTCACCCGACAGGAACAGGTTCTTGGCCAATTGCTGGCTGATGGTCGAGCCGCCGAAGATCTTGGCCTCGCGCTTGGGCGACTCCTTGCCGGGCGGTCGTTTGCGCGCAGCGAGCTGCTCGTTGACACGGTCGGCCTGCGCCTGCGCGCGCTGATTGCGGCCCCAGGCCTTCTCGATCGCATCCCATTCCACACCGCCGTGCTCGACAAAGGTGGCATCCTCGCTGGCGATCACGGCGCGCTTGAGCTGGGGACTGATCCGTTCACCCGGCTGCCATTGCTGCAGCCAGCCGGCGCCAGACTGCCGGGTGAGCAGCCGCCAGGCTTCCGAACGCTGGAAGGTGGTGCTCTGGGGGTCGATCCAGGTCATCGCCAGCAAGCGCAAGGCGAAGAACGCCTGCAGCGCCAGCAGGCTGATCGCCAGCAGCAGCAGCAGCCGGCCCAGCTGACGAACCCAGGGCCGGTTGGCGAATGAGGATCGGGCGGCTGTCATGAGCTCGAGGCGGCAGAAAGGTGACGCGCGTTCGGCAGGGCGGGTTCGGACGCTGACGCTCAGCGGGTGCCGGCGTCTTCCACCGCGGCGCGCAGGCCGTCCTCGCGGGTGAACCGGAAGCGTGACACGAAGACCAGCTGGTCGAATTGCGCCCGCATGGCCGGGCTGAAGTCGCCGTAGGGCGCAGCGCCGCGCACGATGGTGATGGCGCGCTTGTCCAGCTGCTTGTTGCCTGAACTGCGCACCACCTCGACCTCGACCACGCGGCCAACCGCGTCGACGGCCACCAGCACCGTCAACTCCCCGTAGAGCTTGCGCCCGCCGGCCTCGGGGAAATTGCGCGTGCCCAGGTCCTCGATCTTGTGGCGAAGCGAGTCGTAGTACAGCGCATGGACACCCTCGCGCGCGGCCGGGCTGATGTAGCGCCGCTTGGGACGGGCGTTTTCCTCATTGATGCGCTTCTCGATCGCCGCCAGCTGCATCAGCAGCTGGCGGCGCCGCTCCTCGTCCTGCCTGGGCGGGCTGGCCTTGCTCTGGCCACGCTTGGGATCGGGCGCAGGCATGGTGGACAGCTCGCGCTTGACCTGGGCCAGCAACTGCAGCTGCTGCTCCTGCATCTGCTCGATGGTGTGGTGGGTCTCGTCAAAGGCCTCGCCGGCCGAGTTGAACAGCGCTGGCGGCAAGGGCGAGGTGGCACGGCCCTTCTCGGCATCCCCACCACCAGCCAGATTGCGCTGGGCAATCACCTGGGCCTTGGACGGACGCTCGGCACTGCTCGAATTGACCAGCACGACGTCGAGCGCCGAATCCTCCAGCACCCGCCTGAAGGCCTGCGGGTCGGCCACCTTGACCATCAGGACGAGCACATGCACGACCAGCGACGCCACGATGGCGCGCTGCATGAGGCTGAGGTGCTTGAAGCCGAGAGGCATGATGTCGGGGCTCAGGCTTGAGGGGTGGCGTCTGCTGGTGTGACCGGACCATCACTGGCGCCGACTGCGTCAGCCAGGTCGATGGCCAGTGCCAGACCGGTGACGGGCGTGTCGTCCTCGTCCGCATCGTCGACGACGTCAGCGCCCTCGGCCTCCGGCTCATCCAGGCGCGCCACGAGGTTGGCATAGGCGTCGAGCGCCAGCAGATCCACGCCGGTCAGGCGCAGGCGGACCAGGGCGTTGCGCGGCAGGCTTTCGGTGCCGCCCACACGCAGCACCAGTGGCAGGTGGGTGGCACGCACCAAGCCGTCCTTCATGACGTGGGCCTCGAACTCGGTCACCTCGTTCTGCTGCAGCCAGCGCAGCGTCCAGTAGCGCTCGATGGCATTCTGGAAGCCGTTGTAGGCGCTGTAGGCGGCGTCGAAGCCCGAGATGACTGCGAAGAGCTGGGCGTCCTTGGGCTTGAAGGGCGCCACCAGCGCCGCGGTGCGGCCGTGACGGGCGCAGGCAATGATCTGCCACTGGTTCACCAGGTCGACGTAGCGACGCAGCGGCGAGGTGGCCCAGGTGTAGTGGGCCACGCCCATGCCGGCGTGCGGCGCGGGCTTCACACCCATGCGCACCTTCACGCCCGGCGCCATGCTGGCCTGGCTGCGGTAGATGCCGGGCACGCCCAGCTCGCCCAGCCAGCCGCCCCAGGTGTTGTTGGCCAGGATCATGGCTTCGGCCACGATCAGGTCCAGCGGCGCTCCGCGACGGCGCTCGCTGATGAGCACGGACTCGCTGCCGTCTGGCTCGCCGGTGGCGACGTGGTGACCCGAGCCGCCTTCGAGCCTGAAGTTGTAGTCCGGCCGGTTGAAGTTCTCGGGCTTGCCGCGCACCACCTCGCGCGCCGCCTTGAGGTGGCGGGCCAGGCGCAGGCCGAAGGCCAGTTCGGCCGCATGGGGGTAGTCGGCCGGCGCCTCGCCAGTCAGGCTGGCCTCGGTGACCACCGCGTCGAGCCGGTCGTGGCGCAGGTTGCTGACGATGGGCACACGCTCCAGCTTCGTCTCGCTGGCGCGCACTTCGAGCGTGGCTTCATCGAAGGTGACATAGAGCGACACCGCCGGGCAGTCGCGTCCAGCCTGCAGCGTGTAGTGCGCCACCACCTCGTCGGGCAGCATGGTGAGCTTGCCGCCGGGCATATAGACGGTGGAATAACGCTCGCGCGCCAGGGTGTCGACCGGCGAGCCCGGCAGCACGGCCAAACCCGGCGCGGCGATGTGCACGCCGAACACGACCGTGCCGCTGCCCAGGCCCTGCACCGACAGGGCATCGTCGATCTCGGTGGTGGAGCTGTCGTCGATCGAAAAGGCGGCCACCGATGCCAGCGGCAGCTCGTCCTTGATCTGCGGCGCCACCAGCCCGGCCGGAAAAGCCGTGCCCTTGGGGAATTCTTCGTACAGGAAGCGCCGCCAGTGAAATTGATAGGGGCTCTCGATGGCTCCCACGCTGCTGAGCAGGTCGAGCGGCGCACGCTGACTGCGCCTGGCCGCCTCGACGACCGCCTTGTATTCCGCAGCGTTCTTGTCGGGCTTGAACAGGATCTTGTAGAGCTGCTCGCGCACCGGGCCCGGGCACTGGCCCGCCACCAGTTCCTCAGCCCAAGCCTCGATCTGCGCCACGAGCTGCTTCTTGCGCTCGATGCCGAGCAGCGCGGCCTTGACGATGTCTTCAGGCGCCTTGCGGAACTGGCCACGGCCCAGGCGGCGGAAGTAATGCGGCGCCTCGAACAGGCGGAACAGCGCCGCAGCCTGCTGGGCCACCCCGGCCTTGGCATCGAAGTAGTCGCGCGCCAGGTCGGCAAAGCCGAATTCTTCTTCGGGCGCGAACTCCCAGGCCAGGTCCAGATCGATCTCGCCCGCCAGCGCCTGGGCGGCGCTGATCAGCTCGGCCGGCGCAGGCTGGGCAAAACGCAGCATCACCGCTGCCGACTTGACCTTCACACGTTTGCCCGTGTCGAGCTCGACCTGCAGCCAGGTCTCGGCTTCGGAAAGGACACGCCCGGCGTGGAACTTGCCGGCATCTTCATACAGGGCATACATGGCGGCGGATTCTCCCATCTACGCGTACCCGCTCCGCCCGACCCGATGACCAACGCCCGTGCGCTCAGGGTGATAGGCCGTGATCTGTTGCGCGCAGCAGCGCACAGACTTGAATCCGGCATGATCGCCTGCACCTGACGGCAGCCCAGCCGGCCGATCGGCCCTTTGCTTTATTGAATGTCCCCACGCCAGCCGCCGGGCGCGACGCGACACACGAGGTGCCCACCATGATGAAACGCCTGCTCACCCTGTTTTGCCTGCTCCTGTTCACCCAGTTCGCCCTCGCCGAGCTGCCCACCCAGGCCGAGGTGGAAGCCGCTGTGCGCGCCAGCCGCTACAGCGAGGCCCAGGCCATGATGGCCGAGGTGGTGAAGGCCAAGCCGGCGAGCGCCAAGGCGCGTTACGTCTACGCCGAGATCCTGGCCCACAACCGGCAGTACGACGACGCTGCGACCCAGTTGCGCGAGGCTCAGCGTATCGACCCCGCAACCAAATTTGCCGACCCGGGCCGCGTGCAGGCCTTCGAGCAGCAGCTTCAACGCGCCGCGGCCAAGGCCCATCAGCCCGGCTCGCTCGCCGGCACCGGCGCGGTGATCGGCGCACCGCCGCAGGCCGGGGCGCAAGCTCCGGCGGCTCAGGTCGCGCCGGGCACTGGCGCACGCCTGCCCGCCGAAGCGCCCGTCCAGCGTGCCGCGCGCACCGAGGCCAGCGACGGCGGAGGCCTGCCCGGCTGGCTCATCATCGTGGCCATCTTCGGCGTCGGCATCGTCGTGTTGCGCAGCGTGACGAAGCGCCAGCGCGAGGCGGCCCGGCAATCCGCCATCTTCCCGGCTCAGGCGGCGGGCTGGAGCGGAGGCACGGCCGCCGGCGCCTACCCACCGTCAGGTTATGGCGCACCCTCGGCCGGCAGCAGCGCGCTGCGCACCGGCATGGCCGTGGCCGGCGGCGTCGCCGCGGGCGTGCTGCTCGAACGCATGCTGCACGGCAACGAGGCGCACGCCGTCGAATCGTCGTCGCTGCCGCAGCATGTCAATCAGCCACAGCTCCAGCCGCCAGCAGGTGGCGACGACTTCGGCTTCGAGCGCCGCGAGATCGACTTCGGCCATGGCGGGGGCTGGGACAGCGGCGGGGATGGTGGCGGCGACAGCGGGGGTGACGGCGCAGGGGACGGCGGCTGGTAATCCAGGTGGATGTCGGCGCGGGTCCGGGCGGCGGGTCGGCCCCGACCCCACACCAGGTCAACGCCTGGATGGCACCTCGCACACGGCGTTGACGTCAAACAGCGCCAGATCCGGAACAATCGGGGCCTGCCGTCAGCCGACGCCTCACCCCGCCACTTGCTCCTTCACGACGTGCCCATCCTTACCGCCCTGGACCTGCTGCGCCGCAGCAACGAGCAGGTATCCACTCTGCAGGCCGTCAAGTACTTGTTGCGTGCAGCGCTCAGCCCGCGGTCGCACCTGCAGTGGAACCGCTACCTGCTCGGTGACGCGACGGGCCAGGCTCGTGCATTGGCCCAACCCCACCTGCTGTGGAAGCTGCAGCGCAGCTACCTGAGCCGGGGCGTCAAGATCCGCCACAAGCTCGACTGGCTGCGCCAGCATCACGACTGGGTGGCGCGTCACTGGCCGGCCGAGCCGGTTTCGCGGCTCTATCTCGACGGTCAGTTGGCACTGGCTGAGATCGTGCTCGACGACAGCGGCACGCGGCTGCAGTTCGAACTGTCCATGGATCAGCAGTTCGCCAAGGAAGGCGAACTCGTGATCAAGCTCTGGCGGCAGGCGCGCGACGACGGCGCGCGTGAGCGGGTAGCGGCGCTGGCCTTCGCGATCCATCGGCACCTAGGCCATTGGGTGGCCCATATCGGTTGCCTGCAGGGGACCTCCGGCGCCCAGGGCGCCGACGTGGTGCGTACGGCCACCCGCGAGATGCACGGCTTGCGCCCCAAGCAGGCCGTCATGATCGCCTTGTACGCCCTGACGTCGGCCCAGGGGGTCGACCATGTGCGCGCGGTGGCCAACGCCGATCATGTCTACCAGGGCCACTGGCGTCGCCGCGAACGGGTCGTGGCCGATTACGACACCTATTGGGCCGAACTCGGCGGCCAGCCCGACGACAGCGCCTGGCGGTTGCCGACCCGCATCGGTCGCAAGGCGGTGGCCGACATCGCCTCGAAAAAGCGCGCGCAGTACCGGCGCCGCCACGCGCTGGAAGACGAACTCGTGGCGCAGATCCGCCGCGTGTTGCCACCGGCCGGGCGTGAAAGCGATGACTCCGATGCGCCGGTGTCGGTCTTCGGACCCGGTCAGCCCCACGCCACGGACGGCGCCGACTGACCCTGCCCCATCCCCCCATGTGCCAGCTGCTCGGGCTCAACGCCAACACCCCAACCGACCTGATGTTCAGCTTCAGCGGCTTCTCGCGCCGCGCCGAGGAGCACAAGGACGGCTTCGGCATCGCCTTCTTCGAAGGGCCGGGGCTGCGCCACTTCGTCGATCACCAGAGTGCCGAACATTCCCCCGTGGCCGAGATGGTGCGGCGCTACCCCATCAAGAGCGAACACATCATTGCCCACATCCGCAAGGCCACCCAGGGCGGCGTGGCGCTGCACAACACCCACCCCTTCGTGCGCGAGCTGTGGGGGCGCTACTGGGCCTTCGCCCACAACGGCAACCTGAAGGACTTCGCGCCCAAGCTGCACGCCAGCTTCCGCCCGGTGGGCGAGACCGACAGCGAACGCGCCTTCTGCTGGCTGATGCAGGAGCTGGCCAAGAACCACGCCAGCCTGCCGTCGGCTGCCGAGCTGACCCAGACCCTGGCCGAGCTGGTGCCGCGCGCGGCGGCGCACGGCAGCTTCAACTTCCTGCTCAGCAACGGCGAGGCGCTGTGGGCGCACTGCTCGACCAAGCTGCACTATGTGCTGCGCCAGCATCCCTTCGCCCACGCCCGGCTGCAGGACGCCGACCTGACGGTCAACTTCGCCGAGCACACCACGCCGCAGGACCGCGTGGCCGTGGTGGTGACCGAGCCGCTCACCACCGACGAGGCCTGGGTGGCCATGGCGCCGGGTGAGCTGGTCGCCTTCCAGCACGGCCAGCCGCTGCGCTGACGCGACACGGGCCGCCCACACGACGCCCCACGACGACATGCCGTCCTACCTCGTGCGCCGCCTGTGGCAGATGGTGCCCACCCTGGCCGGGGTGATCCTGCTGGTGTTCTTCCTGTTCCGCAGCTTCGGCGGCGACCCGGCCGAGATCCTGGGCGGGCTGAACGCCTCGACCGAGCAGGTGGCGCAGATCCGCGCCGAGCTGGGTCTGGACCGGCCGGTGGCCGAGCAGCTCTGGCTCTTCGTGCGGCGCATCCTCACCTTCGACTGGGGCCACAGCTGGGCCACGCGCGAATCGGTGGCCGACCTCTTCGCCAGCCGGCTGCCGGCCACGCTCACGGTCATGCTGCCCATCCTGCTGCTGGACACCCTGCTGGCCGTGCCGCTGGCGCTGGCGGTGGCGGCGGTGCGCGGCTCGCTCACCGACCGGCTCATCATGGTGGTCAGCACCGTGGCGCTGTCCGTCAGCCTGCTGGTCTACGTCATCGTCGGGCAGTGGCTGTTCGCCTTCAAGCTGGGCTGGTTTCCGGTGCAGGGCTGGAGCGCCCATCTGAGCGAGAACCTGCTGCGCTACGCGCCGCTGCCGGTGCTGCTGGCGGTGCTGGTGGGCGTGTCGCCGCAGACCCGGCTGTACCGCAGCTTCTTTCTCGACGAGATCGGCCAGGACTATGTGCGCACCGCGCGCGCCAAGGGCCTGGACGAGCCGGCCGTGCTGCTGCGCCATGTGCTGCGCAACGCCCTGGTGCCCATCCTCACCAACGTGAGCGTGCACCTGCCGGGCATCTTCGTCGGCTCCTTCCTCATCGAGGTGTTCTTCTCCATCCCCGGGTTGGGCCGCGAGGTGCTGCTGGCAGTGAACCGCAGCGACTACCCGGTCATCCAGGCGGTGACGATCTACCTGGCGCTGCTGACCATGGTGATCAACCTGGTCACCGACCTGCTCTACACCCGGGTCGACCCGCGCGTGGTGCTGCGATGACGGCCGCGCCAGCGACACCGCCGCAACATCGGCGCAGCGCCACACCCACCGTGTGGCGCCAGGCCTGGTGGCGCTACCGCACCGACCGCGTCGGCCTGGCCGCCCTGACGGGCGTGGCGCTGTACGGTCTGCTGGTGGCGGCCGTGGCCCTGGGCCTGCTGGGCGCGGACTGGCAGCGCGAGCGCGCCCAGTCCTATGCCGCGCCCACCTGGCTGGGCCCGACCACTGGCGGCGATCAACCCGTCGCCGCTTTTGCCAGCGGGGCGCCGATCGACCTGAGCGACGTCGACCCGCTGGCGCCTCGCTACGCCGCGTGGGCCGAGCGCGCCGCGCAGCTGCGCCAGGACGAGCCGGTGCTGGCCACCCGCCTGCCCTGGGGCGCCGACCGCCAGGGTCGCGACGTGTTGTCCAAGGTGCTGCAGGGCAGCCGCATCTCCATCACCGTGGGTGTGCTGGCCGCGCTGCTGGCGGCCGGCATCGGCACGCTGCTGGGCGCACTGTCGGGCTTTCTGGGCGGACGGGTGGGCGATGCGCTGGAGTGGCTCTACAACGTCTTCACCGCCATCCCGGGCATCCTGCTGGTGTTCGCCTTCGCGGCGGTGAGCGGGCGCGGGGTGACGAGCGTGGTGCTCATCCTGGGCCTGAGCGGCTGGACCGGCATCTACCGCCTGGTGCGGGCCGAGTTCATGAAACACGCCGCGCGCGACTACGTGCGTGCCGCCGAGGCGCTGGGCGCCGGCGCCGGGGCGCGCATGTTCCGCCACATCCTGCCCAACGCCAGCCATGTGGTGCTGGTGCAGCTGTCCATGCACGTGGTGGGCTTCATCAAGGCCGAGGTCATCCTGTCCTACCTTGGCCTGGGCGTGAGCCTGGACCAGGTGAGCTGGGGCACGCTGCTGGCCGAGGCGCAGGGCGAGCTCATCCTGGGCTACTGGTGGCAGCTGGCCGGCACGACGGCGCTGATGGCCACCTTCGTCACCGCCTTCTCGCTCATGACCGACGCGCTGCGCGACGCCCTGGACCCGCGCCTGCGCGGGCTGGAGTGAGCCGCGCCATGCTGCTCAGCGTGCAGGAACTGCAGGTCGCCTTTCGCCTGGGTCGCCAAGGCGACACACGCGACGCCGGGTCGCAGCGCGTGCAGGCCGTGGGCCGCGCGGCGGATGCACACGGGCCGGCGCGCGGCGTGAGCCTGGACATCGCCGCCGACCGCACCCTGGCGCTGGTGGGCGAATCCGGCTCGGGCAAGAGCGTGACGGCGCTGTCCATCCTGCGCCTGCTGCCTGACAACGCCGAGCTGGCCGGGCGCATCCTCTTCAACGGCGAGGACCTGCTGCAGGCCGCGCCGCGCCGTCTGCGCGCCCTGCGCGGGCGCGAGATCGCCTGCGTCTTCCAGGACCCGATGGGCTCGCTCAACCCGGTGTTGAGCGTGGGCCGCCAGGTCTGCGAGCCGCTCATGCTGCACCTGGGCCTGAGCCGCCGCGCGGCGCTGGCGCGTGCGCTCGACCTCTTCATCGAGGTGGGCCTGCCCGAGCCGCGCCGGCGCCTGGACGCCTACCCGCACGAGCTGTCGGGCGGCCAGCAGCAGCGCGTCATGATCGCCATGGCGCTGGCCTGCGAGCCGCGCCTGCTCATCGCCGACGAGCCGACCACCGCGCTGGACGTGACGGTGCAGCGCCAGATCCTCGACCAGCTGGCGCGCATCCGCGCCGAACGGCGCATGAGCATGCTCTTCATCAGCCACGACCTGGGCCTGGTGGGCGAGATCGCCGACGAGGTGGTGGTGATGCGCCACGGCCTGGTGCGCGAGGCCGGCGACACCGCGCGCCTGTACGCCGCGCCGCAGGACGCCTACACCCGCGCCCTGCTGGCCTGCCGCCCGCGCCTGCACGGCACACCGCCGCGGCGCCTGCCGACCATTGAGGCGGACGAGGCGCCGGCCGCGCCGCCCGACCCGGGCTTGTCGGACCTGCCGGGGGCAACATGGGCAGCGGTGGGCGGGCCGTCCGCCGTGGCCTCCCCCGGCACGGCGCGCAGTGCAAGGCCGGCCCCTCCCGCAGCCAGCCCGGCCTTGACGCCGGATGGCTCTACGGCGGTTGACGCCGCCGCGCCGCCCCTGCTGCGTGTGCATGAGCTGGCCCGGCATTTCGAGCTGCGCGGCGGCGGCCTGTGGCGACGGAAGCGCTTCCAGGCCCTGCAAGGCGTGAGCTTCGAGCTGGCACGCGGCCGCACCCTGGGCGTGGTGGGGGAATCCGGCTCGGGCAAGTCCACCCTGGGCCTGACCCTGCTGGGCCTGCACGCGGCCAGCGCTGGTCGGGTGGAATTCGACGGCCAGGAAGTGCACAGCCTGCGCGGCGCGGCCCGCCAGGCGCTGCGCCGGCGGGTGCAGATCGTCTTCCAGAACCCCTACGCCTCGCTCAACCCGCGCTGGACCGTGGCCCAGGCCTTGCTGGAGCCCATGCGCATCCACGGCCTGCATGGCGCCGACGACGCGCAGCGCGAGCAAGCCGCCTGCGCCCTGCTGCGCCAGGTCGGCCTGGACGAGGCCGCGCTCGGGCGCTACCCACACGAGTTCTCGGGCGGCCAGCGCCAGCGCATCGCCATCGCCCGCGCCCTGAGTGTGCAGCCCGAGCTGCTGGTGCTGGATGAGGCGGTGTCGGCCCTGGACGTGTCGGTGCAGGCCCAGGTGCTCAACCTGCTGCGCGATCTGCAGGACGCCCTGGGCCTGAGCTATGTCTTCATCAGCCATGACCTGGCCGTGGTGCGCTTCATGGCCGACGAGGTGATCGTGATGAAGGATGGCGCCGTGGTCGAGCAGTCAGCCTGTGCGCGTCTGCTGGCGGCGCCGCAGACCGACTACACCCGCGCGTTGCTCGCTGCAGTGCCTGGTGCGGACGTTGACACCCCGGCCGCGACTGCCTCGCCCTGAAGCCCGCCGATGGTTGCAAGTGGGCCAGGCCAGTGTGTGTGCTGTCGCTGGACGTCCCGCCCTGGTCGCCTCATGTGTGCCGAAATCGGCAAATTCACCATTTGCGGCTAGTTGCGAGTCAAAACCTGCGCTGTTTGCACGATGAGCTCGCGCACCTGTCCGGCAGCATGCACGCAGGTAACGTCAAGGAGCCGCCTCATGAAAACGCACTGGTCGGACTGGTTGATGGGGATCACGTTGTTGATTGCCCTGGGTGCAGCAGCCCTGAGCGAGGTCGTGGAGTGGCCGGTTCCGGTGCATCGGTCCAGCTAGGCCGTTTGCGTTCCGGACACACCGGCCTTTTGCCCAGGCAAGGCTGCAACCGAACGTAGCAGCCGTGTCGGCAGTTTGTGTGCTATTTCCCACATCGCCTGACAGCGTGATGATGGGCACCAGTTCGCGGGGTTTACACATCCATCTCGATGTGCTCCACCGCGACGCGAGGAGGACGCATCATGAAATTCCGTTGGACTGACTGGTTGGCGGCCGTGGCCGTGGTGGTGGCCCTGGGTGCTTTTGCGGCTGCCGAAAATTCCGACGAGCCAGTGGTGAGCGTGGCCTCGCGCTGAGGCAGTTCGATCGGCGTCACGAAGACGACGTTGCGCGTAGCCGTTGCGCTCCACGGGAGGCAGGCGTTCCTGCACGCATAGAGAGCGCGTGCGCAGGTCGACACCGTCCTGCCTCCCTGCTCTTTTTGCCCGGCAGTCCTGCCGGCATGCGGGATGACCCGGCTGCACAAGCGCGTTCAAGCTGTCATGGTGGCGGCTCATCAGCACTCCAGCCGTCATCAGGTCGCCAGCATGAGCTTCACCCTGCGCAGCACCCGCCGATTCTTGTTCGCCCTCGCCCTGGCACCCTTGGCTGCCGGCTGGGCGGCGCCAGCGGCAGCTCAATCGAGCTGGCCCAACAAGCCCATCCGCATCGTCGTACCGTTTGCACCGAGCGGCACCACCGACATCCTGGCGCGCGCGCTGGCGCCCGAACTGCAGAAATCGTTGGGCGTTGCCGTTGTTGTGGACAACAAGCCAGGGGCAGGCGGGAATATCGGCGCGGCCGAGGTGGCCAAATCGGCAGCCGACGGCTACACCCTGCTCATGGGTACGGTAGGCACTCACGCCATCAATGTGTCGCTCTACCCGAAGCTGCCCTATGACCCGGTGAAGGACTTCGTGCCCATCAGCCTGGTTGCCAGCGTGCCCAACGTGCTGGTGCTCAACCCTGCCAAGGCCGAGCAGTACGGCATCCGCAGCGTGAGTGACTTGGCGCGTTTTGCCCGCGCCAACCCGGACAAGCTGAACATGGCGAGTTCGGGCAACGGCACCTCCATCCATCTGGCCGGCGAGCTGTTCAAGACGCTCACGGGTGGCGGCATGGTGCATTCGCCCTACAAGGGTTCGGGACCGGCTCTCATCGACCTGATGGGCGGCAACGTCGACCTGATGTTCGACAACCTGCCCTCGGCCCTGCCGCACATCAAGTCCGGCAAGCTCAAGGCGCTGGCCGTGACCTCGGCGCAACGTTCGAGCGCGCTGCCCGACCTGCCCACCGTGGCCGAGGTTGGCCCGGACGACGGCAGCCTGAAGGCCTATGAGGCCAGTTCGTGGTTCGGCTTGCTGGCTCCGGCCGGCACCTCGACCGACATCGTCAACCGCCTGTATCACGAAACCGCCAAGGCATTGGCGACACCCGCTCTGAAGGAGCGCCTGCTGGCCCAGGGCGCCTTGCCCGGCGGCAACTCGCCGGCAGAATTCGCCCGCATGACCGATGACGAGACCCGGAAATGGGCGCGCGTGGTGAAGGCTTCAGGCGCCAAGGTCGACTGACGGCGGGTTCGCCGACGCGCACGGCCGCCGCATTCGGCTATTCACCCGCTGCAACGTCGGCCTGAGGAACCCGACAGGCAGCGACAATGCCGGCGACGCGCCGCTTCGGTGCGACCCGACCCGGAGAGTTCATGCCCGCCCTGATCTGTGGTTCCCTGGCCTTCGACACCATCGCCGGTTTCCACGGCCGCTTTGCCCAGCAGATCCTGCCGGACAAGCTGCACATCCTGAACGTGTCATTCCTTGTACCCACTCTGCGGCGTGACTTCGGTGGCTGTGCCGGCAACATCGCCTACACCTTGAAGGCACTCGGCGGCGAACCTCGTGTGATGGCTGCACTGGGCGCCGATGGCCGCGAGTATCTGGACCGCATGCAGGCCTTGGGCATCGATACCCGCCATGTGGCCGTGCTGGATGACAGCTACACCGCCCAGTGCCACATCACCACCGATCAGGACAACAACCAGATCACCGCCTTCCATCCTGGCGCGATGCAGCACGCCGACCGCATCGAGATTGCGCCAGAGGCAGGCGACCTGGCCCTGGCCATCGTCGGCCCGGACGGGCGTGATGCCATGATCAAGCACGCCATGCAGCTCAAGCGTGCCGGTGTGCCCTTCATCTTTGATCCGGGCCAGGGCCTGCCCTTGTTCAACGGCGAGGAGCTGCGCCGCTTTGTCGAAATGGCCACCTGGGTGACGGTGAATGACTACGAGGCGCACATGTTGTGCGACCGCATGGACACGAGCGTGGAGGCCTTGTCACGCTCGCACCTGCGCGGCGTGATCGTGACCCTGGCGGCCGAGGGTTGCGATGTGTGGCAAAAAGGGGTGCACACCCATGTGCCGGGCGTGACCGCCACGGCTGTGCTCGATCCCACCGGTTGCGGTGACGCCTTCCGAGCCGCCTTGCTCTATGGGCTGGAGCTGGGCTGGTCGCTGGAGCGTTGCGTGACGTTGGGAAATCGCGTCGGTGCGCTCAAGATCGCTTCGCACGGGACCCAGAATCACGTCATCGATCGGGCTGCCCTGGGCCTGACCTAGGTCGACCTCTTTCCACCCGCGGCTGGACCCTGGGGCAGGTCAGCCGCCGCTGCGTTCACAGCCCGAGGGGGAATGACATGGTCTTTGAAAACGTTGCGATCGGCGTGGCTCTGCTGGGGTTGACCGGTGTGTTGATCTGGGCGGCCACGCGCCACTACCGCAGCCATATTGCGCGCCTGGTGCATGAGCTGGAAGAAGCCCGCGCGGCGGCGGCCCACCACGCCTTGTGGTCGGAAGAGCAGCGCATCGAGCAAGGCCGGCAGATGCGTGCCTTGCAAAGTCAGGTCGCCCGGCTTGAGGCGCAGATGCAGAACGAGCAAAAGCGCGCCACCCGAGGCGGCTGGAGCCTGCCGATCGCCACACCCGGCTCGACGGCGGCAGCCGCCGGACCGCAGATGCGCACCCTCAATCTGGCTGCAACCATCCCCGGCATCACGCCGAATCGGCCGCTGGTGACCATCGAAGGTGGTCGCAACACGATCGGCGGCACGACCGGCGGGTCAAGCCCGGCTGCATCACGAGCAGAACGCGATCTGGCTGAACTGGCTGCCGAGGTCCAGGCGGTCGCGGCACGTGCGCGCGAACCCGCCGAAACGGCTGGCCGTGACGCGGTCAGCACCTCTGCCCTGCCCACGACGACTCGCGACGATGGCAAGCGGGAACCGCTGCCCCAGGTGGCCGGCAACGCCAGCTATTTCAGCAAGAAGTCCGGCAAGTTGACCATGCCGCCCGGTGGCATCACCACGTCGACCGAGCTTGATTTTGCGGCGACGCAACCCATCGACGTGCGTGAGATTCACGGCTCCTGACGCCATGCAGGGTGTCAGCCCGTGTCGTCGTTCAGCCGGGAGTCGTTGAACTCAGGCTAGGCGGCAGATTCGCCAGCCACTGATCGCGTTGGGCGGGGGTGCAGGTCAGCGCGATGCGTTTGCGCCTGGAGGTTGGACCACTGATCAATTCAACCTGAGACAGGCGCACGCCGAATTCGTCCGCCAGCCAGCGCAGCAAGGCCTGGTTGGCGGCGCCGTCCACCGGCGGCGCCAGCAAGCGCAGGCGCAGTGCACCGTCGTGCGTCCCGGCCCATTCATTGCGTCTGGCGTTGGGAATCAAGGCCAGTTCGAGCACGCAGCCGCCGGGCGTGATCCGCATCCAGCTTGGCTCGTCCGCCTGCGACCGCAGCGCCGATGCAGTTTGCGCCTGCTGGCGCTCTGAAAGTGCGGATCGTTTCATGCGGTGGCCTGGAAATCGGCACAGCGACGGTCAATGAAAAAGCCCGGCATGCCGGGCTCGGAACGAACTTGGCGTTGCATCCTTTCCCACCGTCGACCTTGTTCGGTCTGCGGCCGGCTCAGGACGACAACACCGACTGCATCAGGGCTTGGGACCGGTCGGGAACGGCCAGGCTGCCTGTGGGCTCAGCGTGGTCTTGGCCGAGGAGGTCGTCGATGCGGCGGGCGCCGGCGCGGCGGCGGGCGACGCGGCCGGCCCAGGGGCCGCAGGTGCGGCCGCCTTTTTTGCTGCTGCCTTCTTCGCGGGCGCCTTCTTGGCGGGTGCCTTCGTGGCGGCAGCCTTCTTCGCTGCAGGGGCGGCCTTCTTGGCTGGCGCTGCTGCATTCTTGGCTGGCGCTGCGCGCTTGGCCGCAGCCTTCTTGGTCGGCGCCGGCGCTGCAGCCGGGGCGGCCTTCTTCGCGGCGACCTTCTTGACCGCTGGCGCTGCCTTGGCACTCACGGCCTTCTTCGCCGCCGCCTTCTTGGCGGGTGCCTTCTGGGCCGGGGCGGCCGCCTTCTTGGCCGCAGCCTTGGGGGCCGCCGGTGCCGCTGCCGGCGCAGCCGCCTTCACCGCCGCCTTCTTGGCCGGTGCAGCAGCCTTCTTCGCCGGCGCCGCGGCCTTCTTGGCGGCCACAGCCTTCTTTGCAGGCGCCTTCTTCGCGGCCGCCTTTTTCGCAGTTGCCATCACAGTTCTCCTTGATCAAGTTGACAACAACGTCGGGCCATCAGCATGGCGCAACGATCCGCGCCCCGTGAGACTGTCTTGGAGAGACGCTCCGTAGGCATGAATTCAGGTCAGCAGCCGGCGCCGCAAGGCGCACAGCAGGTAGGAAGGCGGTCATACGGAGGCGGCGAACCAGCCTGCACGGCGACGCCATGTCTGCAAGGTTGTCGAGCTTGATGTCGGCGTCCACGGCTCGGGCGTCAATCCCAGGACAAGGCACCACCGGACTGGTACTCGAGCACGCGGGTTTCGAAGAAGTTGCGCTCCTTCTTCAGGTCGATCATCTCGCTCATCCAGGGGAAGGGGTTCTCCTCGTTGGGGAACAGCTCCTCCAGCCCGATCTGGGTAGCGCGGCGGTTGGCGATGTAGCGCAGGTAGCCCTTGAACATCGACGCGTTCAGGCCCAGCACGCCACGCGGCATGGTGTCTTCGGCGTAGCGGTATTCCAGCGCGACGGCCTTCTCGAACAAGGCCTTGATCTCTGCCTTGAAGGCGGGTGTCCACAGTTGCGGGTTCTCGAGCTTGATCTGGTTGATCACGTCGATGCCGAAGTTGCAGTGCATGGACTCGTCGCGCAGGATGTACTGGTACTGCTCGGCCGCACCGGTCATCTTGTTCTGCCGCCCCATGGCCAGGATCTGCGTGAAGCCGACATAGAAGAACAGACCTTCCATCAGACAGGCAAAGACGATGAGACTCTTGAGCAAAGTCTGGTCGGCTTGCAGCGTGCCGGTCCGGAAGTTGGGATCCATGATCGCGTCGATGAACGGGATCAGGAACTCGTCCTTCTCGCGGATCGAATCGACCTCGTGGTAGGCGTTGAAGATCTCGCTCTCGTCCAGACCCAGCGACTCGACGATGTACTGGTAGGCGTGGGTGTGGATGGCCTCTTCAAACGCCTGGCGCAGCAGGAACTGGCGGCACTCCGGCGCCGTGATGTGGCGGTAGGTGCCCAGCACGATGTTGTTTGCCGCGAGCGAGTCGGCCGTGACGAAGAAGCCCAGGTTGCGCTTGATGATGCGGCGCTCGTCTTCGCTCAGGCCGTTCGGGTCCTTCCAGGTCGCGATGTCGCGCGACATGTTGACCTCCTGCGGCATCCAGTGATTGGCGCAGGTGGCGAGGTATTTCTCCCAGGCCCACTTGTACTTGAAGGGCACGAGCTGGTTGACGTCGGTCTGGCCGTTGATGATGCGTTTGTCGGCCACGTTGACGCGGCGCTGCTCGCTGCCGGCCGGCCGGGCCTGGCGCGGTGTGGCCAGGGCAGCGGCAGTGAGCGCCGACGAGGAGGCAAAGGCCAGACCGGCGTCCAAGCCGGTAACCAAGCCGGAGGTCATGGTGGACGGCAGACCGGCGGGCTGAATGGAGGCTGCCGAGCCCAGAGCGGAGGGCAGGGGCAGGGCCGCCGGAGTCATGACCTGAGCGGTCTGCGGCCCCATGGGCTTGGCGACCGAGGGAACGATCGCAGGGGTGGAACGCGGGTTGTCTTCCCAGACCAGCATGACGGGCTTCCTATGGGCGTGAATTATCGGAACGTTGCATCGAAACACCAAGCACTTATTGACATGAGCGCACACATGCAAGCCACTTGGCGTGACTTGCAGGCGACTTCAGGCTGCGGCGCTTGATTTCTAAATCGGCCTTTGGCGACGGGCCGTTTTGGCCCATACCCTTACTGGCAGGCCTCGCAGCCGGGGTCGTCGATGGCGCAGAACTTGATGTCGGTCGCGGGCACGGCCGAGGCTTGTTGCGCCGCCGCCATCTGGGCGCGGGCTGCGGCAGCCACAGCGTCCACTGCATTGGCGGCACCGGCAGCCGCACGGCCGCCGGCCGATGCACCGGAGACGGCGTTGAGCTGGCCGGCCTGCACGGTCGATTTCTCGGCGTGCGTGGCCCCCATGGTGCGCAGGTAGTAAGTGGTCTTGAGGCCGCGCAGCCAGGCCAGCTTGTAGGTCTCGTCGAGCTTCTTGCCCGAGGCGCCGGCCATGTAGATGTTCAGGCTCTGGGCCTGGTCGATCCACTTCTGACGCCGCGCCGCGGCCTCGACCAGCCAGCCGGCGTCGACCTCGAAGGCAGTGGCGTACA
>JBEEJN010000062.1:0-30913 GCA_041169165.1 Pseudomonadota bacterium
CGGCCTGAAGGCTGCCAAGGGCGAGAAGGTGCCCGCCCGCGTCGACACCGGCTTTTACTGGTACGACAAGAGCAACATCACCGACCCCAAGATCGCGGCTGTGCTCTACGATTGATCACACCAGTGATCTGATCCAAGGGCGGCCAAGGCCGCCCTTTTTTTCATGCCTAGCTTCATCGTGAGCGTGCACTGCCGGCCGGTCCAGCGCCTGTTCACGCCCAGCCCTTTGCAGCGTCATGAGCACTCCCAATCCCACGATTTCCGCCTTGGGCAGACGCCTGCGTCTGGGCTTGGTCGGCGGCAGTTATGGTTTCATCGGCCCGGTGCACCGTACGGCGGCGCGCCTGGACGATCGCTTCGAACTCGTGGCGGGCGTGTTTTCCTCGAATCACGAACGCGGACAGGCTTTTGGCATGTCGCTCGGTGTCGACGCCCAGCGCTGTTATGCCGACGTCGCCTCTATGGTGCAGGCGGAAGGCCGCCGTGGCGACGGCATCGACGCTGTGGTGGTCATGACGCCCAACGCTCATCACTTCGGCGCCTGCATGGCCGCGCTCGATGCCGGCCTGCATGTGATCTGCGACAAGCCGGTCACCTCACGACTGGCTGACGCCCACCTGCTGGCGCACAAGGTCAAGGAAAGCGGCCTGGTGTTCTGCCTCACGCACAACTACAGCGGCTACCCCATGGTGCGCCAGGCGCGCGAGATGATTGCCCAAGGCGTCATCGGCGAGGTCAGGCAGATCCACCTGACCTATGTGCAGGGCTATATCGCTGAACCGGTCGAGGCTGCCAACGACGCCCCGGGCTGGCGATTCGAGGCCGGCCAGAGTGAGTCACTGGTGCTTGGTGACATCGGCACCCATGCCTGGCATCTGGGCACTTTCGTGACTGGCCTGCATCTGCAAGCCGTGATGGCTGATCTCGGCCCGACCGTGCCGGGCCGCCAAGTGGACGACTACGGCGGCCTGCTGACCCGCTGGTCCAACGGCGCGCGCGGCACCCTGTGGGCCACCAATGCCGCGGCAGGCGCTGAGCACGGCCTGGCGTTTCGCATCTACGGTGCCAAGGGCGGCCTGGAGTGGCACCAGGAGTTGCCGAACGAGTTGCGCCATCGCCAGCTCCAAGGCTACGAGGTGGTGATGACCAAGCGTCTGCACGGCGCACTCGACCCGCGTGTCGACGCCCAGGTGCGCGTCGAGATCGGGCACCCTGAGGGATATCAGGAGGCCTTCGCCACCCTGTACCGGGAAGCTGCCGACGCCATCGTTGCCCACAAGCTCGGCCAGGATCTGCGCGCGACACGCTGGGACTTCCCCACCGTGGAGGATGGCGTGCGCGGCCTGCAGTTCGTCCAGGCCGCCGTCACCAGTCAGCGCGAAGGTCGGTGGGTCCAGTTGGATAGACCGGTGTGACTGCTGATGGTGATAACTCGCCGCAGGCTGACCGATGCAGCGCCGGCTCGCAGCTAGCGCAGGGGACTGGCCCTGCCTGCCGCACGGTTTTCGTCACCCAGCGGACCGGCGGCGAGCGCTGACATCTGCAAGCCCTAACACCGTGCACTAAGCCGGGCTGCGGGCGCGAGTTATCGGCGCCGACAGGGCGGCCGACCAGCAGACTTTGCGATACTCGCGGCCACGCACAGGCCAGGGCGACCACCCTTTGGCACCTGTTGCGCCAACGGCCCCGCTTCCCATCGGCCAGGCACAAGGCGAACTCCGGTTCGCCTTTGTCTTGTCTGCCAGGTCAGCGCCCGGCACGGCGCAGCCCCAGACGAAAGTTCCATCCATGTTCGAGTTTGTTCGCCGCCACAACCGCCTGCTGCAGTTCGCCTTGATGCTGCTGATCTTCCCGTCCTTCATCGTGTTCGGCATCCAGGGCTACGAGAAGTTCGCCGGCGGCAAGGACGAGGTGGCCAAGGTTGCCGGCCAGTCGATCAACCGCAATGAATGGGACAACGCCCACCGTCAGCAGGTCGAGCGCATGCGCGCGCAGTCGCCCAACGTCGACGTCAAGCTGTTCGACACACCCGAGATGAAGGACCGCACGCTGGACCAGATGGTGCGCGACCGCGTCCTGTATGAGGCCTCACGCAAGCTCAACCTCATGCCCAGTGACGAGCATGTCGTGCAGGTGTTCCGCACCGATCCGCAATTCGCCAACCTGCGCAATGCCGACGGCACGCCGCGCAAGGAACTGCTGACCATCCGCGGCCTCGATTCCGCCCAACTCGCCGTGCAACTCAAGCAAGACATCGGCATCCAGCAGGTGATGGGCGGCTTGATTTCCACCACCCCGGCGGCCCAGGCGGTCGCTACCAACGCCCTGGACGCCATGTTCCAGCGCCGCGAGATCCAGGTTGCACGCTTCGAGACCAAGAACTACCTGGCCAAGCAGCAGGTGAGCGATGCTGAGATCGAGGCCTGGTACGCCGACCCGGTACGTACCGCGCAGTTTCTGACGCCCGAAGCCGCGTCGGTCGAATACCTGGTGCTCGACCTGGCCTCCGTCAGCAAAGGCGTGAGTGTTCCGGCCGACGACCTGCGCAAGTACTACGACGAAAACGCGGCACGTTATGCACAGCCCGAGGAGCGCCACGCCCGCCACATCCTCATCAAGGCCGAGGCCGATGCCAGTGCCGACGCCAAGGGCAAGGCCAAGGCCAGCGCCGAAGCCCTGCTGGCCGAACTGAAGAAAAATCGCGCCGGCTTTGCCGAACTCGCCAAGAAGCAGTCGCAAGACCCCGGCTCTGCCTCGCGCGGTGGCGACCTGGACTGGTTCGGCAAGGGCGCCATGACGCCACCTTTCGAGCAGGCCGTGTTCGCGCTCAAGAAGGGCGAACTCAGCGGCGTGGTCGCGACCGAGTTCGGTTATCACATCATCGAACTGCTCGACCAGCGCGGCGGCAACAAGCGCAGCTTCGAGTCGGTCAAGTCCGAGATCGAGGAAGAGGTACGCAAACAACTCGCTACCAAGCGTTATGCCGAGGTGGCCGAACAGTTCACCGATGCCGTCGACCAGGAAGACGGTTTGCAGGCCGTCGCCACCAAGCTAAAGTTGGACCTGAAGAAGGCCGACGGCGTGCAGCGCACGCCCGCGCCAGGCACCAGCGGCGTACTGGCCAACCCCAAGCTGCTTGAGGCCCTGTTCAACGCCGACAACCTGGCGAAGAAGCGCAACGTGCAGGCGGTCGAAATTGGCGCCAACCAGTTGGCCTCAGCCCACGTGCTGAGCTACAGCCCGGCGCGCAAACAACCGCTGACCGAGGTCAAGGACCAGGTGCGACAAGCTGTGCTGAACAACAAGGCCGCTGAAGCGGCCCGCGCCGACGGCGAAGCCAAGCTCAAGGCTTGGCAGGCCGAAGGTGCCACACCGGCAGGCAACGCCTTGTCGGCAGCGGTCGTGATCTCGCGCAACAAGGCCGAGAACCAGCCGCGTGCGCTGGTCGATGCCGCATTGCGCGCCAAGGCAGACAAGTTGCCGGCCTGGGTCGGCGTCTCGTTGGGCAGTGAAGGTTATGCCGTCGCCGCCGTACAAAAAGTCCTGCCCTCTGACCCCATAGCCATCGGCGGTGGTGACCCACAACGCCTGCGCACTCAATACGCCCAGTTGTGGGCGAATGCCGAGGCCAATGCCTACATGGCTGCTCTGCGCGAGCGCTTCAAGGCCAAGATCATCGTCAAGGCCAAGGCTGGAGACGCTGCTGCTTCTGGCTCTGGCCAATAAGCTGCGACCGAATGGGGCCGACCGTTGCATTGCCGTGCGCAGCACGGCTGACCTCATGGCAGTCACGACGAGCTTCAATACGCCCCTAAAATCCGCTACACTTTCAGTCTTGCTGCGGTGGCTGTAGCTCAGTTGGTAGAGTCCCAGATTGTGATTCTGGTCGTCGTGGGTTCGAGTCCCATCAGCCACCCCAAGCCCAGACAAGCTCCTATCAAGAGCATTTGAAAAGGCCCCGGCTTCGCGTGAAGCCGGGGCCTTTTTTGCTTCTCTGTCGCGTCCAGTCGGTCTGGCCTCGTCAGCAGCGCAAGCGTCCAGCACAGGGCATAGGCGCGCACGACCGGCCAATCAACGTCTCAGGTCGCGACTGACGCAATTCAGCGCTTCTTCGGCCCGCCCGACCCTCGCGCTTTGCACGAACTGGCAAGGTCGTCCTGAGCCTCCCCTTGTCCGCGGGTCGGCGTTTCGATCATCGGGAGGATGCGCCTGCGGCTACCGCCGTGGACACTGCTCGCGTCGTGTGGCATGCCATGTCCACACGTCGGAGCGGTGGGGCCCAAGTCACGCACCCATCGCCAATTCGTACAGGAGTGTGTTCGACGTGGCCAACATGCACCAGTTTGTCGAGTCCTTTGGTCCGCTAGGCGAGGCGGACTTTCAGGCACGGGTGAGTGCCATCCTGACCGCCTTGCCTGGCCACGTTTTGCTGCCACAGCCTTGGCCCGATGAGCTTCCGTCGCTGGCGCAATTGCAGCAGGAAGACGCGGACTACCGTGCTGCGCATCGTGCCGTGCTGCGGCGCGACTATGGCGAGTTGCATCTGCGCGACGCGGCAAGAGGCCGGCTGAGCTCCAGCCTGATGCAAGTGGCTGCCTATCTCGAAGCCATAGCTGGTGAGGACTTCGAGTGCTTGCGTTCGACAGGCTTCATCGTGCACGGCGTACCTCACAATGGCACCCCTGCGCGCGCCACTGCGGCAACGCCCAGTGATGCGCAGTTGAGCCAACCGCAGCGCGTTCAACTCGGCCTCGGGCCGAGCAGAGCAATGGCCTTTCGCTTGATCATCGGCTGAAGCCTGTCGCCGGTCCAGCCAGCCCGACAAGTGATGCTTGTGCCGACCTGTTCGCCAGACCTTCAGATGGGCCGCGGTGGCCAAGGCGCAGGTTGCCGTGCCATCCGCGCGCGGTCGGTCGCGACCGACCGTGGCGATCTCAACGCCCGCTCGGTGCGGCCGAACTGCCGGCAGGGTTGTAACCCGGCGGCAGGATGAGCTTGATGAGCGGGTCGCGAGGCGCCGATTCGCGAAAGCGTGCCACCTCGCTCCTGAGCACTGGGATCATCTGGTCCACCGCGTCGGACAAGCTCTTGGCGCGTGCGCTGCGCGCCTTTTCGCCGAAACCGACCAGGGTTGCTTCGCCCTTGTCGCGCGCCGTGCCCGAGGCATGCATGAGCAAACGTCGGCTCTTGACGTCAAACACAGCGCAGTCGACCGCGGTCAACACCTCGAAGCGGTCACCTTCGATCACATAGGCGCCCACCCCGGTCCAGTACAGGAAGGACCAGCCGCTCGAATCCGCATGCTGCACCAGGTCGTACGAGATGAGGGCGATGGCGTCGAGTTGCAGCAGGTCGGCCACGCGGTCCAGGTTGTCGAAGCCACCACGCGGCTGCAGGTAGAGCGACGGCACGGCCTCGATGTGCGAAATAAAGGGGTAGTTGGCAAAGGCGTCGCGCACGCGCGCTGTCAGCGCCTGGCGCTCGGCCTCGGCAATACGCTGCGGGCCGTTGTTCTCACCATCAGGCACGAATGCCACGCCGATGCGGAAGGGCACGCGGATCTCCGCCACGGTCGACGCGGCCGCCTCGGGCTTGTCCTTGCCCGGGTAGAGAAAGGCCAGCACCGACGCCACCTGGCGCTGCTTGTTGCTGGCGTCCATGCTGGCACAAGCGGTCAGCTGACCGGCCACAAACAGCGCTGCACACGCGGCAGAGATGCCCGACGCGAGACGACGCAGCAGGTGACGACGCTTCATGGCGGACCTCCGGCCTTAGGCGACATGGGTATCAAGCGAGATCAAGGCGATGGGCGCGGCTCGCGCAAGCTGAGCCCGGCGACCCACATCGCATGACGACGGCGGACCGAGTGGTCGATGCCACTGCTGCGCCGATGGTAAGCGGCTGCCGTCATGGCGGACTGACCTGGCGCAGCAACACGCACCGCTGACGTCACAGAGGTACCGCGAGGCCAGGCCAGGCCAGGCCAGGCCAGGCCAGGCCAGGCCAGGCCAGGCCAGGCCAGGCCAGGCCAGCACAGCAGCTACCATGGTCGCCTTCGAGTACCCCCAGCGGCATGCCCCTGGACATCTCAACACCCTGAATTTCGCCGTCTGCTGCCCGTCATGACTGAGCCCCAGCCTGCGCCCTCCATGCTCGCCTCGATGGCGCAGGTGCGCGCACTGGTGGGATTCATCCGCTGGATGGTGGTCGCACTGCTGGTCGTTGCGTTGGCGCGCACCCTGATCCTGCCGCAGGCCGGCGTCATGCCGCGACTGCCCGTGGCGGCCGTGTCGATCCTCGTGATCGCGGCGGTGTTCCTGCTGCCCTGGCAGCTCTGGTTGACCAGCCTGCGCGGCGTGCAGTTCCTGGCCTTGGCCTACCTGGTGGTTGTTGCGTCGGCGATGCTCGCCGCGGCCTGGCTGATCGGCATGCACGCCTGGTGGCCGCTGCCGTTGCTGCTAACCACTTTCGCCCCCTTGCTGGTGAGCCTTGAACTCGGCGACCACGGGTCCGGTTCGGCCTGGCCGCTCAATGGCGCGCAGCAGCTTGCGCTGGGGTCCTGGCTGCTGTTGTGGGCCGCCCTGTGGGTGTTGACACTCAACGGCCCGGGCGCCGAACCGCAGGAAGCCATCCGCATGGTGCGGATCACCCTGTCCGCGAGCGCGGTCACCATCGTCTGGACGTGTCTGCTGAAGGCGCAGCGCGCCGGTGTGTCGCGTGCGGTGGCATTGAAAGCGGCAACCTTCGGCCTGCTGGTGAACAGCGTGTTTTTCACCGTGGTGCTGAATGCCGCGCACCCCTGGTTGCTCGAACACAGCGCTCACGACGATCTCAGGCCGGTCGCCTTGTTCTATCTGCCCATCCTGATCGGCCTGTGCATCCTCGCCTGGCGGCACCGCCAGGCCCGCTGGATGACGCCTGTCGTCGTCGGCGTCGGTCTCGTCTGGATACTCGTCACCGCCCTGGTCGCACCGGCTACCGCGACCCACCAACTGCCGGTGCTGGCGCTACTTTGGACGGCCCTCGCGCCTCACCGCTGGTGGCTGGCCGCCCTGGGTTGGACGGCCAGCCTGGCTTGGTTTGTGTCTGCGCCTGGCGTTGATGTCGAGCAGGTCATCCTGATGGGCCTGTGCGGCACGGCGGTGGGCACCCTGACCACGCTGCTGCTGCGCCGGCTGCCCCGGAGCGCCGCGGGCCAGCCTGTTGCCAGGGCCGCGCCTGAGCCCATGGCCGCTGCACCGACACCGACACCAGCACCGGACGACGCAGCGCGCTTCCACCTCATGGCCACGGTGCTCGGCCTGGCCGTGGCGGTGCTGACGCCTTTGCTCGGCTACACCGCCGCGCATGATCCGCACGTGCCCTACCTGCAGGCCATGGTGCTGCTGGGCCTGCTGCTGGGCTACGGCACCTATTCGGCGGTGCACTACTGGGGCGAACTGGATCGCCGTCACACGGCCGCCGCAAACTATGCCCTGCTGCAGCTGGTGCTGAGCAATGCGACCGCCGGCTTCACCCTGTACCGGGCCGACGGCGCGGCGGTCTGGGCCAACGACGCGGCCTTGCTGGAGGCCGGCCGTAGCCTGGACGAGTTCAAACTTACCAATCTCTACACCAATCGTTTTCTGATCGCCTGTGGCGCGGCCGACAAGGCGCGCGTGGTGCTGGTCAGCGGCGAACGCATCTCCTTTGTCTACGACGGCTGGAGCCCGGCCGGACACCGCCTGGTGGCCCGCCTGAACATCGATCGTGCCACTTTCAGCGGCAGCCACCATGTGCTGATGCAATGGGAGAACCTGAGCCAGGAGGTCGAGCTCCGGGCCGCGGTGGAACGCGAGCGCGACCGCGCCCAGGCCACGCTGCGCCAGCTCGAAGGCATCCTGGCCAGCGCCATGGTCGGCATGGGCATGCTCAAGGACAGGAGCTTCGTCTGGGTCAACCCGGCCTTCAGTGAGCTGCTGGGCTACGGCCAAGACGAACTGATCGGCCAGACCGCTGAAGTGCTGTACCTCTCGTCCGAGACCTATCAGGACCGGGGCCAGACGCTTTACGAACGGCTGAGGGCCGGCGAAAAACTCATCTTCACCGACAAGGGGCGCTGCAAGGACGGCACTGTCCTCGACCTGCTCGTCACCCTGACCATGCCGCACCCCGAGCTGGGCGAGACCTTCTTTGCCTTCATGGACATTTCCGAGCGCGAGGCCCAGGCCCGCGCCATGGCCCAGGCGCTGCGAGATGCAGAGGCGGCGGCGCAGGCCAAGGAGCAGTTCGTCTCGACCATCAGCCACGAGCTGCGCACGCCGCTGAACGGCATCCTGGGCAGCTTCGAGATCCTGCAGCGCCAGCCGCTCAACGACAAGGGCCGGCAGTTTGCCAAGGCCGGCCTGGAGAGCGGCAAGCTGCTGCTGTGCATCGTCAACGACGTGCTCGACTTCGCCAAGGTCAATGCCGGCCGGCTCGACCTCGACCCGCAGCCCATCCGGCTGGACACGGTGTTCCAGCATGCACACGAGCTTCTGCTTGCCGTGCCGCGCCATCCGGCCGTCGATTTGACGCTCCAGCTTGGCGCCGGCCTGGACGCCACCGTGCTGGTGGACGACATCCGGCTGCGCCAGGTGCTGCTCAACCTGGGCACCAACGCCCTCAAGTTCACTCACTCCGGTCAGGTCAGGGTGCACGCCGCCTGCGTGGACCCACGGCCGCAGGCCGGCGCCAACACGCTCGCGGTGCGGGTGACCGTGAGCGACAGCGGCATTGGCATGAGCGAGCAGACCCTGGCCAAGCTCTTCACCCCGTTTGCCCAGGCCGACGGCGCCCTGGGCCGCAAGTACGGCGGCACCGGCCTGGGGCTGAGCATCGCCCAGAAACTGGTGGAAGCCATGGGCAGCCGCATCGAGGTAAGCAGCCAGCTGCAGCAGGGCAGCCGCTTTGCATTCACGCTGCAACTGCCGCTGCACAGCGCGGTCGACCAGGCGCGCGACGAGGCCTGGCTCGACAGCCAGCCGCTCAAGGGCCTGCGCGTGCTGGTGGTGGACGACATCCCCACCAACCGCCTCACCATGGTGAACTCGCTCGCCGCCTGTGGCGCCAGCGTGTGGGAGGCAGAGGACGGCGGCGCCGCCATCGACAAGGTAGTCACGCTCGTGCCGGCGGTCGACCTGGTGTTCATGGACATCCAGATGCCGGTCATGGACGGCCTGCAGGCCACCCGCCATCTGCGCGCCCATGCCAACACGGCGGTGCGCGACGTGCCGGTGGTGGCGGTGACCGGCAACGCCTCGGCGACAATCCGGCAAGAGGCGCTGGACTGCGGCATGAACGACCTCATCCACAAGCCGGTGTTCACCACCGACCTGGTGCATGCCGCGCGCCGCCATGTAGCGCCAGCGCGGCTGGCCGCGGCGGCGGCACAGGTGACGGCGCCACCAGAGACGGCAGCACAAGCGACGGCAGCACAGGCGACAGCGGAGCAGGCAATGGCGGCACAGGGCGCCGAGACCGCGACGCCCGACCTGTCATCCGCGTCGGCGACAGCAGCCTTAGGCGCATCGACGCCGGCTCAGTCCAGAGCGGACGGCGGCTGGTTCCACGGCCGCAGGGTGCTGGTGGTCGACGACTCGGAGATCAACCGCGCCCTGGCCAACGAGATCGTGTCGGAACTGGGCGCCACAGCGATCGAGGCGGCCGATGGGCTGGAGGCGGTCGACCTGCTGCTGGAACGCCAGGTCGCGGTCGACCTGGTGCTGATGGACTTCCAGATGCCGCGCCTGGACGGGCTGCAGGCCACCCAGCGCATCCGCGCCCATGGCGCCCCCGGCCTGAGCGACCTGCCGGTGGTGGGCCTGACCGGCACCATCGACCCCCAGCTCACCGCCCAGGCCCGGGCCGCAGGCATGAACCGGGTGCTGGTCAAGCCGGTGTCGTTCGAAGAAATCTGTGCACTCGGTCGCTCGTTTGTCGAGCGCTGAGCAACCGTCCTTCAACTGGGCAGGCCCAGCGGTGGGCTGAACCGGACCGAAGCCGAGCGCAACTGACGCCGGCGTGCCTCAGTCGCTCGCCGCCTGGGCCTGCAGCACCTCGGCGCCGCGCCCGGCCTCGCCGAGCAGGCGGATCAGCAGTTCGGTAGCCGGCAACAGGTAGCTGCTGTCGCGGTAGCTCACCACCAGGCGACGGTGCATGGTGCAGTCCTTCAACGGCACTTCGCGCAGCGGCGAGCGGCTGTCGGCGCCGTCCAGGTGGTGGCGCGAGATGAAGCTGAGCAGGCCGGTCTGGGCAATCAGCGTGGGCAGCATCAACAGCATGGTGGACTCGACCTGCACGCGCGGCCTGGGCAGGCGCATGCGGTCGAAGGTGTGGTCCAGCCAGTCGCGCGTGGGCGCGCCGGGCGGTTGCAGTACCCAGCGGTAGGCGCCCAGGCTCTCCAGCGTGAGGCTGGCGCGGCTGAAGATCTCGTGGGTCGCGCTGGCCGCCACCACGATCTGGTCCTCGGTCAGGCGCTGCGAGGTGTAGCCGGCCTCGGTCGGGCCCTCGGTGCCCACCACCAGGTCAAGCTCGCCGGCCCGCAGCAGGGGATTGAGGGTATCGATCAGGCCGACCACTGTGCGCAGCGTGACTTCGGGCGCCAGGCGCATCAGTTCACGTGCCGCCGGCGGCAGCAGGAACTGCGCGGCGGTAGGCACGATGCCGATGCGGATGTGGCCCGACAAGCCCTGGCCGATGTCGCCGATCTCGCGCCGGGCGTCCTCCAGGTCGAAGCGCAGGCGCTGCGCCCACTTGTGCAGTACCTTGCCGGCCGGCGTGAGACGCACGCCGCGACCGGACTTCTCGAGCAGCGCCGTGCCGCAGGCCTGCTCCAGGCGCCGCACGCAGCTGGTCAGCGCCGGCTGGGTACGGTGCAGCAGTTCGGTGGCGCGGCCGATGTGTTCGAGCTCGGCGATGGTCTCGAAGTAGCGCAGGTCGCGCAAATCCATTCCAAAACCCCCATGAATGAAACGCAAGAAATTATCGATTGGACTGCATAGATCAGGGCTTCAATACTGCGGCCCGAAGTCAGGGGATGGCTGCAGTTCGCGGCGAACCCGACCCGCTGGAGACAAGCACAGATGACCTCGACCCGCCGCACTCTATTCATGGTCCTGGCCCTGGTGGCCGCCACCTGTTGCAGCAGCAACGCCCTGGCCCAGGCCTGGCCGGCCAAGCCCATCCGCCTGGTGGTGCCCTTTCCGCCCGGCGGCGGCACCGA
Organism: Pseudomonadota bacterium; assembly: GCA_041169165.1. Lineage (GTDB taxonomy): Bacteria > Pseudomonadota > Gammaproteobacteria > Burkholderiales > Burkholderiaceae_C > Sphaerotilus. The sequence continues at coordinate 11,243 of JBEEJN010000062.1, forward strand.
CATCATTGCCCGCGAGACCAGCCAGCGCGTCGCCAAGGCCACCGGCTGGACTTTCGTCATCGACAACAAGCCTGGCGCTGGCGGCAATCTGGGCATCGACGCGGTGGCCAAGGCACCCGCCGACGGCTACACCCTCGCCCTCGGCCAGACCAGCAACATCGCCATCAACGCCACCCTGTACAGCAAGCTCCCCTACGACCCGGTCAAGGACCTGACGCCCATCGTGCTGCTCGCCAACGCGCCGCTGGTGATGGTGACCGGCGCCGGCACGCCGTACAAGACGCTGGCCGACGTGGTCAGCGCGGCCAGGTCCAGGCCCGGCCAGATCAACTTCGCCTCGCCGGGCAACGGCACGGTGGCGCACCTGACCGGCGAACTGTTCCAGAAGGCAGCCGGCATCAAGGCCCAGCATGTGCCGTACAAGGGTTCGGCGCAGGCGATGGTGGACGTGATCAGCGGCAACGTCGACCTCTACATGTCGTCGGTGCCCACCTTGCTGGGCCACATCAAGCAGGGCAAGGTGCGCGCACTGGCGGTCTCGTCTGCCAAGCGGGTCGACGACATCCCGAATGTGCCGACCATCAACGAGTCGGGCTACAAGGGTTTTGACGCCGTGACCTGGTTCGGCCTGCTGGCGCCGGCCGGCACACCCAAGGAGGTGGTCGCCCGCCTCAACATCGAGTTCAACCACGCACTCAAGCAGGCCGAACTGGCTCAGCGCCTGAGCGACGAAGGCGCCGACCCTGCCGGCGGCACACCCGAGGCGTTTGCCGCGCTGATCAAGGACGACCTCCCGCGCTGGGGCAAGGTCGTCAAGGAGTCCGGCGCCAAGATCGACTGACGCTGGCTCGCCGATCGATCCGGCGGCGGCCTCGCCGCCCGCCCCACCCTCACCCGGCGCCGCACAGGCGCCAGACCATCCGCCCCCCATCTGGAGCTGTCCATGCCCCAAGCTGCTGCATTGCCCGACGTGATCCGCGAGATCGAACGCGTCGACGCCGAGACCGTCGCCGAGGCGGCGCGTTTTCCGTCATCCATCCTGGCCGACGTGGCAGGTCGGCGTGGCGCCCTGAGCGGTCGCATCGCGCCGCTCGCTCCCGGCATGCGGCTGGCCGGGCCGGCCATCACGGTCGAGGTGCGCCCGGGCGACAACCTCATGATCCACGCCGCCATGGCCATCGCTCGGCCAGGTGACGTGATCATGGTCGACGGCAAGGGCGACCTCAGCAGCGCGTTGATGGGCGAGATCATGTCGCAGCAATGTGTGGCACTGGGTGTGGCCGGGGTGGTGATCGACGGCGCGGTGCGCGACAGCGAAGCCATTCGCGAACTCGGGTTCCCGATGTACGCCGCCGGGCTCAACCCGAACGGCCCGACCAAGTCGATCGCCGGACGGCTCAACCACCCGATCGCGATCGGCGGCGTCACCGTGCATCCGGGCGACCTGGTGGTGGCCGATGCCGATGGCGTCACCGTCATCGAGCGCAGCAAGGCCGCCGCGATGCTGCCGCTGGCGGTCGAGAAGGTCGCCGCCGAAACCAAGCGCATCGCCGACATCCAGAGCCGCAAGGCCCTGCGCCCGGCCTGGCTGGACGGCGCGCTGCGTGCCGCCGGCGTCATCGGCGAAGGCGAGACCTTGTGATGAGCGCCCGCCCCGTCTTTCTCGTCACCGGCAACGATCTGGCACCCCAGGCGCTGGCGCTGCTCGGCGACTACGAGGTGGTCTACGCCGGCGCCAAACCGACCGAAGCCGACCTGCTGGCGCTGTGCCGGCGCCACGACCCGGTGGCCATCATCGTGCGTTACGGCAAGGTGGGCGCCGCGGTGATGGACGCCGCACCGAGCCTGAAGGTGATCTCCAAACACGGCAGTGGCACCGACACCATCGACCACGCCGCCGCCGCCCTGCGCGGCGTGCAGGTGGTGGCTGCGGCCGGCGCCAACGCCGCCGCGGTGGCCGAACACGCATTGGCGCTGCTGCTGGCCTGCGCCAAGTCGGTGGTGCAGCTCGACCGGCGCATGCACGCCGGCCACTGGGACAAGGCCACCCACAAGAGCGTGGAACTGGAAGGCCGCACCGTGGGCCTGGTCGGCCTGGGCGCGATCGGCCTGCGGTTTGCCCGCATGGCCGACGCGATGGGCATGCGCGTCATCGGCTTCGACCCCTATGCCAAGAACCTGCCGCCCCATGTGCAGGCGGTGGATCTGGCGACGCTCTGGCGCGAGAGCGACGCCATCAGCCTGCATTGCCCGCTCACCGCCGACAACAGCAGGCTGCTGAACGCACAGACGCTGGCGGCCTGCAAGCCGGGCGTGATCATCGTCAATACCGCGCGCGGCGGCCTGATCGATGAGGCCGCGCTGCTGGACGCCATCCAACGCGGCCAGGTGGCCAGCGCCGGCCTGGACAGTTACACGGTCGAGCCGATGGAGGCGGGCCATCCCTTCCATGGCGAACCGCGCATTACGCTCAGCCCGCACATCGGTGGGGTGACGGCCGATGCCTACATCAAGATGGGTGTGGCGGCGGCGCGCAATGCGCTCGCAGTGCTGCAGCCGGTACACGGATGAGGTCATTCGGCCGACACCAGAGCAGCTCAGACCTTCGCATCCTCCAGGAGATCCACGCACCATGATCCGCCGCCGCACCGCCCTGTCCTGCGCCCTGTTCAGCGCCTTGTCGTCTTCCGTGCTGATGCTGTCAGCCGCCCTGACGCCGGCATTCACGCCGGCGCTGGCCCAGTCGCCCAGCTGGCCGGCCAAGCCGGTACGCATCATCGTGCCCTACGCGCCGGGCGGCGCGGTCGACGTGGTCACCCGCAAGATGGCCGCCAAGCTGCAGGAGCAGACCGGCCAGACCTTCTACGTCGAGAACAAGGCCGGTGCCACCGGCACCATCGGCGTGTCGCTGGCGGCGCAAAGCGCGCCGGACGGCTACACCCTGGTGGCCAACGACACCACCTACGCCTTGTTGCCGCACATCTTCAAGACGCTGCCCTTCGACCACGCGCACGACCTGCTGCCGGTGTCAGCCTTCGTGTTTGCGCCCATGGGCGTTGTGGTCAGGGCCGAAGCACGCTTCAAGACCCTGGCCGAACTGGTGGCCGCCGCCAAGGCGGAAGCCAACAAGGTCACCTACGGCACCGGCGGCGCCGGCACCACGCCGCATTTCGCCAGCGAGGCACTGGGCATCGCCGCCGGGGCGAACTTCATGCATATCCCGTTCAAGGGCGCGGGCGAGGCCACCCTGGCCATGCTCGGCGGCACGATCGACTTCCAGATTGCCTCCACGCCCGGGGTGATGGGCCATGTGAAGGGCGGCAAGGCGCGCGTGCTGGCCGTCAGCGGCAGCAAGCGCCTGGCGGCCTTGCCCGAAGTCCCCACGTTTGCCGAGGCCGGCGTGAAGAACTTCGGCGTCGTCAACTTCACCGGGTTGTGGGCGCCCAAGGGCACGCCGACGGTGGTGCTGGACCGGCTGCAGAAAGAGATCGCCACCGCCATGGCCTCGGCCGACATGAAGGCGTTTGCCGAAGGCATCGCGGCCGAACCCGGCCACTGGGATGCCGCCGCCTTCGCCAAGGACCTGGCCGAACGCACCGCCTATTGGGCCAAGGTGGCCGCCAACACCGCGTTCGAGCGCCAGTGACACCGCCCACCATGCCGAGCACGACTGGCCGGGCGCGGCGTCGGCCCGCACCACTGCGGACGCCGTCTGACCCTCGACCTGCAGGAGCCAATCATGTGGTTCATCGATCCGCCCAAGGTGCTGGACGCCGAAGTGTTCACCCGGCTGCCCGATCCGCTGCGCCGCACCGGCGTGCGCAGTGACTGGGCTGACGCCAACCGCAGCGGCCAACCCACCGACAGCTTTCTCGAAGGCCCGGTGTTCGACGCCGAGGGCAGGCTGTATGTCACCGACATCCCCTTCGGGCGCATCCTGCGCATCGACGCGTCGGGCGGCTGGGAGCTGATCGCCGAATATGACGGCGAGCCCAACGGCATGAAGTTCCTCAACCCGCGCGAGTTGCTGATCGCCGACTACCGCAACGGCCTCATGCTGTGCGACGTCGCCCGCGGCACCGTGCGGCCCTATCTGCAGCGGCGCAACAGCGAACGCTTCAAGGGCATCAACGATCTGGTGTTCGACCGCGCCGGCAACCTGTATTTCAGCGACCAGGGTCAGACCGGCCTGCACGACCCGACCGGCCGGCTGTACCGCCTGCGCCCCAACGGCCAGCTCGACCAGTTGCTGGACAACGTGCCCAGCCCCAACGGCGTGGCCTTGTCGGCCGACGAGCGTGTGCTGTACCTGGCGGTGACGCGCGGCAACGCGGTGTGGCGGGTGCCGCTGCTGGCCGACGGCAGCGTATCCAAGGTCAGCGCCTTCTTCACCTCGCACGGGCCGAGCGGCCCGGACGGCCTGGCGATGGACAGCGCCGGCCGACTCGTCGTTGCCAACCCCGGCCTGGGCTGTGCCTGGGTGCTGAACGCTCGTGCCGAACCGGTGCTGGTGATCCGCAGCCCCCTGGGCAGCTCGCTCACGAATGTGGCCTACGGCGGGCCCGAGCGCAGGACGCTGTATTGCACCGAGTCGACCAGCGGCTCGGTGCTGCGGGTGGAACTCGACGCGCCCGGTCTGGCGCTGGCCGGCGGCCCGGACGCGGGCCCCTCAGGCGACGGGAGCGCCTGAGGGGCGGCCGGACCGCGCCTGCCGGCGAGCGGCGGGCCGGCTGCTGGAAGTCGTGGGATCATCCCCGCAATGTTTGACATCGCCCTCACCACCCTGCCATTTTTCGCCCTGGTGCTGTGCGGCTGGATCGCGGCGCGCACGCGCCGCCTGCCGGCCGAATCGGTGGCGCCACTCAACGGTTTCGTGTTGTGGTTCGCCTTGCCGGCCATGCTGCTGCGCTTCGTGGCACGTACGCCGGTCGACACGGTGGTCGATCCGCGCCTGGCGCTGGGCTACATCGCCTGCGGCCTGGGTGCCTATGCCCTGGCCGCGTTCGCGTTGCGCCGGCGCGCGCGCAGCAACTGGATCGACACCGGTTATGGCGCGCTCGCCGCCGCCTGGCCGAACTGGGGCTATATGGGTTTCGGGCTGATGCCGGCGCTGTTCGGCGAACGTGCGATCGCCACCATGATCGCCGCCGGCATCATGGATCTGCTGGTGCTGATGCCGGTGGCCCTGCTGGTGTCCTCGCGCCAGCACACCGCGGGCGGACTGGGCGCCGTCGCTGCGGGCCTGAAGGCGGTGGCGCGCAATCCGCTGTTCGTCGCCATCCTCAGCGGGCTGACGCTGTCGCTGCTGCACGTGAAGATCCCCGGGCCGATCGACGAATTCCTGCGCCTGCTGGCGTCGTCGGCCGGGCCGGTGGCGCTGTTCGCCATCGGCGTGTTCGTCTACCGCCCCGGGCCGGTGCGCGTCGACGTCGCCAGCGTCTGGCTCATCACCGTCAAGCTGCTGGTGCACCCGCTGCTGATGTGGTCGGTCGGTGCCTGGGTGCTAAAGCTCGACTCCGCGACCCTGGCCGTGGTGACCGTGACCGCCGCCCTGCCTGCCGCCGGCACCGCCTTCATCCTGGTCGAGCGCAACGGCGGCAATGTCGACCGCGTTGCAAGTGCGGTGTTGCTGTCCACGGCGCTGTCCTTCCTGACCATCACCGGGCTGACAGCCTGGCTGCGCGCCGGCGGCGGCTGAGGCCAGGTTCGTCGCACCGACCGTCGGCGCCACGCCAGGCTGGGTCGACGGCGTTGATGGCCGAAGCGAGCGGAACGGCCCAGCAAGTTGAAGGTGTGGATGGCCGCAGAGCCTGGGGCTGCAACGACAAGCACCCGCACCTGCCGGAATGACAACGGCGACCGGCAGGCCGCAGCGGTCGCGGCATCAAGCCGAGGAGGCTTGCCGCATCGGCTCCACCGCATCGCGCAGCACCGCGGCGAGCCGCTCGCGCTCGATCTCGATCTCATGCACGGGTCCGCCCACGCTCAAGCTCATGGGCTCGCGTCCCGGGGCGACCGGTATCAACACGGCCAGCGCCGCCGCGCCCGGCATCGAGGTGCCGATCGAGATGGCATAACCGCGCTCGCGCACGGCCTGCATGTCGGCGCACACCGTGGCGAACTCCTGCCGCAGGGCGGGGTCAGGTTCCAGCGCGTTTGCCTTGCGCAGCAGCATGGCCACCTCGCGCTCGAGCAGGGTGGTCAGCAGCATCTTGCCCGCGGCGCTGCGGAACAAGGGGCGCAGCGACCCCGTCTTGGCCAGAAAGCGGCCATCACGGGTGGCCTGCAGCACATGCAGGTAGCGCACGTGTACGCCGCGGCGGGTGCCGATCATCACAGTGTGGCCGGTGCGGTCGAGCACACCTTCCATCAGGCGCAGCAGGCTTTGCTCGCTGTAGACATGCTCCTGCAGCCAGGCGGTGGCCAGCGCGATGCGCACATTGGGCAGGTAGTGCCCGGTGCGCGCGTCGAGGTCGAAGTAGCCGGTCTCGGCCAGGCCCTTGAGCAGCACCGAGGTGCTCGACTGCGGCCAGCCCAAGGTCTGCGCGATCACGCCCACCCCGGCGGGGCGGCGTTCGTCGGCGAAGAATTCCAGCAGTTCGAGCACGCGCTGGGCGGATTTGACGGGGGCGGTCATGGCATCTCATCCAGGATATCGAATCACATCCGTGATTTTGCGCGCCGACTGGGAGATGCTCGGGCATGCTGCAGGCCACCTTGAACGAACACCCGCTGAACTTCGAATCCAGCGCAGCCTGCCAGGAGACAACCATGCCGAACGCCCTACCCCGCACCCTTGCCCGTCGCGCGTTGCTGCTGGGCGCCGTGATGCTCGCAGCCACCTCAGGCGTGCAGGCCCAGGCCTACCCGGACAAGCCCATCCGCCTGGTCGTGCCCTACGCCGCAGGCGCGGCAGCCGATCAACTGGCACGCGCGGTGGGCGAACGGCTGACCCAAAGCCTGGGCCAGACCATCGTCGTCGAGAACAAGGGCGGTGCCGGCGGCACGCTGGGCGCCGATGCGGTGGCGAAAGCGCCGGCCGATGGCTACAGCATCGTGCTGGGCACCGATGCGTCTCAGGCCACCAACATCTTCCTGTCCAAGAAATTCCCCTACGACCCGGTGAAGAGCTTCACGCCGATCGCGCCCGCGGCGGTGAACCACATCGTGCTGGTGGTGCACCCGTCGCTGCCGGTGAAAAGCCTGACCGAGCTGATCACCTATGCCAAGGCCAACCCGAAGAAGCTGAGCTTCGGCAGTTCGGGACCGGGTTCAGCCCACCACCTCGCCGGTGAACTGCTCAACGAGAAGGCCGGCATCGACATGGTCCACGTGCCCTACAAGGGCGGCGGCCCGGCGATGACCGACCTGATCGGCAACAACATCCCGGTGCTGTTCGCCAGCCTGGCGACGGCTCGCCCGCACATCGACAGCGGCAAGGTGCGCGCGATTGCGGTGGTGGAGGCCAAGCGTTTCCATGGTTTACCCAACCTGCCGACCATCGGCGAGACGCTGCCAGGCTACGCGATCGAGTCCTGGTTCGCCTTCTTCGGTCCCGCCGGTCTGCCGCCGGCCATCACCGCCCGGCTGAACGCCGAGATCAACAAGGCGCTGGCACAACCGGCGTTGCGCGACATGCTGGAAAAGTCGGGCATGTCCGCCACCGGCGGCAAGCCCGAGGAACTGGCCGCGCAGGTCAAGGCGGAACTTGCGCAGCGCGAGAAGCTGGTCAAGGCCGCTGGCATCGAGCCGGAATGAGATCGCGCGAGAACACCGTTGCGACAAGCCGCCGTGATGCCCCTGAACCAGCGCGCCGGAGCCCGTGGTGAGTGACGGCGACCTGCCCCTGCTGAGCCTGGCTGAGTGCGTGGCGACGATCCGCCTGCGCCGCCCCGCGCAGCGCAACCGTCTGCACGACGCCGACCTGCACGCACTGCTGGCGATGTTCGAGCAACTCGATGCCGATCTCCGCGTGCGAGTCGTCGTGCTCAGCGCCGACACGACGGGTCAGCGGCGCCCGGTGTTCTGCGCCGGCTACCACGTCGGTGGATTCGACCACGAGGACCACGACCCGCGCCTGTTCGAACGTGTCGCAGATGGGCTGGAGCGCCTGCGCCCGCTGACGGTCTGCGCCTTGAACGGCAGCGTCTACGGCGGCGCCACCGACCTGGTGCTGGCCTGTGATCTGCGCGTGGCGCTCGCCGGCAGCGAGTGGCGCATGCCGGCTGCCGCGCTCGGCCTGCATTACTACCCAGGCGGCCTGCGGCGCTATGTGTCCCGGCTGGGCCTGGACGGCGCCAAGCAGGCCTTCCTCACCGGCCAGGCGCTAGCGGTTGACTCTCAGGCGCTGCGCGGTGTGTTCGCCGCGATCGAGCCGGCGGAGCGGTTCGACGATGCGGTCGACGCGCGGGTGCGCGCGGTCGCGGCGCTCGCCCCGCTGGCGGCACAGGCCACCAAACAGTCGCTCAACGAGATCGCCGCGGGGCCGTTCGATCTGGACCGCCTGCGCGCCCGCGAGGCGATGAGCATTGCCAGCGCCGACTTTGCCGAAGGCCGCGCGGCGATGGCCGAGAAGCGCGCGCCGCGCTTCGAAGGACGATGAGAGGACGGTGATGAACACTTCCCTGCCCCACAAGCCGCTGGCCGGCGTGCGCGTGATCGAGATGGCGCAGATCATGGCTGGCCCCACCTGTGGAATGATGCTGGCCGACCTCGGCGCCGAGGTCATCAAGATCGAGAAGTTTCCGGGCGGCGACGACGCGCGCCAGTACCAGAAGCCCGGCGACAGTGCGATGCCGCCGTCCTTTCGCATGATCAACCGAGGCAAGCGTTCGCTGGCTCTGGACGTGCGCACGCCCGAGGGCAAGGCCGTGCTGCTGCGCCTGGTGAAGAGCGCCGACGTGTTGACCGAGAACTTCCGCGTCGGCGTGATGGAGCGCCTCGGGCTGGGCTATGAGGATCTGAAGGTGGTCAATCCTGCATTGATCTACTGCTCGATCACCGGCTATGGCCGCACCGGGACGATGACCAAGGTGGGCGGCTTCGACCTCATCCTGCAGGCCTTCAGCGGCATCATCGCCGCCACCGGCGAACCCGACCGCGACCCGGTCAAACCGGGCGTGTCGATCGCCGACACCAACGCCGGCATCCTCGCCGCCCTGGCCATCGTCTCGGCCTATGTCCACCGGCTCAAGACAGGCCAAGGACAACATGTCAGCACGTCGCTGCTGCAGGCTGCCATGCAGCAGACCTACTGGCTCGCCGCCAATTACTTCAGCAGCGGCAAGGAAACACAACGCCTGGGCACGGCCCATTCGCTCATCGCGCCCTACCAGGTGTTCAAGGCCGCTGACGGCCGCATGGTGATCGGCGCCGGCAACCCCAAGGCCTGGCAAGGCGTGTGCGAGGTCCTGGGCCACCCCGAATGGGCGAGCGACCCGCGCTTCGACCATCCGCAGCGCCGCGTCGCGAACCGGCACCAACTCGAAGTCCTGATCGAGGCTGAACTTGCGCACGCGTCAGTCGACACCTGGTGCGAGCGCTTCGAGGCCGCCGGCGTGCCGGCCGGGCCGGTACACAGCGCGGGCCAGGCGCTCGACCATCCGCAGGTGCGCGAGGTCGGCATGGTCATCGACGTACCCGATGGCCAGGGCGGCATGACCCGAGGCATTGGCTCTCCGCTCACCCTGGACGGCAAGACCGACGCCAACACCACGCCCGCACCTCAGGTGGGCGAACACAGCCTGGACATCCTGCGCGAGCTCGGCCTGCTTCCTGCAGACATCGACGCATTGATACGGGCAGGCGTGGTCGCGCCCGCCTGAGGGCTCGCGCGCCGCGTTGCGGGCGCGGCAGGCGTCAACGCCGCGCCTGGTGATCCGTTGAACCTGGGGATGCCCGAACGACTCCCAGTCAGGTCCACCGATGGAGCGCACTCCCATGTCCAGCCTGCCTCGCCAGCGCAAGCCGCGCACGAACGTCAACCTGCCACCTGCCAGCCTCTGGCCGCCGCGCCGGGTCTATCCAGGCGCACCGCCATCGCCCGTCCAGCGCAGCAGGAGTCTGCCGCTGCGCTTGCTGGCCGTATGGGCGGCGCTGACCGGTGCAGCAGTGCTGCTCAGCGGCTGCGTGGTCGCGCCTGCGCCTCACGGCTACGCCCCCGGCTATTACTACCCATCAGGTCAGGTGGTCTATGTCGAGCCCGTGTACCCGGCACCGGGTCCGGGCTGGGCCTGGGAATTTCAGGCCGGCTGGGGCTGGGGCTGGCACCATCCCCACCGTGGCTGGTCACGCGGACGGCGCTGATTTGCAGCCCGACCCGCGCCGCAACCGGCTGCAGCCGCCTGTCCTGACTCACCGGGCCGCGAGGTGAGGTGTGCGGCGCAAGGCGGACACGTCGAACCCCAGCGCCGCAACCCGCGCGATCAAGGCGTCGTAGGCGCGGGCATCCACCTCGGGCTGGCGCGACAGGATCCACAGAAACTGTCGACTCGGTGAGCCAACGGCAGCAAGTTGGTAGTCGACGTCCAGGTCGATGACCCAGTAATCGCCCCAGACCCAAGGCAGAAGCGACAACCACTGCGGCGCAAATCGAACTTCGAGTCGAGGTGAGGTGGCCGCGCCGAGTTGGCGCGCCTGGCCTAGCGCCTGGATGAGTTCGCCATCGGCTTTGCGGCAACTGTTGATCACCTCGACCTGGCCGCCGGGCAACAGACGGTAGTCAGCGCGTGTATCGCTGGTGCACTGGCGCTGGAAAACATTGGGCAAAAGCGCGATCTCGTACCAGCGCCCCATGAAACGCGGCACATCCATGGCCGCGACGACAGGCAGTTCACGCATCGGTTCCGGGCTCTGGCCACGCTGTGCACACGCCGAAACGACGACAAGGGCTGACAAGCCAGCAGCGAGCAGGCCGACACGGGCCCGCTGAACCAGACGCGCTGCGCGCGTCCCGAAGTGGCAAAACAACAAGGGGCAGTTCGATGTCATGTGATGCTGGGTTGCGGTGTACGGACCGGTGGGCCGCCATGCTAATTTGTGCACCGCTTCATCCCCAGGCTTGTCCACAGCGCGGCCTTATCCCCAGCAACTGTGGTCAAGCTTGTGGACAGGCGTGCCGACAACTCAAATCGCCGCGTCGCGACGGGGCATCAACAGAATGCTGCACATTGCGTCACGACGTCAGACATGTGGGGCGCTCACTCAGTGTGGGCTGTCGGCATCGCGCGCTGGCCGTCAGGTCGCCATGAAGATGTCGACCCCGCTGCGGGATGCACTACGCTAGGGCCCCATGCCCATGGCCTTGCCCTCATCCGCTGCCGATCACCCATTGAAACACCATCCAGCCGGTGACGGCACGCCGCTGCGCATCGTCTGCCTCACCGAGGAGCCCACCGAGGTGCTCTATGCCCTGGGCGAGCAACACCGCATCGTCGGCATCTCGGGCTACACGGTACGACCGCCACAAGCGCGACACGACAAGCCGCGCGTCTGCGCGTTCACCAGCGCGAAGGTCGACACGATCCTGTCCCTGCAGCCCGACCTGGCGATCGGCTTTTCCGACATGCAGGCCGACATCGCGCAGGCGCTGATCCGCGCTGGCGTCGAGGTCTGGATCAGCAACCATCGTTCGGTGTCAGGCATCCTGGCCTATGTGCAACGGCTCGGCGCCCTTGTGGGCGCGAGCGACAAGGCCAAGCTCTACGCGGACAGTCTCTTCGCCCGAGTCGAGCAGGTGCGAGCAGCGGCTGCGGCACTGCCGCGACGCCCGCGCGTGTACTTCGAGGAATGGGACGAGCCCCGCATCAGCGCGATTCGATGGGTGAGCGAACTGGTCAGCATCGCCGGGGGCGACGACGTCTTTCCAGCTCGCGCTGGCGCTTCGCTCGGGCGCGATCGCATCGTGGCCGACGACGCGGAGATCATTGCCGCGGCGCCCGACCTCATCGTCGGGTCATGGTGCGGCAAGAAATTCCGGCCGGAACGTGTTGCCGCCCGGCCAGGTTGGGCTGAGGTGCCGGCGGTACGCGACGGCGCCCTGTTCGAGATCAAGTCGTCGCTCATCCTCCAGCCCGGACCCGCAGCATTGACGGACGGCCTGGACGCGTTGCACGCCATCATTTCGCGCTGGTCTGCCTTGCAACTGTCTCAGAACGCAGCGTTGCCAGGGTCACCCTAGACTGGCTGACATGCACCATTCGATGCCACCCGTCCTGCGAACCCACAACGTCAGCCCAACCTTCTCGCTGCGGGTCTGGGCAGACCGCAGGTGGCCAAGGATCACGGCCACGATGATTTTTCTGGGGCGTCGACAGCGATTGGCCACGGCCGCCGGCGTCCGACTCGCACACCGCGTCGCGCTCATGTTGCTGCTGCTGGGCGCATCCGTCACCACCCATGCGTCGGACGCTGTGGCTGCTGTTTCGCCGCGCCCTCTGGACGTTGCGCTTGAGGTGGTTGATGGCGGTTGGGGCGGTGGCACGCCCTCGGAAATCAAGCCAGTCCTCGAGGCGGTCATCGCTGCGTTTCCGGCGGCCGGCACCCGTGCGGACCGTCCCGTGGAGCCACTGGCATTGCGGGTGCGTCATCGTTTTGGTGGCCCACGCATCGACTACCAACGTGACCGCGATGGTCGCACGGTGATCTTTCTGTCGGCGCGTGACGATCGCTGGTATCAATACGTCTATCAGTTCGCGCACGAGTACTGCCACCTGTTGTCACACTTCGACCGCAAGCGCCAAGGCGACGACATCGTGCGTGACCACCAGTGGTTCGAGGAAGCAGTGTGCGAGACCGCATCGCTGTTTGCCGTCCGGCGTCTGGCGGCCGAGGGAAACTCCGCCGATGCATCGATGGTCGCCCGCCATATTGCGCCGCAGCTGACGCAATATGCCGAGCAGCTGATCGCCCAGCCACATCGTCAATTGGAAAGCGGCATAGCGCTGAAGGCTTGGTATGCGCAGCATATGGAGACGCTGCGCAGCCAGCCCTATTTACGTGAATACAACGAACTGGTCGCGTTGCAATTGCTGCCGCTATTTGAAACCGAACCGGCGCGCTGGGCAGCGCTCGCCTGGCTCAATCCGACCGAACTGGCACCCGGTCTGCCCTTTGCCGACTACCTGGACGCTTGGCGAATTGCCACGCCAGTGTTTGTTCAACCCTTGGTGGCCAATATCCAGACCAGTTTCGGGCTAGTCCCGCCGCTGGCACCGAGCTCAATTGCCAGCGGCGGTAAATAGGTGATCAACGCAGGTCGTCATCCGCCTGATACATCGCCTGGATGCGGAAATTGATGTCCTCGATGTAGCGATCGAAGGTATCGGTTCCCTTGTCATTCTTCAGCAAAGCTCCGGGGGGCCCAGCATCCACACCCATGCGCCGGCCGAGGTAGACGAGATAACTGTTGAAACTGCGCAGGGGCCGCGCGCCCATGCTGGCGAGTTGTGTGGCGGTGTCCGTCATACCCGGGCCGCCGGCACTTTCACCCATGGCCGCGAGGTAACGCTCGAAAGCACCGTCATCGACCTGGGTGCTGACCCAGTAGCTGCCGTTTGCCGCAGCTTGCAGTCGCAGTTTCAGGTCCTGCGTATAGCGGTCGAATGCGGCAGAACCTGAGTCGGCGGCATGTGCAGCCTGTGGCGCCCAGGTGACCGACGACAAGGCGACGGCAGCCATGCAACAGATCTTGTTGAATTGACGAGTCATCTCGAACTCCCGGTTTGACAAAAGGCAGGATAGGGGCGGGCCACGCCCGTCAGCACTCTCACAAGACAAATGCCGAATGGCAGCCTACGCTTGTTGACGCAAGCGCGAGCATCACCCTTCCCTCGTTATATGTATTTCCATCAGTGGATCGCCCATCGCATCGGCGGACGCGGAAGGGCCCGGACTCGGCCTACATCCCAGCCCGGCGAGGTGCGGATTCCAGGCGATTTCCCACAAATGCCCATCAGGATCCTGAAACCAGCCGGCATGGCCACCATAAAAGGTGGGTGCAGCAGACTTGATCAAGGTCGCGCCGGCCGCCAGCGCCTGGCCAAGCAAGGCGTCCACTGCCGCGGGTGACTCGACGTTGTGCGCCAGCGCAAAGCCTTGCGCTGCGCCGGGCGCTGGTGCACTCGCCACAGAGCGCGCGATCTCGGCTGCCAGACTGGACCGGGGCCACAGGGCCAGGCGCAGGCCGTCGTTCAGCTTAAAGAAAGCAACCGCACCATGTTCGAACTCACGCCCGATGATGCCGGGCGTGGGCAGGCCCAGCCCATCGCGGTAGAAGGCTACCGCTCGCTCCAGGTCGTCGACGCCCAGGGTGATGAAGCTGATGTGTGGGGTCATCATGGACTGCATCATGCGCCGCAGCGCTCACCGTGCGCCAGGCGCCCGCGGGATGGGCATCTGCGCCGCGCCGGCCACCTGCGCGGTGACGTCCTCGCCGCCCAACAAATTCTTGCCCACGGTGCCGATGGTCCAGATCGGACCCCAAGGTATGCCCCACCAGCCCAGCAGCAGCGACAACACGCACCAAGGCGCCGCCTTGCAGACCGTGCCCTCTCCGGCGCGCACGACATACACGCCCGAGCTGCGCTTGAAGGACATGAACACGATGGAGATGCAGTACTGGAAGACGACAAAACGGTCGCCCGGACGCTGTCGGCTGGCGGGCCCAACTGCCGGGCGGTCGCCGCTGCACGCAGGGCATTGGGGCTGCTCGAACAGCGCCCAGGCCGGCCGGGCATCGATAGGCATGGCGAGATAGTGGCGCTTGGCGTTGTCATTGCAGTCGTTGTTGAGCGGATGGGTCAACCACATCAGCGGCGGCTGGACCACACGATCAGCCGCAGCGTCGAGCCGCGCCATGCGATGCGCAGGTCGGAGGGCGACAGCGACACGAGCATGGCGTCGAACCTGTCGCGCTGCGCCAACAGATGGGCGGCGAGAGGTAGACCTTGTCCAGCTGCGGCGCGCCGGTCTGTCGGGCGATGTCGTTGAGAAAGCGAAAGAGCTCAGGCTGCTGTGCCGCGCTGAGCTCGACCCGGTGCTCGCCCCCGCCATGGCGCACGAACAGCACGGCCTTCAACATGAACAGGGCCAGAAAGGCCGAACACCCGCCGACCAACCAGCCCAGCAAGCTCACGCCTGCAGACCCGCCGGCATCCAGCGTGAGGTGCCAGGCTTGCAGCGCAAACGACCCGGCCAGACCGACATAGGCCAGCAGGAACAGCGCCAGACTGAGCACAGCCATCCAGGCGCGTAATTGGTAGGCCCGGCTGGAGCGTCCCGGCGCGCCAGTCTGAGGCACGCAGGTGTGGCACTGTGGCATCTCGCTCACGCTGTCTCCTCCCGGTGACAGTTGTTGTTGTCGGCGATCCGTCGCTTAGCACGACTTCCAACCGCCCCCCAAGGTTGACGATTGATGGACGCCTCACCTCTAGGCATGCGCTTGCTGCGGCTCACCGAGCGCGGAAATTATCAATCCCAGCCAGGCTGGATTTGAAAAATCAGACAGGTCAAGTACCGGCGACCGCGCAGCGCGTGGCAATGCAGCGGCTAGACCAACATCCGTCCATCGCCAGACCGATCAGCTTTTTGCTACGGCCGCCACCAAGCACATCCAGGATAGCCTTAAGAATTCCTGCAGACGTCGCGACTAGCATCAATACCGCAGCGAGTACCCAAAGCGCTTGACCTTGTCCCGTCTGGCGCGCGAGCCCATCGAAAGTCCAGCCATGACAGCAGCCAGCACGAGTACGGTCGCGCGCAACACCGTCTGCCTTTGGTATGACGGTGCAGCGCTCGAAGCAGCCGAGTTCTATGCGCGCACATTTCCGGACAGCGCCGTGAAAGCCGTGCACCGCGCGCCCGCCGACTACCCCATGGGCAAACAAGGCGACGTGTTGACGGTCGAGTTCACCGTGCTCGGCCTGCCCTGCCTGGGCCTCAACGGCGGCCCCTTGTTTCCGCACAGCGAGGCGTTTTCATTCCAGGTGGCAACTGACGACCAGGCACAGACCGACCGTTACTGGAACGCCATCATCGACGGCGGTGGCCAGGCCAGCGCTTGCGGCTGGTGCAAGGACAAATGGGGCCTGTCGTGGCAGATCACGCCGCGCGCCCTGATCGCAGCCATCAGCCACCCGGATCCAGCCGCCGCCAAACGGGCGTTCGAGGCCATGATGGGCATGACCCGCATCGACATCGCGGCCATCGAGGCGGCGCTGCTCGGCTGACTCCCGCGCCGGGTATCGACGCGCACAGCGCCGTCCCAAGGCTTCGCCTCAAATTCAAAGCGTATTGAACAGACGTAACCCGCTATCAGATTGACTGCCATAAAAACAACTTGGAGATATTCATGCCCAGCACCTACATCAGCCATCGCTACGCCAATGCAGGGCTGGTGGGATTTGTTGTCCTGTTCAATACCATCATAGCCAGCCTGTTATGGATAGATGCGCAGGACACTCGAACGCATATTATCGAGCGGGTGAAGGCGACAACCGAAAACTACGCTAGTCTGCTGGAGCAGAAATTCATTTCGTCGTCTCGACCTATTGACATGGCCTTGCTCGCCATCATCGAGTCAGTTGAACACTCAAACATGCAAAGCAGCGCAACTGATGATGAAACCGACGCCTTGCTGAGCCGTTATGAAGAACGACTTTCCGAAGTTGACGGTATTCGCATGACCGATGCGAGCGGTGCGGTACGCTGGGGTAAGGGAGTCGACCGAAATAATCTCAAATCGTACGCCGACCGCGATTTTTTTCCGCTGCTTAAACGCAACCCCGACATCGGCATGTTCATTTCCCCACCGCTGCAAGGCAAGATCAGCGGACGGTGGACCATTGCCTTCGTACGCGCCATCAAGAATCGCGACGGCAGTTTTGGCGGCGTGGTCACGGCGGCTGTTTTGACCGAATCATTCCAGGACCTGCTGGCTGGCTTGCAGATAGGCGAACATGGTGCGGCAGCGCTCCGCCATACCAATCTGGCCATCGTCGCCCGATATCCAAATATTGCGTTGCCAGACGCCCAAACCGGCAGCTCGAAAACCACGCCAGAACTCACCGACGCCGTGCAGGCTGGCGTACGCAAAGGAACATTATTTACCCATAACGCCATCGACGGACAGGAACGAATCTATTCTTTTGTTCGTACTGCCGAACTACCGTTCTTGGTCGCCGTCGGCATGTCGCCGAAAGATTATTTGCGCGAGTGGGGCGAGGCAAATTTGAAAAAAGGCGCCTTGATGGCCGCATTCGTGCTGTTGAGCTCGGTTCTGACTTGGTCGATCCTGACGGTATGGCGACGCCAAAATACTGCCCATGCGGCGTTGCAGGAAAGCGAATACAGATTGCGTGAATCACAACGCGTGGCGCACATCGGTTCGTACAACTTCAATTTTGCGCAGGATCACTGGGTGTCGTCGCCGACCATGGACGCGATTTTTGGCATACCCACCCAATATGACCGCAGCCTGGCCGGCTGGCTGCAACTCATACCAACAGAAGAGCGCGATGGCCTGGCGGCCTATGTCACTCAAGAGGTCATCGGCAAGGGCGTGACGTTTGACAAGCAATATCGGATCATCCACCAGGCCAGCGGGGTTCAACGCTGGGTCCATGGCCGCGGCGAAGTTCAATACGATGCGGGCGGTCAGCCCATGGCCCTGGTGGGCACGATACAGGACATCACCGACGAAAAACTCGCTGAACAGCGCCTGGTGCAAAGCGAAAACCGCCTGCGCACGATCATCGAATCCAATCCGGATTGCATCAAGGTGCTGGACCGCACGGGAAATCTGGTCGAAATGAATCCGGCCGGCTTGGCCATGATCGAGGCGGAATCACTGCAATCCTTGCTCGGGCACGCGGTGGGCGACATCGTCGTGCCCGAACATCGGACGGCTTTTGGCAACATGCTGAAACGGGTGATGAAGGGTGAGAATCAAACGCTCGAGTTCGAGATCATCGGGCTGAAAGGTACGCGACGCTGGCTGGAGTCCAACGCTGTGCCGCTGCGTGATGGCACGGACACTTATCTGCTGGGGCTGACACGCGATATTACAGAGCGCAAGCGCAACGAGGACGAACTCAATACCTACCGCCATCACCTGGAAACTCTTGTGACGCAGCGCACCGCCGAGCTGTTCGCGGCCAAGCAGGCCGCGGAAACCGCCAATATTGCCAAGAGTGCATTTCTGGCCAATATGAGCCATGAGATCCGCACACCCTTAAACGCCATCACAGGCATGTCCTATATCCTGCGTCGTTCGGCGATGACGACGCAACAGCATGAGCGTCTCGACCGCATCGACCAAGCAGGTAGACACCTGCTCGATATCATCAACGCAGTCCTTGATCTATCCAAGATAGAAGCCGGAAAACTGCAGCTCGAAGAAGTTTGGCTGCACCCGGCGCAGATCGTCGAAAACGCCATCAGCATGGTGCAAGC
This sequence comes from Pseudomonadota bacterium, assembly GCA_041169165.1. Taxonomy (GTDB): domain Bacteria; phylum Pseudomonadota; class Gammaproteobacteria; order Burkholderiales; family Burkholderiaceae_C; genus Sphaerotilus. The sequence goes on from JBEEJN010000062.1 coordinate 29,693, forward strand.
TAGCGCCAGCGCAAAAGGGCTGAAGATTCACCGAGTCATCAATTGCACGCCCATCGGACTGCTGGGCGACCCGGTGCGCCTGCAACAGGCCTTGCTCAATTACCTGAGCAATGCAGTGAAGTTCACTGACACTGGGCACATCACTGTGCGCCTGTCGTGCAGCGACCTCGACGCGACCGAGGTGTTATTGAGAGCCGAGGTGTCGGACACTGGCATTGGCTTTGATCCAAATGCGCAAGACCGCCTGTTCAAGTCGTTTGAGCAGGCAGACAACACGATGACGCGCAAATACGGCGGCACTGGCCTCGGGTTGGCTATCACGCTCAAGATTGCCCAGGTGATGGGGGGTGACGCGGGTGCAACGAGCACACCGGGAGCAGGCAGCACGTTCTGGTTCACGGCCAGGGTACGAAAATCAACGGCGGAGCAGGTCGCCTTGCGCCCTGACCGGCTCGTGAATGCCGAGCGCCTGATTGCTCAAAAATATCGTGGCACTCGCATTTTGCTGGTCGACGATGAACCAACCAACCGCGACATCGCGTTGAACCTGCTGACTGATCTGGGACTGGTGGTTGACTCGGCTGAAGACGGCGTGCAGGCGCTGGAAATGGCAAGCCAGACTGATTACGCCCTGATCCTGATGGACATACAAATGCCTCACATGGACGGACTCGAAGCAACACGCCGAATCCGCCTACTTGCCAAACGGCAGCATGTGGCCGTTCTAGCCATCACTGCCAACGCCTTTGCCGAAGACAGGGCCAATTGCCTGGACGCTGGAATGAACGATTTCATAGCAAAGCCAATGGCTCCCGATATCCTGTTCGCAACAATACTGCGGTGGCTGGATCACCCGCCGCAGTCCGGCAGTTAAATGATTGCGATCACCATTTCTATGGCGCCGCACAGACATTCCGCCGCGCGGACCCTGCAGCCCTTGCAGTAATCAGCATTGATCTCGAAGCGCAGCCCGGCGTCGAGTTTCGCGCTGGCGTTGTCCGAGCACGCGCCGTAACAGATGTCGCATTCAAAACAGCTGCCTCAAGTCGGGCAGCGCCGGGGCTCGAACAAGGCGTCGGACTCCGTCAATCCACTACCTGATTCGAAACCATCCTCCGCCAAGCTCACGTGGTGAGCCAGCGGTGGCATAGGCTGACAGCCTCTTTTCGAGGAGTCGGCGCCATGTCCAGCAACCCCATCCAGTTCCAGCACGGCATGTCC